>NZ_CP072014.1:3129670-3755604 GCF_017603825.1 Arthrobacter crystallopoietes
TCGGCGTCGGCGCTGCAGTCAACCTGCAGGCCCGGTTCGCTGCCGTCGACTTGGCCCGGCCGGAGCACCGTGGGCGCGACCTGTCGTTCGTGGTCTGGTCCATCACCATCGGAGCGGTGGCAGGACCGAACCTGATCAAACCCGGAGCCGAACTGGCCTTGGCGCTGTCCCTGCCGGAGACGTCCGGTCCGTTCCTGTTTTCGATGGCAGGGCTGGCCATCGGAGCGACTCTGCTGTTTGTCGGCCTGCGTCCGGATCCGCTATTGGTGGCCCGGAGCGTTGCCGCTGGCGCCGGAACGGCGCCAGTATCTTCCGGCTCTGCCGTGCCCCGAATGCTCCGCGGTGGTTCGCTGGGCGCCGGTCTGGCAGCTGTCCACCGGTCACCGATGGCGCAGCTTGGATTGGTTACGGTCGTCGGAGCGCATTTGGTCATGGTTGCCGTGATGTCCATGACTCCCGTCCATCTGCAGGCGCTCGACCATGCCTCCGGTTTGCACCACAGCGACGCGGACACACTCGCGTTCATCGGATTCACCATCTCCCTGCACATCGCCGGCATGTACGCGCTGTCGCCGGTAATCGGCCTGCTCACGGACAGGCTGGGCAGGCCTCGGATGATCATGGCAGCCCAGTTGGTGCTGCTGGCCGCTGTCGGGCTGGCCGGAATCGGGCACGGGGACCAGTTGTGGGTGGGAGCCGGACTTGCTGTCCTCGGCGTGGGCTGGTCCGCTGCCACGATCGCCGGCTCCACCTTGCTGACGGAATCTGTCTCCGACGAGGACCGGGTGCTGGTGCAGGGTGTCTCCGATACCTGCATGGGTGCCGCGGGCGCATTGGGAGCTGCGCTCTCCTGCGTAGCGCTTGCGTTCTTTGGCTTCGCCGGGCTGAACCTGGCAGCGGCGCTGGCGGCCGCCGTCGTCCTGGTCTTCGCCGTCGTGGAGGCCGCACGGAACCGCGGGACCCAATGACGGACCTAGGACGCGCACACGCTGTTTCCGGCGGGGGCGCCCGGCGCGCGGATTATTCTACGGCGCCATCCTGGCTGCGGCACATGGCGAGCAGGCGGCGGAAGATGGCCTCGCCGTCGTCCGAAATGCCGTCATGATGGAAATCGGCGGTCTCCCAGACCTGCAGGCCCCGGACTTGGTCGGCAGTTTCGAGCGACAGGTCGCGGTCCACGTAGATGTCCTCGGCATACACCGCAGCTGCGGCCGGCACGGTGTTGGCGGCCAGCCGTTCGAGGTTGTAAAGACCGGGCCAGTCGCTCTTGGCGGCTAGCAGCCCGGCCACCTCCTGCAGCGGCGCCAGAGCCGGGTCCTCCTCGAAATACCACGGGTAGACCATTTCGCCGGTGAGCAGAGGATGCTCCGCTTCGGGGCTGAACTGGGGATACTGCTCCAGGACCCGCCAGGCGGACCAGGCGGTGGCTTCGTGCTGGGCGTAGATGGATTCGTGCAGCAGCGCGTAGAGCGGATTGGCGGCCCGGCTGACCTGATGGCCTACCTGTTCGAGGAAGGTATCGGTCAGCCGCGGGCCTGCCGGGGTGGCGGTAAACGCATCTTCCAGCAGGTAGTGCAGGGCGTCCACCCGGGTATTGCCGCCCAGGAAGGAACCGAGCATCTGCAAGCGGCGTACGCTCAGTCTCTCGCCGGTGGGCAGGAATTCCGGCACCTGTTCCAAATGCCGCGCTATCCGGGTGACCCGCAGGCGGTCCGCTGGATAGCGGGCGAAGTATTCGGCGTTGCGTGCCTCGACCCGCTTGAAGGTGGCCTGGTACACCCGGTCCGGGTGGCCGGCCAGCGGTGCCAGGCCGCCGGTTATCAGGACCTCGCGCAGTCCCGCCGGTGCAAATGAAAGGTAGCTCAGGGCGCAGAAACCGCCGTAGCTCTGGCCAAAGATACTCCAGGGCGCGCCGGCCAGCTCCTGCCGGATGAGTTCGGCATCCGCCACAATGGAGTCCGCCCGGAAGTGGGCCAGGTAGTCCGCCTGTGCCGCCGCGTCACCCTGCAGCGGAAGGCTCTGGCGTGAGAGGGGAGTGGACAGCCCGGTTCCGCGCTGGTCCAGCATCAGGATGCGGAAGTGCCGTGCGGCTTCCTTCATCCAGCCGCCCAGGGACGTTACCCGGTTGCCGCGGCCGCCCGGACCGCCCTGCAGGAAGAGCAGCCAGGGCAGGGATTCTACTGCCTCGGGGGTGTGCTCCAGGGATGTGTATTCCCGGGCGAAGATCTCGATGCTGCCGCCGTCCGCGTCCCCGTGGACCAGCGGAACGGTGAACCAGTGTTCCACCGTCCTGGCCCCGTGCATGATGTGCGAGGCGGCAATCCGGTGGGCTGCGCCGTCGTGCATCATGCCGTCCGGGCAGGAGCGGTGGAGCCGAATTCGCTCAGCGCGGTGCCGGTCAGGCGGAACGTGGACCATTCATCCTGCGGCAGCGCGCCCAGGCTGCGGTAGAAGTTGATGGATGGTTCATTCCAGTTCAGCACCGCCCATTCGACCCGGGCATAACCGTTCTCGACGGCGTGCTGTGCCAAGGTGCGCAGCAGCGCCTTTCCGTGTCCCGCACCGCGCGACTCCGGGCGCACGTACAGGTCCTCCAGATAGATGCCGTGCACGCCCTCCCAGGTGGAGAAATTACGGAACCACAGAGCAAAACCCTGCACGCCGCCGTCGTCCTCGGCGATGTGGGCGAACACGGAGGGGGTGTCGCCGAAGAGGGCGTGCCTCAGCTGCTCCTCGGTGGCCTTGACCGCGTCCGGTTCCTTTTCGTAGACGGCAAGCTCGCGGATGAGCTCGAGGATTACGGGAACATCGGATTCGCGGGCGCGCCGGATACTGGTCATAACTGGCATCCTAATCAGAGCGGGCCCACTGCGGTAATCCGCACCGCGGCCGTGCCCAGTTCGTCCGATTCGGCGAGATTAACGACGGCGTTAATGCCCCAGTCATGGTCCCCGGCAGGGTCGTCGAAGATCTGCCGGACCTTCCACTCCGCCGGGGACTCTTCGATGATCAGGTACTTGGGGCCACGGGCATCAGGCCCGATGCCGAGGTCATCATGTGCGTCGAAATAGGCGTCCATGGCGTCTGCCCAACGGTCCGCATCCCAGCCGCTGTCCGCGTCCAACTCGCCGAGGGCCTCTTCGTTTTCGGCTTCGAAGAGTTCCACCCGGCGGAAGAGCTCGTTGCGAACCATGACCCGGAACGCGCGGACGTTGTCCGTGAGCTTCGGCGGCGTCTTGGTCAGGACGGACTCGCTGGCATGTTCCGCTGCCAGATCCGCGGCGCCGGCGCCGGAGGTCAGCTCTTCCCATTCGTCCAGCAGGCTCGAGTCCACCTGGCGCACCAGTTCGCCGAGCCAGGCGATGATGTCTTCCAGGTCTTCGCGCAGTGCCTCGGTCGGCACCGTCTGGCGCAAGGCCTTGTAGCCGTCGGTGAGGTAGCGCAACAGGATGCCTTCGGAGCGTGCCAGCGAGTAGAACTGCACATACTCGCTGAAGTTCATCGCCCGTTCGTACATGTCCCGGATCACCGATTTGGGCGCGAGTTCGAAGTCGCCCAGCCAAGGGGCGCTCTTCCGGTACACATCGAAGGACTGGAACAACAGCTCGGCCAGCGGTTGCGGATACGTGACCTCCTCCAGCATGGCCATGCGCTGGTCGTACTCGATGCCGTCCGCCTTCATGGCGGAAACAGCTTCACCGCGGGCCTTCTTCTCCTGCGCGGACAGCACCTGCCGGGGCTGCTCCAGGATCGCTTCGATGGCGGAAACGACGTCAAGGGCGTAGCTGCCGCTCTCCGGATCCAGCAGTTCCAGACTGGCAACCGCGAACGGGGACAGCGGCTGGTTCAGCGCGAAGTTTGCCTGCAGATGGATCTTCAGCCGCACCAGGCGGCCGTCTTCGTCCGGCTCGGGCAGGCGTTCCACCAGGCCGGAGGCCACGAGTTCGCGGTAGATGCCAAGCGCGCGCTTGATCAGCTTGAGCTGTGAGGCCCGGGTCTCGTGGTTCTCGGTCAGCAACCGTTTCGCGGCGGCAAAGGGATCCCCGGGACGCTCCAGCAGATTCAGCAGCATCGAGTGGCTCACCGTGAAGCTGGATGTCAGCGGCTCCGGTTGGCCGTCCACCAGCTTCTGGTAGGTCGGCTCGCCCCAGCTGACAAAGCCAGCCGGCGGCTTCTTCTTGACCACCTGGCGCAGCTTCTTCTGGTCATCACCGAACTTCGCCACCGCCTTGGCAATCGCTTTGGTGTTTTCCACCACGTGCTCCGGCGCCTGGACGACGACGGTGCCGGCCGTGTCGTACCCGGCCCGTCCTGCACGGCCGGCGATCTGATGGAATTCCCGCGCGTTGAGCACCCGGGTACGGACGCCGTCGTACTTGCTTAACGCCGTCATCAGGACGGTTCGGATGGGGACGTTGATGCCGACACCGAGCGTGTCCGTACCGCAGATAACCTTCAGCAGGCCGGCCTGGGCCAGCTGTTCGACCAGCCGCCGGTACTTGGGCAGCATGCCGGCGTGATGGACGCCGATGCCGTGGCGGACCAGCCGGTTCAAGGTCTTGCCGAAGCCCGGCGCGAACCGGAAGCCGGCGATCAGTTCGCCGATCCGGTCCTTCTCCTCGCGGGTGCAGACGTTGATGCTCATGAGGTTCTGGGCGCGTTCGATCGCTTCCAGCTGGCTGAAGTGCACCACGTACACCGGCACCTGGCGGGTGCTCAGGAGCTCCTCCAACGACTCCTGCACGGGCGTCTGGACGTAGTAGTAATGCAGCGGAATGGGGCGCTCGGCCGAGCTTACGGTAGTAGTCTGCCGCCCGGTGCGCTGGGTCAGCTCCTTCTCGAACCGGGTCACGTCGCCCAGAGTGGCGGACATCAGGAGGAACTGCGCCTGCGGCAGTTCCAGCAGCGGCACCTGCCAGGCCCAGCCGCGCTGCGGATCAGAGTAGTAATGGAATTCGTCCATGACCACGGTTCCCAGCTCGGCCTCCGAACCCTCGCGCAGGGCGATGTTGGCGAGTATTTCCGCAGTGCAGCAGATGATGGGAGCGTCCTGGTTCACGGACGAGTCACCGGTAACCATACCGACGTTGTCCGGACCGAAGATCTCGCACAAGGCGAAGAACTTTTCCGAGACGAGCGCCTTGATCGGCGCCGTGTAGTAACTGCGCCGCCCGTGGGCCATGGCATGAAAATGCGAGGCGATGGCCACCATTGACTTACCCGAGCCGGTCGGCGTAGCCAGGATGACGTTGTTGCCCGTGACCAGTTCCATCACCGCCTCGTCCTGGGCCGGATACAGCGCCATGCCACGGCCCTCCACCCAGTCGATGAAGGCGGTGTAGATTTCGTCCGGGTTGGCAGTGGCGGCTGCGGGGAGCTGTTCAAGTAGGTTCATGTCCCCTCCAGCCTATCGGTCGGTGCGCCGCCGGGGGACGGGTGTAACGGAAGCCGTAGGCTGGGCGTATGAAATGGGACCCGTCCAAGTACGCCGAGTTTGCGGATTACCGCAGCCGCCCCTTCTTCGACCTGACCGGCAGGATTGCCGCGGAGGAGCCGCGCCGGGTGGTGGACCTGGGCTGCGGTCCGGGCAGCCTGACCGCGGCGCTGGCAGACCGGTGGCCCCGGGCGCGGGTGACGGGACTGGATTCGTCTGCCGCCATGATCGCCGCAGCCAATGCCGCTTCACAACTGCAGAACCTGGATTTCGCAGTCGGCGACATCGCGGCCTGGGCCCCGCCGCAGGATCTGGACGTGCTCGTCTCGAACGCCGCCCTCCAGTGGCTTCCGGGGCACCAGGACCTGCTGCGCGAGTGGGCGTCCTGCCTGACCTCCGGCGCGTGGCTGGCGTTCCAGGTTCCCGGCAACTTCTCTGCGCCGTCGCATGTGTTGATGCGCCGGCAGGCGGCCTCCAGCAAGTGGCATTCCCTTCTCGACGGCGTGCTCCGGCACGAAGATGCCGTCAGCGAGCCCGCGGATTACCTCGCCCTGCTGCTGGAGGCGGGATTCGACGCCGATGCGTGGGAGACCACGTACCTCCACGTCTTGCAGGGGCCGGATCCGGTGCTGGAGTGGGTCCGGGGGACTGGCCTGCGCCCGGTACTGGCCGCCTTGGCACCCGAGGAGGCCGCCGAGTTCGAGACGGAATATGCCGAGGCGCTGCGCCATGCCTATCCGGCAGGCCCGCACGGAACGGTCTTCCCCTTCAGGCGGATTTTCTGCGTTGCGCGCAAGCGCTGACTACCAGCCCCGCTCGCGCCATTCGGACAGGTGCGGCCGTTCGGCGCCGAGCGTGGTGCCCTTGCCGTGGCCCGGGTGGACCACTGTGTCGTCCGGCAGGTAGTCGAAAAGGCGGCGTTCGACGTCGTCAATCAGCGAGGCGAAGCGCTGCGGGTCCTGCTGGGTGTTGCCAACGCCTCCCGGGAACAGCGAGTCCCCGGTGAACAGGTGCGAGGGTCCGTGCGCGTTGCGGTACAGGAGGGCCACCGAGCCGGGAGTGTGCCCGCGCAGTTTGATGGCCTCCAGCGAGAACCCGTCGAATTCCGCGATGTCGCCGTGATCTAGTGCGACGTCGGCGGGAACCTCGATCTGCGCGATGTCTTCGGTTCCGGCCGCGGTGCGGGCGCCGGTGAGTTTCACCGTCTCGGCAAGGGCGCGCACATGGTCCCAGTGGCTGTGCGTGGTGATGATCATTGCCACTTTGGCGGGCGCCTGACTGTCCTGCGCCCCTTCGGCCAGCAGTTTTTCGATGGCGGGCAGATCGTCCGCGGCGTCGATGAGCACCTGTGCGCCGGTGTCCTTGGCCGTGATTAGATAGACGTTGTTGTCCATCTCGCTGACGGACGCCGAGCGGATGGTGATGTCATCAAGTTCCCACATGCGCCCAGTCTAATCACAGTCCGGAGGCTGCCCGGGCGGGGTCTGCGCCGAGAGTGAAAGTCCTTGTCCGACGCCGGGAAATTGGCGTAAATTCGATTGGTCCGGGAACGGACAATTGCAGAAGGGCAGGCAGCGGTACATGGAAGCTGACCAATTCGACTGGCGGCTGGACAAGCAGAGCTCGGTGCCGCTGTTCGAGCAGTTGCGCCTGCGCATTATTGAGGCATCCGACGTCGGAGAGCTGACTATCGGAACCAAGCTGCCGCCGGTGCGGCGGCTAGCCGACCATCTCGGCATTGTGCCTAACACCGTGGCCCGCGCCTACCGGGAACTGGAAACGGCGGGCCGGGTGACAACCGGAGGCCGGGCCGGCACCGTGATCAGCGCAGGCGGGGACGAGTCCTCGCGGCTGCTGGCCGAGGCGGCCGCCACGTTCGCGGAGACGGCCAGGGCACAGGGCGCCACGTTGAAGACTGCATTGGCTGCGGTCAAGGCGGCCCTGGAACGCTGACCCAGCAGACCAACCGGGCGAGACGAAAAAGCCCCGCCCACGTTGAAGGTACGCGGACAATTATGGTCCGCGTTCGCACCGATGTGCTGAACGCAATACGTTTTCGAACGGACTTTCGATTAGAGTGGAAACCGTGCTAAAAGCGAGTGAATCAACTGGACCCGGATCCCACGAGGATGCCCGGACGGACCTATCCCGGCTGGTCGTGAAGGGCGCGCGGGAGCACAACCTGCGCAATGTCGACCTAGACCTGCCCAGGGATTCCATGATCGTATTCACCGGGCTTTCCGGTTCCGGCAAGTCCTCCCTGGCCTTCGACACGATCTTCGCCGAGGGGCAGCGCCGCTATGTCGAATCGCTGTCAGCCTATGCGCGCATGTTCCTGGGCCAAGTGGACAAACCCGATGTCGACTTCATTGAAGGCCTTTCCCCGGCAGTTTCCATCGACCAGAAATCGACGAGCAAGAATCCCCGTTCCACGGTGGGCACGATCACCGAGATCTATGACTATATGCGGCTGCTTTGGGCCCGGGTAGGCCGCCCGCACTGCCCGGTTTGCGGCCAGCCAGTGACACGGCAGACTCCGCAGCAAATTGTGGATCAGCTGCTGGAGCTTGAGAGCGGTACCCGGTTCCAGATCCTCGCCCCGGTAGTCCGCGGGCGCAAGGGCGAGTTCGTGGACCTGTTCAAGGAACTTTCCGCCAAGGGCTATTCCCGCGCCAAGGTGGACGGCAAACTGATCCAGCTGTCGGAACCGCCCAAGCTCGGCAAGCAGTTCAAGCACACCATCGAAGTCGTTATCGACCGACTGGTGGTCAAGGAGGGCATCCAGCAGCGGCTGACTGACTCGATCGAGACCGGGCTGGGCCTGGCGGAGGGCCGTGTACTGGCGGACTTTGTGGACCTGGATGAAGGCGATCCGGGACGTACCCGGGCCTTTTCGGAGCACCTTGCCTGTCCCAATGAACACCCGCTGGCCATTGACGAAGTCGAGCCGCGGTCCTTCTCGTTTAACAATCCGTTCGGTGCCTGCCCGGTCTGTACCGGCATCGGCAGCAAGCTTGAGGTGGACGAAGACCTGGTCGTTCCGGACCCGGAGCTCAGCCTCGGCGACGGCGCGATCGCGCCCTGGGCCCTGGGCACGGCGACGCAGCAGTACTGGAACCGGCTGCTTGAAGGCCTGTCGCACGAACTCGGATTCTCCATGGACGTCCCCTTCAATGAGCTGTCCAAAGAAGCGCGCAAGGCCGTGCTCTACGGCAAGGACCACAAGGTGGTGGTTCAGTACCGCAACCGGTTTGGCCGCGAACGCAAGTACAGCACCGGTTTCGAAGGCGCGGTGCAGTACATCCACCGCAAGCATCTGGAAACCGAGTCCGACAATGCGCGGGACCGTTATGAGCAGTACATGCGGGAAGTACCCTGTCCCGAGTGCAAGGGTGCGCGCCTGAACCCGGCGTCCCTGTCGGTGCTCATCAACGGCAGGTCAATTGCCGAAGTGTCAGCAATGCCGCTGCAGGAATGCCGCGACTTCCTGGATTCACTGGAGCTGACGCCGCGGGAGGCGCAAATTGCCCAGCAGGTGCTCATCGAGATCCAGGCCAGGCTCCGCTTCCTGCTGGACGTAGGCCTCTCCTACCTGAACCTCGAACGAGCTGCCGGCACACTCTCCGGCGGTGAAGCGCAGCGCATCCGGTTGGCCACACAGATCGGTTCCGGCTTGGTCGGCGTGCTCTACGTTCTGGACGAGCCATCCATCGGCCTGCACCAGCGCGACAACCGCCGGCTGATCGAAACCCTGACCCGGCTGCGCGACCTCGGCAACACTCTGATCGTGGTCGAGCACGACGAAGACACCATCAGCGAAGCCGACTGGATTGTCGACGTCGGTCCGGGTGCAGGCGAGCACGGAGGCCAGATAGTCCATTCCGGTTCGCTCAAGGAACTGCTGGACAATGAGCAGTCCATTACGGGTGATTACCTGGCCGGCAGGCGCCGTATCGACATCCCCGCCAAGCGCCGCAAGATCGATAAGAAGCGACAGCTCAAGGTGGTCGCTGCCCGGGAAAACAACCTGCAGGGCATCGACGCAGTCTTCCCGCTTGGCGTCTTCACCGCGGTCACCGGGGTGAGCGGCTCCGGAAAATCCACGCTCGTCAATGACATCCTGTACAAGGTACTGGCCAACAAGCTCAACCGGGCCAAGCAGGTCGCCGGCCGGCATACGCGCGTCGAGGGCCTTGAGCACCTGGACAAGGTCATCCACGTCGACCAGAGTCCGATCGGCCGCACGCCGCGGTCCAACGCGGCCACCTACACCGGTGTCTTCGACAATATTCGCAAGCTCTTCGCCGAAACCAACGAGGCCAAGGTGCGCGGCTACCAGCCCGGACGGTTCTCGTTCAACGTCAAGGGCGGGCGCTGTGAAGCATGCAGCGGCGACGGCACACTGAAGATCGAGATGAACTTCCTGCCGGACGTCTATGTCCCCTGCGAGGTCTGTCACGGCGCCCGTTACAACCGCGAGACGCTTGAAGTCCACTACAAGGGCAAGACCATTGCGGATGTGCTGGACATGCCGATCGAGGAAGGTGCGGAATTCTTCGCGGCTTTCACCCCGATTGCCCGTCACTTGAATACGTTGGTGGACGTCGGCTTGGGGTACGTCCGGCTCGGCCAGCCCGCTACCACCCTCTCCGGCGGCGAAGCGCAGCGGGTGAAGCTCGCGAGCGAGTTGCAGAAGCGTAGCAACGGTCGGAGTATCTACGTGCTGGACGAACCCACCACCGGGCTGCACTTCGAGGATATCCGCAAGCTGTTGCTGGTACTCCAGTCATTGGTGGACAAGGGCAACACCGTGATCACCATCGAACACAACCTGGACGTCATCAAGAGTGCCGACTGGGTAGTGGATCTTGGACCGGACGGAGGTTCCGGCGGCGGCCGTATTATTGCCGCAGGCACGCCTGAACAGGTTGCGAAGGCGGAGGTCAGCCACACCGGCCGGTTCCTCGCGGAAGTACTTGACACGGCCTGATCGGCAGCGCGGTATATACCCCAAGGGGAATGTTTGTAACGCATAACCTTCAAGGTATGGAAAAATGCCTAGGTGACTTCTTTGCCGGCGCTGGTTCTCTTTGACCTTGATGGGACTCTGGTGGATCCCGCGGGGGCCATCACAGGGGGTATCAGCCGAGCCTTGCAGCTAGCCGGGCTGCCGGTCCCGCGGCAGGATGTCCTCGACTCCATGGTCGGTCCTCCGCTGGGGCAGTCGCTGCGGGAGAAGGCCGGGGTTCCGGAGAGCGATCTAGCCGAAGTCATTAGGCTCTACCGGACCGAGTACCGTCTTTCCGGGATGGCAGCCAGCCATGTATATCCCGGAGTGGAAGGGCTGCTGCAGCAGTTGAAGACCGAAGGCACCATCCTGGCCGTGGCTACGCAGAAACCCACTCCGATCGCCGACGAACTACTCCGCGTACAAGGGTTGACCGCCTACTTCGACAGTATCCATGGCGCAGGCTTTGACGATCCGGGCAGCGGCACCGCAGCCGATGCAGGCAAGATCCCGATTCTCGAAGAGGCTTTGCGGCAGTACGCCGGAGGATACGGCAGCGTGGTGATGGTGGGGGACCGGCACTACGACATTACGGCCGCCGTCCACCACGGCATTCCGGCTATCGGAGTTAGCTGGGGATTTGCGGCCGACGGCGAGCTTGAAGCCGCCGGTGCTGCCGCCGTCGTCGTCAATACGCAGGAACTAGCGGAGGAACTGGCACGCCAGCAAGCGGCCGTCACACAAGGAACGGAGAGGTAAGGGAATGGAATTTTTCGAAGGCACCCGTGCTGCGTTCCGTGCCGTGATCTCCGGAACCTGCCGGCCCACGGTTGAGGGGCTGGAAAACTTCCCGCCGGAGGGCCCGGTCATCGTCGCCCCCAACCACCAGTCGTTTTTCGACAGCATCATCGTCCAGGCCCTGATGCCGCGCAAGGTGGCGTTCTTTGCGAAGGCCGAGTACTTCACCGCAAAGGGACCGAAGGGCTCCGCGATGCGCTGGTTCTTCAACAGCGTCGGCTCCGTCCCGGTAGAACGGGGGGAACAGGCTGCCAGCGTCGCGGCGCTGCAGACAGCGGTGGAAATTCTTGAGCGGAACGAGGCCTTCGGCATCTATCCCGAAGGCACCCGCTCCCGCGACGGTTTGCTGTACCGTGGAAGAACAGGCGTTGGCTGGCTTGCCCTGACCACCGGTGCTCCCGTGGTGCCGGTGGGACTGATCGGAACCGACAGGCTCCAGCCGGCGGACAAGAAAATGATCAAGCCGCAGCATTTCACCCTGAAGGTCGGCGCGCCGCTGTATTTCGACAAGACGGGCCCGGGACACTCCCTGCCTGCCCGCCGTGCCGCCACGGATAAGATTATGGACGCCATTGCCGAACTGAGCGGGCAGGAACGGGCCGGCACCTACAACCAATCCAAACAGGCACAGTAATGGCGCTGCCCTCGTCTTACCGGCCGAAGCCGGGGGAGATCCCTACCCAGCCCGGGGTGTACAGGTTCCGGGATGACAACAAGCGCGTCATCTATGTGGGTAAGGCCAAGAACCTCCGGTCCAGGCTCAACAGCTACTTCGCAAATCCCGACGGACTCATGCCGCGTACCCGGGCAATGGTGCATACCGCAGCGTCCGTGGAATGGACCGTGGTGGGGAGCGAACTGGAGGCCATCCAGCTCGAGTACACCTGGATCAAGGAGTTCACGCCCCGGTTCAACATCATGTTCCGGGACGATAAGTCCTACCCGTACCTGGCTGTCACCATGTCCGAGAAGTTCCCGCGCGTGCAGGTGATGCGCGGGGACCGGCGGAAGGGCACAAAGTACTTCGGCCCCTTCTACCCCGCAAAGGCGATCAGGGAAACGGTGGACACCCTGCTGCGCGTCTTCCCAGTCCGCACCTGCAGTGTTGGCGTCTTCAACCGTGCCCAGCGGACGGGCCGCCCGTGCCTGCTCGGCTACATCGACAAGTGCTCCGCACCGTGTGTCGGGCGGATTTCTCCTGAAGACCACAAGGCCCTCGCCGCCGAGTTCTGCGCTTTCATGGGCGGCGAAGCCGACCGTTTCATCCGCGCGCTGGAACAGAAGATGAACGCCGCCGTTGCCGAGCTCGACTACGAATCGGCGGCACGGTACCGCGACGACATCGCTGCCCTGAAGCGCGTCTTCGAACGCAATGCAGTAGTGCTCGGCGAAGACACGGACGCGGACATTTTCGCGCTGGCCGAAGACGAGCTTGAGGCGGCGGTCCAGGTTTTCCACGTGCGCGGCGGGCGGATCCGGGGCCAGCGAGGCTGGGTCGTCGAGAAGGTCGAGGATGCGTCTCCGGCCGACCTGACCGAGCACCTGCTGCAGCAGGTTTATGGCGACGGCGAGGGACCGGACAGGATCCCCAAGCAAGTGCTGCTGCCCGTGGAGCCGGACAACAGACCCGAGCTGGAAGAGTGGCTGCGCGGTCTGCGCGGCAGCAAGGTCGAACTGCGGGTGCCCCAGCGCGGTGACAAGGCCGCGCTGCTCGGCACGGTGCAGGAGAACGCGAAGCAGGCACTGGCGCTGCACAAGAGCCGCCGCGCCGGCGACCTGACCACCCGCTCCGCCGCGCTGCAGGAGCTGCAGGAGGCGCTCGACCTGCCCGTGGCCCTGCTGCGCATCGAGTGCTACGACATTTCCCATGTCCAGGGAACCAACGTTGTTGCCTCCATGGTGGTCGTTGAAGATGGCCTGCCCAAGAAATCTGACTATCGGCGGTTTTCCATTACGGGCGATGCCGCCCGGGACGATACCTCCGCCATGTACGACGTCATCAGCCGCCGGTTCCGGAACTATCTGGCTGACAGGACGGCGGTGCCCGAACCTGAGGCCGTTCCGTCGCCGGCCGGCACGAAAGCACCCCTGGTTGCCGATGTCATCGACTCCAACGGCGTCCCCGCCGGGGACGTGGTATTGACGGATACGACGACGCCGGCGCCGCGCACCAAGTTCGCCTATCCGCCGAATCTTGTCGTGGTGGACGGCGGACCGCCGCAGGTTTCGGCCGCATCCCGTGCCTTGGCCGATCTGGGGATCACCGACGTCTACGTGGTCGGACTGGCCAAAAGGCTGGAAGAAGTCTGGCTTCCGGACGATGACTTCCCCGTCATCCTGCCCCGTGCATCGCACGGTCTGTATCTGCTCCAGCGGATCCGGGACGAAGCCCACCGCTTCGCGATCAACTACCACCGTCAGAAGCGCGGCAAGTCGATGACCGTGTCGGTACTGGACGGGATCCAGGGGCTGGGGCCCGCCAAGCGCAAGGCGCTGCTCAAGCACTTCGGCTCGGCCAAGAAACTCAAGGCGGCCAGCACCGAGGAACTCCAAGCGGTGCCCGGCGTCGGTCCCGCCCTCGCCGCTTCCATCAAACGGCAGCTCGATCCGGCAATGGAACCTGCCGCCGGGGCACCCGCAGTCAACATGGCGACCGGCGAAATCATCGAATCTTAGCTAGGCTAGGGAACCCGTGCAAGGCCGCGGGACTAACCTAAGAACAGGACGGCTCAATGTCAGACGAAGAGGATTTCACGCCAATCAAACCGGTGGAATCCGAACTGCTGGTGGTCACGGGTATGTCGGGCGCAGGCCGTACCACCGCCGCGCACGCGCTCGAAGACCACGGCTGGTATGTCGTGGACAACCTCCCGCCGCAAATGCTCGGCACGCTGGCCGAGCTTGTCTCCCGCATGCCCGAATCGATGCCGCGGCTCGCCGTCGTGGTGGATGTGCGCAGTCAAAACCTGTTCCGCGATATCCGTGAGTCGCTCAACGGCTTGAAATCCAGCGGCATCAACTACCGGGTCATCTTCCTGGATGCCGCGGACAACGTGCTGGTCCGCCGTTTCGAACAAGGCCGGCGGCCGCATCCGCTGCAGGGTGACGGCCGGATTTCGGACGGTATTACGGCGGAACGCGAGCTCCTGGCCCGGCTCAAGGACGCCTCCGACCTGGTCCTGGATACAACAGACATGAATGTCCACGCCCTCGCGACCAACATCACCGAGCTCTTTTCCGACTCCGGCCCGATCGTGCTGCGCTTGAACGTGATGAGCTTCGGCTTCAAGTACGGCCTTCCGGTCGATGCGAACTTTGTGGCCGACGCGCGCTTCATCCCCAATCCGCACTGGATCCCCGAGCTCCGCCCGCACACGGGGCTGGAACGGCAGGTCAGCGAATTCGTGCTGCAGGAATCCGGGGCGGAGGAATTCATCAAGCGCTACGTTGATGCACTCGAACCGGTGCTCGAAGGCTACCGCCGCGAGAACAAGCACTATGCGACAATCGCCGTCGGCTGCACCGGCGGCAAACACCGCTCCGTCGCCGTGGCTGTAGAGCTGGCCAAACGCCTCGCGCAGCTGCCGCGCGTAAAAGTTGCGGTGCAGCACCGGGATCTGGGGCGCGAATAGTGGCCCTTTTGACGGGCCCGCTTCCCCGTGTACCGCTGCCGCAGACGGACCGGCCGGGAAGTGTCCGCGGTCAGAATCCGCCGTCCGTTGTGGCCATGGGCGGCGGCCACGGACTGTCGGCGTCGCTGGCTGCCCTGCGGCTGCTGACCACGGAACTGACGGCAGTGGTGACCGTGGCGGACGACGGCGGGTCCTCCGGCCGTCTTCGCCGTGAGTTGGGCGTCCTCCCGCCTGGCGACCTGCGGATGGCGCTTGCCTCGTTGTGCGATGACACCGAATGGGGGCAAACGTGGCGGGACGTGATGCAGCACCGGTTCAAGTCCCTGGACAACGTTGAAGGCAGCCTGGACAACCACGCGGTCGGCAACCTGCTGATCGTTACGCTGTGGGAACTGCTGGGGGACCCGGTTGCCGGTCTGCAGTGGGCCGGAGCACTGTTGGGGGCACGTGGCCAGGTGCTGCCGATGGCAACCGTCCCGCTGACCATCGAAGGTGACGTCCTGACGGAGGAACCCGGCGGACGGCTGCGGAACGTAACGATTTCCGGCCAGTCCCGGCTTGCGGAGGCCGGCCGGAATACGCATGTCAACGATGTGCGGCTGATACCGGACGATGCACCAGCCTGTACCGAGGCCCTCCAAGCCATTGAGGAGGCCGACTGGGTGATCCTCGGGCCAGGCTCCTGGTACACCTCGGTGCTGCCGCATTTGATGCTCCCGGAGTTGCGGGACGCCCTGTGCCGGACCCCCGCGCGGAGAATCCTGACCATGAATCTTGCCATGGATACCAACGAAACATCCGGGATGACCGCAGCGGACCATCTGTCGGTGGTGCAGCGGTATGCCCCGGAGCTGAAGTTCGACGTCGTGCTCGCAGATCCTGACACCATTGGGGACCGCGGACGGTTCGAAACCGCAGCCGCCGGGCTCGGAGCGCGCGTTGTCTTGGGTAGAGTGGGAACTCCCGGCGGTCATGCCGTACATGACCCGTTAAGGCTCGCAACGGCCTACCATGACATTTTCGCGGGACAGTAAGACATAAGTTAGGACAGGGTGCATGGCGCTGACTGCAGCAGTCAAGGATGAACTTTCACGCCTTGACATCAAGAAGTCCCAGGTGCGGAAGGCCGAAGTCTCGACAATGCTTCGCTTTGCCGGCGGGCTTCACATCATCTCGGGCCGGATAGTCATCGAGGCCGAAGTTGACCTTGCCTCCACGGCGCGGCGTCTACGTGCCGCCATTGCCGAGGTCTACGGCCACGGCAGCGAAATCATCGTCGTCTCCGGCGGCGGGCTGCGCCGCGGCAACCGCTACGTGGTCCGTGTCGTACGCGACGGGGAATCACTGGCCCGCCAGACAGGGCTGCTCGATGCCCGCGGACGTCCGGTCCGCGGGCTGCCTTCGGTCGTCGTCAATGGCTCCGCAGCCGATGCCGAGGCGGTTTGGCGCGGAGCGTTCCTGGCGCACGGGTCACTGACTGAGCCGGGCCGTTCGTCCTCCCTCGAAGTGACCTGTCCCGGTCCCGAGGCCGCCTTGGCCTTGGTCGGAGCCGCCCGCCGCATCGACATCACCGCCAAGGCACGGGAGGTCCGGGGTGTGGACCGGGTCGTCATCCGGGACGGGGACACCATTGCAGCGCTGCTGACCCGCATGGGAGCCCACGATGCACTCATGGTCTGGGAAGAACGCCGGATGCGCAAGGAAGTGCGGGCCACCGCCAACCGACTGGCGAATTTTGACGACGCCAACCTTCGCCGTTCGGCCCAGGCTGCTGTCGCCGCTGGCGCACGGGTGGACCGCGCGCTGGAGATTCTTGGTGATGATGTTCCCGAGCATCTCAGGTACGCCGGTGAGCTGCGCGTAGCGCACAAGCAGGCCAGCCTGGATGAGCTGGGCCGCCTGGCCGACCCGCCCATGACCAAAGATGCCATCGCCGGGCGGATCCGGCGCCTGCTGGCGATGGCGGACAAACGCGCTTCGGACATGGGCATTCCGGGGACGGACGCGAATGTGACTCCCGAGATGTTCGATGAGTAGGACGTGTGCTTAGGATGGGGATGTCCGGGCGTTGGCCCGGGGAGGCTTTGGGAACCAGATAATTTTCCGGGCGGATCCGCTGCCCGGATGATCAATCCGATCACGGCCGCATGCCGGCCGCCGAACTAAACGGAGGATATTCGTGAGCAAGTACGTACTGCCCGAACTCAACTACGACTACGCAGCGCTGGAGCCGCATATCTCCGCCCGGATCATGGAGCTGCACCACAGCAAGCACCACGCCACCTATGTTGCCGGCGCCAACACCGCGCTAGAGCAGTTGGCCGAGGCCCGTGAGAAGGGCGAGTTCGGCAACATCCCGAAGCTCTCCAAGGACCTGGCTTTCCACCTGGGCGGCCACACCAACCACTCCATCTTCTGGAACAACCTGTCCCCGGAAGGCGGCGACAAGCCTGAGGGCGAGCTGGCCGCAGCCATCGATGACGCCTTCGGTTCCTTCGACGCGTTCCGTGGCCACTTCAATGCCGCGGCGCTGAGCCTGCAGGGGTCGGGCTGGGCGGTGCTGGCGTACGAGCCGCTGGGCGGCAACGTCATCATCGAGCAGCTCTACGATCAGCAGGGCAACGTTCCGGTCGGCACCATTCCGCTGCTGATGCTGGACATGTGGGAGCACGCTTTCTACCTGGACTACGTCAATGTCAAGGCTGACTATGTCAAGGCTTTCTGGAACATCGTGAACTGGGCAGACGTGGCACAGCGCCTGGAAGCCGCACGCAAGGGAGCTTCGTCCCTGGTGACCCTCGGAAAGTAACGAGGAACGCTTCTCACGCGGTCCGAACTGCGTAAGATAAAGTCCGGGAGGCCCGTAACGGTGTTAGGCATCGGGACGGCTGCCTTCCGGACTTTTCCATACCCAGAGAGCAAAGGAAGGCCAGCGGCACGTCAAGGACCAGCAAAGGGTCCCGAGGAACGGCCGGCGCACAAATCCGGCTACCGCCTATCAAGGAGCTAGAACTGTGACAACTCGTGTTGGAATCAACGGTTTCGGACGTATCGGCCGCAATTTTTTCCGGGCAGCGCTGGCTCAGGGCGCGGATCTGGAAATAGCGGCAATCAATGATCTGACGGACGCCAAGACCCTGGCCCATTTGCTCAAGTACGACAGCGTCATGGGACGCCTGTCCGAAAGCATCGAAGTCAAAAACGGCGATCTGGTCGTGGCCGGACAAATCGTCAAGGTGCTGGGGGAGAAGGATCCCGCGCAGCTGCCGTGGAAGGACCTCGGCGTGGACATCGTGATCGAGTCCACCGGGTTCTTCACCAAAGCCGAGGACGCCAAGAAGCATATCGATGCCGGTGCCAAGAAGGTCATCGTTTCCGCTCCGGCCTCCGGGGCTGATTTCACCGTGGTCATGGGTGTCAATCAGCAGGATTACGACGCCGGATCGCACCACATCATCTCCAACGCATCCTGTACAACCAATTGCCTTGGTCCGCTTGCCATGGTTCTGCACGAAAAATTCGGCATCGAGCGTGGCCTCATGACGACCATCCACGCCTACACGGCGGACCAGAATCTCCAGGACGGGCCGCACCGCGATCTTCGCCGTGCCCGCGCCGCGGCAATAAACGTTGTTCCCACTTCCACCGGAGCCGCGAAAGCCATCGGCCTGGTCCTGCCCGAGCTCAAGGGCAAACTGGACGGCTACGCAATCCGCGTTCCGGTACCTACCGGTTCGGCGACGGACCTGACTGCCACCGTATCCAGGGAAGTCACCGCCGAAGAGGTGAACGCCGCTTACAAGGCGGCCGCAGGCGAGGAACGGCTGGCCGGTATCCTGACCTACTCGGAGGATCCGCTGGTGTCGTCCGATATCGTCACAGACCCGGCATCTTCGATCTTCGACTCAGGACTGACTAAGGTTATTGGTAATCAGGTCAAAGTAGTCGCGTGGTACGACAATGAATGGGGCTACTCCAACCGCCTGGTGGATTTGACCGAACTGGTCTCGTCCAAACTCAGCTGACTTCGCTAACCGCTAAGGGTAGGTATGACTGCACGCGCTCTTGATGAATTGCTCGCCGAAGGCGTCCGCGGACGCCACGTCCTGGTCCGCTCGGATCTGAACGTTCCGCTGGAAGGCGAAGGGGATTCCCTCGCTGTCGCCGACGACGGACGGATCCGCGCATCGCTGCCCGTCCTGCAGAAGCTCGCCCAAGCAGGGGCGCGTGTCATCGTGACGGCCCACCTGGGCCGCCCCAAAGGTGAGCCGGAGGAACGGTACTCGCTGCGCCCCGCCGTCGTACGTCTGAAAGAGCTTGCTCCGTTCACCGTCAAGTTTGCCGAAGATACCGTGGGCGACAGCGCGAAGTCGCTGGCAGCGGACCTGCAGGACGGAGAGGTGCTGGTGTTGCAGAACCTGCGTTTCGATGCGCGGGAAACCAGCAAGGACGACGCGCAGCGTCAGGCGTTTGCCGAAGAGCTCGCTGCCCTGACCGATGGTAACGGCGCCTACGTTGACGATGCCTTCGGGGCTGTGCACCGCAAGCATGCGAGTGTTTTCGACATCGCTGCCAGGCTGCCCGCCTTCCAGGGGGATCTGGTCCGGACCGAACTTGAGGTCCTCACGCGTCTGACTGATGCCCCGCAGCGCCCCTACGTTGTCGTCCTGGGCGGTTCCAAAGTCTCGGACAAACTGGCCGTGATCGAGAACCTGCTGGGCCGGGCGGACTATATCCTGGTGGGCGGCGGAATGGTGTTCACGTTCCTGGCGGCGCAGGGGTACAAGGTCGGCGCGAGCCTGCTGGAGGAAGACCAGCTGGATACCGTTCGCGGCTACTTGGCCAAGGCCAAGGAGAGCGGCTGCAGCTTCGTCCTGCCGACGGATATCGTCGTGGCCGAGAAGTTTGCTGCCGACGCGGCGCACGAAGTGGTCCGGGCGGATGAGATGGAAGGTTCACGGTTCGGCGCCAGCGGCATCGGCCTGGACATCGGCCCCGATTCGGCCGAGGCATTCGCCCAGCAGATCCACTCGGCCAACACCGTGTTCTGGAACGGGCCGATGGGTGTCTTCGAATTCGAGGCCTTCGCCCACGGCACCCGGACCGTGGCCAAGGCGCTGACCGGCAGCGACGGATTCACCGTTGTCGGCGGCGGAGACTCGGCGTCGGCAGTGCGGAGCCTGGGCTTCGACGACAACGCTTTCGGCCATATCTCCACCGGCGGCGGGGCCAGCCTGGAGTACCTCGAGGGCAAGGCGCTGCCCGGACTCACCGCCCTGGACCGCTAGGCGCGCAGCGCACTAACACCTGCACCTGTGCAGCGTGGGAAACGCTTGCGGAACCCACGCTGCACTGAACCGACATGACTGGAGACCTCTGTGACCACCTCGACCAACGGCAAGTTTGACCGCACACCGCTGATCGCCGGCAACTGGAAGATGAACATGGACCATGTCCAGGGCATCACCCTGCTGCAGAAACTGGCGTGGACGCTCAGCGACGCCCGGCACGACTACAGCCGGACGGAAGTGGCGGTCTTCCCGCCCTTCACCGATCTGCGCGGCACCCAGACCCTGGTCCGGGGCGACGATCTCAAGATCGTTTACGGCGGGCAGGATCTTTCCCAGTTCGACTCCGGGGCCTACACCGGGGACATTTCCGGACAGTTCCTCGCCAAGCTCGGCTGCAGTTACGTGCTGGTGGGTCACTCCGAGCGGCGCACCATCCACGGCGAATCCGATGAGCTCCTCAACGCCAAGGTGAAGGCCGCCTATCGCCACTCGCTAGTGCCCGTGCTCTGTGTCGGCGAGGGCCTCGAAGTGCGTCAGGCAGGCAACCACGTTCCCCATACCCTGGAGCAGGTGCGCGCAGATCTGGCCGGGCTTGCCGCGGACGACGCCGCTAGACTTGTCATTGCGTACGAACCGGTATGGGCAATCGGGACCGGCGAGGTTGCCGGCCCGCAGGACGCTCAGGAAATGTGTGCCGCGATCCGCGCCGAAATCGCCGACTTGTACGACGAGGCCACGGCCGCCGGCGTTCGGTTGCTGTACGGTGGCTCGGTCAAGGCTGCCAACGCCGCCTCCATCCTGAAGGAACGGGACGTCGACGGCCTGCTCGTGGGCGGCGCCAGCTTGGACGCCGCCGAATTTGCTAATATTGTCAGGTTCGAACACCACCTGGTGACGGACTAACTCGAAAGGCGACTGTGGACGCTCTTAAGATCACGTTGCAAATCCTGCTGGGCATCACCAGTCTGTTGCTAACCCTGCTGATTCTGCTGCATAAAGGCCGCGGCGGCGGTATGTCCGACATGTTTGGTGGCGGAATGACCACGTCCCTGGGTTCTTCTGGTGTCGCCGAGAAGAACCTCAACCGGTTCACCGTTATTCTCGGCCTGACGTGGGGCGCCGTCATTGTCGCTCTCGGGCTCATCATGCGTTTCGGCGCCGAGGCATAAGGAACTTTTCTCCCGTTTGTCTCCGGCCGGTCGTAGACTGGTTCCAGATCTACTCAATCGACCGGAGATGAACGTCATGCACCCCTCGCATGGGCTGCGCGCAGTCCGGGTCGGCTCAGTCACAGGCGCAGGGCTCGCCGGATGGCAGGCCAACTCCGGACGCTCGCACAATCTCGTCCGCAAGGTACCCGTCCGCTACTGGTGTCCGCAGGGGCACGAGACCGTCCCCGTTTTTGCCGACCTGACGGAAGCGGAGATTCCCCAGTCCTGGGACTGCCCTAGGTGCGGGCAGACAGCAGGGCGCGAACGCGGACTGCTGGTTCAGCCCAGCGGCGATGAACCTTTCAAAAGCCACCTGGAGTATGTCAAGGAGCGCCGCACACCGGCTGAGGCGGCTGAGGCCTTGGACCGTGCTTTGGCGGAACTGCGACGACACCGGACCGCACCAGGCTAGCCATGCTTGCCGGAGCACAGTCCTGTGGTCGCCGCGATCACCACACCGGCTAGAACGTCTCTCCGCCAGCCAGCAGCGAGTCGGGGAGCTGACTCGCAGCCGCCTGGTCCAGCATCCACAAAGTCTCTTGGCGGCCCTTGGGCCCGGCCGCGGGAACCTGTACCGGACCGGCTCCGGCAAGTGCCAGTCCCACGGCTCCGGCCTTATCATCGCCTGCCACTACCAGCCAGATTTCCGTTGCGGAGTTAATGGCGGGCAGGGTCAGGGATACACGCTCCGGCGGCGGTTTGGGAGAGTTCTCCACACCGACAACAGTGCGCTCTTCCTCGCGAATGCCCGCCATTTCGGGAAACAGCGATGCAATGTGGGCATCGGGGCCGACACCCAGCAACAGGACGTCGAACGTAGGGACAGGCACCTGCGCGCCATCGCCGGCTTCCAACCGGGCGGCTTCGCGTAGCTCGTCAGCGTAGGCATCGGCAGCGTCGAAGGGCGTGTCGTGCTCGTCGGCGGAGCCGAACGGGTGGACCCGCGACTCATCTATGTCGATCAGATCCAGCAGTGCCTGCCGTGCCTGCAGTTCGTTGCGGTCCGGGCTGTTCTTGGCCACAAATCGTTCATCGCCCCACCAAAAGTTCACCCGGCTCCAGTCCACATCCGTGCGGGACGGTTCTGCCGCGACCGCCTTGAGGGTATTAATGCCCAAGGAGCCGCCGGTGAGGACTACGGTGGCTTCACCGCGTTCGCGCTGGGCAATCGCCAGCCGGCCGACCAGTCTGCGCGCTGTTGCAGCTGCAAGGATTTCCTGATCGGGATGGACATGGAGAACTGGTTCAGCGTTCACTGCGGCGTACACTCCTTAGATTCGTGCGGGGCAGTCCTTCGGTAATGACCTCCCCGAAGACTTCGTCCGGGTCGAGCCTGCGCAGTTCCTCTGCCAGACACTCTTCCACGGATCGGCGGGGGAGGGTGATGCGCTGGACGGGCTGGCCCGGTTGGATCAGTTCCGCAACGCTTAGGCCTGGCCGGAGGATGCGGATGTCGCCCTTGGGCCGGCATAGGCGCACGCCCCGGATACCGGTGCCGGCGGGGTCCTCGATGATAGTCACCGGAGCATCCAAGGCCAGCGTCAGCCAGGCTGCCAGCAGCACGGTGCTGGGGGAGTCGGATGCGCCTTCCACGGCAACGGAGGTCACGGGGGAGTGATCCACTTGGTCGAGTACCGCTGCCAGTTGGATGCGCCAGTTCGTCAGGCGCGTCCAGGCCAGGTCAGTATCACCGGCTGCATAGGTGCGCCGCAGCGAGTCCAGTGCGGTCTTGGGATCCGGCTCGTTCGCCGAGTCCGTGATCCTGCGGTGGGCAATCCTGCCGATCGAGGTGGCGGACGCAGCCTCCGGCATGCCATGCGGCCACCAGGCGACGATGGGGGCATCGGGCAGCAGCAGGGCCGACACCAGGGATTCGCTTTCTGTGGCCAGCTGGCCGTGTCCGTACAGGACGACGACCTCGGAGGCACCCGCGTCGCCGCCTACCCGGATTTGTGCGTCAAGCCTGGTCGCTTCGGCGGCTCCCGCGTCGACCAGGACGATGATCCGGCAGGGGTGTT
This sequence comes from Arthrobacter crystallopoietes, assembly GCF_017603825.1. Taxonomy (NCBI): domain Bacteria; kingdom Bacillati; phylum Actinomycetota; class Actinomycetes; order Micrococcales; family Micrococcaceae; genus Crystallibacter; species Crystallibacter crystallopoietes. The sequence continues at coordinate 3,153,063 of NZ_CP072014.1, forward strand.
CACGGCTGGCCACGTTGGCGGCCTGAATAGCGGTTTCCTCGTGGCCGGCTGTAGTCAGCACCACCAAGGTCAGAACGCGGCCGAGTGCGACAACGCCACCGCGTTCGCGCATGGCGACGATTTCCTTGGAGACCTTGGACGAGGTCGTATCAAGCAGGTCAACAATCACGGCCTTCTCCAGGTTCGTCCGTCGCGGGCGAGGAGTTCATCGGCCGAGGCCGGGCCCCAGCTTCCGGGTGAGTATGTCTCGGGCTTGGCACCGCTGCGTGCCCAATATTCCTCAAATGGATCGAGGATCTTCCAGGAGAGCTCCACCTCCTGGTGCCGGGGGAACAGCGGCGGTTCTCCCAGCAGCACGTCCAGGATCAGGCGTTCATAGGCCTCTGGGCTGGATTCGGTAAAGGCGTGTCCATAGCCGAAGTCCATTGTGACGTCGCGGACTTCCATCTGCGTCCCGGGTACTTTGGACCCGAACCGGATGGTTGCCCCTTCGTCCGGCTGGACCCGGATAACCACGGCGTTCTGGCCGAAATCGTCATCGTTGTGGTCCCGAAAGAGGAGGTTAGGCGCGCGTTTGAGCACGACGGCGATTTCCGTCACCCGCCGTCCAAGGCGCTTGCCCGCCCGGAGGTAGAACGGCACCCCGGCCCACCGACGGGTATGGATATCCAGTCGCAGGGCAGCATACGTCTCGGTGGTGGAATCCGGATTGAACCCTTCCTCCTCCAGATAGCCCTTGACCTTTTCCCCGCCCTGCCAGCCGCCGGTGTACTGTCCCCGGGCCGAGTGCGTGGACAGGTCCTCGGGCAGCCTCACCGCGGCCAGGACCTTTTCCTTCTCGGTCCGTAGGTCCTCGGCGTTGAAGGAAATCGGCTCCTCCATGGCGGTCAGGGCCAGCAACTGAAGCAGGTGGTTCTGGATGACATCGCGGGCCGCGCCCACGCCGTCGTAATATCCCGCGCGGCCGCCGATTCCAATGTCCTCGGCCATGGTGATCTGGACATGGTCCACGAAGTTGGCATTCCACAGCGGCTCGAACATCTGGTTGGCAAAGCGCAATGCCAAGATATTCTGGACTGTCTCTTTGCCCAGATAATGGTCGATGCGGAAGACCGAGTCCGGTGGGAAGACCGACTCGACGATATTGTTCAGCTCACGTGCGGACTCGAGGTCGTGGCCGAACGGCTTTTCGATCACGACGCGGCGCCACGTCCCCGGCTCCGCCTGCGCCAGCCCGTTGGCGGACAGCTGCTGGCACACCTGCTCGAAATCCTTGGGCGGGATGGACAGGTAGAAGGCGTGGTTGCCCTGGGTCCCTCGCTGCTCATCCAGATCGGCCACGGTCTGCCTCAACTGCGCGAAGGCTTCGGCATCGCCGAATTCGCCTTGGACGAAACGGATGCCCCCGGACAGCTGGGTCCACACGTCCTCGTTGAAGGGCGTGCGTGCGTACTGCTGCACGGAGGCCTTGACCTCCGCGGCGAAGTCCTGGTCCGTCCATGGCCGCCGGGCAAAACCGACCAGTGCAAAGCTCGGCGGCAGCAGCCCCCGGTTCGCAAGGTCATACACCGCGGGCATGAGTTTCTTCCGCGACAGGTCGCCGGTTACGCCGAAGAGTACCAGCGAGGAGGGACCCGCGATCCGGTTCAGTCGTCTGTCCCGCGGGTCCCGAAGAGGATTGACGCGCCGCGCACTTTCAGTTCCTGGCATTAGGGCTTTCCGTCGGAGAGGGAGGCCACGGCCTCCTGCAGCTGTTTCATTCCTGCTTCGCGGTCCGTGAAATGGAGCCTGAGAACCGGCCGGCCATGGTCGATAAGGACCTGTGCATCGCCTGCCGCCTGTGCGGAAATCAGCTCCCCGAAGGTGAACGGACGGTCCGGAATCCGGACATCTTCTTCGCTCGCCCCGGTGATCTGCAAGTACACGCCCACTGCGGGGCCACCCTTATGGAATTGCCCGGTTGAATGCAGGAAACGAGGACCCCAGCCAAAGGTGACCGGGCGTTGGGTCAGCGACGCCAGCCGCGGTCTCAGCTGCGCCAGCTCCGCCTGGCCAAACCGGTCCAGGTACGCCTGCACGCTCAGGTAGCTGTCCGTATCGAGGGTTCCCAGCAGTGCTTTGAGGGCATCGGCCACCGTGCCAGCGCCGTTGAGCCAATCGCCGCTGGCACGGATTTCCACGGCACGGTCCACGGCCGCAGGTTCCGGCGTTTCCGGACGTTCGTCCAGCATTCCTCGGGCAGCAGTTTTGGCCGCTTCCACATCCGGTTGGTCGAAGGGGTTGATGCCGAGCAGCAGCCCGGCGACCACGGTGGCGTACTCCCACAGCAGGAGCTGGCTGCCGAGGCTGCCCGCAACCGCTACTTCGTTTGTGCCTAGCTCGATTTCCGCCTCGGTGTCCACCAGCCGGATGACCAGCACATCTGCCGCATCCATCGACAGCTCCGGAGCCTCGGGCTCCACGACCACCGGGAGGATTCCGGTCCCTTGCTTGCCTGTAGATTCGGCTATCAGCTGCTCAGCCCAGTCGGCGAAGCCGACGATGCCGGAGCCTTCATCCGTAATGACGATCTTGTTGCGGAGAGGCTCCGTGCCGCCTAGGGCAGCGCCCAAGGCCAACGCCATGTTTTCCGCAGCGTCTTCGGACAGTATCTCGGCTGCCTCTTCCGCGTCGGCGAGCAGCGCATCGATATCCACGCCGGCAAGACCCGACGGAACGAGGCCGAAGGCGGTAAGTGCAGAGTAGCGTCCGCCGACGTTCGGGTCCGCGTTGAAAACGGCACGGTACCCGGCTTCCCTGGACACGGAGTCCATGGGCGAGCCGGGATCCGTCACGACGATGATCCGCTGAGCCGCATTGATGCCTGCTTGCTTGAACGCGTTTTCAAAAACACGCCGCTGTGAGTCCGTTTCCACAGTGGAACCGGACTTGGAAGACACCACGATCGCGGTTTCGCTCAAACGTTCGGCCAACGCAGCGGCGACCTGCTGGGGGTCGGTGCTGTCCAGGACGGTCAGCTCGACGCCGGCCGTGTTGCTGATGACCTCGGGCGCGAGCGAGGAACCGCCCATGCCTGCCAGCACAATGCGCGTCACGCCTTCTGTGCGCAGTTCGTCACGCAGCTTCAGGATTCGCGGGACCAACGGCCGGGAAACCTCCACGGCCTCGACCCAGCCCAGACGGATTGATGCCTCCGATTCGGCATCGGGACCCCAAAGCGTATGGTCCTTGGCAGCAATCCTAGAGGCCACTTTATTCTCGGCCAATTTCGGTACGTGCTGATCAACGGCCGCCAGTGCGGCCCCCGACGCCTGGAACGACAACGACCCCATCTGCTTAGTCCTGTCCCGCGTCGTCCAGGGCGGTGCGGACGGTTCCCAGCAGCTCATTCCAGCTGACTACAAACTTATCCAGGCCCTCTTCCTCGAGCTGCTCAACAACTTCCTTATAGGAGATGCCTTGGGCATCCACTGCATCGAGGACCTTGTTGGCATCGGCGTAGGTCGCGGAAACGGTATCCCCGGTGACTTCACCGTGGTCAACCATTGCTTCGAGTGTCTTCTCCGGCATGGTGTTGACAACGCCATTGGCTACGAGCTCAGTCACATACATTGTGTCCGGGTACGACGGGTCCTTGACACCAGTGGACGCCCAAAGGGGACGCTGCGGCTTCGCTCCGGCCTCGGCCAGGATCTGCCAGCGTTCGCTGCTGAACTGCTCTTCGTAGATCTGGTAGGCCAGCCGCGCATTCGCGATGCCGGCCTTGCCCTTGAGTGCTTTCGCCTCGTCCGTTCCGACCGCATTCAGACGCTTGTCAATCTCGGTGTCCACCCGGGACACGAAGAAGGAAGCAACCGAGTGGATGTGCGAGAGCTTGTGGCCGTTTTCCTTGGCCTGCTCCAGCCCGAGCATGAAGGCGTTGATGACTTCGCGGTAGCGCTCCAGGGAGAAGATCAGCGTGACGTTAACGCTGATGCCTTCCGCGAGCGTGGCGGTGATGGCTTCGAGACCCTCCACGGTAGCGGGAATCTTAATGTGCACGTTGCTGCGGTTGACCTTGGCGTGAAGCTTCTTGGCTTCCGCAATCGTTCCTGCGGCATCGCGGGAAAGACGGGGATCCACTTCGATGGACACACGGCCGTCAACACCTCCGGTGGCCCGCGAGAGCCCCGAGAAAACGTCGCAAGCTTCCGATACGTCGTCCGTCGTGATCGCGAAGACCGCCGCATCGACGTCCGCACCTTCGATAGCGAGTTCTTCTACCTGTGAAGCATAGGACTCCCCGTTCTTAAGCGCGGCGGCGAAGATGGACGGATTGGTCGTCACGCCGACGACGTTCTTCTCCGCGATCAGAGCCTTGAGCGAGCCTGAGGTGATCAGCTCGCGGGACAGGTCATCAAGCCAGATCGAGACTCCGGCATCGGAGAGGGCCTGGGTGTTCTTGTTTGACATGGGAAACTCCTTAGGAAGCAGTGGCTTGGGCGAGCGACTCACGGGCAGCGGCCACAACGGCCTCGGCGGTGATACCGAATTCGCGGAACAGCGTCTTGTAGTCGGCAGAAGCGCCGTAGTGCTCAAGGCTGACCGAACGTCCGGCGTCGCCCACCAGGCGGTGCCAGCTTTGAGCGATTCCCGCCTCGACGGAAACGCGTGCCTTGACCTCGGTAGGCAGCACGGACTCACGGTACGTCTGGTCCTGCTTGTCGAACCATTCCACACAGGGAACGGAGACTACCCGGGTAGCAACGCCGTCGGCCTGCAGCGCCTCGCGGGCCTCGACCGCCAGCTGGACCTCGGAACCGGTAGCCAGCAGGATGACCTGCGGCTGCACGTCGGATCCTTCGGCCTGGGCTTCGGCCAGGACGTAGGCGCCTTTGGCAACATTGTCGGCAGTAGCGAATCCGCCCTCGCCGCGGTCGAAGACCGGCAGGTTCTGGCGGGTCAGCACGATGCCGGCAGGGTGCTCATGGTTTTCCAGAATCGTCTTCCAAGCCTGCGCTACCTCGTTCGCGTCAGCAGGTCGGACGACGTCGAGACCCGGGATCGCGCGAAGGCTCGCCAACTGCTCCACCGGCTGGTGCGTGGGCCCATCCTCGCCCAGGCCGATGGAGTCGTGGGTCCAGACATAGATCGAGGGCACACCCATCAGCGCGCCAAGCCGGATGGCCGGACGCTGGTAGTCGCTGAAGATCAGGAATGTTCCGGAGAAGGCGCGCGTCTTGGAACCGAGCACGATCCCGTTGACGATGGCAGCGGCCGCGTGTTCGCGGATACCGAAGTGCAGGACGCGGCCATACGGATTGCCCGACCAGGCATCGGTCTGCTTGCTGGCCGGCACGAATGACGGGGAGCCTTCGATGGTGGTGTTGTTGGACTCAGCCAGGTCGGCGGAGCCTCCCCACAGTTCCGGCAGCACCGGGCCGATGGCATTGAGCACCTTGCCCGAGGCGGCGCGGGTGGAGACGTCCTTACCCGTTTCGAACTCCGGCAGGGCTTCTTCCCAGCCTTGCGGAAGTTCGTACTTCTGGACCCGGTCCAGCAGCGCGGCGGCGTCCGCGTTGGCCTGGCGCCAGTCCTGGTAGCTTTTCTCCCATTCGGCCCGCGCTTCCTTGCCACGGGCAGCAACCTGCCGTGCATGGTCCAGCACGTCGGCGGCGATCTCGAAGCGCTGCTCGGGGTCGAAGCCGAGAACTTCCTTCACCGCGGCAACTTCTTCCGCGCCGAGAGCCGAGCCGTGGATCTTGCCGGTGTTCTGCTTCTTCGGTGCCGGCCAGCCGATGATGGTCCGAAGCGAAATGATGGAAGGCTTGGTGGTTTCGGCCTTCGCGGCTTTGAGGGCGTTGTACAGTTCCTCGATGTCCTCTTTGTAATCGCCCGTCTTGGTCCAGTCCACACGCTGGGTATGCCAGCCATAGGCCTCGTAGCGCTTGAGCACGTCTTCCGTGAACGAAATGTCGGTGTCGTCTTCGATGGAGATGTGGTTCTCGTCGTAGAGCACCACGAGGTTGCCCAGTTCCTGGTGCCCTGCCAGCGAAGAAGCTTCTGCCGTCACGCCTTCCTGCAGGTCGCCGTCGGAGGCGATGACCCAGATGGTGTGGTCGAACGGGCTTTCGCCGACGGCAGCATCAGCGTCGTAAAGACCACGGGTCCGGCGCTGCGCGTAGGCGAAGCCCACCGCGGACGCCAGGCCCTGGCCCAGTGGGCCGGTGGTGATCTCCACGCCGGCAGTGTGGCCGAACTCGGGGTGTCCCGGAGTCAGCGAGTCCCACGTCCGGAGCCGGCGCAGGTCCTCAATTTCCAGGCCGTACCCGGAGAGGAAGAGCTGGATGTAGAGCGTCAGCGACGTGTGCCCGGGGGAGAGGATGAAGCGGTCGCGGCCTACCCAGGCCGGATCGGCCGGATCGTGGCGCATCATCTTCTGGAAGATCAAATATGCGGCCGGGGCCAGACTCATTGCGGTACCGGGGTGGCCGTTGCCGACCTTTTCCACGGCGTCGGCCGCCAGTACGCGTACGGTATCTACCGCGCGCTGGTCCAGGTCTGTCCAGGACAGTTCTTCCGTATGTGGCACCGTTGCGGGCCCCTCTCTAATTGTTCGGCCGGCAGGAACCCGGATGAAGGTCCCATGCAGTTCCAGTCATGAGACTGCTACGCGGCCAGTGCACCGGACGTGCGCTTCGCCGGGGGTTTCCCCGGTATGGCGCCCGCCACAGTCTGCATGGCCATCAAGTCCCACCTTAGCGTCTCAGCGGGCCGCGTACAGAGGATGTGGAAGGGTGGGATGAGTAACAGTCGGACACACAGCAGGGACCGGGTGCATCCGGTTCAGCGGCCGTTCGGGATGCCGGGAGATTTCTACAAGCGATAGAGCGTATAATGAAGATGCACTTTGGCCCTTGCCTGCCCGGATGGGCGGCGTCCGGTGCCGTGGCCGCACCGGCTACGCAGATACCCAGATCATCTCCAGCAGAACTGAGTGGTTTTTCCTTGAAGATCCAGAGCGCTCCGGAACAGGTAGCTGACGCACCCGTAAAGACCGGTTTCGGACGCAAGGCCAAGGCCTACGTATCGCTCACGAAGCCTCGTGTCATGGAACTGCTGCTGGTCACGACGCTGCCCACGATGATCTTCGCGCAGGGCGGCTTCCCGGATGTCTGGCTGATGGCGGCCACTATGATCGGCGGAGCCCTGGCAGCCGGATCGGCCGGATCCTTCAACTGCTATATCGACCGGGACATGGACAAGCTCATGCAGCGGACCGAGAACCGGCCGCTGGTGACCGGCGAGGTGACCCCGCGCGAGGCGTTGGTATTCTCCTGGATCCTTGGCATCGTGGCCGTGGTGCTGCTGTGGTTCGGGGCCAATCCGCTGGCGGGCATGCTCGGGGTCGGCGCCATTTTCTTCTACGTGGTCATCTACACGCTGATTCTCAAGCGCCGCACCGCGCAGAACATTGTCTGGGGCGGCGCGGCTGGCTGCTTCCCGGTATTGATCGCTTGGGCCGCGGTGACCAACACCGTTGCTTGGCCTGCGGTGATCCTCTTCATGGTGATCTTCCTCTGGACCCCGCCGCACTACTGGCCGCTGTCGATGAAGTACAGCGACGACTACAACGCCGCCAACGTCCCGATGCTCGGCGCCATCGCCAGCGCCCGCCAGGTATCCGTCCAGGTGGTTCTCTACGCCTGGGCCACGCTCGCCTGCTCTTTGCTGCTGGCTCCGGTAGGCGGCGCCGGTTGGGTGTATACCATCGCCGCGCTGCTCGGCGGCGGCTGGTTTGTCTACGAATCCCACCGGCTGTACAGCCTCGCCAAGCGGGGGACCGAGACGGTGGAGACCACCAACAAGTCCGCCATGCGGGTCTTCCATGGCTCCATCAGCTATCTGACGGTACTGTTCCTGGCCCTCGCAGTGGATCCGTTTGTGGGCGGCCCCGTCTTCGCCGCGCTCTAGCCGGCTTGAGGCCATCCGTGTTCTAGGATGGCCCAATGACAGTCTTCCGCGGCCTCATTGCGTATCCAGTCACTCCGTTCCTGCCGGACGGAGCGATCAACTTCGACGAGCTCGAACGCCATTTGTCGGAACTGGCTGTCTCAGGGGTAGATTCTATTGCCATCCTGGGCAGCTCCGGCAGCTTCGCTTATCTGAACCGTGCTGAGCGGCGGCAGGTCCTGGAGACCGGTGTGGAAGCGATCAAGACAGCAAATCCTGACCTCGCGGTTATTGGCGGGGTCAGCGCCGTGGGAACGCGTGAGCTGCTGCTGAACATTGAGGACGCGCAAGCCGCCGGCGTGGACGGGCTCCTGGTTTCCGCGATGTCCTACGTGCCCCTCAACGAAGATGAGGTGCATACCCAATCCCTGGCGGCGGCAGCGTCCACCGCCTTGCCCATCTGTCTCTACAGCAATCCCGGGACAACGCAGTTCTCATTCAGCCTGGAACTCATCGCCGAGCTGTCCCGGGTGCGCAATATCGTCGCAGTGAAGGAATCCGCGGCCGATACCGAGACCTTCCTGCTCCGGGATGAACAATTGCGGAGAATGGTTCCGGAAGGCTTCAGCCACGGGATGAGCGGTGATGTCCTCATCGGCGAGGCCGGTGCAGCCGCCGATGCCTGGCACAGCGGGCCGGCCTCGGTGTTGCCGCACCATTACCGCCTCCTGCGCGACGCGGCGGTCAACGGGGATTCGGACAAACTTGCGGAGGCCCGGCAGGTTCTGGCGCCGCTGCTGAACTACTTCAACAGTCTGCGGAAACTGAGCAACCTCTACGCTCTGGCCCGCGCCGCGGGGGTGGATGCCGGCGATCCGCGGCGGCCTTTGCTCCCGCTGCCCGGCAGCAGCCAGCGTGAGCTGGCCCGACTGCTGGACGCGCTGCCGGACCCCGCCTCCGTCTAGCTGCTGTGAACCTGCTTCTGACCGGTCGAGTGCGCGCCTTGCAGGGAGAGCGGCTGCCGCGTGACACCCACGTACACAGCATGTGTACAGGCGGCAGCAAGCAGCGCGGCGCCAAGCATATGCAGGCCCACCAGTACGATTGGCAGCCCGGTGAAGTGCTGGACGTAGCCTATGGCACCCTGCAGCAGAATAACGACGGCGAAAAGCACCATCGGCCGACGCAGTTCGGCCAGCTGCGTGTGCCGGTGCACCATGACCAGAAGTACGACGGCGGTGGCAACCAGCAAGTAGACAGGGGCCACATGGATGCGGGTCATAAGGTCAGGGTCCAGGTTGTTCCGCGGCGCCTCTGCGTCGCCTGCATGCGGACCGGAACCGGTCACGATGACTCCGAGCACGATCGCTACCAAGGTCAGGACCGCGCTGGCCCAAAGCAGTTGGCGTACAGTCGCCGTCGAGCGCTGTTGCTGGACCGTGCACGCTTGGTCATTGTCCAGCCACGCCCGGTGGACGAGGACTGTGGCCGCGGCAACCATCGTGATGGACACGACAAAGTGGCAGCCGACCACCCAGGGGTTGAGCTGTGTCCAGACCGTGATGCCGCCGATAATGGCCTGGGCAGGGATGCCGGCCAGCAGTGCAACGGAAAGGTAGAACAGGTCTTTGCGCCGCTGGGCCATCTTCCACACGGACACCAGCATGGCGAAGGCGATGGCCGCCAGCAGGAAGGTCAGCAGCCGGTTGCCGAATTCGATGGCGCCGTTGATGCCCATCTCGGGCGTGGCGACTAAGGATTCCGGAGTGCATTTGGGCCAGGTGGGACAGCCCAGGCCGGAGGAGGTCAGGCGGACCGCGCCTCCGGTCACGATGATGAGGATCTCGGAGGCGAGCGAGGCGACGGCCAGACCGCGGATGGTCTTGTTGGGGGAGCCCGGCAGTCTACGCGTCAGTTGCTCAATAGTCACTTAGGTCAGCTCCATTTAAACCAGCGGATAGCGGCGAGGCCGGCGAGCACCGTCCAGGCCAGCAGTACGATCGATGCCGTGAGGTTGAATTCAGCGTCCATCAGGGCGCTCCGCAGGGCATCTCCCAAGGCGCTCGAGGGCAGCAGTTGGGCCGCCGGCTCGTAAACATCGGGCCAGCTTGCCGCGGGGAACAGGAGCCCGCCGGCAGCGGCCAGCAGGACCCAGAGCAGGTTCGTGATGGCCAAGGTTGCTTCGGGCCGTGCCGTGCCGGCGATCAGAAGTCCCAGCGAGGTGAAAGCTCCGGCCCCCAGGATGAGCTGCACTGCCGCGGGCAGGATCCCGCCCGGTTCCGGGCTCCAGCCAAGCAGCAGGGCGGCCGTGCCGATGACGACCACCTGGATGGCGAGCACGGACAGGACAGCGATGACTTTGCCCAGGATCAGTCCGCTTTGCCCCAGCGGAGTGGTGGACAGGAATCGGAGCACCCCGTACCGCCGGTCGAAACCGGTGGCGATGCCTTGGCCGGTCAGCCCGGTCGATACCGCGCACAGCGCCAGCACCCCCGGAGCGGCCATATCGATCCGGCTATCGGTGAACTCGTCCAGCAAGGGCGTGATTGTCAGGCCGATCAGGGCCATGAGCGGGAGGATAACGGCGATCAGCAGCTGTTCGCCGTTGCGCAGCATGGTCATGGTTTCGTAACGGCCCTGTAGGAGGACCCGCCGGGCCAGAGAGGCAGGAGCGTTCACCGCAGCCCCTTCCCGGAGATGTCCAGAAACACGTCCTCCAGTGAGCGCGGGGCCATGTGGATCGCAGTAGGCATGATGTCCTGTTCTTCCCAGAACCTTGCCAATGCGGCAAGATCGGCCGGGGTCAGATTGCCCGCGACGGTGTACCGGCCGGGGACGGTCTCGTGGACGGACAGGCCTGCCAGGGCGGTGAGATCCAGTCCGGGGCGGGAGTCGAAGGTCAGCAGCCGTTCGACGCCGCTGCTTTCGTCGGTGGCCTTCGTCAGTTCGGCGACGGTGCCGTGCGCAACTGTTTTGCCGGCGTCGATAATAAAAACGTAGTCCGCGAGCCGCTGGGCATCGTCCATCAGGTGGGTTGTGAGGATAATGCCCAGACCCTCTGTCCGCAGTTCCTGGATGAGATCGAAAACGACCGCCCGGGACTGCGGATCCAGTCCGGCGCTGGGCTCGTCGAGGAAGAGGACCTCGGGGTTTCCGACCAGTGCCGCGGCGAGGGCAACGCGCTGTTTCTGGCCGCCGGAAAGCCGCCGCACGGGAGTGTTCCCGAAGTTGTCGATACCCAGTCGCCTGACCAGCGCATCCACATCGCGGGGGCTGCGGTACATGCCTGCGACGTGCCGGAGCAGCGGGATGGGGCGGATGGCCTGGGGCAGGCCGCCCTCCTGGAGCATGACCCCCACGCGGCTGCGCAATTCGGCGCCGGCTTCATGCGGGTCCTGGCCGAGCAGGCACACGGTTCCGCCGTTCGGCCGGGTCAGGCCCTGGGCGCATTCAAGGGTGGTGGTCTTGCCGGCCCCGTTGGCACCGAGCAGGGCCGTTACCTGGCCGGGATAGGCGCGCAGATGTACGCCGTCGATAACCCTGACCATCTTGCCGTCGAGAGCTGCTACCGGCCCAAGATCTTTAACGAGCCCCTGGATATCGAGGCACGGTTCGGTGTTAGGCACCAGATCATTCTACGTGATGTAGAGATGGCCGCGGGTGGTGCAGCCAACCACCCTGCACGGCTGGAAGGCTAAGGCCAGCCTTACTGGAGGCCGGGAACATAATAAGTCATGATTGTGTTGTGTATTCCATGAACAACTCTGCTGTTTCGCGCGCCCAGGCCGCGGAATCCGAGGAGCGTACCCGGGACCGGGTGCTGAGCGCAGTCCTGGAACACGGTCCCGTCAGTGCCGCTGAGCTCGGCGATCGCCTCGGCTTCACGCCGGCCGCGGTCCGCCGCCACCTCGATGCCCTGTCCCGCGGCGGCCTCATCGAGGTCAAAATGGTGGCCAATTCCGCCACCGGCGCCGGGCGGCCGGCTCGCAAATACGTCCTCAGCCGGCAGGGCCAGTCGAAACTGGGCAATGACTATCTTGACATAGCACGCGGGGCGCTCAGTGTGCTGGGCAGCATTGCCGGCCCGGACGCCGTAACGGAGTTCGCACGCCAACGTTACGAAGACATGGAACGGCGGTACCGTCCCGTGGTCGAAGCTGCCGGGGAGTCCGTCGAGGCGCGGGCCGAGGCATTGGCGAAGGCCCTGAATGAGGACGGCTTTGTCGGGTCCACCACGGTGGTGGGCGCCAAGGCCGCGCACAGCACCATGCTGGCGGTCCAGCTGTGCCAGGGGCACTGCCCCGTCCAGCAGTTGGCCGCTGATTTCCCTGTCTTTTGCGACAGTGAAACCGAAGTTTTCTCCCGCCTGCTGGGGGTAGACGTCAGGCGTCTGTCCACACTGGCCAGCGGGGGACATGTTTGTACGACCCATATCCCAGTGGGCCGAACAAAGTCTGCGGTCCGGGATTCCGGACCGACGGCAGGCACCAGAAGAGTATCCATCAATCTGCAAGAGAGGCCGTGATGACGGACCAAGTGGATCAGCGAGTCCAGGATGCCGTCGGTAGCACCGACGTGCCGGACACCACCATTTCCGAAATTCTTGAGAAAAACCCCGAGCTGCACGGCATCGGCAACTATGAATATGGCTGGGCTGATAAAAACGACGCCGGCGCCAACGCACGCCGCGGGCTGAATGAAGAGGTTGTCCGCGACATTTCGGCCAAGAAGAGCGAGCCGGAGTGGATGCTCGATCTGCGGCTGAAGGGCTTGAAGTACTTCGACCGCAAGCCGATGCCGACCTGGGGCGCGGACCTTTCCGGCATCGACTTCGACAACATCAAGTACTTTGTCCGGTCCACCGAAAAGCAGGCCAAGACCTGGGAAGACCTTCCCGAGGACATCCGTAACACGTATGAAAAGCTCGGCATTCCCGAGGCCGAGCGTGAACGTCTGGTCTCCGGCGTCGCCGCCCAGTACGAATCCGAGGTTGTCTACCACCAGCTCCGCGAGGACCTGGAAGCCCAGGGCGTCATCTTCCTGGACACGGACACCGGACTGAAGGAACACCCGGAGATCTTCGAAGAGTACTTCGGCTCTGTCATCCCGGTGGGCGACAACAAGTTCGCTTCGCTGAACACCGCAGTCTGGTCCGGCGGATCTTTTGTTTACGTCCCCAAGGGCGTCCACGTCGAAATCCCGCTGCAGGCCTACTTCCGCATCAACACGGAAAACATGGGCCAGTTCGAGCGCACGCTGATTATTGCCGACGAGGACTCCTACGTCCACTACATTGAAGGCTGCACCGCCCCGATCTACACGTCGGACTCGCTGCACTCCGCCGTCGTCGAAATCATTGTGAAGAAGGGCGCACGCGTCCGCTACACGACTATCCAGAACTGGTCCAACAACGTGTACAACCTGGTCACCAAGCGTGCCATTGCACACGAGGGCGCCACGATGGAATGGATCGACGGCAACATCGGCTCCAAGGTCACCATGAAGTACCCGGCCGTGTACATGGTCGGCGAACACGCCAAGGGCGAGACGCTGTCGATCGCCTTCGCCGGCGAGGGCCAGCACCAGGACACCGGTTCCAAAATGGTCCACCTCGCACCGAACACCTCCAGCGCCATCGTGGCCAAGTCCGTGGCCCGCGGAGGCGGCCGTTCGGCGTACCGCGGCCTGGTCCAGGTCCGCGAAGGTGCCAAGAACTCGAAGAACAGCGTCGTCTGCGATGCGCTGCTGGTGGATACCATCTCGCGCTCGGACACGTACCCGTACATCGACGTCCGTGAGGACGACGTGACCATGGGCCATGAGGCAACAGTGTCCCGTGTCAGCGAAGAGCAGCTGTTCTACCTGATGTCGCGCGGCCTGGCCGAAGACGAAGCCATGGCCATGATCGTGCGCGGCTTCATCGAGCCGATCGCTCGCGAACTGCCGATGGAATACGCGCTTGAGCTGAACCGCTTGATCGAACTGCAAATGGAAGGATCCGTAGGTTAATGACTGAGATCACTGAAAAAGCAAGGATCGGTGCTCCGGCCATTGACGGCTTCACCGAAGAGGGCGAAAACCTCTCACCGGCGAACCCGGATAAATCCCCGCTGGCAGGCGCCAGCGCCAAGAGTCACAGCCATGGCGGCGGCGTAGGCGTTCCGGACAGTTCCCGCGCCGGCCGGCTGACTTCGTACAAGGTCGAGGATTTTCCTGTCCTGACCGGACGCGAAGAAGACTGGCGCTTCACCCCGCTCAAGCGGCTGCGTGGACTGCACACCCAGGCGCTGACCGGCGCAGCGCCCACCGTTGCCGTCACCGGTCCAGAAGGTGCCGAGCGTCCGGCCGGCATCACGGTGGAAACCGTGGGCCGCGAGGACTCCCGCATCGGCAGCGCCGGCATCCCGGAGGACCGCGTTTCCGCGGCGGCCTGGGAAGCCTTCAGCGACGCCACCGTGGTGACCATCCCGGCCGAGGCCAGCATCGAAACCGCCGTCGGCATCTCGGTGACCGGCAGCAGCAAGGACCCGTCCGCGCAGCACATCGTGATCGTCGCGGAGAAATTCTCCAAGGCTGTTGTCGTGCTGGACCACAAGGGCAGCGCCACCGTCTCCCAGAACGTCGAGATCGACGTGCAGGACGGCGCGGACCTGACCGTGGTATCCGTCCAGGAATGGGACGACGACGCCGTGCACGCCTCCTCGCAGCAGGCCAAGGTCGGCCGTGACGCGAAGTTCAAGCACGTCGTGGTCAGCCTTGGCGGCGACCTGGTCCGTGTCACGCCGTCCGCACGGCTGAAGCAGACCGGTTCCGTCGTCGAAATGTTCGGACTCTACTTCGCCGACGCCGGCCAGCACCTGGAGCAGCGCCTGTTCGTCGACCACGCAGTGCCGAACTGCAAGTCGCGCGTGCTGTACAAGGGTGCCCTGCAGGGCGAGAACGCGCACACCGTGTGGGTTGGCGACGTTCTGATCCGCAAGGAAGCCGAAGGAACCGACAGCTACGAGGCCAACCGAAACCTGGTCCTCAGCGACGGTGCCCGGGCGGACTCGGTGCCGAACCTCGAGATCGAGACGGGCCTGATCGACGGCGCCGGCCATGCCAGCACCACCGGCCGTTTCGACGACGAGCACCTGTTCTACCTGATGGCCCGCGGCATCGACGAGAAGACCGCCCGCCGTCTGGTGGTACGAGGCTTCCTGAACGAGATCATCCAGCAGATCAAGGTTCCGGCACTCGAAGAGCGCCTGACCGATGCTGTTGAGCGGGAACTGGCGGCAGGGAACTTCTGATGTCCGAAGCTCCACGCGGCAAGCTGGTGTGCAGGGCCTCCGACATACAGGTGAAGGCGGCGCTGCGCATCCTGGTCGACGACTATCCGGTCGCCATCGTCCGGGACTCCGAGGGCGGACTCCATGCACTGGGGGACACCTGCTCGCATGAGGACTATTCACTGTCCGAGGGCGATGTCGAAGACGGCACCATCGAATGCTGGGGCCACGGCTCGCAGTTCGACCTGCGCAGCGGCCAACCGCTGAGCCTGCCGGCCTTCGAGCCGGTGCCGGTCTTCGCGTTGGAGCTGGACGGCGACGATGTGTACGTCGACGTCACCACGGTCACCAACGGAGCTCCCGCTCCGGATTTGCACTAAGAACTTTACGAACTTCACACCGCGGCCGGACCGAACGGCTGCAGAGGAGAAAGCAGACAGATGTCTACTCTGGAAATCAAGGACCTGCACGTCAGCATCGAGACTGAGCAGGGCAAGAAGGAAATCCTCAAGGGCGTGTCCCTGACGATCAAAACCGGCGAGATCCACGCCATCATGGGCCCCAACGGTTCGGGCAAGTCCACGCTGGCCTCCACCATCGCCGGGCACCCGCGCTACACCGTGGACTCCGGTTCCATCACCCTGGACGGCGAAGACGTGCTGGAGATGAGCGTGGATGAGCGCGCCCGCGCCGGTCTCTTCCTGGCCATGCAGTACCCGGTCGAGGTGCCCGGCGTAACCATGACCAACTTCCTGCGCACGGCCAAGACCGCCCTGGACGGCGAAGCTCCCAAGCTGCGCACCTGGACCAAGGACGTCAAGGAAGCCATGAGCCAGCTGCGCATCGATGCTGACTTCGCCCAGCGCAACGTCAACGAAGGCTTCTCCGGCGGCGAGAAGAAGCGCGTGGAGATCCTGCAGCTCGAACTCTTCAAGCCGAAGTTCGCCATCATGGACGAGACAGACTCCGGCCTGGACGTCGACGCGCTGAAGGTTGTCTCCGAAGGCCACAACCGTGTGCACGAAACCGGAGCGATGGGCACCCTGCTCATCACCCACTACACGCGCATCCTGCGCTACATCAAGCCTGACTTCGTCCACGTGTTCGTCGACGGACGCATCGCCGAGGAGGGCGGCCCCGAGCTGGCCGACCGTCTGGAAGAAGAAGGCTACGACCGTTTCCTGCCAACTGCAGCAAAGGCCTGATCATGACCGAAGCCAACATTTCGCAGACCTCTCTCGAGGATGTTGAAGAGGCCCTGAAAGACGTCATTGACCCGGAGCTCGGCGTCAATATCGTGGACCTGGGCCTGCTCTACGGACTGAAGTACGCCGAGGACGGCGCCCTGCTGATCGATATGACCCTGACCACTGCTGCCTGCCCGCTGACGGATGTCATCGAGGAGCAGACTGCCCAGGCGCTGGACGGCGTTGTCGATGACTGGCGGCTGAACTGGGTATGGATGCCGCCGTGGGGTCCGGAAAAGATTACCGACGATGGCCGCGACCAGATGCGCGCGCTCGGCTTCAACATCTAACCAGCCTCGTTGCTGATGGGCGGACTTCCCTGCGGGAAGTTCCACGCGACGGAGGGCCGGGGACCGGAAACGGGGTCCCCGGCCCTCCGTCGGTTAATCCCCCGCTGGCGTAACTTCGGCGCTAGCATCAAGGTTATGGGTGAAGTCGCCGTGACCAGGTCCGCCAGCGGGCGGTACGACGAAGTTTTCGTGGCACGCATGTACCACGGGGTGGTGGCACTGGCCGCTGTCCTCGGCCTGGTGCTCCAAATAATCGCCATGCTCGAATCGCCCGCTTACGCCCTTGAACCGGCCCACCAGTGGTGGAACTATCTGGGCTACTTCAGTGTCCAGGCAAGTGTGCTGGTCTTCATTGTCTCCCTGAGCCTGCTGATGGACTCTGCCCGCGAGGCGGGTCCGGTCTGGCGAGCCGTGCGTGCGGTCTCCCTGATAGCCGTCCTGCTCGTTTTCCTGTTCCAGTTCACGGCGTTCAGGGGACTGCCGGACTTTACCGCGCTCAGCAGCACGGCGGTCATGGCCGACCGGATGTTGAACTATGCGGTCCCGGTGCTGGCCGTGACCGGATGGCTCATCTTCGGCCCGCGCCCACGGATCGGCCTGCAGACCATAGTCTGGTCACTGCTGTATCCCGCCGCCTGGCTCATCGGTAGTCTCGTCCGCGGTGCCGCCGCCGGCTGGTACCCCTACCCTCCGCTCGATGCCGGGGTCAACCCGCTTCCCGCCGTCGTTGTTAACGGCCTTTTGCTGCTCCTGATCTGGCTGGGGGCCGGGTTCCTCTTTCTGCTCCTGGACGCCCGGATGGGACGGGAGCCCGACGGCTACATCCCCGGTTTTGGTCCCGACGACGGTTCCGGCACCGATGAGGACGGTGTCACCGACGGCAGGAAGATTGGACCCGGCGAACCGCCGACGGGCTGAAGCTGCTACGAAGGGGTGTCCAGGTCGGCGGCGCTGAAGGTATCGCACTGTGCAGGATCGCCGGTCTCGTAGCCCTGGACAAACCATGCCTGCCGCTGGTCGCTGGAGCCGTGTGTAAAGGTGTGGGGGTTGACCTGGCCGGTACTGGCCTGCTGGATCCGGTCATCGCCGACGGCGGCAGCCGCCGAAAGCGCGTCCCGCAGGTCGTCCCGGCCGATGGGCTGCATGAAAGGGCGGCCGGTCGTCTCGTCGATCTGCTCGGTGGCGTTGCCGGCCCAGACACCCGCATAACAGTCTGCCTGCAGCTCGACCCTGACGGCGCCGGAAGCGGCTCCTTGGGGATCCTGCTGCGAGTAATTGATGGCGCCGGTCAGATTCTGGATATGGTGTCCGAACTCGTGCGCCACCACGTATTCTTCGGCCAGCGGGCCCTCGGCCGCACCCAGCTGGTCGGTCAGCTGGTCAAAGAAGCCGGTGTCGAAATAGGCAGTGGTATCGGCCGGGCAGTAAAACGGTCCGACGGCGCTGGAGGCCGTGCCGCAGCCGGTACTGACCTGGCCGTCAAAAAGCACCACGGACGGCCGCGGGTACGTCATGTTGAAGCGGGGGAGTTCCTCGCCCCAGAACCGGTTCAGACTATTGACCGTGCCCACTACACGGCAGTCGCGGCGGGTGTTGGCGTCCTGGCCGGTCTCGCACTGGGCCGAAATACTCTCCGGGCCAGTGGCCTCCTGCTGCACTGAAGTGCCGGAGCCGAGTCCGAGCCCCTGCAACAGCTCCGGTGGAACCCCCAGCAGCGAGGCGATGAGCACCACCAGTCCGCCGCCGCCGATGGCGATCTTGCCGCCCATGCCACCCCGCCGGTCCTGGACTTGGGACGTATCCAGCCTGGAGCCCTGATTGAAACTCATGGGCTTAGAATAGCGCCGCTGGCCGTCGGTAGCGGCGCTATTGCTCCTTTTCCCCGAGTCCGCGTGCGGCCAGGGCGTCCCCAGTCTGCCGGGCATAAGCCACCGCGCCGATGATGACGGGCTGCACGATGGCGCGTGGGGAAGATCCAAGACCGCGGGCCTTGGCCGCATCCCGGACATCGTGCAGGGACCCGAGGAGGTACGGGATGCTCCGCAGCATCAATGAGATGGTCAGGGCGAAACGCTCGGGATCGGCGCCGAACCGCCGCAGGGGGGTTACGGCCGCAACCAGCCCGTCGAGCAGCCGCTGCGTCTCTGTGGTGGAAGTCAGCAGATTGGCCGCATAGATGCAGGTCAGCAGGGCGGCCACCACGGCCAGGGCTCCGGCCGGCGAGTCGACCCACCAGCGGTAGGCAACCACCACCAGAAGGAAAAGCCACATAGCGCGCAGCGGGGTCGCCAGCTTCCGGACCGGAAGCCCCGCGGCCACATGCAGGACAACGACGACGGCCAGAACCGCCGTGCGGGGAAGGGCGCCGGGGAGGGCCAGCACCGAGATGCCGGCCGCGGCAAGCAGCAGGAATTTCAGCAGCAGCGGCGCCCGATGCAGCCAGCTCCGCCCGGGTACGTAGGCGCTGATCAGGTGGGCCCGGCCTCTCACGGCGTTGGCTCCCGTATGCCGGCGCAAAGCTTGCGGTAAAAGTCCACGGCTGTGGGTGGATCGCCGTCGTAAACCACTGTGCCCGAGTCCACAACGAGCGTGCGTTCACTGTCCCGGGCCAATTCCAGGTCATGGGTGGCCAGGATGATCTGCTGCGGCAGCGCGGCCAGCCGGTCCCGCAGCAGCAGCGTGTTCTTCAAATCAAGCAGGGTGGAGGGCTCGTCCAGCACCAGCACATCCGGAGCCACTGCCAGCACGCTGGCCAGGGCAGCCAGTTGACGCTCCCCGCCGGAGAGCTGGTAGATGCTCTGGTCGGCCAAGGCGGCGAGGCCGAAGCCGATCAGGATTTCCATTGCCGCGTTCCGGCGGTCGGTACGGTTGCGGTGGATCCGCCGCAACGACAGTTCGACGTCCTCGAGCGGCGTGGGCATGACTAGCTGGGACAGAGGGTCGGTGAAGACAAAAGCGACTTTCCGACGTACAGCGGCCCCGTGTCTGGCCGTATCACGGCCGCCCACATCCACGGTTCCGGCGTCGGGGAGGACCAGGCCGTTGATCAGTTTGAGCAGGGTCGATTTACCGGAGCCGTTGGCGCCGATAATGCTGATGCGCTGCTCCCCGAGCGCCAAATGCGGCACGGAAAGGATCGGTGCTGCGTCTTCGGCGAAGTCGGGACGGACCAGGACGTCGCGGAACTTGATCATGTCAGCGTGGCCGGCGAAGCAGATCAGGGAAGGCTTTGTGGATGCCGACGGCGATTGCAGCCGCCGCGGCGTTCTTGACCAGATCCCCGGGGACGAACGGCAGGTCGGCAACCAGCGCAGCGCCGAAGGCCAGCTGGCCGTTGAGCATCATGCCGGCGATCCCGCACAGATGCGTCAGGACCGTGCCTGCTGTGGCCGCCGCGAACAACCACAGCGTGGTCACCGTGGTCAGCTTGCGGACCCGCCGGAGCGCCGGCCGCGCCAGCACTCCGATGAGCGCAGCCGCGAAGGGGAAGGAAAGCAGGTAGCCGGCCGAACCCATCGCCAGCACGCCCAGACCGCCCTGGTAGCCGGCGAAAATGGGCAGGCCGACCAGGCCAAGCAGAACATACAATCCCACCGCGGCGAACGCGCGGGCGCCGCCGAGGACGAGTCCGGCCAAGGCAACCACCATGGTCTGGAGCGTTATGGGCACACCGAGAATGTTGCCGGCCGGGATCGGGGGAACGGCAATCGATGCGGCAGTCAGGGCGGCGAAGACGCCGATGAGAGCCAGGTCGGTGCCGTTCCAGGAGCGGCGGCGCGCCGGGCTTTCGTCGGCAGCGGGGGAGCCGCCGACAATACCGGAGGTTGCGGGGTTCCGATGGTGGGCGGACTGCTTCGACATTGAAAGCTCCTTCTGTGGCATGAGGACAACATGTCTGTCCTCAGCTAACGAGAATAGCGCCTGCGAAGCGGGGAACGGTTGTAGGTTTCCTCCGAAGTCATACGGGCCGGTAGACTGGAAAGGCTGATTTCTGCAGCATCTTGTACTGCATATTCCCTTATATCCCCTTTGGAGAGGTCCCACCTGTGATTACCGTTAATGATCTTGAGCTGCGCGCTGGAGCCCGTCTGCTCATGGACGCGGTGTCATTCCGTGTGGACAAGGGCGACAAGATCGGGCTGGTAGGCCGCAACGGAGCAGGCAAAACGACCCTGACCCGGGTTCTCGCCGGCGAGGGCATTCCGGCAGCAGGCCAGGTCACCCGTAGCGGAGATATTGGCTACCTGCCGCAGGACCCACGGACACCGAACATGGACCAGTTGGCACGAGACCGGATTCTTTCTGCCCGCGGACTGGATATCGTCTCCGGCAAGCTACGCGCCGCGCAGGCCGACATGGCCAGCGAGAATCCGGACGTCCAGGCCAAGGCCATGCGCAGCTACGACCGGCTCGAAGCCGAGTTCCTTGCGGGTGGCGGCTATGCTGCGGAGGCGGAGGCGGCCGCGATTTCCTCCAACCTCGCGCTGCCGGAGCGGATCCTGAACCAGCCGCTCAAAACCCTTTCCGGCGGCCAGCGCCGCCGTGTTGAACTGGCCCGCATCCTGTACTCCGGCGCCGACACCATGCTGCTGGATGAGCCCACTAACCACCTGGACGCCGATTCCATCAGCTGGCTTCGCGAGTTCCTGAAGAACCATCACGGCGGACTGATCGTAATCAGCCACGACACCGAGCTGCTCGAAGCCACCGTCAACAAGGTCTTCCTGCTCGATGCCAACCGCGCGACCATCGACATCTACAACATGAACTGGAAGCGCTACCAGCTGCAGCGCGAAACCGATGAGCGCGCCCGCAAGCGTGAGCGTGCGAATGCGGAGAAGAAGGCTGGGGTCCTGATGGACCAGGCCAACAAGATGCGTGCCAAGGCCACCAAGGCCGTTGCAGCGCAGAACATGGCCAAGCGGGCCGAGCGGCTGCTCAGCGGACTGGATGCCGTGCGTGCCAGCGACAAGGTCGCGGCGCTGCGTTTCCCGGACCCGTCTCCCTGTGGCAAGACCCCGATGACGGCTGAGGGACTGAGCAAGTCCTATGGCTCATTGGAAATCTTCACCGATGTGGACCTGGCGATTGACCGCGGTTCCAGGGTTGTGATTCTCGGACTGAACGGTGCGGGTAAGACCACACTGCTGCGGATGCTCGCCGGGGTGGATTCACCGGACACCGGCGAAGTCATTCCCGGGCACGGGCTGAAGATCGGCTACTACGCGCAGGAGCATGAAACGCTCGATACCGAACGCAGCGTGCTGGAAAACATGCGCACGGCTGCCCCGGATCTGCAGGACGCCGAAGTCCGCAACATCCTGGGCTCGTTCCTGTTCTCCGGCGACGACGTCAACAAGCCTGCCGGCGTACTCTCCGGCGGGGAGAAGACCCGTTTGGCGCTGGCCACCATTGTTGCGTCCTCGGCCAACGTACTGCTGCTCGACGAGCCCACCAACAACCTCGATCCTGCCAGCCGCGCCGAGATCCTGGGCGCGCTGCGCAACTATAGCGGCGCGGTGGTCATGGTAAGCCACGACGAGGGGGCAGTGGAAGCGCTGAACCCCGAGCGCGTTGTCCTGCTGCCCGATGGCGTGGAGGACCTCTGGAACGAGAGCTACCTGGACCTGGTCACGCTCGCGTAGCGCTGACGGCTGCTGGCGGCGGGCTCAGTCCCGCTCGCTCAGCAGGGAGCCATCCGTGCGGAATCCCTGGGCGTCCAGCACGGCGTCTTCTTCTTCTTCGGCGCTGGGACGCTTGCGGGAACGCTTCTGCGCGGCCGGCCGCGGAGCGGGATTGGCCTCGTGATAGCCCGCTTCTTCATCTTCCTCCTGCAGCCGGTCCATTATTGCCTGCTGCCGGGCGGCATAGCCGTAGCCGACGAAGAACAGCACACCGAAGGCGTACCACTGCATGGAGTAGGACAGGTGCGGGCCCTCATCGATCGCCGGCTTGGGCATGAGGACGGGACGCTCAGCGGGGGCGGGATTTTCCGCCGCCATCAAGCCGTAGCCGCCCGTGAAGACCGGGTAGTCCAGCTCGGCTGCATACTCGTCCAACTGGATCGATGCCAGTTGCCCCTCCGGAGCACCGCGGTCCACTGATGACTCACCCGGCTTAACCCGTGCGACGACGGTGACATCACCCTCCGGGGCTGCCGGAACCGTATCTGGGCGGCCGGCCACATTATTGCCAATGGGCAACCAGCCGCGGTTGACAATGACCGCCGGCCCCGAGACCAGCTTCAATGGGACTAGGACCTCGTATCCGGGTCGGCCGTTGAGTGGGCGGTTGCGCACCACCCGCTGGCCAGCTTCGTCGTACTCGCCACGCAGGACCACGGGCGTCCACTCATCGGCGTCGTCGGCTTCGGCGAAGATATCCGGCACGGTCTCAAAATCGACAGGGTCGGCGTCGTAATTGGATTCAATCGCGGTAACAACGTCGTGGGCCTGGTCCCTGCGGTCCATCTGCCAGTTGCCCAGGAGAACACAGACGGAAGCGAGCAACGCGACCAGAAGGAGCCAGCCCAGCCACTTCGCGCTGAATAGAAAACGGTACATCAGCTAGCTTCCCTCTACCGGAGCGGCCAGTGGCTGGGTATCGCACCACAGCCCGCGCAGCTTGAGATAGTCCTCCAGCCAGCCGCGGTGGTCTTCGCAGGCCAGCCAGATCTTCCGCCGTTCGGGCGTGTGGATTTTCGGGTTGTTCCACCTCACCTGCCAGTCCGCGGCAGCGCGGCAGCCCTTTCTGGAACACACCGTCTCAGCCGGCATTGGCTGCCCGCCCCCGGACAGCTGGTCAAAAATACTCACGCGGCGCTTTCGTCCTTCCGGCGCTTCGTCACCGGGCTCAGATTGCCCTCGAAGACCTCATAGCTGTCATGAACCGGTGCGGCAGGTCCCGCACGCCGGTGAACCGTTTCCGAGCCGGTTGCCCGTTCCGGTCCTTCGCCGGGTGCGGACGTGCCTGCTTCCTGTTCCTCATCCACGATCTCGCCGGGCACCACCACGGGTTCCGCGGCCTTCGCAGCGGCTTCCGCAGATTCCAGTTCGCCGGCGGGTGCATGGTCCAGCAACGCATCGCTGTGCTTGAGATTGCTCTGGTCGCTGCCACCATTGGCAATGACGACCGCGATCCAAGGCAGGAAGACTGCTCCGGCCACAAAGAGCCATCTGGCCCAGCCGTCGATGAAAAAGAACAGCAGAAGGCAGGCCAAGCGGATTCCCATCGCAAGGGAATACTTGACCATCCGACGGTGCATCTCGTCCGTGTGGCTTTCGGGGACATCCGTAATGCTGAGGACTTCCCGATCATCATCTGGCTGCTTATTCATCACGCTCCATAGACCCACTTCAATTCTCCCACGTGCCGGAACCCAGACGAAGTCCGTGGCCGGGATGGCTGGGATGGCCATGGTCACATGCGGGCCCGCAGCCGGCAGAGGGCTAGGATTCTTTAGAAATAAACCGCGTTCAACGGAGGTAAATGTGAGCAACGAACAGCAGACCGGGCGAAGCGTCCTGGTCACGGGCGGCAACCGCGGGATCGGCTTGGCCATTGCCAAGTCCTTCCTGGCCAACGGCGATAAGGTAGCCATCACCTATCGTAGCGGTGACGTTCCCGAGGGTCTGCTGGGCGTCAAGGCCGACGTCACCGATACCGCCTCCCTTGACGCAGCTTTCACAGAGGTTGAGGCCGCCCATGGTCCGGTAGAAGTAGTTGTGGCAAATGCCGGCATCACCCGCGACACGCTGCTGCTGCGGATGAGCGAGGACGATTTTACCGATGTCGTGGACACGAACCTTGGCGGCGCCTTCCGCGTCATCAAACGGGCCTCCAAGGGCATGATCCGGCTGCGCAAGGGCCGCGTTGTCCTGATCTCCTCCGTTGTCGGCCTGTACGGTTCCCCCGGCCAGATCAACTACGCAGCGTCAAAGTCCGGCCTGGTCGGCATGGCGCGGTCGCTGACCCGCGAGCTCGGTTCGCGCGGCATCACCGCCAACGTGGTGGCCCCCGGGTTCGTCAATACGGACATGACGGCCGAACTGCCCGAGGATACCCAGAAGAGCTATCTTGCCAGCATTCCTGCCGGCCGCTTCGCCGAACCGGAGGAGGTGGCCAATGTGGTCCGCTGGATCGCCAGCGACGAGGCCGCCTACATCTCCGGCGCCGTCATCCCCGTTGACGGCGGCCTCGGCATGGGGCATTAGCAGCGGCCAGGCGGCTTCGGCTGCAGTTTGTCGGTTTCCTACAACAGGTCCGGCTTCACGTACTGGCAGTATGGAAGCAGACAACCATTACCGTTAAGCGTTTCCTACAAGGAAGCGCAGGGGAGTCCCCCGCAAAAATTGAGGAGCAGCCATGGGTGCACTGGAAGGCAAGTCGGCCATCGTGACGGGATCGTCCCGCGGGATCGGCGCAGACGTAGCGAAGAACCTCGCCGCAGAAGGCGCTTCCGTGGTCATCAACTACCGCCAGAAGGCGCCGCGTGCCAACAAGGTAGTCACGCAGATCGAAGAAGCCGGCGGCCGCGCTGTGGCGGTCGGGGCGGACCTCACCGTGCCGGAAGGCGCGCAGGCGCTGGTCGACGCGGCCAAGGAAAACTTCGGCGGACTGGACCTGCTGGTCCTCAATGCGTCCGGCGGCATGGAAACCGGACTGGGTGAGGACTACGCCATGCGCCTGAACCGCGACGCCCAGGTGAACATGCTCAGGGCCGCCGTGGACGTCATGCCCTCGGGTTCGCGAGTCGTCTTCGTCACCAGCCACCAGGCACACTTCATCGACACTGTCCCCACGATGCCCGAGTATGAGCCGGTGGCCCGGAGCAAGCGGGCCGGCGAGGACGCCTTGCGGGCCGAACTGCCGGCGCTGGCGGAAAAGGGCATCTCGCTGGTAGTCGTCTCCGGCGACATGATCGAAGGCACAGTGACCGCTACTCTGCTGGACCGCGCGGCACCCGGGGCCATCGAGGCCCGTCGCGAGGCGGCGGGCAAGCTGTATTCGGTCGAGGAGTTTGCCGTGGAGATTGCCAGGATGGCGACGGCGGACGTTCCTTCCGGGCACACGGAGCTGGTCGGCGGAGCCGACTGGTTCCAGAACGCCCAAGCCTGAGTCCCTCCACCGGAACCTGAGCCGGCGGCTGCAGCGGAATACTTCCGCGGCAGCCGCCGGCCGTTTAAACTGATTCCCAGGCAGTCCCGCAGGCGAGACCCCGAGCCCCTTGAAACCGCCTAGACACCGGCGAAGAGCCTGACGACGTCCAAATAAGGAATGTTGATCGCGGCGTCGGCGGCCTCGCGGACGGCCGGTTTGGCGTTGAAGGCCACGCCAAGGCCGGCGGCTGCCAGCATGTCGAGGTCGTTGGCACCGTCACCAATCGCGATGGTGTGCGCCAGATCGATGTCTTCCACCTGGGCCCACTCGCGCAGCGAGGCTTCTTTGGCGGCCCGGTCGACGACGGCGCCATCCACCCGCCCGGTCAGCGCACCCTCCGCGGAGCCCAGCAGGTTGGCCCGCCAGTAGGTGAGTTTAAGCTCAGAGGCCAGCGGATCGAGGATTTGGCTGAAGCCGCCGGATACCACCGCGACCACGTGGCCTGCGTCCAGGAATGCCTCCACGAGCTCGGCCGCCCCGTCAGAGAGTTGAACCTTCTCCCGGACCCGGTCGGTTACGTCCAAGGGCAGGTCCCGCAGTGTCTCCACACGCGCGTGCAGGCTCTCGGCAAAGTCCAGTTCGCCGCGCATGGCCGCCTCGGTCACGGCGGCGACCTCTGCACCCTTGCCGGCATGCTCGGCCAGCATCTCGATCACTTCCTGCTTGATCAGTGTGGAGTCCACGTCCATGATCAGCAGCTTGCGGTGTGGTCCCGCCAGTTCGGACGGCATGACTGCCGTTCCCAACGACTCGGTGATCACGGGTTTTACCGCCGCCCGCAACGCCGAGAGGCCGGCGGCGATATCGCCGTCGTACCCGACGGTCAGTACGGTGGCCCGGAAGCGGTCGTTGTTGAAGTTTTCCAGTTCCACAATGTCCCCGCCGGCCTTGGACACGGCGTGCTGGACGGCGGCAAGATAATCGTCGGGGAGTTCGACGCCGTAGGAAACAACGCGGAAAAGCGAGAGCATGCGGGGTGGATCCTTGTCTTCACGGCGGGGCCGGACGGATAAACAACGGGGAAATGTGCCGGATCCCATCATCGCTAACCGGCGTAGCGTTTGGCGAATGCTACGGCTTTTAGCCTAATGTCTACTCCTATGAGCGATGTTCTTGAATTTGCCGGAGTCAGCGTTGTCCGCGGGCGCAAAACCCTGCTTGACAGCGTCGACTGGCAGGTCAAGGACGGTGAGCGCTGGGTTATTCTCGGTCCGAACGGTGCTGGCAAGACTACGCTGCTGCAGATCGCCGGTGCTCGTCTCCATCCTACCAAGGGCGAAGCCGGCATCCTGGAAGAGACCATGGGCTCGGTGGATGTTTTTGAGCTGCGGCCCCGGATCGGATTGGCGTCGGCGGCGCTGGCCAACCAGATACCCGAGCATGAAACGGTCCTCAACGTCGTGGTGACGGCGTCCTACGGTGTCACCGGCCGCTGGCGCGAGCAGTACGAAAAGATGGACGAACGCCGCGCCTTCCGGCTGTTGAACCAGTGGGGCATGTCCACCTTCCTGAACCGCCCGTTCGCCACCCTGAGCGAAGGCGAACGCAAGCGCGTGCAGATCGCCCGTGCACTGATGGCTGATCCGGAACTGTTGCTGCTGGATGAGCCGGGCGCCGGACTGGATCTGGCAGGCCGCGAGGACCTGGTGCAGCGACTGAGCGAACTGGCCGCAGACGAGGAAGCTCCGGCCCTGGTCCTGGTCACCCACCACCTCGAAGAAGTTCCGCCGGGCTTCACCCATGCCATGCTCCTGCGCGAGGGCGGCGTGGTGGCGCAGGGCCCCATTGCCGAAGTCCTGACCGAAGAGAACCTCAGCTCGGCCTTCGATTTGCCGCTTGAGCTCAAGGAAGACGGCGGCCGGTACACCGCCGTCGCACGGCGCGGTTAAGCTCTGCCCCTAAATGGATTTACTGCAGGCTGGAATCATTGCCCTGGCCGGGCTCTGGGCCGGAACGATCAACAGCATTGTCGGTTCCGGCACGCTGGTCACCTTCCCCGTCCTGGTGGCTCTAGGCTTCGCCCCGGTGACGGCGACCATCTCCAATGCCATGGGTCTGATCGCCGGCAACGTCGGGGGAGTCTACGGCTACCGGCGTGAACTTTCCGGGCTCCGCAGCACGCTCAAGGTCCTGCTGCCTGCCTCGTTGCTCGGCGGCATCACCGGAGCGGCCCTGCTGCTGAACCTGCCCGAGGCAGTCTTTGAATACGCCGCCCCGTTCCTGATCGTGATCGCCCTGCTGTTCGTGGTCTTCCAGCCCCGGCTGCAGAAGTGGGTGCGTGAACGCGAGGCCGCCCAGGCCCGGGAGAAGAGCCACCCGTGGGTGCTGCTGTTCCTGGTCTACTTCGCCGGCGTCTACGGCGGCTACTTTGTCGCCGCCCAAGGCGTCCTGCTGGTCGGGATCCTTGGTGTGTTCCTGCACGGCACGATCCAGCAGGCGAACGCCATGAAGAACGTGCTGGTGCTGGGCGTCAACATCATTGCCGCCATCTCCTACATGATTTTCGCATTCGACCGGATCGACTGGTGGGTGGTGCTCATCATCGCGGTCAGCTCCCTCATCGGCGCCTTGATCGGCTCCGCCGTCGGCCGTCGGCTCAAGCCTATTGTCCTGCGGGGCATCATCGTTGTCCTCGGCCTCGTGGCGCTCTACGTGATGATCTCGAACCTCATCGCATGAACCTGCACTACCTGTCCTCGGCCCAAGATCCCTGCGTAGCCGACTACACCCAGTTGACCGACACCGCCCTGCGCCGGCGCCGCGAACCGGCCGAAGGCATGTACATCGCGGAGAGTTCCAAGGTGCTGCGCCGGGCCATCGCCGCCGGCCACACCCCGAGGTCTTTCTTCCTGGCCGAGAAATGGTTGGCGGACCTGGAGGATGTGATCACGCAGTTCCCGGATGTCCCGGTCTTTGTCGGCGCGCCCGAGGTCCTGGAAGCGATCACCGGCTTCCACCTGCACCGCGGTGCCATGGCCGCGATGAACCGCCCTGCCCCGCTGCCGGTGGCCGCGGTTCTCTCCGGCGCCCGCCGCGTGGTGGTGCTGGAAGACATCGTGGACCACACCAATGTCGGTGCCATTTTCCGTTCCGCCGCCGCCATGGGCATGGACGCGGTGTTGATCAGCCCCCGCTGCGCGGACCCGCTCTACCGCCGGAGCATCCGGGTGAGCATGGGTACGGTTTTCCAGATCCCGTGGGCACGGCTGGACGACTGGCCGGGCGAACTCACCCTGCTGGGCCAGGAAGGATTTACGACGGCGGCGCTGGAACTTACCGAGGATGCCATCACCCTCGATGAACTCGAGTCACGCGATTTCGACAAGCTCGCTCTCGTCTTGGGGACCGAAGGCGCGGGCATGCTGCCGGAGACCCTGGCCGGCGTCGATCTGAAAATCATGATCCCCATGCGCGCGGGCGTGGACTCCCTCAACGTGGCCGCCGCCAGTGCGGTGGCTTTCTGGGCCTGCCGCCACGACTGAAATGGTCCGGAGCATGGACCCGTGCCGCGAAAGGCCCGCTGCCAAGCCGGGCGGCCGTCCGGTTTCGACGTGTGGGCTTGGATACGGTAGTGTTTATTGCTGGTCCTGTGTGGACTGCTCTCTTTCCAATCCTTAAAGCCGCTGGCAAAATCCAGGGGCGCGATCAAAGGTTACACAATGAAGTCTGATATTCACCCGAAGTACGCCCCGGTTGTTTTCCGCGATCTGGCGTCCGGCGTTTCCTTCCTGACCAAGTCCACTGTTGGTTCCAACAAGACTGTTGAGTGGGAAGACGGCAACACCTACCCGCTGATCGAGGTTGAAATCTCCTCCGAATCGCACCCGTTCTACACAGGCAAGCAGCGCATCATGGACAGCGCCGGCCGCGTGGAGCGCTTCAACGCACGCTTCAAGGGCTTCGGCAAGAAGTAATTCTTCGCCCGCAGCTTCCGCGAATGCCCGTACCGTTCTGGTGCGGGCATTCGCGCTTTAACCGGACCCTCACGCCCTTGGAAGGTTAGGATGCGACTAGGCCCACCGTGCCGCAGCCACGAGCACGACTGAACCGCCTTCGTCGAATGGAGAAGTCCGCCATGTTGAAAATCGCGATCATTCTCGGCAGCACGCGCCCCGGCCGCACCGGCTCGCCAGTGGCCAACTGGGTCTATGAGCACGCCCGCCAGCGCACCGATGCCGAGTTCGAGTTGGTCGACGTCGCCCAGCAGAACCTGCCTCTGCTCGATGAGCCGCTGCCGCCGTCCACCGGGCAGTACAGCAAGGACCACACCAAGGCCTGGTCGGCGAAGATTGCCCCGTTCGACGGCTACATTTTCGTCACCGCGGAATACAACCATTCGGTTCCCGGCGCCCTGAAGAACGCCATCGATTTCCTCTACGCCGAGTGGAACAACAAGTCGGCCGGATTTGTCAGCTACGGCAGCGCCGGCGGCACCCGCGTGGTCGAACACCTCCGCGGGATCGCGGCCGAACTCCAGTTGGCCGACGTCAGGGCCCAGGTCTTCCTGCCCTTCGACGATGAATTCGACGACGACCAGGACTTCGTCCCCACGGACGAGGCCACCGAGGCCCTCACGCCGCTCTTCGACCAGGTCATCGCCTGGGCCGGGGCAATGAAGACCCTGCGCAGCTGACCTGCCCCGCTTTCGCGCATGGCCTCCCGCGGTGGTAAGACTGAAACGTTGAGTTGGTAGGCGTGGAATACAGGGAGCGCAGATGTCAGAACACCGGCACGGTGAATACAAGGTCCTCGGCGGCAAGCTGGTTGTCGCCGACCTCGACGTCCTTGATGGCCGGCTGGCCAATGTCTCGATCAGCGGCGACTTCTTCTTGGAACCGGACGAGGCTCTGGGGGACATCAACTCAGCGCTGAACGGACTGTCCGCGGAGGCCAGTCACGGCGAGTATTCCGCAGCCATTTCCGCCGCGCTGGCGGCCGACGTCGTGCTTTTCGGATTTTCGGCCGATGCGGTGGCCGTGGCAGTTCGCCGAGCCTTGGCCAAGGCGACTGGCTGGCTTGACCATCATTGGCAGGTCATCGGGCCGCAGACGCTGCCCATCCACCTCAACGTTGCCCTGGACGAGGTGCTGGCACGGCGGGTGGGCGAAGGCAAACGGCCGCCGGCCCTGCGCTTGTGGGACTGGGACGAGCCGTCCGTGGTCATCGGCAGCTTCCAGTCGGTGCGCAACGAGGTGGACCCTGACGGAGCCGAGCGCCACGGCGTCACGGTGGTCAGGCGGATCACCGGCGGCGGCGCGATGTTCATGGAGCATGGGAACGCCATCACGTACTCCCTGTACCTGCCACAGACCCTCGTGGACGGGCTGTCCTTCGAAGCCTCCTACTCGTTCCTGGATGCCTGGGCCATGGCCGCATTGAAGAAGGTGGGCGTTGAAGCCTTCTACCAGCCCCTCAATGACATTGCGACGCCGGAAGGAAAGATCGGCGGGGCTGCGCAGAAGCGGCTGGCGAGCGGCTCCATGCTGCACCACGTGACCATGTCCTATGACATCGATGCGGACAAAATGACCGACGTGCTCCGGATCGGCAAGGAGAAAATCTCCGACAAGGGCATCAGCAGTGCCAAAAAACGGGTCGATCCGCTGCGCCGTCAGACCGGGTTGTCGCGCACCGAGATCATCACCACCATGATGGATACCTTTAAAGACCGCTACGGGGCGGTGGAAGCCGCGGTTTCCGAAGAGGAATTGGCTGCGGCCAAGGAACTGGCGGCCACCAAGTTCGCCACCGACGAATGGCTTAACCGCGTGCCCTGAACATCCGGCGCAAGGAATTCCGAAACAAGGCGGTTGAAGTCGTCGGGGCGCTCGATCGCCGCAACGTGCGAGGCCCCGTCTCCACGGATGACTTCGAACCGTGCGCCGGGGATAGCATCGGCGACCTCGCGTGCTATCCAAGGTGGCGTCAGCAGGTCCTGCTCGCCTACGAGGACAAGAGTAGGTGCCGTAATTGCGCCCAGCCGGTCCAGGGCGTCGAACTGCAGGTAGGCATCTGCCTGCCGCCCGTAGGCCTCGGGACTCATTGGATACGGATTGCTTGCCAAGAGCGCGGCAGTGTCCTGCACAGCCTCGTGGTTCCGGAGGAAGGCTGTGGAGAACAGCGACACGAACTGCTGCCCGCCAAACACCTGCCCCGTAGCGTCGTTCGCCTTGACCCAGCTCCAGATCTGGATCGGGTCGACGGCGCTCCTAGCCGGCGCAGCTCCCGTTCCGGCCAGCACCAGCCGATCCACTCGGTCGGCGTGCCGTAGGGCGAATTCCTGGGCAATCATCCCGCCCATGGAAAGCCCCAACAGGTGGGTTCGGGCAATCCCCAGCGCGTCAAGCAGGCCGGACAGGTCATCTGCCATGTCTGCAATGGTGTACGGGTGGCTGGCTTTCGAGCTGCGGCCCGCGTCCCGGTTGTCGATAAGGACCACCCGGAACTGGGTGGACAGGGCCGGGACCTGCGCCAGCGTCCAGAGCGACGAGTCGTAGCCTATTCCCATCACCAGGACGAGTGCAGGTCCTTCTCCGTGAATTTCGTAATACAGCACCTGCCCGTTCGTCTGCACCGTTCCCGATGATGGCAGCTTCGTCTGGTTCGTGTTCATTTTGATGCTCCTTGTGAGTGACCCGTCATCCGCTCTCGGCGCCTCCCGAGGCCAGGGATCGGGCTTGTTAAACCCCTATGCGTGAGGAACACTGTTACTGGGGTAACCCCCGGTGTTACGCCGGAACCGGGTCTCAGCAGGCATGTGCGGATCGGTGAACGATGTACGACGACGCGGAAGCGCCGCTGGTAGAGCAGGCGCGCGAGGCATACTCCAGCGGCGAGTGGTCGCAGGCATACGACCTGCTCGTCGGACTGGACGCGCGCGACCCGCTTTCGGTGCAGGACCTTGGGCTTCTGGCCGAAGCCGCCTATGCGGCCGGTCATCTCGACGTGACGATCGAGGCATGGGAACGCGCGCATGCGGAGGCTGTGCGCCTCGGCGACCCGATCGCAGCGGCCGGTGCGGCTGCCCGCGTCGCCTTGCATCTGCTCATGGATACTGCTCTGATGGCGCCCATCCGCGGGTGGGTCAAACGGGCAGAGCGGCTCTTGGTGGGGCAGGAGGAGACGCCGGTCCATGCCTGGCTGGCAGTCATCCGGAGCTACGAGCGCCTGATGATAGGCGACGTCGGCACCGCACGCGAATGGGCCGGGCGGGCATTCGAGGTGGGATCGATCTGCGACCCGGCAGCGGCTGCCGTCGGCAGGGTGGCAGAGGCTCACGCCGTAATTCTGGAGGGGGACGTCCGCCGGGGCCTGATACTTGTCGACGAAGCCGCGGTGGCCGCTGTCTCCGGGGAACTGGATGCCGTATCGACGGGAATGGTTTACTGCGAGCTCGTGTGCATGCTCCAGGGGCTCGCTCAGTACGACCTCGCCGAGGAGTGGACGGAGGCCATGGAGCGGTGGCGCCACGGAAACGGTATCGGCAGCACCCATGGCCGCTGCCGTGTCCACCGCGCCCAGATCCTCCGGCTGCGCGGGGCAACCGCCGAAGCGGAGCAGGTGGCCCTGGCGGCCTGTGCGGAGCTCCGGCCATATCTTCGGCGCGAGTACGGGTGGCCACTTACAGAATTGGGCCGCGTGCGGTACCAGCTGGGCGATCTAAGTGGCGCGGAGGAGGCTTTCCTCGCAGCTCGCCAGACTGGGTGGGATCCGGAACCGGGACTCGCCCTTGTGCGGCTGGCTCTGGGCGACGTGGCTTTGGCAGCAGCATCCATCCGGGACTCACTCGAACATCCCTTGACCGTCCCTTCCAAGGAACTCCCGCCGAACACCGGACTTCGCCGGGCTCCGCTGCTGGCCGCGAGGGTCGAGATCGAAGTGGCGGTCGGAGACCTCGTGGCCGCCCGTGACGCCGCCGATGAACTTGTCCAGGTAGCCGCATCGTTCGAGAGCAGGGCATTGTCAGCCAGTGCGGCCATGGCGAACGGACGAGTGCGGCTCGCCGCCGGCGAGGTGCCCGGCGCCCAGAGTGCCTTCCAGAGTGCCGTCCAGCTGTGGAGCTTGGTAGGAGCACCTTACGAAGTCGCCTTGGCGCGCACCGGGCTCGCACAGGCGCACCGCGCTGCGGGGGATGAAATCAGTGCCGGCCTGGAGCTGGCGGCTGCCGATGCCGCCGTTGAAATCCTGAGAGCAGGCCATAAAACAGAAGAGCGCACACGCGGGCCCAATTCCTTTCGCCAAACAGGCGACTACTGGTTCATCTCGTTCGAGGAAAACACTGTTGCCCTGCGCGATCTGAAGGGACTTCGCTATCTAGCGCGGCTCCTCGCACATCCAGGCAGGGAGTTCCACGTGCTCGACCTCGTGTCGAGCGGGACTGATCCAGCTGCGGTCCATTCGGGTCTGCATGATCCCGAGCTCGCGTCTTCCGACGGGGGAGACGCAGGGGCGGTACTGGACGACCAGGCGAAGAACGCCTATCGTCGGCGGCTTGCGGAGATCGATGAGGACCTCGACGAGGCCCGTCTCATGCGGGACCGCGGACGCGTTGTCCAGGCGGAGGCGGAACGCGAGTTCCTCATCCGCGAGCTATCGCGGGCTTTCGGACTCAGCGGGCGCGGCCGGCGCGCCGGATCCGCATCCGAACGCGCCCGCGTCAGCGTGACCCGGGCGATCCGCCATGCCATGGACCGGATTCGTGAGCACGACCCGCCGTTGGCGGAGCACCTCGAGCGGGCCATCCGGACAGGGACTTACTGCGTCTACCTCCCGGACTCACGCCTCAACATGGCCTGGATAACCTGATCAGAATGGCTGGACCAACTGCCGCCCCTGCACAGTCAGCGCGCGGAGCAGATGGTCACGTTGCTCGATGACGATCCGGCGCAGCGCGGCCGGCGCGTCGCTGTGGCCGGCCAGCCATTCGTCAGTCCGGACAACGACGGCGTGCTGCCGCGGCTCGGTGCCCGGCTCGAGGTCCTGGGCGAGGGGATAGAAACCCCTGACAATGCGGCTCGCGATCTCGATGCTCTTCTGCGCCCAGACGCTGTCGATGCTTTGGAAGTACGGCTCGACGAAGGGATCCAACAGTTCATGGTCGGCGGCGGTAAAGCCGTCGATGGTCGCATCGAGCAGTTGGTTGGACAGTTCGGAGCCGGCCACTGCGTCTGCCCAGGCCTGCGCCTTGACCGCAGGATCGGGACGCGCTGTCATGGCTGTCAGGTGGCCGGCTCTGCCCGCTGCGGTCAGGTCCGACGCCAACTCCGTGTCCAGCTGCTCATGTGTGGCGTGGCCGGTGGCGGCGAGTGCCTGCCAGAAACGCCAGCGCAGGTCGCTGTCCAAAGTCAGCCCGCCAACGCTCTCAGTGCCGTGCAGCAGGTCTGCGATGTAGCCCGCATAGCGCGGCGTCGAGCGGGATAGTGCGGCCAGCGACCGGGCCCAGGTCAGCTGCTGGTCGCTGCCGCCTGCCGCCTTCCCCAGTTGCAGTCGAACGGAGTCAACAAACCGCTCCCGCTGCACCGCCCGCTCAGCTGCCGGCAGGTAGCGGTCCAGTGCGGTCCTGGCACCGTCGAGCAGCACCTGCAGCACGCCATTGTCCGACTCGGCGGGAGCGAAGCGTTCCACGGCGCCAACGTAGTCTGCCGGTGCCAGCAGACCGTCGCGGGTCATGTTCCATAAGGCTGACCAGCACAGGGCGCGGGACAACGGATCGGTGATCTTGTTCAGGGAAGCGAGTACGGTCTGCAGCGAGGCGGCATCGAACCGAACCTTGGCGTAGGTCAGGTCATCGTCGTTGACCAGCAGCAGCGCTGGGGCGGGCCGCCCCGCCAGCTCCGGAACGTCCGTTTCGCTGCCGGCCAGATCCAGCTCCACTGAATCGGTCCGCACCAGCGCACCTGCGGCGTCGAAGTTGTAGAATCCGAGCCGGAGCCGGTGCGGCCGGTCCACCATGCGGGCGGTAACGGGATCAATCGCATCCTGGAGCAGCCGCACCCGGGCCAGCCGATCGCCGTCGTACTCAATCTCCGGAACCAGCGTGGAAATGCCGGCAGTCTGCAGCCACAGTGTGGACCAGCGGCGCATGTCCCGCCCCGAGGCGTCGCTGAGGACGGTCAGGAAGTCGTCCAGACTGGTGTTCGAGTAGGCGTTGTCCCGGAAGTACTGCCGGGCGGCCCCGATGAAGGCGTCGAAGCCGACGTAGGCGACCAACTGCTTGAGTACCGAGGCGCCCTTGGCATAGGTAATTCCGTCGAAATTCTGCTTCGCGGCTTCCAGGTCCCGGATGTCGGCAACGATCGGATGCGTGGTGGGCAGCTGGTCCTGCATATAGGCCCAGGCCTTGCGGCGGTTGGCGAAGGCGACCCAGGCGTCCTTCCACGCGGTGGCTTCCACCAGCGCCAGCGAGCCCATGTAGTCGGCGAACGATTCTTTGAGCCAGAGGTCGTCCCACCACTGCATCGTGACGAGGTTGCCGAACCACATATGCGCCATCTCGTGCATGATGGTGTTCCCGCGTGCCTGGTACTGGGCATCCGTGGCCCGGGATTTGAAGACGTACGTCTCGGTGAAGGTAACCAGTCCGGGGTTTTCCATGGCACCGAGGTTGTATTCGGGCACGAAGGCCTGCTCGTACTTACCAAAGGGATAGGGGTACTCGAACAGCTCGTGGAAAAAGTCCAGTCCGGCCTTGGTGATCGCGAAAACTTCCGCCGCATCGAAGGCCTCCGCCAGCGATGCCCGGCAATAGGCACCCAGCGGGACTTCCAGTTCCGTGCCGTCCGCAAGGGTGCGCTTCCAGCTGTCCTCGACAAAGTGGTACGGTCCGGCGAGGACAGTGGTGATGTAGGTGGGAATGCGCTCGGTCGGGGCAAAGCGCCGGATCGAGAACCCGGGCGTAGAGGCCATCTCCTCACACACGGCCAGCGGGCTGTTCGAGGACACCTGCCAGTCCGACGGCGCAGCGACATTGAAGGTGAAGCTGGCCTTGAGATCGGGCTGCTCGAAGTTGGCGAAGACCCGGCGGGCATCGGCCGGTTCATACTGCGTGTACAGGTAGATCCGGCCGTCCGCGGGGTCCACGAACCGGTGGAGTCCCTCGCCGCTGCGGCTGTAAAGGGCAGTACCGACGATGGTGACCTGGTTTTCGGCGGCCAGATCCGCGAGGTGGACACGCGAGCCGTCTACGACGGCGTCCGGATCCAGCTGGATCCCGTTCAACATGACCGAGTGGATGCCATCGTGGATGAAGTCCACAAAGGTCCCGGCTCCCGTTTCATGGCACGTAAACGTGATGACGGAGCGGGAAATGTAGCCGGTTGCCTCCGGGTCCAGGACGCTTCGCAGGTCCAGCGCTACGTCGTAGCTCTCGACGTCGATCAGTTCTGACCGCCCGAGGGCTTCTGACCGGCTAAGATTCTCGTTCTTCACCCGGCCCATTTAACCACGGCGGCTGGTGCACCGGGCCGCTGTGAACACGCTGTTGTGGAGCAAAAGCGTGTGCCGGAGCCAAATACGTGAAACGCTTTTGCCATGTCGGACTTGTTTGAGGACTATGCCACCGCGGCGAAACGCAGCCCTGCCTTCGACGAGATGTTCGGCGCGGGCCAGTTGCCGCGCGCCGAGTATGCGCATGTAGCGGCCGCGCTGGGTGAATTGACGCTGGCGGACGTCACTGCGCGGGCCGATTCGATGGCCCGTACCTTTTTGGACCGTGGAGTCACCTTCGACTTCGCCGGTGAGGAACGCCCCTTTCCGCTGGATCTGGTGCCGCGGATCATCTCCGGGTCCGACTGGAACATTCTCGAGCGCGGCGTCACCCAGCGGGTACGGGCACTGGAGGCGTTCCTGGACGATGTCTATAACCGGATGTCGGTGGTGGCGGACGGCGTGATTCCGCGCAGGCTCATCACCTCCAGCGCCAACTTCCACCGCGAAGCGTACGGCTTCGATCCCGCCGGCGGCGTGCGCGTACATATCGCCGGGATCGATGTGGTCCGCGACCAGTCCGGCACCTTCCGTGTCCTGGAGGACAACGTCCGCGTTCCCAGCGGCGTGAGCTACGTGATTGAGAACCGACGCGCCATGGCGAAGGGCCTGCCGGAGGCATTCGGGCAGCAGCCCATCCGGCCGGTCGAGGAATACCCCCGGCGGCTGCTTTCGGCGCTGCGCAAAACCGCACCTGCCGGCGCAGAGGATCCGACCGTCGTCGTACTCACTCCCGGCGTTTTCAACAGCGCCTATTTCGAGCACACCTTGCTGGCCGGGTTGATGGGCGTGGAGCTGGTCGAGGGGCGGGACCTGATCTGCCGTGGCAACCGCGTCTACATGCGCACCACCGGCGGCGAGCAGCGCGTGGACGTGATCTACAAGCGGATTGACGACGAGTTCCTCGACCCGCTGCAGTTCAGGTCCGATTCAGTGCTGGGCTGCCCGGGCATCGTCAATGCGGCCAGGGCCGGCAACGTGACCATCGCCAACGCTGTGGGCAACGGCGTCGCCGATGACAAACTGGTTTACAGTTACGTGCCCGACCTGATCCGCTACTACCTGAGCGAAGAGCCCATCCTCCCCAACGTGGACACCTTCCGGCTGGAGGAACCCCAGGCCCGCGAAGAAGTCCTGGACCGGCTCGATGAACTGGTGGTCAAACCGGTGGACGGTTCGGGCGGCAAAGGGCTAGTGATCGGGCCCGATGCCACCAAGGAGGAGCTGGAGACGCTGCGCGCCAAGGTTCTCCAGGATCCCCGCGGCTGGATCGCCCAGCCGGTGCTCCAGCTGTCCACGGTGCCCACGATGTCCGGTGGCCAGTTCAGCCCGCGGCATGTGGACCTGCGCCCCTTTGCGATCAACGACGGCGACGACGTCTGGGTCCTGCCCGGCGGATTGACCCGGGTGGCGCTGAAGGAGGGGTCGCTGATCGTCAACTCAAGCCAGGGCGGCGGGTCCAAGGACACCTGGGTGCTGGCCGATGATTCCCCCGACGCGCAGGTCGAAACGGTCGGCAGTCCTGCGGTAGTGCCTGCCCCGCCGGTGCGGGAACGGGCGAGTGTCTGGCCCGTGGATTCAAACTGGCCCCGCAGCCAGCCTGAGCAGTAAAGGACTTTGTGATAGTGAACCAAGGAGGCAGGAATCGATGCTGAGCCGCATTGCGGAATCCCTGTTCTGGATAGGCCGGTATGTGGAACGCGCCGATGGCACGGCGCGCATTCTGGACGTCAATCTGGAGCGGCTGAACCAGTTGCAGCCGGAAGAGCAGCGCCTGGTGGCGCGGCAACTGCTTGGGATCATGGGCTCGCGCCCGGACAGTGACGACTTCGGCCTGGGTGATCTGCTGAACAAGCTGGCCTATGACCGGGTGAGTCCGACCTCCATCGCCGGTGCGCTCGGGGCCGCACGCGAAAACGCCCGCCGGGCGCGCGAGACCGTCTCCTCAACGCTCTGGGAAGGGCTGAACACCACTTGGTACGGGCTCAGCCAGCACCGCAAGGACGTGGTGGGCACCTACCGGTTCTGCCACTGGGTGCTGGAACGCACCGCCATGATCAAAGGCCTGGCCGATACCACCATGAGCCACGACGAGAGCTGGCAGTTCCTCGCCCTGGGCCGCAGCCTCGAAAGGGCGGATATGACGGCCCGCATGCTCTCCACCCAGGGGGTGCTCTCTGCCGGGCTGTCCTGGGTAAATATGCTGCGCTGCGCGGGAGCTTACGAATCCTTCCTCCGCACACGGCGCGGGGCCTCGGGTGAAGAACAGGCCGCGGAGTTCCTGCTGCTGGACAGGTTGTTTCCGCGATCCATTGTCTACGCGCTCAGCGACGCGGAAAAGGCCCTTGAGCGGCTGGATCCCTCCTACCAGCGGATCGGCTTCATCAATGACGCGCGCAGGATTGTCGGCCAAGCCCGCACCTTCCTGGAGTTCCACCAGCCCGATGACCTGCTGGCCGAGTTGCCCGAGCACATGGACCGTGTCCAGCGGGCCTGTGCCCAGGCCTCCGATGCCGTCACCCGGACCTACTTCGCCCAGCCCATCGATCTGTCCTGGGTAGGGGAAGTCTCATGAGCCGGCTCCGAATAGAACACCGAACCGGGTACCGCTACGACAACAGCGTCACGCTCTCCTACAACGAGGCACGAATGACGCCTCTCACTGACTCTCAGCAAGTGGTGCTGGAATCGTCCCTGACGGTCAGCCCATCGAGTGCCGTCGTCAGCAATTACCGTGATTACTGGGGCACCCGAGTGACGGCCTTCGACATGCAGACGGCGCACGACTTCCTCGAAGTCACGTCGCTGACCACGGTAGAGGTCCACCGCAGCCAGAGGATTCCGGCAGCGGAGGAAACAGCGGACTGGGACGTGCTGCGGTCAGATCCGGTCCTGGACGACTATGCCGATTGGCTCCCCCAGACGCGTCTCAGCGAGCCCGGAGAGGAGGTCCTGCGATCGGTGCGCGGGTTGACCGATGGTCTGCCGCCGCATGAAGCCGGCCACGCTCTCATGGCTTGGCTGAAGGCGGAGATGCAGTATGTCCCCGGCGTCACGGGGGTGCAGTCCAACGCTGAAGAAGTGTGGAACCACCGCAAAGGAGTCTGCCAGGACCTGGCACATCTGGGTATCGGCGCGCTGCGCGGCCTCGGCATCCCGGCCCGGTACGTCTCCGGGTACCTGCATCCCAAGCCCGACGCGGGGATCGGCGAGGCGGTAACGGGGGAGTCCCATGCCTGGCTGGAGTGGTGGGACGGAGAATGGCGCAGCTGGGATCCAACCAACGCCGGCCCGATCAGCGACCTTCATGTGTCCGTGGCACGCGGCAGGGACTACCGCGACGTCTCTCCGCTGAAGGGCATACTCTCCGGCGGCGGCCGGTCCGAACTCAAGGTGCAGGTCGAGGTAACCCGGCTGGCATGAAGACGCAGAGGAGCGAAATGACCGAGCTACCTACCGTGGAACTCCACATCCACATCGAGGGGACACTGGAGCCGGAGCTGATCTTCCGGCTCGCCGAACGCAACGGCATCGAGCTGCCGTATGGAGATATCGAAGAGTTGCGCCGGGACTATGAATTCATCGACCTGCAGTCCTTCCTGGACCTGTACTACAGCAATATGGCCGTGCTCCGGAGCGCGGATGATTTCGCCGACATGACCAGGGCATACCTGACGCGGGCCGCTGCCGCGGGGGTCCGCCACGCGGAAATCATGATGGATCCGCAGGCCCACCTGTCCCGCGGAATCCCCTTGGCCACCTCGGTGGGAGCCGTTGCCGAAGTGTTGGCGAAGAGTGAATCCGAATTCGGAATCAGCACTGAGCTGATAGCCGCATTCCTGCGGGATCGCCCTGCGGAAGAGGCAATCGCCGTACTGGACGACTTGCTTGCGATGGAAGTACCGATCATCGGCATCGGCCTGGATTCAGCCGAGCGGGGCAACCCGCCCGGGAACTTCGTGGCGCTGTACGAGAGGGCCCGACAAGCGGGCCTCAAATGCGTCGCACATGCAGGAGAGGAGGGGCCGCCGGACTATATCCGCGAGGCGCTGGATCTGCTGGCGGTGGACAGGATCGACCACGGCATCCGGTGCATGGAGGACGAGGCACTAGTGGAGCGGCTCGTCGCCGAACAGGTTCCGCTCACGGTCTGTCCGCTATCCAACGTGCGGCTGCGAGCCGTGGACACGTTGCCCGAGCACCCTCTGCCGCGGATGCTGGAGCGCGGCCTGAACGTGTCCGTAAACTCGGACGATCCGGCGTATTTCGGCGGTTATATAGACGAGAATTTCCGCCAGGTACGGTCGGCCTTCGGATTCAGTACCGCCCAGATGGCCGATTTGGCCGCCAACTCTGTCATGTCGGCCTTCCTAACAGACTCGCGCCGACGCGAATTGCTGGCCGAGGTGGAACAGTGGCGGCATCAGCATCCGTAGCTTGTAACAAGGACGTAGGGCTGTTCCCGGATCTACCACGGTGACGGCTTGTAATCCTTCAGGAAGCAGCCGTAGAGATCAACGCCTTCCTCCCCTTGGACCACGGGATCGTAAACACGGGCCGCACCGTCGACGAGATCCAGCGGGGCGTGGAAGCCCTCGTCGGCCAGCCGCATCTTGGTATGGTGCGGCCGCTCATCGGTAATCCAGCCGGTGTCCACGGCAGTCATCAGGATGCCGTCCTCAGTGAACATTTCTTCGGCGCTGGTCCGGGTGAGCATATTCAATGATGCCTTGGCCATATTGGTGTGTGGATGGCCTGGCCCCTTGTAGCGGCGCGAGAACTGGCCTTCCATGGCGGACACGTTCACGATGTACTTCCGCCGCGCGGACGAGGCGGCCATGGCAGGTCGCAGCCGGCTGACCAGCAAGAACGGCGCAGTCACGTTGCACAGCTGGACCTCGAGCATTTCAAGCGGATCCACCTGGTCCACAACCTGCGTCCAGCTGTTAATGTGCGTGATGTCCGGCACCAGTCCACCGGCGTCGATCGCTGTTCCGTTGCTGATCCGGTCCGGCGTCGCGGAACGGGCGGTCAGCGCCAAGGCCGTGATCTCGTCCGCCGCGAGCACGGGATGGGAGGAAACCGACCCCGCCAAGGCGATCGGATGCTTGTCATGGGCGTGGCCGAAGGTCACCAGTTCGGGGACAGCACCGGCCCCGGCAGACAGCGGCTCCGATTCGGCGTCCACGAGAGGACGGTAGGCGTTGGGGGAGCGGCGAACGGTCTGGGCGGCATTGTTGATCAGGATGTCCAGCGGGCCCGCTTCGGCGACGGAATCGGCCAGGGCGATGACCTGTGCCGGATCGCGTAGATCGATCCCGACAATGCGCAGCCGGTGGATCCAGTCCGCGCTGTCTTCCAGCGCCATGAAGCGGCGCGCCGCGTCCTTGGGGAAACGGGTCGTGATCGTGGTGTGGGCACCGTCGCGCAGCAGCCGCAGGGCGATGTACATGCCGATTTTGGCGCGGCCGCCGGTCAGCAGGGCACGTTTGCCGTGCAGGTCGGCCCGCGCTTCCCGCTTGCCGTGGCTGAATGCGGCGCACTCGGGGCAGAGCTGGTGGTAAAAGGCGTCCACCTGGGTGTACGGCTGCTTGCAGATGTAGCAGTTCCGCGGCCGGATCAGGTGCCCCGCGACATCGCCCCGGGCAGAGGAGGTCAGCTGCAGCCCCTGGGTTTCGTCGTCGATCCGGTCCTCGGCCGCGGTAGCAGTCCGCGACATGACCTCCCGGTCGGCGGCAGCAACGGCGTCGCGCTTTTGGATCTTGCGGTGCCGCTTGACGGACTTGAACATCTTCCCGGTGGCGCGGCGCACTGCCACATAGTCCGGATGGTCCTCATCCAGGACATGGATCTGTTCGAGCACTTTCACGCACGCGGCGATTTCTTCCGGGGTCAGGTCTGGCTTGCTCATGTGGTGCTGTTTCACTCCGGAAGACTTGGCTGGGGAAGGCCCGCATCGATACCGGGCCTTGCCAAGTTTACTGCCCCCCGGGCGCCATCGTTGAACCCGGGGGACAAGGGTGTGCCTAAGGCGTGGCCACCGGTGACGGCTTCTGGAGCAGCACCTCCTGGCCCTTGCTCA
The DNA here is from genome assembly GCF_017603825.1 of Arthrobacter crystallopoietes. Lineage (NCBI taxonomy): Bacteria > Bacillati > Actinomycetota > Actinomycetes > Micrococcales > Micrococcaceae > Crystallibacter > Crystallibacter crystallopoietes. The sequence continues at coordinate 3,196,528 of NZ_CP072014.1, forward strand.
ATACGGTCAATCCCGAGTCGGTCACGGTAAAGCCGCGCGCCCGGTCAAGCTCGGCATCCACGCCGATCGTGGCCCCGGCAGGCACGCGTACATTCTTGTCCAGAATGGCGCGGCGGACCACGGCACCCTCACCGATGGAAACCTTGGACATCAGGACACTGTCCGAGATCTCCGCCCGTTCGGCCACGAAGACATCCGTGGCGAGAACCGACCCGGAAACCTGCGCGCCGGAGACCACAACGCCCTGGGACAGGATCGAATCAAGCGCGGTACCGGCGGCGCCGCTGACACCACGGACCAGCTTGGCCGGCGGAGAGACGGACTGCCGGGTGTAGATGGGCCACTCAAGGTTGTACAGGTTGAACGCCGGAAGCGGGCTGATCAGATCCATGTGCGCGTCGTAGTAGGAATCCAGCGTTCCGACGTCGCGCCAGTACTGCTGGTCGGCAGCCGTCGAACCGGGCACGTCATTGGCCGTGAAGTCGTAGACGGCAGCCTCACCGCGGTTCACGAAATACGGGATGATGTCCCCGCCCATATCGTGGTTGGTGTCCAGCCGTTCGGCATCCGCTTCCAAGGCAGCCAGCAATGCGTCGGTGTTGAACACGTAGTTGCCCATGGACGCCAGGAAACTGTCCGGATCATCCGGCAGGCCCGGGGTGCTGGCGGGCTTTTCGACAAAGGCCTTGATCCGAGTCGGCGCCTGCGGGTCTGTTTCGATCACGCCGAACTGGTCAGCGAGCCGCAGCGGCTGGCGGACAGCGGCGACGGATGCCGGTGCGCCACTGGCAATATGGTCCTCAACCATCTGGGAGAAGTCCATCCGGTACACGTGGTCCGCGCCGATGACGACGACGATGTCCGGGTTTTCGTCATGGATCAGGTTCAGCGACTGGTAGATGGCGTTGGCACTGCCCAGGAACCAGCTCTTGCCGCGGCGCTGCTGCGCCGGCACGGATGCCACGTAGTTGCCCAGCTGGGTTGCCATCCGCCAGGTCTCGGAGATGTGCCGGTCAAGACTGTGCGATTTGTACTGGGTCAGCACCACAATCTTCCGGTACTCCGAATTCACCAGGTTGGACAGCGCGAAATCGATCAACCGGTAGCTGCCGGCAAACGGCACGGCCGGTTTTGCCCTGTCTGCCGTCAATGGCATCAACCGTTTGCCCTCGCCGCCTGCTAAGACTACGGCGAGAACTTTCTTCTGTGGCATTGCATCTTCCCCGTTCAGTCGCTTAGTTCGTCCGTGAACCAACTATGAAGTCCCCCACGACTTCAGACTAGAGGAGAACCTGCGGGTGCACTACGTTAGGTTTCGTGCGGATAGATATTGTGACGAAGGAATTCCCCCCTGCCATCTATGGCGGCGCCGGTGTTCATGTGGCCGAGCTCAGCCGTGTGCTGGCAGACAAAGTGGATCTGCGCGTCCACGCCTTCGGGGCTGACCGCCCCGCCGACTTCCACGGGGCGACGGTGCGCAGCTATGCTGTTCCGGTGTCCCTGAACGAGGCCAACCCCGCGGTCCAGACCCTTGGAGTTGACCTCGAAATGCTCGCGGGTATCGAGGGCGCCGACCTGGTCCACTCACACACTTGGTACGCCAATATGGGCGGACATCTGGCCAGCCTGTTGCACAACATTCCGCACGTGTTAAGCGCGCATTCACTCGAGCCGCTGCGCCCGTGGAAGGCCGAGCAGCTCGGCGGCGGCTATGCGGTTTCTTCCTGGGTTGAGAAGACTGCTTATGAGGCTGCGGCGGCGATCATCGCGGTGTCCGCCGGAATGCGGAACGACATCCTGCGCAGTTACCCCAATGTGGACCCGGACAAGGTGAAGGTCGTCCACAACGGCATCGATGTCGAACTGTGGCAGCGGGATGAAAACGACGACGCCGTTCGCGCCCTGGGTATTGATCCATCCCGTCCCAGCGTGGTGTTCGTGGGCCGGATAACGCGCCAAAAGGGCGTGCCGTACCTGCTGCGTGCGGCCAAGCTGCTGCCGCCCGAGGTGCAGGTTGTGCTCTGCGCTGGCGCGGCCGATACCCCGGAACTCGGTGCCGAGGTCAACGCCCTGATCGAAGACCTGCGCACGGAACGCGACGGCGTGGTGCTGATTGAGCGGATGCTCCCCCGGAACGAGCTTATCCAGGTGCTCAGCCATGCGACGGCCTTTGCCTGCCCGTCCATCTATGAACCCCTGGGCATCGTTAACCTCGAAGCCATGGCCTGCGGTGCGGCAGTCGTCGCGAGCGCCACAGGAGGCATTCCGGAGGTTGTCGAGCACGGCGTCACCGGAACGCTGGTCCCGCTGGAACAGGTCCAGGACGGTACGGGAACGCCGCTGGATCCGGAAAAGTTCGTGCAGGATTTCGCGGCAGCATTGACCGAGACGGTCAGCGACCCGGTCCGCGCCCGGAAGCAGGGCGAGGCCGGGCGCCGCCGGGCGGAAGAGCATTTCTCTTGGCACTCCATCGCGGAGACCACGCTTGATGTCTACCGCAGCGTACTGAAGTAGCGTGCTCAGCCCCGCCGAGCCGGCAGCCTTGGTCGGCGGGGCTGAGCATTAGGTCAGCTCCCGGCCGTTGCCTGGCGTTTGTCCCGCTTGTCCGCCGCCTTCTGCCGGGCGATCAGGATTTTCTCATCCACGGGAGCCTCTCCGCTGGCACGGCGTGTACGTGCATAGGCCATGGCTTCTTCCTGGCGCATGCTTTCCGCACCGGAGGCGATGCTCGCGCGAAGGTGCTCCGGGCCGTAGCCAAAGGCATCCACCAGGTCCAGCGAGAACGGGCGAAGACGGGCAAGCAGCCTGTTGATGTAGTCCCCGAGCGTCCGGGCGCGCTGTGCGGAGAGCCGGCCGTTCATCAGGTACCAGCCCAGGTTTTTCTCCACCAGACCCAGCCCGAAGAGGTCACGGACCCAGGTAAGGACCTGGCGGGTGTCCCGGTCCTCGATGCCGGGTAGTGCCCGGGTGAAGGCCTCCCACTGCAGCAGCTCCGCATGCGCGCGCGCCGCCTCGATGAGCTCGTTCTGGTGTTCATTGAACAACGCTGCGGCTTCGGCCTGCGGCAATCTGCTGGTGCTGCGCAAAGCGTTACCCGCCTCCTTGACCATCGCGGACACCCGCTCGGTAAGCAATTGGCGCTGGGTGTTTTCATCCTTGAGGTAATTGGCGGACTTCTTCTCCGAGCCGCTGTCCACAAAGGTCTGGGCGACCTGCCGCAGGCCGGTCCTATGCAGCGTGGCGTCTGCGGCCTTGTGGGCCACCCAGCGGGCCATCACGCCGAAGTCCGCATGGCGGAATTCCTTGGCATAGTCCGACAGCAAACGCTTCGCGACCAGCTGCAGCAGGACGTTGTTGTCCCCCTCGAAGGTCGCGTAGACATCCAGATCCGCATGCAGCGACGGGAGCCGGTTCTCGGCGAGGAATCCGGCGCCGCCGCAGGCCTCGCGGCACTCCTGAATAGTGTCAAGGGCGTGCCAGGTACTCAAGGATTTGAGGGCCGCGGCCAACGTCTCCAGGTCCTGCCTGTCTTCGTCGGTGTCGTGGGTTCCCGAAAAGACGCCGTCGAACTGTTCGAGCAGTTCCTCGTGGGCGAAGGACGCTGCATACGTCGTCGCGAGCAGCGGCAGCAGACGACGCTGATGGCGCTGGTAGTCCATCAGCACTTCTTCGACAGTGTCCGAAGCCCCGTTGAATTGTCGCCGCTCGTTGGCATACTTGATCGCGATGGACAGCGCTACCTTGGCTGCGGCTACGGCGGCACCGTCGAGCGATACCCGGCCCTGCACCAGCGTGCCCAGCATTGTGAAGAAGCGCCGGCCCGGGCTGGCAATGGAGGAGCTGTAGGTGCCGTCTGCGGCGACGTCCCCATAGCGGTTGAGCAGGTTGGTGCGGGGGATACGGACGTGGTCAAAATGCAGACGGCCGTTGTCGATGCCGTTCAAGCCGCCCTTAAGGCCATCATCCTCACCGCCGACGCCGGGCAGGAAGTTCCGCTGTTCGTCGCGGATGGGAACAAAGAAGGCATGCACACCGTGGTCTACCCCGCGGGTGATCAGCTGCGCAAAAACGACGGCGGCAAGCCCGTCCTTAGCCGCGTTGCCCAGGTAGTCTTTCCACGCTGCCCGGAACGGTGTGTGCAGCACGAACTCCTCGCTCTGCGAATCGTATGTCGCTGTGGTGCCGATGCTGGCGACGTCGGAGCCATGTCCCGTTTCCGTCATCGCGAAGGCGCCCCGAATGTCCATGTTCATGATCCCCGGCAACCACTTGTCGTGGTGTTCCTTAGTGCCTAGGTGGAGCACGGCTGACCCGAAGAGCCCCCATTGAACACCGGCCTTGATCTGCAAGGACGGATCCGCCACCACGAGCTCTTCGAAGCCTGCGATGTTGCCGCCGTGGTTGTCTTCTCCGCCGAGGTATTTCGGGAACGCGCGGTGGACCGCCCCGCTGTCCACAAGGTATTTGAGCTGACCGGATACCCGTTCCCGATGTTCGGTCATGGTCAGCCCGTCAATGCCCTGGACCTCGGGGCGGCCGGCCAGCTCGCGTGCTTGCCGGCGGATGTCCGCCCAGTTGCCGAGCAGATGGCTGCCCAGCGCAGCAACATCAACGGCGGCCGGGGCCGTGATGCCGTCTTCCGGGAGTTCGGGGGCGCTTGTGCTGGTGACTGTCACTTGGGTCATCCTTGATCCTTCAGCTGGTGGTTTTGTTCTTGTTGCTAGTGCTGCCGCCGGCCTTCGACGTGATCTGGGCGATGCCGTCAAAGAGCCAACCGGTGAGCTGCTCGGTCATTTGCTCCCTGCTGGGCTTATCGTCGCCTTCGGGTGCTCCGAGCCAATGTTCACCGGCCGCGCGGACCATGCCGATGGCGGCGGGAGGCCAGTATGCGGCGGCTTTGAGCTGGGCTTCGGTGCTCTTGCCGGCTGTGAGGTGGGCACGGAACGGAGCCTCCATCATGGCTGTCACGGCGGCGAAGAAGTGGCTCAGGACCGCTGCGCCACCGGCAACCTCCGGCTCCATTCCCGTCACCGCAGAGGTTTCGGCTCCGCCGGGCCTGGTAACAAACGCATAGACATGGGGTGATGATTCTGCCATTTGCAGGTAGACCGAGACCATCGCACGTAGCCCTTCGCGGGCCGTTGTTGCGGTTTCCGCCGCTTCCTGCAGTTTGATCTGCATGCGTCCGATCACCACTTCGCCGACCGCGCGCTGGAGACCCGCCTTATCACCGAAATAGCGGTAGAAGACGGGTTTCGAGGTGCCTGCTGCCGCGGCGATCTCTTCCATCGAGGCATCCGGGCCCAGCCGGTGTACAGCCTGCCGGGCGGCCCTGATGAGCTCACGGCGCCGGGTAGCCCGGTGGGCATCCCACCGCGCCGATCGTCCATCTGCCGCAGGTTGTCCGGGCGCAAGAGCTGTATTCACGATACTCAGCGTATCAGGTACGCTAGGTAGCAGTAACTACCCGATTTTCCACCGAGCTCCGAGGAGAACGCCCATGGCTGCTTCACCCGATGTGTCCGCCGCTTCCACTGACTCCACCGCTGGTGCGGGAATCCGCAAGGCGGTAGTCATCGGTGGAAACCGTATCCCCTTCGCCCGCGCCAATGGCGCCTACACCAAAGCCAGCAATCAGGACATGCTCACCGCAGCCCTCGACGGCCTGGTCGCCCGTTTCGGCCTGCAGGACGAACGCATCGGCGAAGTCGCCGCCGGGGCGGTGCTCAAGCATTCCCGGGACTTTAACCTCACCCGCGAAGCCGTGCTCGGCTCTGCGCTGTCGCCGGAGACGCCCGTTTACGATCTGCAGCAGGCCTGCGCTACGGGACTGGAAACGGTTATGGGACTGGCGAACAAGATCAAACTGGGCCAGATCGAATCGGGAATCGCGGGCGGTGTGGACTCCGCCTCAGATGCGCCGATTGCAGTCAGCGAGGGACTGCGCGCTGTGCTGCTGGAGCTGAACCGCGCGAAGACGCTGCAGCAGAAGCTCACCGCCGTGGCCAAACTCAGGCCGAAGGACCTGGCGCCCAATGCCCCGGGGACGGCCGAACCTCGTACCGGGCTGTCGATGGGGGAGCACCAGGCCCTGACCACCGCTGCCTGGAACATCTCCCGGGAAGCACAGGACGAACTGGCCCTGGCGAGCCATAGGAACCTGGCCGCTGCCTACGACCGCGGCTTCTTCGACGATCTGGTCACCCCGTACCACGGCCTCACCCGCGATGCGAATCTTCGCGCCGACACCTCACTCGAGAAGCTCGGCAAGCTGGGGCCGGTATTTGGCAAGAGCCTTGGTGAAAAGGCGACCATGACCGCGGGAAACTCCACGCCGCTGACCGACGGTGCGTCGACCGTACTAATCGGTTCGGAAGACTACGCCCGCGCGCACGATCTGCCCATGCTCGCAGACATAGTCGACTCGGAAGCGGCAGCCGTCGACTTCGTGCACGGCAAGGAAGGGCTGCTGATGGCACCGGCCTACGCCGTCCCGCGGTTGCTGGCGCGGAACAACCTCACCTTCGAGGACTTCGACTACTTTGAAATTCACGAAGCATTTGCCGGCACCGTACTGAGCCACCTGGCGGCGTGGGAGAGCGAAGAATTCTGCCGCAACAAGCTCGGGCTGGATAAAGCGCTCGGTGCCATCGACCGCAGCAAACTCAACGTCAACGGCTCATCGCTCGCGGCCGGTCATCCCTTCGCCGCTACTGGGGGACGGATCGTAGCGACGCTGGCCAAGCTGCTCCACGAAAAGGCGGTAACAGAAGGCAACCGCGGACGCGGATTGATCTCGGTCTGCGCAGCAGGCGGCCAAGGCGTAGTCGCCATTCTGGAGGCCCGCTAAGCCATGTCGGATTCCTACCTGACATTTGTCAACAACGGACTGTCCAAGAGCATTGCGAAGAAGCTTGGCCTGCCACGGCCGGCCATCCTGCGGCGCTACCACCCGGGCCAGCCACTGGTTCCCGGACCCGTGCTCCTGATCGGCAGCAGCGCCGGTACCGAGGCGCTGGCCACGGAACTGCTGGTGTGGGGACTCGATGTGCGCCGGCACGCCCGGCCCGAGGAAAAGCTGGGGGCGATCATCGCCATGCTGGACGAGGTATCCGGTCCGGAGGACCTTGCCGAACCGATGCTGGCCGTCGGCTCCTCGCTGCGGAGCCTTCTCCCGGGCGGGCGCGTCGTGACCATTTCCCGCCCGGCGTCCGCTGCGGGTTCCCCGGCACTGGCCGCCGCCCGGCAGGGGATCCAAGGTGCGCTGCGCTCCCTCGCGCATGAACTGCGCGGCGGCGCCACCGGCAACGGCATCCTGCTCGACGACGGCGTGGATGCCAAGGCCCTCAGCGCCTTGGCGGCGCTGCGCTTCTTCCTGTCCGGACGCAGCGCCTACGTTGATGGCCAGTTCCTGCTCGTCGGGTCGCCACAGGGGGAGCTGCCGGCGGACTTCGACCGGCCGCTGGCGGGGCGGGTCGCCGTTGTCACCGGTGCAGCCCGTGGCATTGGCGCTGCCATAGCCAAGGTCCTGCACCGCGACGGCGCCCGGGTTATCTGCGTGGATGTACCGGCCGCCGGCGAGCAACTGGCAAAGGTATCCAACGAAACCGGCGGAACGGCGCTGCAGCTCGATATCACCGATGAAGCCGCCGGGCAAAAAATCCTTGAACACGCCCGCAGTCGCTACGGAAGGCTGGACATCGTGGTCCACAATGCCGGCATTACCCGGGACAAACTGCTGGCGAACATGGATGCAGCCAAATGGAATTCGGTGATGAGCGTCAACATCGCCTCCCAGCTGCGGATCAACGAGGTCCTGCTGGCCTCCGAGCTGTTCCCGCAAGCTCCGCGCGTGGTCTCGCTTGCCTCGACCAGTGGCATCGCCGGCAACCGCGGGCAGACCAATTACGCGGCTTCCAAAGCCGGGGTTATTGGGATGGTTGCCGCCTCCGCGGGGGCCTTCGCCGAACGCGGCGGTTCCATCAACGCCGTCGCTCCCGGCTTCATCGAAACGGAGATGACGGCGAGGATACCCATGGCGACCCGGGAAATCGCACGCCGAGCTCTGCCGTCACTGCAGCAGGGCGGACTTCCGCTCGACGTCGCCGAGACGATTGCCTTCCTGGTCAGCGATGCGGCCGGCGGCATTAACGGACAGACCCTGCGGGTCTGCGGCCAGAGCTTGGTGGGCGCATGAGCACCCGCGAAACCATTGCGCTCCCGGAGCTGCCGTCCCTGTCCAAGCTGTATGTCAGCGCCCTCTCAACGGCTGCGAGGACCAAGCTGGGTTCACTGGAACGGAGCCATGCACTGCCCCACGTGCAGCACACCGTCGCGGACGTGCAGGTCAGCCTGGAGCACGTCACCACGTTCCAGCACCTATTGCACGGCACGGTGCGGGACACCCTGCCTTCTGTGTTCGTCCACTCGGTGGCGTTCCCGGTAGTCATGAGTGTGCTGACGCGTCCGGATTTCCCGCTCCCGCTGCTGGGCATGGTCCACTTGGGCAACCGGGTTCGGCACCTGCGCAGCATCGACTTCAGCGAACCTCTGACGGTCACGGCCTGGGCGGAAAACCTGGCCGGTCATCATGCGGGCACCTGCCTGGACGTGCGTGTCGATGTCCAGGCAGCGGGGGAGAATGTCTGGGAGGGGACGTCCACCTACCTGGCCAAGGGACTGTACCTGCCCGGGCTGGACAAGACGAGCCGCCCCGAACGGCAAGACTTCGTGCCGCCCCAACCGACGGCAAAATGGCGCCTTGGCCCGGAAGCGGGACGGGAGTATGCCGCCGTCTCCGGCGACTTCAACCCGATCCACCTGAGCGCACTGTCCGCCAAGATCCTCGGCCTTAAACGTTCAATCGCGCATGGTATGTATTTGGCCGCCCGGGTCATCAACAGTGTCGAGGCCGTCGCAGCGGAGCCGTTCGCCTGGGACATCGAGTTCGCCGCGCCCGTGTTCCTGCCGGCCACGGTTGCCCTGCGGATCGAGGACCACGAAGCGGCCGGCCGGTGGGACTCTGCGGACTTCACCGGCTGGGGCGAGCGCAGCCACCGCAAGCACTTCAGCGGCAGCGTCCGCGCCCTCTGAGCCGCGGAAGTATGCTTGGCACCATGACTGAAGACCACCGATTCCTGGAGCGTGCCCGCCAGCTGGACGCAGCGGACCGGTTGGCGCCGTTCCGGGCCTGCTTTGTGGGGCACGACGACGACACGGTCCGCTCGTACCTGGACGGCAACTCTCTGGGACGCCCGCTCCAGGCCAGCGTGGAACGGGTCCAGGAACTGATGGTGCATCAGTGGGGCGGCCGTCTGATCCGCGGCTGGGACGAGACCTGGCTCCAGTTGCCGAAAAGCATCGGGGACGAACTGGGCCGGGTGGCACTGGGTGCTGCGCCGGGCCAGTGCATCGTCGCGGATTCCACCACGGTGCTCTTGTACAAGCTGGCCCGGGCAGCAATCCAGGCCCGCCCCGGACGCAACAGGATTATCATTGACCGCGATAATTTTCCGTCCGACAGATTCATTGTGGAGGGCATCGCGGACGAATGCGGACTCGAACTGGACTGGCTCGAGGCACCGCAGGATGGCGGCGTTGACGCCGAACTCGTCCGGTCGGTGGTAGGTCCGGACACGGCACTGGTGCTGCTCAGCCACGTGGCCTACCGGTCCGGGTATCTGGCCGACATGCCCGCCATTACCCAGGCAGTGCACGACGCCGGGGCCCTGGTCTTGTGGGATCTGTGCCATTCCGTTGGTGTCGTTCCGGTTGAGCTGGACGCCTGGGGCGTGGACCTCGCCGTCGGATGCAGTTACAAGTACCTCAACGGCGGTCCCGGCGCCCCGGCCTGGGCCTATGTCAGGGCCGAGCATCAGCATTTCCGCCAGCCGATCCAAGGGTGGATCGGCAGCGCCGAGCCCTTCGAGATGGGGCAGGGCTATGAGCCCGCCCCGGGCATCGGCCGGTTCGCCAGCGGAACGCCGCCGATCATCGGCATGACGGCCATCCAGGACATGGTGGACCTGATCGGCACCGCAGGAATCCAGAATGTCCGTGCCAAGTCCGTGGCCCTGACGGAATTTGCCGTCGAGGTGACGGAGGAGCTGCTGGCGGGCTACGGCGTCGTTATTTCCTCGCCCCGGGATCCAGCGCAGCGCGGCAGCCATATCACCATCGACCATCCTTCGTTCAAGAAGCTGGTGGGCAGGCTCTGGGACCAGGGAATCATTCCGGACTTCCGTGAACCCGACGGCCTGCGGCTGGGGCTGTCGCCCTTGTCCACCAGTTTCGAAGAGGTCTATGTCGGGGTGGCAGCGATCCAGGCGGAACTCGCGCTCGGCTGACCGCGGCTGCCAGCCGGCGGCCCGGCGGACAGGAGCGGAATGGCGGCGGCGCTACGCGAAGTGATCAACCGCATGCTGGTAGGAGTGGGCGGTTAAGGCAGCGGTCTGTTCCCAGCCGAAGGCAGCAGCATGGATCGCCGCACTGACCCCCAACCGGTGGCGGAAGTCCGGGTACTCGTGCAGCTCGCGCAGGGCCGAGGCCCAGTCCTGTGCCGCATGCCCGTCCACGAGCAGCCCGGTAACGCCGTGGCTGACCGCCGAGGGCAGGCCGCCGACGTTGGTGGCGACCACGGGCGTGCCGCAGGCCTGTGCCTCCAGCGCCACGAGGCCGAAAGACTCGCTGTAGGAGGGCACAGCCACCACGTCGGCGCTGCGGAAGTGTTCGGCCAGTTCCGCAGCACCTACCGGCGGCAGCAGCCGGACCGTCTCCTCCAGGCCCAGCTGGTGGACCAGCGGTTCCAGTTCCAGTTTGCTTGCACCGCTGGCTTCACCGATGACGGTGATCTGCAGGCGTATATCCGGGCAAAGCTCCTTGAGCCGGGCCGCCGCGTTGACCAATACGTGTGGTCCCTTCAGGGCCTGGATCCGCCCGGCGAAGCAAATGTGGAAAACGTCCGGGGCGATACCTGCGCTGCGCCGCGCCTCGTCCCGGCCTTCCGGCGTGAAGTTCGACAGATCCACCCCGGGCGGAACCACATCGATCTTGTCTCCGGCGGTCCCGTACAGCTCCTTGAGCTCGCCGGCCTCGGTGAGCGTGTTGGCGATGAGGCGGGCCGCCCCGTCAGCGACGTCCTGTTCACCGGTTATCCTGATTTGCGGCTCCGGGGATTCGCCGGACTGCAAGTGTCGGTTCTTGACCTTGGCCAAGGTGTGCATCGAATGCACCAAGGGCACCCGCCAATCGCGCTGCAGCTGAAGCCCCACGGCGCCGGAGAGCCAGTAGTGGGAATGGATGACATCGTAGGCGCCGGTGTTGTCGGCGGAGGTGAACCTGCGCAGTTCTGCCTCCAGCCGCGGCAGCAGGCGGGGGAGTTCCTCCTTCGCCACGCTGTCCGCGGGGGCACCGGGCAGGTGGATGACGCGCGCCCCGGGCCGCGGATACTCGACCGGCTCCTGATCCTCCACCGTGGAGCGGGTGAAGACATCCACCTGGGCGCCCATCGCGATCAGTTCCCGGGAGACTGCCCGGACATAAACGTTCATGCCTCCCGCGTCACCGCCGCCGGGCACGGCCAGCGGCGAGGTATGGAGGGAAAGAACCGCAATTCGGCGCAGGGGGCGCATGGGCTTCCTTCCCTCAGTGCTGGCGGACGTAGCATCAACTTTAGTCGGTGCTGAACCTTCTGCCGTCCGCACGCGTCTGGATCAGTAAACGCATTCGCGTCGATGAAACGTCACAGCCTGCCGCGGCGACGAGAGCCATCGGAGTTAAGGGGGAACACCGTCATGGAGTACGAGGTCAATGGGCTGCCGATGCACGTTCTGTTGGTCCATGCCACGGTCATCGTGATTCCGGTTGCAGCGTTGTGCACCATTCTGAGCCTGGTCTGGCCAACCGCACGTCGAAGGCTTGGCATCGTGACCCCGCTGATCGCCCTTGCCGCCCTGGTGCTGGTACCGATCACGCAGCAGGCCGGGGAATGGCTGCTCACGCGGATCGATGTCACACCGCTCGTGCAGGAGCACCAACAGCTGGGCGAAATGATGCTGCCCTGGGTGATCGGTATCTTTGTGGCCGCCCTGGGCCAATGGCTGTGGTTCCGCTACGGCACGACGACGGCGGCCGGCATCCGCCGCAAGCTCGGCGCGGCGGGTACCCGGGTACTTGCTGCCCTGGCCGTGCTGGTGATTGCAGCCGTGTGCGTGGGGGCCACGGTCATGATTGTCCAGGTGGGCGAATCCGGGGCCCGGGCCGTCTGGCAGGGCAGTTACAGCGAGGGCTAGTGCATGGTAAACCGGCGGGCCACCATTGCGGCTGCGCCGGGGATAGCCAGGGCGGGCAGCAGCAGGCTGTTCCGGGCGTCCAGCACCGCTGGCCGAAGCGGCCGGCCAAGCGCCATATTCAGATGGGCCTGCCATCCAGCCGTGGCCGCAGCGGCGCGCCGGCTGCGGTCAAACATGCGCAATTGTTCACCGGTGTCCTGCCCTCGAAGCGCCGCGCAGATGATCGGCGCAAGCGCGGCAGCATCCAGCCACCCCAGGTTCATGCCCTGTCCGCCAATCGGGCTGATTTCATGGGCGGCGTCCCCGATCAGGGCAACGCGGCCGTGGACCATCCGGCGGACTCTCCGCGAGCGCACGGCGAACGAGCTGAGCATTGAGTTTGTGGCGACGTCCACGCTCCTACCGGTGCGCCCGGAGATCAGATCGGCCAGCCGATCCGGCTGCGGCCGAGGATCCAGAGCAGGGGTTCTGACCACCCAGCGGCGGATGCCGCCGGGCAGTGGAAAGGACTCGACGATGCCGTCCGGCTCCAGGTAGAGAACGGCGGTGGCTCCGTCGGAGGTAGTGTCTGCGAAGTCGCCCATCAGGTAGGTATCGGGATAGCACCGCCTTGCCACGGGAACCTGTAGAAGGTCCCTGATGGTGGAACGGGCGCCATCGGCCGCCACGGCCAGCCGGGCACAGACCTCCACCGGTCCCCGGTCGGCGGCGCCGCCGGCGTTGCCGGTTGTCCCTCCGCAGGTGCTGACTTCCAGCATGACCCGGCCCCCGCCGTCGTCAATCCTTTGGGCCGTCCTGCCGTAATGAACCCTGCCGCCGAGCGCGCGCAGCTGCTGCTCCAGGATCCGTTCCGTGATGACCTGGGGCACTGCGAGCACATACGGATGCGGTCCGGGCACGCACCCGAAGTCCAGAACAGCGATGTCGCGGCCGCTTCGGCGTGCCACTCCGTCCCTGATCCGTACACCGGAGGCAATCAGCTCTTCGGCCACCCCGGCTTTGGCCAGGATGGCGAGTGCGGGCGGGTGGATCCCGATCGCCCGCGAGTGAGCACTCCGCTGCCTGCGCTGCTCAAGAATAACGACGTCGAGGCCGCCCCGTCGGAGCAGAATCCCGAGCAGCAGCCCTACCGGCCCGGCGCCCACAATAGCGACGTCATGCATCGCTCTGCGGCCTATAGGTGAGCAGATGGTGGAAGGGCCTCTTGGTGCTGACCGTCCAGCGTGGCGGCGCGAGCTGTTGTAGTTCGCTGAAGGTGTAGCTGCGGCGGATGGAAGTCAGTCCGTCCCTGCGGATGTAGGAACCGGGGAAGAACGGCAGCGTCCCTACGGAAAAGAGCGCGTAGGCCAGCGGGCTGCGGCGAATATCGTTGTGCATGGCGGCGCGGCGGCACAACTGCTGCGAGTCAGACAGCAGGGCCGGCAGTTGGGCGGCATCCAGGTGGTGGAGTAGGTGGTTGGACGTCACCAGGTCGAAAGTGCGTCCCTGTGCCACCAATTCCGAACCGAGCGCGCGGCGGAACACCAGGTTTTCCACCTTAGGCCGGGAGAGGGCGAACGCGTGGGCCCGCTCATCCGGGTCAATCGCCGTGATCTCCAGCGGGATGCCGTCGCGGGCGGCCCACTTGGCGATGGCCCGCGGAATGTCGCCGCCCCCCGAGCCAATATCCAGCAAGGTGTTGGGACCGTCCGGTCTCAGCAACGGGCGCAGCTGCCGCCGGTAGACGCCTTGCCAACCCGACACTGCCCAGTTAATGAGCGGAAACTGCCGGTAGGTACGCGCCAGCTTCCGCTCGTCGCAGTCAGGCCGATCCATCTCCTCGACGGCATCGACCGCCCGCTCGGCCAGAAAACCCACTGCTGCTGCCCGCCGTGCCTAGACAATTGCCGGCGCGCTGGCCGCTGCCCGCGACCTCGTGAGCGTCGGCGCGCCGCTCTTGGTGAACAGGCCGGTCTCAACGGTGAGCCCGGGGCCGAAGGCCATCGAGCAGATCCGTTCGTCGTCTCCGGCGAACGGTGCGTCCATAATGTGCTTAAGCACGAACATCACGGTGGCACTGGACATATTGCCGTAGTCGCGCAAGGTCTCCCGGGCCGGGACCAGCTGGTCTTCGCGCAGCTGCAGTTTGGCTTCCACCTTGTCCAGGATGCTGCGTCCCCCGGGGTGGATGGCCCAATGCTGAATCGCCTCGTAGGGCCGGCCATTCACGGTGTCGTCGCGGGCCAGCAAGGGTTCCAGCGCCCCGACGATATGCTCGTCGATGATGTGCGGCACATAGGTGCCCAGCACCATCTCGAAGCCCTCATCGCCAATGTTCCAAGCCATGGATTCCTCGCCGACAGGGGTCAGCACCGTCTCGAAATGATCGAGCACAATACCAGGGGACGACGACGGCAGGTCCCGGGCGGTGACAACCGCCGCGGCGGCGCCGTCGGCGAACAGGGACGAACCCATGATGGTGTCGGGGTCATTGGAAGTGCGTACGTGCAGCGTGCACAGTTCCGCAGTCACCACGAGGACAACCGCGTCCGGATCGGCCTCGCAGAATGATTTCGCGGCGCGCAGAGCAGGAAAAGCGGCGTAACAGCCCATGAAGCCCAGATGGTAGCGCTGGACGGCGGGGCTGAGCCCGAGCGCCCGCACCACCTTGTAGTCCGGTCCGGGGTTGAAAAACCCCGTGCAGGAAACCGTAATTACGTGGGTCACGTCGCCAGCAGTGATCTCCGGGCAGGCGGCCAGGGCTTTGGACGCTGCCTCGATGAACAGCGGAGTGGCTGCATCAGCAAACTTGTCGTTGCGGACCTTCGTACTGGGGCTCAGGATGAGCCGGCTCTCCGGATCGAAAAAGACCGGTGTCTCCGAGCGCCGCTCCAGCGTCAGTTCTTCTACCGCCGTGTAGCGCCTCTCGATACCTGAGTAGTCAAAGGATGTGCCCACCAGCCTCTGGCCCAGCCGGGTCAGGCCCGGCTGGGCGGCGAAGACGTCGCGCACCTGGGACTGGACCAGAATGGTCTCGGGAACGGCGGTTTCAAGGGACCTCATGGTGACCGGCATAGTTCCTTCATAGAGGAGGCCGGTCAGGAAAACAATGGCTTGAAGCCGATCAGCCACCCGCAGGCCGGCGACGCTGTTGGTACGGTCCCCGCTGGTCCAACTGGGCGTGACCCCGCAGCCCATGGCGCCAATCACACCTTCAGCAAGCTCCTTGTCACCCTCGGGTATCGGTCATACGGTGGAGGAAACGCCACGAACTGAACAACCGCCGGCATGGGTAACGGAACCAACTGCCAGGGATGGGAAGTGCAATGACTACCAACCGGAACCGCTGGGAGCGCTATGCCGACCGGCAGGACGCCGGCAGAACGCTCGCCTCGGAACTGGACTCCTATAGTGGCCGCCCGGATGTTCTGGTACTCGGTTTGCCTCGGGGCGGCGTCCCCGTAGCCGCTGTCATCGCCGAAAGCCTCAAGGCGCCGCTGGACGTAGTCCTGGTCCGCAAGATCGGCGTTCCGGGTCATCAGGAGGTGGCCATGGGAGCGATGGCTTCGGCGGCCGGTTCCATTGATACCGTGCGCAATGAAGACGTGCTGGCCAAGTTCGCCAAACGCTACGGCGACTCCAGTGCGTTTGACCAAGTTGCTGCAAAGGAGCGCATGGAACTGGACCGCAGGGAGCGGGTTTACCGCGCGGGCAGGCCACCGCTGGATGTTGCCGGCCTCACGCTGATCGTGGTGGACGACGGACTGGCTACCGGTGCCACCATGCGGGCGGCGATCACCGTTCTGCGGAAACTATCGCCGGCGCGAATCGTGGCTGCCGTTCCGGTTGGCCTCAGCGGTACCTGTAGGGATGTGGGCCGCATCGCCGATGAGGTGGTGTGCCCTTGGAATCCGCAGGATCTGGTCGCCGTCGGCCAAGCCTATGACCGTTTTGACCAGGTGGATGACGCCGAAGTCATCAACCTGCTCGCGCAAAACCAGCGGCCGGCGCAAGCCGGCTGAGCAGATCGTTGGGGGGAACCATAGACCGCGGCGGGCAACCTCGCCCGCCAACGGAGAAGGGACGGCACAATGACAGCCAAGAATGTATTCGTACTTGCACTGACTGATGTTCAGCGGGGGGAACTGGAAACTGTCAACGGTGCCGAAAACTACGTATTCCGCAACCTGCTCGACTACGAGAGCGTGGTAAACACCCCGGAAATCGATTTCGAGGGACTGCTGGCCAAGGCGCGGAGCGAATTGCAGGAATTCGATGGGCCTGTAGATGCCATCGTGACGCACTGGGATTTCCCGGCCAGCGTGATCGGGCCGTTGCTGGCGAAGGAAAACGGACTGCCTGCACCCTCGCTGGAGAGCCTGCTTAAGTGCGAGCACAAGTACTGGAGCCGGCTCGAGCAAAAAGCCTCGATACCCGAATGCGTACCGCAATTCGCCTCTTTTGACCCGTTCGACGATGACGCTCTGTCGAAGATCGACATCGAGTACCCGTTCTGGGTCAAGCCCGTGAAGTCCCACTCCTCAAACCTCGGCTTCGAGATCCAGAACGAGGAGCAGTTCAACGAAGCGGTCCAGGAAATCCGCGACCAGATAGAACAGATTGGGGACGCGTTCAACGACGTACTCGCCATGGTCGACCTGCCGCCGGAGCTAAGGAACGCGGACGGCAACACCTGTCTGGCTGAGGGGTTCATTTCCGGCACCCAGGCCGCCCCTGAGGGAACGATGTTCGGCGGAAAATTCCAGGTCCATGGTGTTTTCGACATGCACAAAGACGAAGCCGGAACGAGCTTCGAACGCCTTGATTATCCTGCCAACAGCGTCCCGGAAAGCGTGCAGCAGCGCATGATTGACCTCACCGAGCGCTACATGCACCATGTCGGTTTTGACAACGGCTGCTTCAATGCCGAATTCATGTGGGACGAAGCCGAGGACAAGCTTTGGCTCGTGGAAGTCAACACGCGTATCTCACAGTCCCACAGTGACCTCTTTGCGAAGGTGGACGGAGTCTCCAATCACGAAGTAGCTATTGACATTGCGCTGGATCGCGAGCCGAAGATGCCGTACCGGAAGGGGAACTTTGCCGTCGCATCACAGTGCATGATCTTCCACGACGAGGATGCCGTAGTTACACGCGTACCCAGCGCCGAAGATAAGGCCGCCATCCGGGAACGCTATCCGGAAACTACCGTGACACTTCAGGTCAAGGAAGGGGAGAAGCTCTCGGAACTGCCGGGCCAGGACAGCTACCGCTACATCTTGGGCAAGCTCTACATCGGTGCGGACAACCGTGATCAGTTGGTGGAACGGTACAACGCCATCCTGTCCGAGTTGCCGTTTGAGTTTGCGCCGGTAGATCAGCCTGTCAACCAGGAGGGAGCTGCATGAAGACCATCACCGAATTTCCCCACGAAGTCCGGGTCATCGAAAACACCTTCATTCCCATGCGCGACGGCGCCCAGCTAGCGGCCCGGATTTGGCTGCCGGTGGACGCCGAGGAGCTTCCCGTTCCCGCCGTGCTGGAATACCTGCCGTACCGTAAGCGGGACAGCACGCGTGGCCGCGACGCCATGAACCACCCCTACATTGCCGGCCACGGTTACGTCGCGGTCCGCGTGGATATGCGCGGTAGCGGCGACTCCGACGGCGTCATCGTAGATGAATACCGGCCACAGGAACACGAGGACGCTGAGGACGTCATCGCCTGGCTCGCGGAACAGCAGTGGTGCGACGGCAACGTAGGCATGATGGGCATTTCGTGGGGTGGTTTCAACAGCCTGCAGATTGCCGCCCGCAGACCACCGGCGTTGAAAGCCATCATCAGTGCCTCGGCGACCGATGACCTGTATGTGGACAACATGCACTACATGGGCGGCTGTCTGCTGGCGGACAACTTGTCGGAGGCCACCGTCATGTTCGCCTTCAACTCGCTGCCGCCGGATCCCGCCATAGTGGGGGACCGCTGGCGCGACATGTGGCACGAACGCCTTGCCGGCAGCGGGCTTTGGCTTGAAACCTGGCTCGAACACCAGCGCCGCGACGATTACTGGAAACCTGCCTCGGTCTGCGAAGACTACAGCGATATCCAGGTCCCGGTGATGGCGGTAGGCGGTTGGGCCGACGGCTACACGAACGCCATCTTCCGCTTGATGGAGAACCTGGAGGTGCCGCGCAAGGGCCTGATCGGTCCGTGGGGACACAAATATCCCCATACCGGCGTTCCCGGCCCGGCCATCGGCTTCCTCCAGGAAGTAGTGCGGTGGTGGGACCATTGGCTCAAGGGCAAGGACACCGGCCTGATGGAAGAGCCGATGCTGCGTGCCTGGATGCAGGACAGCATCTCTCCCGAGCCGTCCTACGCAGACCGTCCCGGCCGCTGGGTCGCCGAGGACAGCTGGCCCTCGCCGGCCATCGAACACCGCCGCTACCATCTGCGCCGCCATGGCATCGAGCAAGGTGACGCCAGGGACGAACCGGGCCATGACGTCACGCTGCAATCGCCCTTGAGCGTGGGTATGTTCGCCGGCAAATGGGCCTCGTACGCCGCCACCCCTGATCTTCCGTTCGACCAGCGCGAGGAAGACGGTGGAGCACTCGTCTACGAGACGGATCCCCTGCAGGAAACGATGGAGATCTTCGGGCTGCCCTCGGTCAGCTTCGAAGTCTCCGCTGACAAGCCGGTCGCGATGCTTGCGGTACGGCTGTCCGACGTGGCGCCGAACGGCGAAGCCACCCGGTTCACCTATGGCCTGCTCAACCTGACCCACCGCGACGGCAGTGAGAACCCGCAGCCGCTGGAACCGGGACGCAAATACCGCGTGGAGATCGACCTAAACGGTATCGCCCAGACGATCCCTGCCGGCCACCGGCTCCGGCTGTCTGTATCCACGTCCTACTGGCCCTTGGCCTGGCCGTCGCCGGAGGCAGCCATGGTGACGCTGACGACCGGCGCAAGCACGCTCACCCTGCCGGTCCGCCCCCCGCGGCCGGAGGACGCCGCCCTCCGGGAATTCGGCGAGCCCGAAGCGGCGCCGGACTTGGAAATTACGCCGTTGACGCCAGGCGAGCACCACTGGCGGGTCTCCCGCGATCTCGTCACGAATGTGTCGACGTTGGAAGTGGCCAACGACCAAGGCAGCTTCCGGATCGACGAAACGGACACCATAGTTCGGCGCAGCACCAATGAGTGGTACAGCTTCCGCTGGAACGAGGTCAATTCCGTACGCGGCGAAACCCGGACGGTCCGGCGCTTCGAGCGCGACGACTGGAGGGTGGAAATAGTGACCCGGACGGTGTTGACGTCAACACCGACGGACTTCCACATCAGCGCACAGCTTGACGCCTATGAACTCGACAGCCAGCGCGGCGATCCCCGGGTCTACTCGGAGAACTGGCAGCGCGCTATCCCCAGAGACCTGGTTTAGGACGACGAAGGGCAGGATCATGAGCAATATGGAGAAGCAGGAAAGCAATGTTCCGAATGTGGAGCCGGCGGTGCAAGAGGACCGGTCCTCGCAGGAGAAAGCTGACGGGGTGAACCCCGATCCGGAGACGGAGAACATCACCGGTCTGGAACCGGGCGGTGGGGTCCCGCCGGGAGAAACTCCACCAGCAGAGGACCAGATGAGTTCGGACCAAGGCCATGAGGAGTAGCAGGCAATGAAAAACAAACTTATATTGGGAGCCGGGCTCGCAGTCGGGTTCGTCCTCGGCTCACGAGCGGGCCGTGGCAGTTACGAGCAGCTGAGGGACGCCGCACAGGAGTTGTGGACCAGCAACATTTCCAGGAACACACGCCAAAATGATCCAGTGCGGAACGGGTCGTCAACGAGCTCGCGGGCAGGACGCCGCGCGTCGTCCGGTAATGCGTGGAACAGCAACGCCGGTGCTTCTTCGGCGCGAACCGGTGTTGCCGGCTCCGGCGCCGCGGATGCCGGAGCTGCTGCAGCGGGGCGGCCGGAAACAATGCGGGATGTCTCATCCGACCCTGCGATGGATGACCGTCCGGGCGGAGAGTGGGCAGGCGAAGGCGGTGCGCTCCCGGACGGCCCTGCCACCGGCACAGATCCCGAGGAGAATCTAGGCCACTCCTGAGCGGCTGATGCCGGCACACTGGCCGGAACGCTGCGGCCGGGCAGCCCGTCGGCTGCCCGGCCGCAGGCTGTCAGGAGTAGAGCAGCTGACAGTATCGGGCGGACGGCCGAGGTATCAGCCAGCTTCCCTATGCTCCGTCAGATCGGGCCCCTGCTGCATGTCCGGCTGCCGCTGTACCGGCGACGGCAGATCGGGCAATCCGGCCAGGTGAATATGGCCTACTTTGAGCCGGCCACCGCGGAAGTTGCCCGCCGGAACGGCCAGCGCCACCACAAAGCGGGCGTCGTCGTCGTCCCTTGACGTAATGGTCAGGCTCCTGGTTCCGGCGGGAACCGACGGCGTAAAGACCTGCAGGTGGCGGGAACCGATGCTTGCGCTGCTTTCCAGCGAATACTCGGTGCCGAAGTGGTCCTGAACGGCAATCCTTGGCTGCGGAGGCTGCGAACCGTTGGCGGGCGGCAGTTGCATGTTGACCACGATGCCGGTGCTCCAGATCTCTACGCACAGCACGGTGAATTCCGTGACCGCGGTCTGGTGCCGGCCGAACTTCTGGGGCAGCAATACGTACTGAAGGGAGCCGCCGGGTATCGGGTCTTTCATCGTGTGTCCTTCCTGCAGGCCCCGCAGAAACTAATTGACTAGAGCATTCCATTTTAGTAAGGCGGCTGCCCGTTTGTCAGCAAATATGGGCGAACGATACTGCTCCACCTCGACAAGGCCATGGCGCGGTGCTAGACAGAGGGGCAGTCGCCGGAACCGGACAGAGGACCCTTGCGCTCAGCCGATACCGCCGTTTCCGCGGCAGGAGAGGAATGAACCGACCGTGACCGAGACTTTTGACCAGTTCAAACCCAAACCGGACCCGAACTGGTGGCGGCAGGCGGCCGTCTACCAGATCTACCCGCGAAGCTTTGCCGACGCAGATGGCGACGGCCTGGGTGACATCCGCGGCATCACCGCCAAAATTCCCTATCTGGCGGCACTGGGCATCGACGCCGTATGGCTCAGCCCGTTCTACCCGTCGCCGCTGGCTGACGGCGGCTATGACGTGGCCGACTACCGGGATGTGGATCCACGTCTGGGTACGCTGGAGGACTTTGATGAAATGGTTGCGGGGCTGCATTCCGCAGAGATCAAGCTCATCGCGGACATCGTACCGAACCATTCCTCCGACCAGCACGAATGGTTCCAGCAGGCGCTGGCCGCCGGAAAGGGTTCACCCGAGCGGGAGCGGTATATTTTCCGCGATGGTCTGGGTAACGACGGCGGAAAGCCGCCCTCGGACTGGGTGTCCCACTTCGGCGGCAGCGCCTGGACCCGGATCACCGAGCCTTCCGGCGAGCCCGGCCAGTGGTATCTGCATCTCTTCGCCAAGGAACAGCCGGACTGGAACTGGGAGAATCCGGAAATCCGCGAAGACTTCCTGAAAACGCTCCGGTTCTGGTCGGACCGCGGAGTGGATGGCTTCCGGGTGGACGTGGCCCATGCACTAGCCAAGGACATGAGCGAACCACTCCGCAGCAAACCGAGCGTGGCGGACGAACTCACCCCGGTGGACGGCAAGGATCCGCTCTTCGACCGGGACGAGGTCCACAACATCTATGCCGAATGGCGCAAGGTCTTCAACGAGTATGACCCGCCCCGAACCGCCGTGGCGGAGGCCTGGGTTCCCGCGTCCCGACGGATGGCGTATGCAAGTCCTGAAGGTCTGGGCCAGGCCTTCAACTTTGATCTGCTGCGCGCAGACTGGGACGTGGACCAGTTCCGCTCCATCATCACCAACAACTTGTCCCAGGCGGAAGAATCAGGCGCGTCCTCAACCTGGGTATTCTCAAACCACGACGTCGTACGGCATCCCTCACGGTATGGGTTGCCGGCTGGTCTGGACTATGGCGCCTGGCTCATGGCGGACGGTTCCGAACCTGAGGTAGACCAGACTGCAGGACTCCGCCGCGCGCGTGCCGCTACCCTCCTGATGCTTGCCCTGCCGGGGTCGGCCTATCTCTACCAAGGCGAGGAACTGGGCCTGTTCGAGGTGCCGGATCTTCCAGTGGCCACCCTGCAGGATCCCATTTGGCAGCGAACCGGGCATCGGCGCAAGGGCCGGGACGGCTGTCGTATCCCGCTGCCCTGGACAACGGAAGGGAAATCTTTCGGATTCGGGACCAATGGAGCCCATTTGCCGCAACCGGACTGGTTCGGCGGCTTCTCCGTCCAAGCGCAGGACGGCGTTGCGGATTCCACCCTGGAGTTCTACCGGCATGCCCTGAAACTGCGGGGGCAACTGCAGAGCTACGAGGACTTGGAATGGATCAGCGGGACCGGCGAATCGGCGCTGCATTTCAGGCGCCCGGGCCAATGGGAGTCGATCACCAATTTTGGCCGCGAGCCGCTGGCCCTGCCACCCGGCACGGTGCTTATCAGCAGCGCGAAGCTGACGGCGGGTCAGCTGCCCCCGGATACGACGGCGTGGCTCGCCGGGTCGGCTCAGGGGGCCTGAATGCCGCCAAGGGGTTCAAATCCTCCACGGTCAGTGATAGACAGTAAGTATCCTTAGTAAACCCAACCGATCGGAAGTGATACGGATGCTGACAGCACGCGAAATCATGACAGGCGGCGCCGAGTGCATTGGCGAGAACGAAACCCTGGAACAGGCAGCGAAGAAGATGCTGGACCTGGACGTGGGTTCGCTGCCGATCTGCGGCGAAGACAACCGGCTCAAGGGCGTTGTCACCGACCGGGACATCGTGGTGAAATGCTTGGCCAAGGGCGGCGATCCGCGGAGTGTGAAGGCGGGGGAACTGGGCGAAGGCAAGCCGGTGACCATCGGCGCGGACGACAGCATCGAAGAGGCCATCAAGACCATGCAGGAGCACCAGGTCCGGCGGTTGCCCGTGATCGACGGCCACGACCTCGTGGGCATTCTCAGCCAGGCGGACGTCGCCCGCAATTACCCCGAGGACAGGGTCGGGGAACTCGTCGAATTCATCTCCTACTAGGCCGGCAGGAGGAAGCGGATGCCGCAGCGTCTCGTTGCCGATGCCATTGTCGAGCGACTCGAGGCGTGGGCGGTGCCGCGCGTCTTCGGCTATAGCGGCGACGGCATCAACAGTTTCATGGGTGCGCTCCGGCGGGCCGGCACAGTGGAATTCATCCAGGCCCGCCATGAGGAAAATGCGGCCTTCATGGCGGTGGGCCACGCGAAGTACAGCGGCGGCGTGGGCGTGGTGACCTCAACCCAGGGACCGGGCGCGATCCACCTGCTCAATGGCCTTTACGATGCGAAACTGGACAGCGTTCCCGTGGTGGCCATCATCGGGCAGCAATCGCGCAGTGTCCTCGGCTCCGGCTACATGCAGGAAGTCGATCTGCTGGACCTGACGAAGGACGTGGCCTCGGCATTCCGCGAGCAGGTCAACACGCCGGAGGCACTGCCGATGGTGCTTGACCGGGCGTTCAAAGCCGCGCTCGCAAACAGGGCGCCCGCCGTCGTTATTGTTCCCCATGACGTGCAGAAGATGCCGGCACCGGAACTGGAGCATAAGCACGGCATCATTGCCACGGCCCCGCGCTGGGAGCAGTCCGCTAGCTTACCGGTCGCCGACGACCTCAAATCGGCAGCGGACGTGCTCAACGCCGGCAGCAAGGTGGCGCTGCTCGTAGGGCAGGGCGCCCGGCACGCCTGGAAAGAGGTTGCGGCGGTGGCCGAACGCCTCGGTGCCGGCATCACTACGAGCCTGCTGGGCAAACCGTACGTGGACGAGTCACTGCCGATTGTTGCAGGCACCATGGGACATCTGGGTACCAGCGCCAGCGGCCAGGTGCTCGGCGGGTGCGACACCCTGCTGATCATCGGGTCCAATGACCCGTGGACCGAGTTCTACCCACCGCCAGGGGCGGCGCGAGCCGTCCAGATCGACACGGACTCAGGTGCCATCGGCAACCGGTACCCCGTGGAGGTACCGCTGCCCGGGGATGCATCCCGGACCCTGCAAGCCCTGCTGCCCCTGCTGGAGGACAAGCAGGATCTACCGTGGCGCGGCCAGGTGGAGCAGTGGGTCTCGCACTGGCATGAGCTTGCCGCCGAGCGCGCCATGACCAAGGCAGATCCGGTCAATCCGGAGCGGGTGCTGTTTGAGCTGAACAGCAGGTTCCCCGCAGATGGCCGGCTCGCCGTCGATGTTGGCAGCTCGGTCTACTGGTACGCCAGGCAGCTGAGGCTGCCACTCGGCGTACCGGCCCACTTATCCAGCACCTTGGCCAGCATGGGCTGTTCGGTGCCCTACGGCATCGCCGCCAAACTCGACCAGCCGGGAAGCCCGGTGCTGCTCGTCACCGGTGACGGCGCCATGCAAATGACAGGTATCGCTGAGCTCATTACCGTCAGCAGAATGTGGCAGACGTGGCAGGATCCGCGCTTCGTTATCTGCGTGTTGAATAACAGGGAACTGGCCGAAGTGACCTGGGAACAGCGCGAGATGGAGGGGGAGCCCCGCTACGAAGCCAGCCAGGCTTTGCCGGATTTCGATTACGCCGGCTATGCAAAACTGCTGGGACTCGGTGGCGAGCGGGTTGATGATCCGGAGCACGTTGGCGCCGCCTGGGATGCCGCGCTGGCAGCAGATAGGCCGTATCTAATCGAAGTGTTCACGGATCCGGAAACGCCGCTGCTTCCGCCGTTCCCCGCCGGAGAGCAGAAAGCCGGAACCATGCTCGAGGCCCTGGGACAAGAGACCGGTGATTCTGCGAACCGTGCCCAACTTCAGCTCCGGACCTACGTCGACCAGGAGAAATCGAACTTCTCCTGAGCGCGTCTAAACTGCCTCCGCATCCTGCCGGACGCAAGGTTCCAGGGTGTCGAGAATCCGCCGTACCGCGGTTGCCACACTTGAGGCAGGGCTAAGGGCCGCGGCGCCAGCCTCCCCATGGGTATCGATTTGGCTGAGCAGTTCATTCAAGGCCTGTTCCGCTTCCTCCCAGCGGTCATCGATCTCCGATCCGGATTCCCAGGCTTTCAGAACCTCGGCTGCGCCCCGGAGCGACTCACTGACAGGCTGCAGCAACTCAGTAGGCAGCTGATTCGACAAGGGCTCTGTTCCGCCTGCACTGACGCCGGCAAGTACATCGGTAATGTCTTTAACGTAGAACGACACCGATTCCAAAGCCTGAAGGTCGCGGTAGTCCTGCGATAGATTTCGTCGATGCAGCTTGGCCCGCGGATTGCCTTTGCGGCTCTCATCCGCATGGTAAACCGCTTCCCTCACGTCGTGCCCGGCGGTGGAGAGCTCCTCATTGTAGCGCGACCATTTCTCCGCTTCCGGCGGCCATTCGTCGGTCAGCGCGTCAGCCATGCCTTCGAGGTGGCGTGCCAACATGGAGCGGAAGCGTGACAATTTCAAAATCGCTGCGTTAAAATTCAGCGGTGGCAGGATCACGGCATTGACCAGCAGCCCGCATCCCACGCCGACCGCCATTTGAACCGCGTAGCCAATGGAATAGGACTCAATGTCCTGCCCGCCGACGATCAGGACGAAAAGTGCCGCCATCGGAACGTAGTCTTTGCCGTGACCGAGCCAGCGAATCCCGGAGAACAGGACGGCAACGCCAACTACCGCCGAAATCGTGAGCAGGTTGGGTTCTGCGAACAGCACAATCAAGCCTGCCAGCAGGATCCCGAGTAACAGTCCGAGGAGGGTTTGCAGGCCGGCCTTGGCGGATCCCATCAGGGTGGGATACATGCTGACCAACGCGCCCAGCGGCGCATAATACGGATAGTCGTCGACCACGCCCGGCATGTAGCCAGCTACAAACCACGCCATTCCGACGGCGATGGCTGCCTTTATGGCCAGCATGAACCGCGGACCGCTCACACCGGCCCTGATCCAGGACAGGGCGCGCTGGACGGAATTGCGCGTTGGCTGCTCCAGGTTCATACGTTCATACTCACAGCATCGGCCAGCGATGCCAACTGCAGCTGGACCTGCTACTCCTCGGGCATCTTCTCTCCGGCCTCAATGAGCGCGTCGATCTGGTTGCCGCGGATGGGCCGCGGGCAGGTCCCGTACGGAGTAAAGGCGCTGGGATAGTTGATTGCGCGGTTGAAATCGATGATGACGCTGCCGTCCGGACGCGGCTTCGCGGTGGTGACCTTGCGCCAGTCGTAGGTGCTGGTGCCGTTGGTGAGGTCGTGGAAGTTCAGCGTCAAGCCGCCCAAAGTACCCGGCTCCGCAACCAGCCGGTGGCTGGCGCCACCTAGTTCGAAGCTGACTTCCCCTACTGCCGTCGCTGTGCTCTGCACCTGCGGATGCGATGTGGCGATAGGAACCTGGCGTTCGGCGTCGTACGCTGTGAAATGCCCTGTCACGACCAAGTCGGGATTGAAATCGAACGTAGGCACCCCGTTGAATCCAGTGTAGACGGGGGAGTCGAGGTCACGGGTGCGGATGGCATAGCGGTCTGCGCGCACCGCAAGTTCCACCACGATGTTGCCGAACCGCACCCAGTCCAGCGACTCCTCATTGGCCAGCCGGGCTGTCACGCTGCCGTCCACGGGCTCACCGGTCTCGGCAAAGACCAGGTTGTCCGCAGCAGTAGCGGTCAGCGTTGCAATTCCACCGGCCGAGGCGGAGTCGTTGGCGCTCCAAAGGCCGGGAAGCAGCTCAACGGTTGTCGGTTCCGCCCCGAGCCACTGCAGCGACGTGAGGGTCAGCCAGCCGAACTCAGCCGCCAGAGCTTCATGCCGGCTCTGCCGGTAACGGGCAAAACGAAGCTGCTCGCGGTCTACGGCGCTGGGTGCTCCGGCGCTGGTCATGGCGTTCCTCCTGTTGGACTATGTTGCCCTCGGTTTAACACGGCAGGCCGCCTAATCATTTCCGAACCTCCCCGTGGACTAACGCGAAGCGACAAATGTGGACATGCCGGCCTGCCCGAGGTCGGCGGTAGCACCGGCGAGAACCAGCACGACGTAGAGGCTGACCGGAATCAGCAGCAGCCACTCCCGCCAGGAACCTGCATTCCCAAGAATCGGCAAGGCAAAGTATCCGTTGGGACGCCAGATCCAGCGTAAAACGGGAACTCGCCGCCAAGCCCTGGGTGGTTTGACCCGCAGCGGCCAGGCCAAGTTCACTCCGCCTGTTGTCACCATGTCACCGAGGATGTGCATGACTACTCCGATGCCCATAGCCAGCGGAAACCAGTTCTGTTGTTCCGGGGCAAAAATGGTGATGAATGCAGCCACGAAGATTCCAACCGCCCAAGGGGTCTTTTTCAGCCGGTCGGGTATGAATCTGAGGGCCTTGGCGGCGAAGGCGACCAGCAGGATGCAGAGGACGCCGGCGGCCGGGTAAATGGTTCCAAACCGCCCTGTCTCCCATGTCACCAATCCCGCCATCCAAGCAATTAGGACGAAGACGCACATCCCGATGATGGAATGGGTTCCCTTGCGGTGGCCGCCCGCCAGCGTACCTACGCCGGCGCAAACTGCATTGGACACGGGCGGAAGCGAATGGGCAATGGTGGCCCGGTGATGGTCCGCATCCGGAACCAAGGCGGCCCCGGCCGTGACGAAGGCGCCGGAGATGATGCCAATGGGTCCCACATCCAGCAGACCCATGCCTAACAGTACGGAATGGTTGCCGAGACCCAGAGGCTCAGCCAAGGGACCGAGAGAAAGTTCAAATTGGGTGGTGAGCGCTACCCAGGCGGCGGCTCCACTGGCGGCATGATGGGCTCCCAGCATAGTGAAGGGGTTCCTTTCAATAACTGGTTCCGCCGCCGAAAATGCGGTTTATCGTTCCAGTGGATTCAGTGAATTCTATCGACTCTTACCGTGGCATATCGCACTGACAGAATCTGGAAACTGCTTGCGCACTAGCCCGGAAGAGACAGAAACGATATGGT
This sequence comes from Arthrobacter crystallopoietes, assembly GCF_017603825.1. Taxonomy (NCBI): domain Bacteria; kingdom Bacillati; phylum Actinomycetota; class Actinomycetes; order Micrococcales; family Micrococcaceae; genus Crystallibacter; species Crystallibacter crystallopoietes. The sequence continues at coordinate 3,224,810 of NZ_CP072014.1, forward strand.
AAGCATGCTGATCAATCGCAGGCCTCTACGGTCTTTTCCAATCAAAAGGAGACGCAATGAGCACGAAGGTCGAGAAGCAGGTCATGGTTAACGTGCCGGTGAGCACTGTTTATAACCAGTGGACCCAGTTCGAGGAATTTCCTCACTTTATGGGCGGCGTCAAGAGCGTAAAGCAGCTCGGCGATAACCGACTTGAGTGGGTTGCCGAGCTCGGTGGAGTCCGCCGGCAATGGGAAGCAAGGATCGTTGAGCAGGTGCCGGACCAGAAGATCGCCTGGGCAGCAACCGAAGGCGCCACGAACGCCGGAGCGGTGTCCTTCGAGGACGTAGGTGGCGGCCAGACGTCGGTACGCCTGACGCTCGAATACGAGCCCGAGGGTATGGTCGAGAAGGTTGGCGATAAGCTCAACGTTGTGGAGAAGCAGGCCGAAGCGGACCTCCAAAAGTTCAAGGAGTTCATCGAGGCTGAAGGCTATGCCACTGGTGCGTGGCGCGGCTCCATCAATGAAGGCGCGGCAACAGGAACGCCCGGCGTCGAGGATGCCAGCGCATCGCGCGGCGACAGCGGAAAGGCCGGCGTGTCCGGCAAGGTTGCAGCCGCCGGGGTTGGTGTAGCGGCAGCGGCCGCAGCAGGCCTGGCTGCCGCTAAGAAGGACAGTGCCGATAAAGACGTGACAATCACGCCTGTGGTGGAGCCGGTACCGGCAACGCCCGTGGTGGAGACTGCGCCGGTCGTCACCGAGCCGGTTGTAGACACCGGTGCGGCTCTCACCCCGGAAGAGATTGCCGCAAAGTCCGACCGTGTGCGGAAAGACATCGAGGACGACGGCAGGAACCGGGGCGCCGGAATCTAACGTGCCACGACAAAGAACGACGGCGGCCTCCCGCCGTCGTTCTTTGTGGCCGCGTTGGACGGCCCGTGGTGCAGTCCGCGCATCTTGAGCCAATCTTGAGCTAAAGCAGGGCACAGCGTTGAGATTGCTCCGCCATGCTTGAAGCAGCAGATGGCGAGAGCTGAAGCCGGAGTCCGAATACTGGGGAGTACACGGATCCTCAAGGCCAGCTCGTCTCAGCTCATCCGGTGCGGGGCACGGGCAGGCCTTTGGGGAGGCTGCCCGCCCCGGCATTCGGGCCGGGAGAGGCCGGGGCACATAGCGGCGGGCCTGTTATTACTTTGACGATGCCGTTTCCGCGGCTCAAGGACTGCGCCGTGGCGCGGGCTGCAGAATCCTGTCGAAAGCTTTTGCTGATTTCATGGATGAAACAGTTGCCAGGGGTGACAATGGAGTCGTCGGTAGCGAATGAACGGAGGAAGCAACATGCGCGGAAGCAACCTTGTCTGGACGATCGTTGGCATATTGTTGGCCATTGCCCTGATTATCTGGATCGTTTCTGTCATCTAGCGCGCAGCGGAGACCTAGCCGTATGGCGTGGCCACCACTGCGTTCCAGTTGCGGAACCATAGGAGCCTCGGCAAGGGCGGGCCGAGGCTTTTCCGTGACTGCCTTCCACGGAAGCTTCCCCTGAAGTGGTTGCGCGCAAATCCCTCGTTCAGCTTTCATCCGACAAGCAGCGGGGCCAAACAGTATGGACGGATGCCGCAGGCACTCTCGCGGGCATCTTGAGCAAATCTTGTGTTAACAGTGCGTGAGCATTGAGCTTGCCCCGTCACTCTAGAACCAGCAGATGGCGAGAGCTGAAGCCGGAGTCCAGCTACTGGGGAGTGCATGGACATTCGCGGGCGGCTCGTCTCGGCTCATCCGGTGCGGGGCACGGGCAGGTCTTTGGGGAGACCGCCCGCCCCGGCACCCGCCTCAGGGCAATGGGGGCATGGAGCGTAACGTCGTGTACATGCGATGCCCAAGTCGGGCCTCGGCAAGCCAAATCCTCCACGCAATTTCGGTGTGTTGCCGCGATGACCGGTTCCCGGCCCGGTCGCAATCGGCCGTCCCTCCGCTGCTCGACCACTTCAGATTATGGAGAAGAGCCCCCGCGGTGCGAAGAGGCGCGAGGCCGACGGAATTTGCGGAAGCTGTAGGTCATTAGGGCAAGGGCGACCACCCCGGAGACGATCAAGGTCGATCCCACGAACCAACTTCCCGGAAGCCACCAACGGTCACCGAATATCCACCAATCCGGCATCGGCGGTCGAACGCCCCACAAGATTCCTGCGGCAATAGCCGCGAGTCCGCCCAAAGCGCTGGCCACGATGCGCGGCCACGTCTGCACCTCCTTCTCGACTATTTTGAGCGCCTCGACCTTGATCGGCACGAGCAGGCGCTTGGCCCAGGCGTATCGCAGAGACAGGACCACCAAGCCGCCGGCGAGGGCAAGCAGACCTGGGCCGGGCAGAACGAGTGCAGCGAGTCCGACGGCGATGAGACCCCAGCCGAGCAGTTCGATTCCCGTTCGACAAAGACAAGACGGAATGGCGTCGGTCCTCCCCATGGCACATGCTCCCACAGCAATGTCGTTGGCTAAATGGCGGTCCTTGGACGGTGCGCCACTCTGGGGACCCGCTTGGCTCCAAGCGGGTCGGTTTCGATCTAACGTGCCGATAACGGCGCAATAACGGCTCGATAACGGGAGCGGGGTTCCACTGTAAAGACATTGCAAACTTGCAGCTTCATTGGGGTTCTGTTGGGGAAAACAAGCGATGCTCACTGATCCGATCTGCCATTCCCTGGCGACCCTTGTGACCAAGCTCATGGCTGGAAAACGAGGGATACCATGTCGATTATTAAGGATCCGCACCTGTTCAACGAGCAGAGCCTATTCGTCGACCTGGAAGGAGTGCTTGGCCGCCGCCTCTATCTGAAGATCGAGGGGTTCAACTTCGCGGGCTCGATCAAACTCAAGCCCGCTCGTGAAATGGTCGAGCGCGCCGAGCGGGAGGGGTTGATCGGGCCCGGCTCCACACTCGTGGAGTCCTCGTCGGGCAACCTCGGCGTCGCGCTCAGCATGATCGCGGCCAGCAAGGGATACCGCTTTGTGTGCGTGGTCGATCCGCGGTGCAATCCGACTACCCGGCAGCTGATGGAGTCGCTCGGGGCACAGGTTGACCTGGTCACCGAACCGGATCCCGTCGACGGGTTCCTTGGCGCCCGGCTCAATCACGTCCAGGAACTGTGCGCGTCGGATGAGCGCTACGTCTGGCTCAACCAATACGTCAACCCTGGCAACTGGGGCGCGCACTACCGCTGGACGGCCCCAGAAATAGCCGCCGAATTCCCCGACCTCGACGTGCTGTTCGTCGGAGCCGGTACCACGGGCACACTAATGGGTTGCGCGCGGTACTTCCGTGAGCACCGCCCCGACGTCCGGATCGTCGCGGTCGATGCCGTCGGATCGGTCTCCTTTGGCTGCCCGCCGGCGCCCCGCCTGATCCCTGGCCTCGGCATGAGCGTGCGGCCGCCCCAACTCGACGAGTCCTTGCTCGATGACGTGGTATTCGTCGAGGAGTTGGACACGGTGCGCGCCTGCCACCGCCTTGCCGCGGGCGGGTTACTGGTTGGGGGGTCCACCGGGACCGTGGTCCACGGCGCCATGACATGGCTCGCCGACCATCAAGCCCAGGACGTCACGGCGGTGACCATCTCTCCCGACCTGGGCCGCCCATACCTGGATACCATCTACCAGCCCGACTGGGTGCTCGACCATTTCGGGGCCGAAGCGCTCGCCAGTGCGGGTCAGGCGGCAGACCCCGGTCTACAGTCTGACCCGACGTCGAGGCCACAACTTCCGGCAGCCGCCGCGCTGACGGATTCCGTGGCCACCGTCTCAGTAAGGAGCTTCTCGCAGTGAACAAATCCGTGGACACGCTGTCAACGTCGCCAGGTCCCACGATTCCGATAATTCCGACGAATCCCGCGGCTCAGGCCGGGAACGGCTCTCCAACAACTCCGGCCTCGGGTGCGGGCGTTGCCTTGGAGCGCCGACTGGCGGATCTTCTCGCATCGGTGGTGAAGAAGGACGACGTCCCCGTGGACGCCAACTTCTTCTACGAATTAGGCGCGGACTCGCTGGTAATGGCGCAATTCTGCGCCCGGGTACGCAAGCAGCCGGACCTGCCTGCCGTGTCAATCAAGGACATCTACCAGCACCCAACGATCGCGGCACTGGCCGCGTCCCTGGCACCGGTGGAAGAGCCAACGGCGCAGGTGCAGGACCGGTTGGCGATGGTGCTGGCCGGTGTACTGGGCGTCGAGCACGTGCCGGTTGACGCCAACTTCTTCCATGTCCTGGGCGCCGACTCGCTGGTAATGGCGCAATTTTGCGCCCGGGTACGCAAGCAGCCGGACCTGCCTGCCATCTCAATCAAGGACATCTACCAGCACCCAACGATCGCGGCACTGGCCGCGGCCCTGGCACCAGCGACGTCGCCCGTGCAGGAGCGGCTGGCCGAGGTGCTGGGCGGTGTGCTGGGCATTGACCATGTACCGGTGGACAGCGACTTTTTCCAAGACCTGGGCGCGGACTCGCTGCTAATGGCCAAGTTCTGCGCCCGGGTGCGCAAACAGCCGGACCTGCCTGCCGTGTCGATCAAGGACATCTACCGGAACCCAACGATCGCGGCCCTGGCCGCGGCCTTGGCACCAGCGACGTCGCCCGTGCAGGAGCGGCTGGCCGAGGTGCTGGGCGGTGTGCTGGGCATTGACCATGTACCGGTGGACAGCGACTTTTTCCAAGACCTGGGCGCGGACTCGCTGCTAATGGCCAAGTTCTGCGCCCGGGTGCGCAAACAGCCGGACCTGCCCAAGGTGTCCATGAAGGACGTCTACGGCAACCCAAACATCTCCGCCCTCGCCGCGGCCCTGCAAGGCCCCTCTCAGCAAGACCAGCGGCAGGAGCCCTCACCGGCCCTGGCGTCCGTACCGGAGACGCCGCGACCCATGGACGCGCGGACGTGGGAGTACGTCACCTGCGGCGCCCTGCAGGCGCTAGTCTACGTCGGCTACTGCCTCCTCGCCGGCTGGCTCGCGGTCGTGGGGTACCAGTGGATCTTCCCGGAGGCGGGGCCTGGTAATCACCAGTGGCTGGGCCACGGGATGAGTTTTGGTGAAATCTACTTGCGGTCGCTCGCTTTCTCCGCGGCGACTTTCGTGCTGCTGTCCATCCTGCCGGTGGCCGCGAAGTGGATCATCATCGGCCGTTTCCGGCCCCATGAGATCCGCATCTGGAGCCTCGCCTACTTTCGGTTCTGGCTGGTCAAGACCCTGATGCGTACATCGCCACTCTCACTGATGACCGGTTCCCCGCTGACGACCTTCTACCTGCGGGCAATGGGCGCGAAGGTGGGCCGCAACGTGATGATCCTGACCAATCGCCTGCCGGTCTGCACGGACCTGCTCACGATCGGGGAGGGGACGGTGATTCGCAAGGACGCGGTCCTCCTCGGCTACCGCGCCCATGGCGGCGTCATTCAGGTGGGTACGCTGACCCTGGGCCGGGACGTAATCGTCGGCGAAGGCAGTGTCCTGGACATCGACACGGCGATGGGAGACGGCTCGCAGTTGGCCCACCGCTCCACTTTGTATACGGGTCAGGTCGTGCCCGGAGGCGAGCGGTGGCACGGTTCGCCGGGCAGGCGGACCGAGGTGGATTACGGCGGGGTCGAGGCGACGCCCTATCGGCCATGGCGGCGGGGATGGTTCGCAATCTCCCAACTCGTTTCCACACTTGGGGTGGGCCGCACCATGATCGGCCTGGCGATCGCGCTGGTCGTCCTGGCGCAACCGCGCGTAGCGGCACTTCTGGAGGTGCAGCCGTTCGCGTTCACTGACTGGGCCTTCTACGCCGACGCTGTTACCTACGCCGGTCTGACAGTCTTCGGCGGAACAGTCATGGCATTAGTCGTTATAACGACCGTGCCGCGGGTGCTCCAACTCGCCGTGAAGCCCGATACGGTGTATCCGTTGTTCGGACTTCGGGATGCGGCGGCACGGGCGGTGGCGAAGTTAACCAACAGTCCCATGCTTGGAGGGTTGTTCGGCGACAGTTCCTACGTCGTGAACTACGTGCGGGCCATTGGGTACAAGCAGCCGCAGGTCCAGCAGACCGGCTCGAACCTGGGCACGGTGTTCAAGCACGATAACCCGTTCCTTTCGACGATCGGCAGCGGGACGATGATTGCCGACGCGGTGTCTTTCATGAACACCGACTACTCGGCTACGTCGTTCAAGGTCTGTCGGGCGTCGATCGGGGCGCACAACTTCCTTGGCAATGCCGTTCTCTATCCGGCCGGGGCCAAGACCGGAGACAACTGCCTGCTCGCAACCAAGGTGATGGTTCCCATCGACGGACCGGTGCGCCGGGACGTGGGTCTGCTCGGATCGCCTGCGTTCGAGATTCCCCGCTCTGTCCTGCGGGATGCCCTACCCGAGGAGCATGCCAGCCGGACCAACTTGCGCCGGGACCTCGCGGCCAAGAACAAGCACAACCGTCACTCTATGGCCCTCCTGATGCTTACGCGGTGGCTCAACATGTCGCTTGCCCTGGTGATAATGTTCGCAGCCCTCGAACTGTCCGACCAATTTGGTTTCCTTGCCTTCAGCGGGTCATTCGTCGTGATGCTCCTGGTCGGATTGCTGGTCCCCATCGGCATCGAGCGCCTCGCCACGGGACTGAGGCCGCTTCAGCCCCAGCTCTGCTCCATCTACAACCCCTACTTCTGGTGGCACGAGCGGTACTGGAAGATGTCCCTGCAGAGCCGCTACGCGGCCCTCCTCAACGGGACGCCGTTCAAGCCGCTCGTTTGGCGTCTGCTGGGGGTGCGGATGGGGGCCCGTGTCTTCGACGACGGCTGCGGAATCATCGAGAAGACCCTGGTGACGGTCGGCTCCCGCTGCACGCTGAACGCCGGCAGCACGGTTCAGTCCCACTCCCAAGAGGACGGAATGTTCAAGTCCGACCACAACGTCATTGGCGACGACGTCACGCTCGGCGTCGGCGCCTTTGTCCACTACGGCGTGACCGTCGAGGACGGTGCCGTCGTCGCTGCCGACTCCTTCGTCATGAAGGGGACGATCCTTACCTCGGGGTCCCTGTGGAGTGGCAACCCGGCCGAAGAGGCCCGGTCCGCCATCACATCCCCCATCGCACTGGAAAGGCCCCTATCATGACCACTACCTCTGCGCTGACCTGCCGCACCGCCGCTGACCGCTCGTCCGATCCGGCACCCAAGCGGCCTGCCCTTCCTGCAATCGTTTCAACGGCGATTCCCAGATGGACACTGGACCCCCATTCCGGACAGGAGCAGGTCGAGGTGGCGGTTCCAGAGGACCTGCGCACCTCCGTGATGTTGACGGCCCGTGCCTTGGATACGGCGCCCGGCTCGCTCTGGCTGGCGGCCCACGCGCGGGTACTGCAGGCCTTGTCCGGCGAGACGGAGATCGCCACCGGATGCCTGGACACAGCGGGGACCTGGCGGTGCAACCTCGATCTGGGCCACCCGTCCTGGCGGGGCCTGATCGCCGAGGCACACGACCGGCAGGTCCGTGCCGGCGCCGGGTCGGCCGACGCCGAGCAGGCCGGCCGCGGGGAGACCTCTCACGAGGCCGCATCTCCCGGGTACGAGGTGGTGTTCGATGCGCTTCATGGCGACGATGCAGAGCTGCCGGAAGGCATCGTCCTCGGGGTCAACCTCCGGACCGTTGCCGGGGGCGAGGTGCTCCGGCTGCGGTACCGGCGGGACGTCCTCGACAAGGACGCCGCCCTCAGGATCGCCGGCTACCATCTGGCCGCGCTCCGCCACCTGGTCGCCGACCCCGGAGCGGACCCCGCTGATGCCGACCTGATCGATCCGGATGAGCGCCGCTTCCAGCTCGAGCAGTTGGCGGGACCCGAGCGGTCCCGGCCCCGACGACGCTTCCACCAGCTGTTCGAGGAGCGCGTCCGGCTTCACCCCGAAAGCATCGCCGCAGTCCAAGACACGCGGGAGTGGACGTACGCAGAGTTGAACGCACGCGCCAACCGGCTGGCGCGTGCCCTGCTGGCGCGTGGTCTGCAGGCGGAGGACGTCGTGGCGGTCGTCGCCAAACGGGACCTGGAGTGGATGGCCGCGGTCATCGGCATCTTCAAGGCCGGAGGCGCGTACCTACCGATCGAACCGCACTTCCCCGCCGACCGGATCGCCAGAACGCTCACCCGAGCCGGGAGCCGGATGGCGTTAACCGAGGAAGGCAGCACCGCCTCGCTGGACGAAGCACTCGAGGGGATGCCCTCAGTCACAAGACTCCTCTTCGAAGACATCGAGGCGGAGGGGTACGCCGACGACGATCCCGGCGTGGAGGTGCGTCCAGACCAACTCGCCTACGTCTACTTCACCTCGGGCTCCACGGGCGAGCCAAAGGGCGCGATGTGCGAGCACGACGGGATGGTGAATCATCTGTACGCCAAGATCGAGGATCTGGGGATTGGCCCCGGCGACGTCGTCGCCCAGAGCGCCCCCCAATGCTTCGACATCTCGCTGTGGCAACTGGTCTCGGCCCTGCTCGTCGGCGGCCGCACACTCATCGTCGGGCAGGATCGCATTCTCGACGTCGAGCGGTTCGTCGACACGGTGGAACGGGGCGCGGTGGCGGTCTTCCAGGTCGTGCCGTCGTATCTGGACGCGGTGGTCGCGTACTTGGCCGGCAAGCCCCGCACCCTGCCGCACCTCCGCTGCGTCTCCGCGACGGGGGAGGCCCTGAAACGTGAGCTGGTGCGCCGCTGGTTCGACGTAATGCCGAACGTCAAGCTGGTCAATGCCTACGGACTGACGGAGACCTCGGACGACACGAACCACGAGGTGATGAGCACGGCGCCCGCGGGCGGTTCGGTGCCACTGGGCCCGCCGGTCCCGAACGTCCGGATCCACATCCTCGACGAGCGGCAGCGGCTCGTTCCGCTCGGAGCGCCGGGCGAGATCGCCTTCTCCGGGGTGTGTGTGGGCCGCGGCTACATCAACGACCCGGAGCGCACGGCACAGGCCTACTCCACTGACCCCTACGTTGACGGGGCGCGGCTCTACCGGGCTGGCGACTATGGGCGTTGGTCACCGGACGGCAAACTGGAGTACCTTGGCCGGCGAGACAACCAGGTCAAGATCTCCGGGTTCCGCATCGAGATCGGCGATATCGAGAACGCGCTGTTGCGGGTTCCCGGCGTCCGCGACGGCGCCGTCGTCGTTGGCGAGGGTGCCGGACAGTCCAAGTTCCTGGTGGCGTTCTACTCTGGCGACCGACCGCTCGAAGTCGACGAGATCCACAGCGAGTTGGCTTCGCGGGTTCCGGGCTACATGGTTCCGTCGGCGTACAGATGGCAGGAAAGCCTGCCCTTGACCGGCAACGGGAAGATCGACCGTAAGGCCTTGACCCGCATAGCGCGGGAGGCCGTCCCCGAGGCCGGCACTCCCACGGAGACGCTCACGCCCACCGAGCAGCGGCTCGCCGACGCATGGGCGAGTGTCCTCGGCATACCGGCGGGTCGGATCGGCGGGCATGACTCGTTTTTTGCGCTGGGCGGCACCTCCCTGTCCGCGGTGAAGCTCGCCGTCCTGCTCAAGCGCGCGGTGTCGATCAAGGACATCATGCAGACGCCCGTCCTCGCGGACCTGGCGATCCTGCTCGAGGCTTCGTCCCTGGAGGACGCCGCCGAACCGCCCGCGTCCACACCGGCGGGAAGCGCCGCAGAGCCCGCCTCCTTGCCCCGGACACCGGTAAGACATTCCAATCCGCTACCCGTGAAACGAAAGGACCTCTGATGTCGTCTTCTTCACCCAAGATCCAGTTCGATGTGGAACGCCAAGCCGGCAGGGCACCGATGCTCGTCGTCGAGGACGGTCACGACCCCGTGCAGTGGGCCGAAGAGAACCGCGAGGCGCTGCGCGCGGCGGTGGACGAGAACGGCGCCGTCATGGTCCGCGGGCTGGGCCTCAGTGATCCAGCCCAGGTAGCGGAAGTCTACGGTCGGCTGGTTCCGAGCGGCCTCATGCCGGACCGGGAGGCCTTCGCCACCCGGCAGCCCTACCTGGACGGCGTGTACTCGTCCCTCACGTGGCCCGCGAACCAACCTATGTGCATGCACCACGAGGTCAGCTACGCGCTCGAGTTCCCCGGCCTGATGCTCTTCGCCTGCCTCCAGGCGCCCAGCGTCGGTGGCGTAACCGGGGTCGCGGACGCCCGCTCGGTACTCGAAGCCATACCGGCGGACATCGTCCAGCGGTTCGAAAGCGAAGGGTGGCTGCTCGCCCGCAGCTACAACGAGGATATCGGAGCCACCTACGAGGAGGCCTTCGGAGTCGCCGACCGCGCTGGCGTCGAGAGCTACTGCCGGGCCCACGCGATCGAGTTTGAGTGGCAGCCCGACGGGGAACTCCGCACCCGGCAGCGGCGCCCTGCCGTGGTCCGGCACCCGATGACCGGCGAGCGCTGCTGGTTCAACCAGGTCGCGTTCTTGAGCGAATGGACCATAGCGCCGGAGGTGAGGGAGTACCTGGTGGACGTCTACGGCTCCGACGGGCTGCCGTTCAACACCCGCTTCGGCAACGGCGAGCCGATCGGCGAGGACATCATCGCCCTCCTGAACGAAGTCTACGAGGCCCACACCCTGAGAACGCCGTGGGAGACCGGGGACCTCATGCTCGTCGACAACATACGCATGGCCCACAGCCGCGAGGCGTACGAGGGTCCACGGGAGATCCTCGTTGGCATGGCTGAGCCACGCAATGTATTTGATCTCGATACCCACGCCCAGGACGGTGCACGATGACAGAATTCGCCATTTCCCAAGTGACAGCCGCCGCGGAGCCGAAGACGGTTCCCCCCTTCGCGGTCATCTCCGGAGCACAGGTGCAGCAGGTGCTCCAGGGCCGGGAGAAGCAGGTCGTCGAGTTGGTCGAGCAGACCTACCGGGTGCACGCGGCCGGAGACTCGGTGAACCCGCCGTCCTATTTCCTGCGCTTCCCGGACCGGCCCACGTCGCGCATCATCGCCCTGCCCGCCTCGGTCGGAGGACAGATCGATGTTGACGGCATCAAGTGGGTCTCCAGCTTCCCGGACAACGTGGCGTCGGGGATCCCTCGCGCCTCAGCGGTGTTGATCCTCAATGACCGGGCGACGGGCTACCCCTTCGCGTGCATGGAGAGCTCAATCATCAGCGCCTCCAGGACGGCAGCTTCGGCCGCCGCCGCTGCGGACTGGCTCAGCCGAGGCCGGAGGCGTCCCAAGCGCGTCGGGTTCTTCGGCGTGGGGCTCATCGCCCGTTACATCCACACCTTCCTGAACGCGACCGACTGGTCCTTCGACGAGATCGGAGTGTTCGACCTCTCGGGCGAGAGCGCACAGGGTTTCAAGGGCTATCTCGAACGCAGCGGCACCCGAGCCCAAGTGACCGTGCACGACGGCCCCGAGCAGCTTATCCGAAGCAGCGACCTTGTCGTGTTCGCCACAGTGGCGGGCCAGCCGCACGTGCACGACACAACTTGGTTCGCGCACAACCCGCTGGTGCTGCACGTGTCCCTCCGCGACCTGGCCCCGGAGATCCTGTTGGCGTCGACCAACATCCTCGACGACGTCGACCACTGCTTGAAAGCCGGGACGTCGGCCCACCTCGCGGAGCAGATGGTCGGCCACCGGGACTTCGTGGACGGCACCTTGGCCGACGTCATGGAAGGCAGGGTCTCGCCGGCGGACGACCGCCCAGTGGTGTTCTCGCCGTTCGGCTTGGGCGTGCTCGATCTGGCGGTGGGCAAGTACGTCTACGACGCACTGGCCAGCAGCGGCCAGCTCCGGGTGGTCGAGGACTTCTTTTCAGAGTTGCGTCGGTATGGCTGACCCCGCGGCCCCACCAAATCATCAATTCGCACCCACCGAGGAGTGACACAATGCTCTCGTTACCGCAGATGCTGGGGAATGTGTCCAAGGCACATGCCCAGTCCCCTGAGGACTGGGCAAGATCGGTCACCGACGTCCTACGGGACGCCGCGATCTACCACAAAGCCCATAACGGCTTCTACCGTGTCCAGTGCGACACGTTGGGAGTCGATCCCGCCGCAATCAACGACGTCAACGATTTGCAAGACCTGCCCCTTTTGCCGGTCGGCCTGTTCAAGCGTCCCGACGCCCATGTACTTCTCACCTGCTCACTGGCCGACGTAGAGACCGAGACCAGCTCCAGCGGAACCCGCGGTGTCCCGTCTGTTGCCCGGCGCAACAGCGAGACAGTGACCCGGGCACTGGTTGGCCTGACCGGGACCTACCGGGAGTTCTTCAGCCTGTCCGGGGGCGCGGGTCTTTTCTTGAACCCTTCGGACTCTGAAGCCTCGGAGATGGGTCTGCTCAAGGACTTCAACATCCTGAACAGCGTCTTCGACCACCACGTATACCTAGTTGCCGACCAAGCGTTCGACGCCAGGGAGGCTCTGGAGCACCTGCGCCGGTGGAAGGGCCACATGACCCGGCACATCGTCTGCCCGCCATTCCTCATCGAGCGGCTCCTCCGGTTCCTTGAGCAGGAGAAGATCAATGTGCGCTTAGACCCCTACAGCATGATCATCACGCTCGGCGGTTGGAAACGGCACACGGCCGAGGCCATCCCTGCCGAAAGCTTTCGGGAGCGGTGCCACGACCTGCTCGGTGTGCGCCCGGGGAACGTGCGCGACATGTACGGGATGATCGAGTCGAACATGCTCGCTGTCGAATGCCACCTGCATCGCAAGCACGTCCCGCCGTGGTGCTACATCTCCATCCGGGACCCTGGCCAGATCGGCAAAGAACTCGCTCCGGGGGGCACCGGCTCCATCGCCGTACTGGACTCCCTCAACACCAGCTATCCCGGTTTCCTCCTCACCGACGATGTGGGCGACGTCGAAACCGGCACCTGCGGGTGTGGGAGAACCGGCCAGATCATCAATTTCCGACGTCGGGGGCAGGGCGGCGGGCTTGGCCACTGCCCCGTCAGCATCGAGCGCTACCTCGGCTCGGGCGCTACCGCCAACGATGAGTCGGCGGCTCTCATGAAGGCCTGAGTAGCGGGGCCGCGAACGCGGTCGCCGCGACACCGGTCAGAATTCCTTTTTTCATGGTTTTCCCCAACGTTTATGCCCGGTGAGAGCGTCCTGTTATAAAAGGGCAGGGTCGAAAGCATCCCCTGCCGGATTGTCATATCAGCTGCGGATCCCGCAACCGTCTTAGTCGATCAGTGATGATGGATGTGCTGTACCGATCTGTGCGGCAAGCCCTCGGTCTGCCTGTATTCAGGGTAGGTCCAAATGGGGACGGTGGGATCCCCTTCAGGCGTTCAAAAGCCTAAACGCTCCATTGACCGCGCTGGTCATGCACCTGACTCTCCCTCACCGGGACGTCCGAGGCCAGCCGGAGCCTGCGGTCCCCAACCGGAGGCTCCGGCTCTCGCCGCCTGACTGCTAATGAAGCAGAGTGGCCAATAAGACCGAGGTGCCGCCGCCGGAACCGCCCGAGTTGGAACCGGAGAAGGTCCGGCAGCTGATCGAATATGCGGACAAGATGACGGCATTCATGGAAGCCGAAATGGAACTGATCCATGAGCTGGGCCGGGCAAGCCGGAGACCGATCTGACCGGACCCATCGAAGGTTGGAAGTTCACCGCCCAGGGCTTACGGGACAGCTACGACGGCAGTTTTAGACGCCCGCAGTGCTGTTATTTGATTCAGAAGGACCCTTGTACTTTCCCCGCGCGGGGTCCTTACTGATGGTAGGAACCCCGGCCGAGACACGGGGCTACGGTCCTACAACAGGTGCTCCGGACCTTGACCCTGCAGGTCTCGACAGCCGTGTACTGGCAAACGGGCTCCTGCTCGAAATTTACAAGGAGGACGCAATGTTCGCGAGAGTCAGCACATATAAGTCCGGACCGGAAACGACCACTGACACCCCGGCGGATGACGTTGTGAAGAAGGTGCAGGAAATTCCCGGATTCAAGGGCATCTATTTTCTGAATTCCAAGGAAGCTGGCAAAGCACTGTCGATCACCCTGTGGGAGACCGAGGAAGCCATGTCTGCCAGCAGGGAAGCGGCCAACAAGATCAGGACTGAGTTGAGCGCAGCGGAAAAGAGGGACATTCTCGACGTAGAGGAGTATGAAGTTACTATCAGCAACCTCAAGGGCTGATCTGCGAAATACCGAGAGTGACGGTCTCTCTGCAAACCATTGATCCGCATACACGCCCCGCAACATAGCGTGGTTGCCGTGGCTGGTAGAGGCGGCATGCCGACAACACCCCCCACGGCAGCGGGTGGGCCGCCCCTTAAGCCTTCCGCGGCAGAGCGCGGGTTACGGCTACCTCTAAACCCGCCAGATGCTGAACTCATCCGTCGTCGCTGCCCTCCACCCATGCCCGTTGTCTTCGCGAATCCAGAGCATCAACCGAGAACGATATGCCGAAAATCAGCGATGTCGAACTGCCGCGGCCGGATCGTCTCGGCTCATCGGGTGCGGGGCCCGGGCAGGTCTTTGGGGAGGCCGCCTGCTCCCGGCACCTGCCAGAGGGTGTCCGGCTCTGTTCGGCGCTGAGTACCTGGTTCGGAAATGCGAAGTGGCCTGAAGTCAGGCCTCCCCAGACCTACTCACTTCAAGCCACTTCACTGCGCTGCCGCGGCTCCTAGGTGTTTCCACCCCGGCCACTAATGCGGCCGCCCCAACGTAATCGCTGCAGCTGGCTTCGAGACTGCTTCCCGTCTCTCTGCCGTAACTATTCTTGCCGGTCCAACCGGGGATGGTTACACCAAAACCCCCAGTGTTTCGTTACTGGGGTACCCCTGACGGTGCGGTTACGGGCCGACTGGAGCGGGATCCGCGAAGGCGTCCGGGTTTTCGGCCAGCTTCTGCTCGAATGCGGGGCCGATCAGGTCGCCGCCCTGCTCGCCGAAGTAGAGATCGTCGGCGCGTTCCTCCAGCACCGCGGCGGTCGGCAGGCTGTCCGGGTCTTCCTGGTCAATACGCGATGCTTCGGCGGCGACGGATTCGATGGCGCCCGCCCGCGCGTCCAGCCCGAACCAGCGGTAGCCGGCCACGGCCGCTGCCAGCTCAGCCTGGTCGAGGACGCCGACGCCGTGCAGCGGGCCCCCGTTCCGGGCCACGTTGTCGAGCATCAGCAGGTCATACAGCGCGCGGTCGCCCTCGGCGCGCGGCCCTTGGTAGTCGTAGTCCACTGCCCGGTTCAGATGTCATCGGCCTTCATGCTGCCCTCTCTTTGCTCCCTGCTGGCGGATGGATTGTTGTACGTCTGGATGAGGAAGGTCTCGTCCCTAAGGCATTTTTCCGGTACGCCACGGGTGGCGCCGCGGTTCTGCTCGCCGGAGAAGTATCCGCCGCCGAAGAATGCCTTCTCGCCGATCCGTATGGTCTTGCCGTTGGGCAGCAGGATGTCCGCTCCGTCGAACCGGGTGCCGAGCGGAAATTTTAGGAGCACCTCGTTGTGGTTCCATGACCCGATGACGCAACCGGCCTCGTCGGCCATCACCTTGCCCTCGAAAGCAGCTTCCATGACGGCATCGCCTGGCGCCGAAACGTCGACGACCAGGAGCTCGCCGTTCGGACCGGTTTCCAGCTGCACTGACTCTCCGTCTATGGAGCCGCTGCCGTCGCCGCAGCAGGCGAAACACAACGCTGCCGCGGCCATCATGATCCCGCGCATCCTCGCGCCCAAGGGTGACATGCGTCAGAGCCTACCTGAGCATCACTTTGGCCAGCACCATGTTGTGGTCGGACGCCGGCGTGGAGCGCAGCCGGCCGGAACGGTCGATGTCCAGGACGTTCTCGTAGGAGACGGTGCCGGCGATGTACTTCGTGAAGATGTAGTCGATGCGCCCGAATGTGGATTTTTGCTGCTTCTTGAAGCTGTTGGTCGTCGGATACAGGAAGTCGGTCTTGGCGGCAGAGGAGGCGGCGTCGGTCCAGCCGGCCTTGATCATAGCTTCGTGCGGCAGGTTTGATGGGGTGGCGTAGAAGCTGGAGTTCATGTCGCCGCCGCTGAACACCGGGAGCTTGCGGGTGTTGATGGCCGTCATCCGCTTTTCGATCAGCTGCATCGTCGAGGTCTTCGACACGGAGCCCTTGATCGGCAGTTTGGGGGAGACATGGAAGGAGAGGACATAGAACTGCTTGCCGGTCTTCTTCGACTTCAGCAGTGCCCAGGCGGCTCCGCGCGGATCTTCGCCCGTGGCCACGGGCAGCGCGAAGGTGCCGCGTTTGAGCAGCGTGTACTTGGACATTTTGTACGCGATCCGGTTCACGTACTGCCGGGTGCCAGCCTTTTCCGGGGTGCGGTCCAGGGCGAAGCCGGCCTTTTTCAGGTGTCCCTGGAAGTCGGTCATCGCCTTGGTGCTTTTGGTCCCGGGGATGTTCACGTTGAGGGCCTCCTGCAGGAGGAGCACGTCCGGGTTCTTGGCCTTGATGGTCCGCAGGTGGATCATCTTGCGGGTGTTCCAGTGCGGGACGCTGATGCCGGAGAGCGTGCAGCCGGCACAGAGCAGGTTCTGGCTGGCCACGGTCAGCGTCTCCGTGCCCCGGACTGCGGGGGCTGCCGGGTACGCGGTGACCCGAGCCGAGGTGCGGGTCTTGAAGGTCTTGTTGTGCGCCTGGACGCGAATGAACGTTGGGTACGAGGACCGGGAGCCGGTGGCAAGGTTCTTGACCGTGAAGTTGGTTCCGTTGATGTTCCGGTAGGTCCGCGGCCGCAGGGTCATCGCCATGTTGTCGGCGACCTGCACCGTGTAGTGGGTGGTGTAGGCGGTCTTGTTCCAGCTGACCGTGATGCTGTCCGTGCCGCCCTTCGTTTTGATGGGCGTGAACGCGCCAGGGTAGTTGGCACCCGTCATGGTCTTCAGCGTCGCGGACCAGGGGGAGCGGTGCCAGGTTCCCCACGGCTGGCCCTTGATCGGTGTGAGCGCGCGGTACTGGATGTAGTAGGTGGTGGCATTGGTGAGGCCGCCGATCCAGCGGCTGTTGACCTTCTCTTCGACCTTGGCGCCCACGAAGTCGGCCCGGGTGCCGTAGCGGATCTCCCAGCGTCCGGCATCCCCATAGGCCGGCCACACGAGGGTCATGCTGTTATAGCCCGGAGCAGTGGCGGTTTTCGGCGCCGGCAGCGGAGCAGCGGTCTGGGCAATGGCGGTGCCCGGGATAGAGGCTGGCGGTGCGGCAAAGGCTGTGCCAGGGACGGAGGCCGCGGCCAGGGAAGCGGTGAGCAGCACGGCGGCGGCCCGGCGCAGGAGGGAAGTTTGCATAGGGCGCTCCGGGTGACGAGGTGGTCTACAAGGAGACATGCCCGAAATCTCCGAAACCCGCCCCCAAGCAGAAGTATGACGGCAGATCGCCAATTTGGCGAAACGTTGAACCCCCATCCGGTCAGCTCTCGCGGGCCATGTCAACCGCGGCCTTATTGATACACGGACAGTGATTGGGGATTGGGCTTGAAGAGACGATTGTTGGGGCTGCCGTAGCAGTAGTTTTGACAGGAATCCCCGCCGGCTGTTCGGCAGCAGAAGCCGCAGGCGACGGCAACTACGACACCGTTCACGCCGGATGCTCCGTTCTTGGTCCGAGTTATATTCGTGCTCTTTGCCGTGTCTTTGATCGTCCTCATCCTCGTACCCAAAGTCCGGCGGCAGAGAGCGGAACGTTTGGCAAGGGACATCGATGAATACGGAATCATCGATTGCATGATCGGGTATCCGAACAGTCACTACGGGTCGTTGAGACACCAGTGGGCGCCGGGGCTGCCACACTAAAGCCCCAGTCGATAACCTTCCAGGACTTCATCGAGGTGAACGGCCTCCAGGAACAACGCCCAGTCGGCCCGTCCCGCACATTCCTTGTTGAATCGCGTCCCGCCCCATGGGAACAGCGGTCTGACAAGCGGAGGCCTTTGGGTAAGAGCGGAGGATCATTTGGTTCAACACCGATCAGGGCATAGTGGAACTGGCAGCTCGCGGAGAAGACCTCACAGTCTTGAACGAAAGGTTGTTCGACGCGGGGGAGCCGTGATGTAGCGGCTGATGCCGCGGGCAGCGACCGCCGAAACGCTGGCTGGGCTGCCCGAACCAGCGGGCTACAGCTCCAAGCCCCTGCGGCGTGATGACGTCCGTGGCCGGCCGAATCGGTATAGGCAGTAGAGAAGCAGGAGCAGCGCGATCAGGCCGGAGGCAATCAAGGCCACTCCGACGCCCCACCCTCCGGGCAGCCACCACTGCTCACCGAACATCCACCAGCCCGGCCGGGATGGTTGGGCAAGCCATACTATGCCTGCAACAACAACCATCAGCCCGCCCACGGCGCCGGCCACGATGCGAGGCCACGTCTGCACTTCCTTCATGGCCAATCTGATCGTGCGGATCTTCACACGGGCCACCAGATGCTTAGCCCACGCGTTGTGTACCGAGAGCACCACCAGTCCGCCCACGATGGCGAGCAGGCCCGGGCCCGGCAAGACGAGCATCGCCACGCCAACCAGGATGAGGGTCCAGCCGAGCACTTCGACACCGGTCCGCCGCAGCCATAGCGGGATGGCATCGACTCTTCTCCCCATGAGCAAATCTTCCCACGGCAGGGCCGCCTGCAGGCAGAAGATCCCAAATTGACCCGGCGCCCGGTCCGCCTATTATGAGCATTTTGGATCGCCGTCAGGTTTCCCTGGTCGACGTAGGAGTTGTGCTCGACGGTCCGGATGTAAAGCGGGCTCTCTCCGTCGCCGTGCATGGTCGGCCTGGTCTGGTAGCCACCAATGAATCCCAGCCGGTCCCCAGCAGTGTGAACCAGGCGCGCGGCGAACGCAGCAAACAGGTGGGCGTCCCCGACATGCACGTCGCTGCAATAGGTGTCTCTTGGTTCGTCGTGGACATATTGAACCGCATCGCGCGCTTTGTGCCGCTTCATGACAATCCCCACGCTGCGGGCGCCCGAAGTCATGATCGAGACCGGCTGAATTGACGCAGCTTATGGGCTCGGGATGGTTATCCCTGTACTCGACGTTCCGCCGGTGTTTGCCACAGCGTTAGTTATCTACGTCCATGCGGAAGGCGCGACGCATGGCCGCTGCTGTGTCTCCTACAGCCTCAGGCATTAGGTGACTTTAACGGTCAATGGTTGTCGTGATGCTTACATGACCCAAATAACACTGCCCGTGAACGCGAGCGAGTCGTCCTTAGCAGTGCCACGCCCTTGCAAGGACTAGTTCAGCGTTTCTGATCGCGAACAAAAAACCCCGGAAACCGTTCAGTTTCCGGGGTTTTTCAGTGTGCGCGGAGGGGGACTTGAACCCCCACCCTCAATAAGAGGACTAGCACCTCAAGCTAGCGCGTCTGCCATTCCGCCACCCGCGCAGGTGGTGTTTTCGTTCAGTTTCGGCGAACCGATTCCTTCGAAAGCAGCGAGAAAAACTCTAACACGTTTTGGCCGAAGTGTTGAATCGAGGACTTTCCTACCCCGTTCCGGCGCGTTTCCATTACATCGGGCTGCCGCCACGGAAGCAGATCGCTAGGCTGGAGCCAAGCACCCCCGTCTGCAAGGAGCCCGAAAATGCCTGCCCTCCGTCCGCAAGATGAAGTTGTCCGCATTTGCCAGGAACTGATCCGGATCGACACCTCTAATTTCGGTGACAATGCGGGTCCCGGGGAACGGGCAGCCGCCGAGTACGCGGCCGGCTTGCTGGAGGAAGTGGGTCTGTCCACGGAGATTTTCGAGTCCTCTCCGGGACGTGCTTCAGTCGTCACCCGCATGGCGGGGGAAGATCCTTCCGCAGACGCACTGGTGGTCCATGGACATCTGGATGTCGTGCCTGCGCAGAAAGAAGACTGGCAGGTCGATCCCTTCAGCGGCGAGGAAAAGGATGGTCTGATCTGGGGCCGTGGAGCGGTGGACATGAAGGACATGGATGCCATGATCTTGTCCGTGGCCCGCGACATGGCCCGAACCGGAACCAAGCCGAAGCGGGACATCGTTTTCGCTTTCTTCGCCGATGAAGAGGCCGGCGGCAAATACGGGGCTCGTTGGGCCGTAGATAACCGACCCGAGCTTTTCGACGGCGCCACGGAAGCGATTTCGGAAGTAGGTGGCTTCTCTGCCAACATCGGCGGGAAACGTGCCTACCTGCTCCAGACGGCGGAGAAAGGCATCGCATGGTTGCGCTTGGCCGTCAGCGGGCGGGCTGGACACGGTTCGCAGATTAACACGGACAACGCGGTGACCACGTTGGCAGGCGCCGTGGGCCGGATCGGCGCCCATCAGTGGCCCATAGAGTTGACGGACACGAGCCGCCGGTTCCTGGACGGCGTAACGGAACTCACCGGCGTCGAATTCGATCCGGACAATCCGGACATACTGCTCAAGGAACTGGGGACCGTGGCACGTTTCGTCGGCGCCACGCTGCAAAACACTTCCAATCCGACTGTGCTGAAGGCCGGTTACAAGGAAAACGTCATACCTGGCCTGGCCGAAGCCCGGATCGACGCGCGGACTCTGCCGGGCCAGGACGAACTGGTGCTGGCCAAGATTCAGGAGTTGGCGGGGCAGGACGTTGACATCTCCTACATCCACCAGGACTCGGCGCTCGAAGTACCGTTCGCCGGAAACCTCGTGGACGCAATGGTGGATTCGCTCAGGCACGAGGATCCGGAGGCAGTGGTTCTGCCGTACACGCTTTCCGGCGGGACGGACAACAAGTCGTTGGCCAGACTCGGGATCACCGGATACGGGTTCGCGCCGCTCCAACTGCCCGATGACCTGGACTTCACAGGCATGTTCCACGGCGTGGACGAACGGGTTCCCGTGGACTCCCTGAAGTTCGGTACGCGGGTGCTGCAACGGCTGCTGACCACTTACTAGCACGGGACGCACCGATGACCAAGACAGTTGAAGAGTTGCTGCCGGAGGCGATGCTCGCTACCTTCCGCTCCCGGGCGGCCGGTTATGACGAGGCCAACTCCTTCTGCCACGAGGACTTCGCTGATCTTCAGGCCGCGGACTATCTGAAGATGCTTGTGCCGGATGCCAACGGCGGGCTCGGCTACGGCCTGCGGCAGGCCTCCCTGGCCCAGCTCCGGCTAGCCAGTGCCGCCCCGGCCACGGCATTGGCTGTCAACATGCACCTGGTCTGGACCGGGGTCGCCCAGGTGATGCGGGCCCGCGGGGACCGGAGCCTGGACTTCGTGCTCGAAGAAGCAAGCCGGGGTGAGATTTTCGGGTTCGGCGTCTCCGAAGCCGGGAACGATCACGTTCTGTTCGACTCCACCACGGTCGCTACGCCACAGGACGATGGCGGTTATTCCTTCACGGGAACCAAGGTCTTTACCAGCCTCTCGCCCGTATGGACGAGGCTTGGAACTTTCGGGCGCGACGACGACGGCGACGAGCCCCAGCTGGTCTGGGCCTTCATCGACCGGAAAGCACCCGGCTACCGCATCAAGGACGATTGGAACACGCTGGGAATGCGCGCCAGCCAGTCGAATACGACGGTGTTGGACGGCGTACGCGCCCGGCCGGAACGGGTCTTCCGGAAGCTGCCGGTCGGGCCAAACCCGGACCCGCTGATCTTCGGCATCTTCAGTTGCTTCGAAATCCTGCTGGCCTCCGTCTACACCGGCATCGGGATGCGAGGGGTGGAGCTGGCCGTGGAGAACGTCCGCCGGCGGACATCCCTGAAGACCGGCAAGAGCTACGCACAGGATCCGGACATCCGCTGGCGCGTTGCCGATGCGGCGATCGAAATGGACGGCCTCTATCCACAGCTGGAATCCATCGCCCGGGATGTCGACGCTCTCGTCGACCACGGGCCGATGTGGTTCCCCAAACTGGCATCCGTCAAGGTTAGGGCGACGGAAACGGCAAAGCGCGTTGTCGAGCACGCGGTAAGGGTCTCCGGGGGCGGCGGGTATTTCCGCGGCAGCGAACTGGAGCGCCTGTACCGGGATGTGCTGGCCGGGCTTTACCACCCCTCGGACGACGAATCAGCGCACGGCACGGTGGCCAACGCCTGGCTTGGCCCTATCGAGGACTAGGCCCCGGGGGACAAGTCAGACGGTGGCCTCGACGCGCAGGACTTTCCGCCGCATCCAGTACTTGCGGCTACCGCCCATGTAGAAGCGGGTCCGGATCAGGTCCCACTTGCCGTATTCGGCGTGCTCAGCCAGCGCCCGGCGGGCCTCCTTGACAGATTCGCCCTTATTGACAGTCAGGACAAGATATTCGTACTGGCGGAGGTGGTCGCGTTCGCGCTGGATGGAGCCGCTGCTAATTTGTTCTCTCATTGGCCCTCCAATCTCTTCACTTATTCTTCCCACAACAGCTAACGTCTACTACATGGCAATTGATCCGCGTGTCGCACTCCAGTCGTTTACAGCTGCCCTTGAGGAACATCTTGCCGCATCCGCCAGCCGGCGCGGTGAGGATGATCCTGCGGTGGAGGCCGCATTCTCCTCCATTATGGAAACCTTCGAAGCCTATGAAGACGCACTCTACGACGCGTACGGCGAAGTTACGCCGCTGGTCATTTACGACGAGTCCGAAGACGAGGACGACGACGCCGGTGAGGACTATGAAGAGGTCATGGACCCCTTCGACGACGATCTGGAAATTGAGGAAAAGTAGGCCTCCCGCAGCTGCATTCCTATATAGGTACTACGGTACCGAGATATCGTCGAGCGCAGAAGCGATCTCCGGCGGGATGCTCTTCGGGGCAGCCTTGAGGATCTGTTCCAGCTGGCCGGGTGTCCGTGGACCGATCACGGCAGTCTCAATGCCGGGTTGTTCCAGCGTCCAGCCCAGGGCAAGTTCAAGCGGCTGTACATCCAGGCCACGGGCTGCGGTTGCCAGCGCCTCGGCGATTCTGGCGGGCCTTCCGGCAAGATAAGGTTCCACGAAGCCCGCTCTGTTTTCGGAGGCCCCCCGCGAGTCCGCCGGTGTGCCGTTCCGGTACTTGCCTGTCAGCACCCCGCGGCCAAGGGGGGACCAGGCCATAACTCCGGTCCCCAAAGCCCGCGCCGCCGGGATAACTTCCCGTTCTGCCGTTCGCTGGAGTAACGAGTATTCGCACTGCACGGCCACCAGCGGGACGGCACTCAGAGACACGGCCCGGGCCAGTTGCCAGCCCGAGTAATTGGAAACTCCCACATAGCGTGCGCGGCCGGAAGACACGGCGAACTCCAGGGCGGAAAGCGTTTCCTCCAGGGGCGCGTTGTCGTCCCAGACATGTGCCAGCCATACGTCGAGATAGTCCGTGCCCAGACGCGCCAGGCTGGCGTCGAGAGAACGCAGCATTGCGCCCCGGGAGGTGTCCACTTCCCTTGCACCGTCGCGGCGGACCATCCCCGCCTTGGAAACCACAGTTACTTCCTGGCGGGGGACCAGCTCGCCCAGAAACGCACCGATGATCGCTTCGCTGCCGCCTTCGGCGTAAGCGGCCGCAGTATCGAGCAGCGTGCCTCCTGCATCCAGATAGGAGCGAAGCATCGTTGCCGCGCTCTCTTCGTCCGTCTCCTGGCCCCATGTCATGGTGCCTAACGACAGGCGCGGTACTTTCAGCCCACTTTGACCTAACCGATTCTGCTCCATGGGCAAAAGCCTACGGCCTGCCACGCCGCAGCCGGGAACTGACCCGCGCATGAGTCGCGCATGTGGTAGGTAGCTCATACCGTAGGAGGATCTTTGTCACGGCTGCTGTGTCCAGTTCTGCCGCAGCCGTGGTCGTGCTTTAAGGTCTAAGTTGTGACTTGGCTAGAAGCGGCCTTTCTGGGACTCATCCAGGGCCTGACCGAATTCCTCCCGATTTCCTCCAGCGCACATCTGCGCGTTGCGGGTGAACTCCTGCCCGGCGCCTCGGATCCCGGCGCCGCGTTTACCGCCATCACGCAGCTGGGCACGGAGACCGCAGTCCTGGTCTATTTCTGGAAAGACATCGTCCAGATCGTGAAGTCCTGGTTCGGCTCCCTGACAGGGAAGGTGCCACGGAACAACCCGGATGCCCGAATGGGCTGGCTGATCATAATCGGCTCCGTCCCCATCGGTGTGCTCGGCCTGCTGTTCGAGGACCAGATCGAAGGGACCTTCCGGAGCCTGTGGATCGTGGCGACCATGCTGATCGTCTTCGGGTTGTTCCTGGCCATCGCCGACACAATCGGCAAGCAGGTCCGGACTCTGGATAAGCTCAGCTATAAGCACGGTATCCTGTACGGTCTGGCCCAGGCGCTGGCGCTCATCCCGGGCGTCTCACGTTCGGGCGGAACCATCACGGCCGGCCTCCTCATGGGTTACACGCGTGAGGCGGCCGCCCGGTACGCGTTCCTGCTGGCGATTCCGGCGGTATTTGCCAGTGGGCTCTACCAATTGGCTACGAGCTGGAACGAGCCTGGGCCGTACGGTGGGGGCGAAACCGCTCTGGCGACGCTGGTGGCCTTTGTGGTCGGTTTCGTCATCATCGGATGGTTCCTCAAGTACGTCTCAACCCGCAGCTACAAGCTCTTCGTCTGGTACCGGATAGCGCTCGGGTTGCTGCTGTACATCCTGCTTGGTATCGGCGCCATCAACGCCTAGCAACGCCATAAGTACGACGGCGGTCCCGCCGGACCGTGATTCTCACCGGAAGGAACAGCCATTGTTTGGTTGGAATGCGCGCCCAGTGCCTCAGATCGCCGGAGGCCGCAACACGCTGGCCCTCTTTGATACGGCCGCGGGGGAGATGGTCCAACTGGATCCCGCTCCCACCGGTTCGTTGTATGTCTGCGGTATCACCCCTTACGACGCCACCCACATGGGCCATGCCGCCACCTATGTCAGTTTCGACCTGCTCAACCGCTACTGGCGCGATGCCGGCCGGGAAGTCCAGTACGTGCAGAACGTCACTGATATTGACGATCCGCTGCTGGAACGGGCTAACGCCACGGGCGTGGACTGGGAAGCGCTGGCCAAGGACCAGACCAACCTCTTCCGCGAAGACATGGAGGCACTCAATGTGCTGCCGCCAAACCACTACATCGGCGCGGTCGAGTCCATCGAATGGATCATTCCGGCAATCGAGCAACTGATCTCCGAGGGGCTGGCATACCGCGTGCCTGGCACCGGCGGCGAACCGGACGGCGACGTCTACTTCGATTCCGTTGCGGCAGCCGGTGACGGCTGGCACAACGGCATGACCTCGCGGCTCACCGAGGAGGAAATGCTGCCGCTCTTCGCCGAGCGCGGCGGCGATCCTGAACGGCCCGGCAAGCGGCATCCCTTGGACGCTCTGCTGTGGCGCGTAGCCCGCGAGGGCGAGCCGAAGTGGCCGGGAAGCTCGCTGGGCGAAGGCAGGCCCGGATGGCATATCGAGTGTTCCATCATTGCCCGGAAGTTCCTGCCGGAAACCTTCGATATCCAAGGCGGCGGCTCGGACCTGAGCTTCCCGCACCACGAAATGAGCGCCGGGCATGCATATGCCTTGACCGGAACGGCACTCGCACGCCACTTCGTGCATGCCGGCATGGTGGGCCTGGACGGCGAAAAAATGAGCAAGTCCAAGGGCAACCTGGTGCTCGTGTCGAAGCTTCGGTCGGAGGGCGTGGACCCGTCCGCCATCCGTACCGTGCTGCTGGGCCAGCATTACCGCAGCGACTGGTTCTGGACCGATGACCTGCTGCAGGCTGGAACCGAACGGCTGGCGCGTTGGCGGGCCGCCGCAGGCACCTCGGATGAGCAATCGGCCGCCGCATTGGCCGACAGGATCCGAGCGGCCTTGGCAGAGGACCTGGATGCACCTGCGGCGCTGGCCGCGGTGGATGCCTGGGCTGCGGCCTCGCCCAGCGGCAGCAGCCAGGCTGAAGCGGCCGCCGGATCGCCCGTCGCCAAGGTGCTCGACGCGTTGCTCGGCATCGTCCTCTAGCGCTACCGCTAATGCCAGCCGGGCGGAGCCTTTTGGCTGCCGCCCGGCTACTCCTTCCGGCGCTTTTTCAGGTAGCGCTCGAATTCACGGGCAATGGATTCGCCGGTCGCCTCCGGCAGATCCGCCGTGTCCTTTGCCTCTTCAAGCTGCCGGACGTAAGCGGCAACTTCCGGATCTTCCGTGGCCAGTTCGTTGACGCCGCGCTCCCATGCCTCGGCCTCCTCGGTCAGTACGGCGGTATCGAGCGGAACCTGCAGAATATCTTCCAGGCCTTGCAAAATCGCCAGCTCAGCCTTGGGGGAGGGGGACTGCCCGACATAATGGGGCACCGCTGCCCAGAGGGACAGGGTGGGGATTCCTGCCAGTGAGGCGACTTCAGCAAGCACTCCGACGATCCCGGTCGGACCCTCGTACTGGCTGGCTTCCGTATTCAGGGATTCCCGAACCGTGTCATCTTCGCTGGTGATAGTCACGGGAATGGGCCGACTGTGCGGAACATCGGCCAGCAACGCCCCGACCAGTACAAGGCAATCGACGTCGAGTTCAGTGGCATGGGCGAGCAACTCGGCGGTGTACGCCCGCCAGCGGTATGACGGTTCGACACCGTGCACGAACACAATGTCTATGTCGGTATCCGGAACGCTGCAACGGGTCAGCTTGGTGGTGGGCCATTTGATCCGGCGGTCCCCTGACGCCGTACGCCGGATCAACGGGCGGGTGAACTGGAAGTCGTAATACAGGTCGGGGTCGATACTGGCCACCTTGACACCGTCCCACAACCGGCTGAGGTACTTCACTGCGTCGGTTGCCGCCTCGCCGGCATCATTCCAGCCTTCAAACGCGGCGAGCATGATAGTTAGCCGCCGCTCGTCTCCGCCGTCAGGCTTCGGGAACAAGCGCCGCAAGCCCCGTGCCTCATTACTGTCCATAGTGCTCACTTCTTCACCCTAAACCCAGCCCGTTGAGTTGTCAGTGAGCGGAACAGTGATTCGCGTAGAGCATAGCCAGTGTTTGGAGGCGTGCCCGGCGCCGGCGGGACCGTAGACTTGGAGCATGTCTGCTTCTCCCGACCGCCTTGGTGCGCTGTCTGAAAATCCAACGCGCGTACAGGCGGTTCTCTGGGATATGGACGGAACCCTCGTCGACACCGAACCGTACTGGATCGAAGCCGAAACGGAGCTGGTCCTCCAATTCGGCGGTGTCTGGACTGACGAGCTGGGCCGCGGACTGGTCGGCAATGCCCTTCCGGTTTCAGCTGTAGTCCTGCAGGAGGCGGGCGTCGACCTGGGCGTCAGGGAGATCATCGACCACCTGCTGAGAGCCGTCGTCGCCAAGGTGCGCCACGAGATCCCTTGGCGCCCCGGGGCCAGGGAACTGCTGAAGCAGCTTAACGAGGCAGGGGTGCCGACAGCGCTCGTAACCATGTCCGAGACCATCCTGGCCGAAGAGGTCGTCCGGTCGCTGCCTGCGCGCAGCTTCAGCTTCATGATCACCGGGGACATGGTGGAGCATGGCAAACCCAATCCGGAACCGTACCAGCGTGCCTTCGACAAGCTCGCAGCAGCTGACCCCGGACTCGATAAGTCACGTGTAGTGGCGCTTGAAGACTCTGTGCCGGGTGCCACCTCGGCCCAAGCCGCAGGACTGGTGACGGTGGCCATCCCTCACGTCGTCGAGGTCCCCGATCATCCGGGCCGGTACCGGTGGGAAAGTTTGGCAGGCAAGGCTTTGGCGGATCTGGACCTGCTGCTGGAACAGGATGTCGTCAACACTCAGGGTGCCGGGAGAAGCGCATGAACATGTCGCCGGACACTGGGAACAGCCCGGACACCAGCAACTCCGCACCTGAATCCAAACCGCCGGCCCGCCGCGAGGGCATCCCGCTGGGCAGCATCGGCGGCGTTCCCATCGTGCTGGCCTACTCCTGGTTCATCATTGCTGTCTTCATCGTTTTCGCCTTCGGGCCCCAGGTCAGCAGGGCTATCCCAGGACTTGGCAGCGCATCCTATGTGGTGGCCTTCGGCTATGCCGTTCTGCTGCTGCTCTCCGTCCTCTTCCATGAACTCGCCCACGCACTCAGCGCGCGGGTCTTCGGCTGGCCGACCGCGAAGATCGTACTCAACCTGTGGGGCGGCCACACCCAGTTCGAAAACTTTAAGGCCACTCCGGGCAAGTCCCTGATAGTTGCCTTGTCCGGACCCGCAGCCAATTTCGCGCTGGCCGGTTTTGGTGCCTTGCTCATGCCTGTCATGGAGGCCAACGCCGTGGCCTGGGTCCTGACAGACATCTTCATCTGGGCCAACCTGCTCGTCGCGGTCTTCAACATCCTCCCTGGCTTGCCGCTGGACGGTGGCAGATTGGTGGAGTCAGCCGTCTGGAGCATCACCGGCAGTCAGGAGAAGGGCACGTTGGCCGCAGGCTGGGCAGGACGCATCATCGTCATCCTCATCGTGGCGGGATTCATCGGCGTGCCGCTGGCCATGGGCCGCGAACCCGACCTTCAGGTCGTGGTGATCATGGTTCTGGTGGGTGGATTCCTCTGGATGGGCGCGAGTGCTTCCATTACCAACGCCAAGTTGCGGCTGCGGCTGCCGCACGTCAGCGCCGGCGCCCTCAAAAAGCCTGCTGTCAGCATGCCTGCCAGCTCTAACGTGGAGCAAGTGCAAGCCGTAGCACGGAGGACGCCGCATGCATTCGTGATCCTGACAGCCGCCACCGGCCAGCCAGAGGCGATCGTCGACGGCCACGCGCTTGAACAGGTTCCCGCAACTGCAGCTGCCCGCACCCCGGCAGCCGCTGTCAGCCGTGCCCTGGCCCCGGGTGCCTACATACCGGAATGGGCTGCCGGACAGGAACTGGTGCAGTACCTGGCCGGGCTTGCCGGAACCGAATATGCGGTCACCGACGCTGACGGGCGGGTTACGGGACTGCTCAGCCAATCAACTGTTGTACGGGCCATCACCGGCAAAGCCGCGTAACCAGCACACCGCCCAGATCCCAGCCGATAATCAGTATCCACCGATCGGAAGTAGCACCAACATGAGTTCACCGACCACACCGCACGGAGCAGACCAGCGCCGCGGCCCGTTCCGCTCCGGAGAGCGCGTACAGCTCACGGACGAAAAGGGCCGGATGAACACGATTACGCTGACCCCCGGCGGCGCATTCCATACCCATAAGGGCTTCCTGACGCACGATGTTCTGATCGGCCAGCCGGAAGGCTGCGTGGTCAGCAATGACACCGGCCATAAGTATCAGGCCCTGCGGCCACTACTCTCGGATTTCGTCCTGTCCATGCCGCGGGGCGCCGCCGTCGTATATCCCAAAGACGCCGGTCAGATTGTGACGATGGCCGATATTTTTCCCGGCGCCCGGGTAGTTGAAGCCGGTGTGGGCTCCGGCGCGCTGAGCATTTCGCTGTTGCGCGCCGTGGGCGACCAGGGCTATCTGCATTCGTTTGAACGGCGTGAGGAATTCGCCGACATCGCACGGGGAAATGTCGAAACCATTTTCGGCGGACCACATCCGGCCTGGCAGATCTCGCTGGGCGACTTCCAGGACGAAGTGGTCAAGCAGGAGGCTCCGGGCAGTGTGGACCGTGTGGTGCTGGACATGCTGGCCCCGTGGGAATGTCTGGACGCCGTTGCAACCGTGCTGGCTCCGGGCGGGGTGTGGATCAGCTATGTCGCAACCGTTACGCAGCTGTCGCGGACGGCGGAAGCGATCCGAGCCGACGGCCGCTTCACCGAACCCGACGGCTGGGAGTCGATGGTGCGCGGCTGGCATTTGGAAGGGCTGGCAGTTCGCCCGGATCACCGGATGGTCGCCCACACCGGCTTCCTGCTCACTGCCCGCCGGCTGGCCGATGGCGTCACCGGGCTGACTCCTAAGCGCCGCGCCTCCAAATCGGAATTCTCGGCAGCGGACCTGAAAACCTGGGCTCCTGAGGATGAGCAGTGGGATACAGAGGCGCTGGGGGAGCGGGCAGTGTCGGACAAAAGGCTCAGACGTGCGGCCAAGGACGCCGCTTCCACTGTGCAACGCGGCGCTTTCAAAAATGCCGATCAGCCCGACAATAGCGGCGGACAGGTTACAGACCAGTAACAACTAGGCGTTCATACTGCTATCGGCGGAATTCCCCGAGAGGCTCCGGCGTTTCCTTCTCAAGTAAGTGTTGCACTCGGGGCATCGGCGGCTAGGGTCTTACCAAGGGACCCGATTCCAGAGAGCAGGTTGCGGTGATGAACGAAGACCAGAACCAGACCAATCAATCGGCACCGGCTGGAGAGACAACCGAGCTGACTGTTGCACAGCGCCAGATCAATGTTCTGCGGGACAAGATCCGGAATCTGGACAAGCAGTTGGCATCGGCCACGCAGAACAACGCACGGCTTGTCTCCATGCTGGAGTCTGCCAAGGCCGAGATTGTCCGCCTCAAAGATGCTCTGGAACGCGACGGCGAAACCCCCTTCAGTTTTGCCACCATTACCCAGGTCAATAGGCGGCAGCATCCACGCACAGGTGCAACCACTACGGCGACCACGCAGGAAAGCGTAGACATCATCCAGTCCGGCCGCAAGCTCCGTGTTGCCGTCAGTCCGCTGATCAACCTCGCACAACTGAGCCCGGGGCAGGAAGTGCTCCTGAACGAATCCCTCACCGTTATCGCGGCCTTGGGATTCGAGCGCGCCGGCGAACTCGTCACCATCAAGGAACTGCTCGGTGCGGACCGTGCCCTGGTAGTCGGGCGGGCCGACGAGGAAAGAGTGGTCAAACTTTCCGGCACCCTGCTCAAAGTGAAGATTCGTGTCGGGGACGCCGTCTCCATCGACGCGCGCAGCGGCTACGCGCTCGAAAAGATCCCCCGCAGCGAGGTGGAGAACCTCATTCTGGAAGAAGTCCCGGACATTTCGTACCAGGACATCGGCGGCCTCGGACCCCAAATCGACGAGATCCGCGACGCCGTTGAGCTTCCTTTCCTCTACCCGGATCTCTACCGCGAGCACGGACTCAAGGCGCCCAAAGGCATTCTGCTTTACGGGCCTCCCGGTTGCGGCAAGACCCTGATCGCCAAGGCCGTGGCGAACTCGCTTGCAGCACGGGCCATCGAGCGCAGCGGAACGGAAGAAACGCGCAGCTACTTCCTGAACATCAAGGGACCCGAGCTGCTGGACAAGTACGTCGGTGAGACCGAGCGACACATCCGGTTGATCTTCGCCCGTGCCCGGGAGAAGGCTTCCGACGGCAGCCCCGTAGTAGTTTTCTTCGATGAAATGGACTCGCTTTTCCGCACCCGCGGCACCGGTGTATCGTCCGACGTCGAAACGACGATCGTTCCGCAGTTGCTCAGCGAGATAGACGGCGTGGAGAAGCTCGAAAACGTCATTGTCATCGGTGCCTCGAACCGCGAGGACATGATTGACCCGGCCATCCTGCGTCCCGGCCGGCTGGACGTGAAGATTAAGATCCAGCGCCCGGACGCGGAAGCGGCGGCGGACATCTTCGCCAAGTACATCACCACGGATCTTCCCATCCATGTGGAGGATCTTGCGGAGCATGGCAGCGACCGGCAGGCGACGGTGGACGCGATGATCCAGCGCACTGTCGAAGCGATGTACGCCACGGAGAAGTCCACGGAGTATCTGGAAGTCACCTATGCCAGCGGTGACACCGAGATGCTCTATTTCAAGGACTTCAATTCCGGCGCCGTGATCCAGAACGTGGTGGACAGGGCCAAGAAGAACGCTATCAAGGACCTCCTGACCAGCCAGCAAAAGGGTCTGCGGATCGAGCATTTGCTCCGCGGCGTGGTGGATGAGTTCCGCGAGCATGAGGACATGCCCAACACGACCAACCCGGATGATTGGGCCAGGATCTCTGGGAAGAAGGGCGAGCGGATCACCTACATCCGCACCATCATCCAGGGCAAGGCCGGTCAGGAAGCCGGAAAGTCCATCGAGACGACAGCGAATACGGGGCAGTATCTGTGAGCGTCAATCGTGTGATGGGAACGGAAACGGAGTATGGGATCCATGCTCCGACCGATCCGCTGGCCAATTCCACCGTGCTCTCCTCCCAAATCATCAATGCCTACGCCGCCACCGTCCGCAGCGGAATGGGAAATCTGGCGGGAACGCGCTGGGATTACACCGACGAAGAACCTCTGCACGACGCCCGCGGGTGGTCGGTGGCGCGGGAGAACGCGGATCCGTCCCAGCTAACGGACATGCCGCCGGTCCTTGACGCGGAGCAGATCGCCTTGTCCGGCGGACGTCCGCCCTCAAACGACTTCTACTCCGAAGAGTCCGCCGGCTCCGGTGTCTTGATGAACATGGTGCTCAGCAATGGTGCCAGGCTGTATGTCGACCACGCTCATCCGGAGTACTCCAGCCCGGAAGTCACCAGTCCCCGGGCAGGGGTGCTGTGGGACAAGGCCGGTGACGTCGTCGTACTTCAAGCTTTGCAGAAGATCGCGCGGACGCCGGGTTTCGCTCCGGTCAACATCTACAAGAACAACACTGACAACAAGGCAGTCTCGTACGGTGCCCACGAAAACTACCTGATGCCTCGCAGCATACCGTTCGGGCAAATAGTGACCGGGCTGATTCCGTTTTTCGTCTCCCGTCAGGTCATTTGCGGCTCGGGCAGGGTAGGCCTGGGCATGACGGGCCGGCATCGGGGCTTCCAGATCAGCCAGCGGGCAGACTTCTTCGAAGCGGAAGTAGGGCTGGAAACGACCATCCGGCGCCCCATCATCAATACGCGGGATGAACCGCACGCCGTTGCGGACAAATATCGCAGGCTGCACGTCATTATTGGAGATGCGAATCTGAGCGAGGTCTCCACGTACCTTCGGCTGGGCACTACGGCGTTGGTCCTCTCCATGATCGAGCACGGCGAGGCGCCGCACGTGCAGTTGAGCGAACCGGTCCAGGCCTTGCAGGCCATTAGCCATGATCCGACCTTGCAGCAAAAAGTCGCGCTCAAGGACGGCGCCATGGTCACGGGTCTTGATCTGCAGGAAATCTATCTGGAAGCGGCAGTGGCGCACTGCCGCAGACACGGTACGGACCAGGGGCAAACGGTCGACGTCCTGGCACGGTGGGGGGCGCTGCTGTCGACGCTGCGGCGCGATCCTATGGAGGCCGCCTCCCAGCTGGACTGGGTCGCCAAACTCAAGCTCCTTCAGGCTTACCGGGACCGCGATGGTTTGGAATGGTCGGATTCCCGGCTGGGACTGATCGATCTGCAGTATTCCGATGTCAGGCCCGAGAAGGGACTGTATTACCGCCTGGCCCAGCGGGGAAAGATGGAGCGGCTTCTGACGGATGCGGAAATAGCAGAGGCAGTGCATGAGCCGCCGTCGGATACCCGGGCCTACTTCCGCGGCAAGTGCATCGAGCGTTTCCCCAAGGAAGTGGTCGGTGCGAGTTGGGATTCGGTCATTTTCGATCTGCCGAGCCGCCGGCGTCTACAGCGGATCCCCACCCGAGAGCCCTTGCGTGGCACGCGCGAGCTCACCGGGCCGCTCTTCGATCAGGCCGCTTCAGCCGAAGAATTTATTTCGGCGCTGCTCGGGCCGGAAAGCGCCCCTGACGTGGCAACATAAAGAATAAGAACTCAATAGCCATCGAATCTGACCAAGGAGGCAGTCATGGCAACGCAGGACCGCAAGAACGTAGAAGGCCGTACTCAGGAAGAAGAATACGACGAGGCGCCCGGGAAACCTGAGCCCGCCCCTGCTGCGGCCGGACAGGCGGAAACCGAAGGCACGGACGATCTGCTCGACGAAATCGATGGTGTCCTTGAGCAAAACGCGGAGGAGTTTGTGCGCGGTTTTGTCCAGAAGGGCGGACAGTAGCCCATGAACTTGCCGGCTGGCGGACATAGTTCCACATTTTCCCAGATTTCCCATGCGGCTACGGCGTCATTCTCAGAGTACCTGTCCCGCAGTGCTCCTGATCTGCTGCCCGGAGTGCGTGGTTCGGCGACCGGGATAAGCTCGAATGCCGAACACCTGGCGCCGCATGCTACGACGATCGTTGCCATGACTTACGCCGGGGGCGTGATCATGGCCGGCGATCGGCGGGCAACCATGGGAAATATGATTGCCAGCCGGCACATCGAGAAGGTCTTTCCTGCTGATAATTACTCAGTTTTGGGCATCGCCGGTACGGCCGGTATCGCTCTGGACGTCACGCGTCTCTTCCAGGTAGAGCTGGAGCACTACGAGAAGATCGAAGGCACGTTGCTGAGCCTGGAAGGCAAGGCAAACCGGCTGGGTGCCATGATCCGAAGCAACCTGCCGATGGCGATGCAGGGCCTGGCCGTGATACCTCTGTTTGCAGGGTTCGATACAGACCGTCATACGGGCCGGCTCTTTTCCTACGACGTGACCGGCGGGCGTTATGAGGAACTCGAACACCACTCCGTGGGTTCCGGGTCCGTTTTCGCCCGCGGAGCATTGAAAAAGCTCTGGAAACCCAATATGGACGAGGACCGCGCCGTGTCTGTCGCGGTGGAATCGTTGTATGACGCTGCCGACGACGACTCCGCAACCGGCGGACCGGATGTGGTTCGGCAGCTGTGGCCGGTGGTCTACGCAGTAAATTCGGCCGGAGCGAAGCGCATCCCGGAACGCGTACTTGCCGCCGCCGCCGAAGCTGTAATCGCTTCGCGCGCCGTGGCCGGACGGGAGGCATAGACCATGACTCAACAATTCTATGTCTCGCCGGAACAACTGATGAAAGACCGGGCGGATTTCGCCCGGAAGGGTATCGCCCGCGGTCGCTCCGTCGTAGTGCTCAGCTGCAGCGAGGGGATCGCCCTGGTCGCCGAGAACCCGTCCCCGTCGCTGCACAAGATCGGCGAAATTTACGACAGGATCGCGTTCGCCGCCGTTGGCAAATACAACGAGTTCGAAAGCCTGCGCCAGGCAGGAGTTCGGTACGCCGATGTGCGGGGCTATTCCTACGATCGGGAGGATGTCACCGCACGCGGTCTCGCCAGCGTCTACGCGCAGAGCTTGGGCGCCGTATTCACCGCCGACAGCAAACCCTTCGAAGTGGAGCTTGCCGTGGCCGAGGTAGGACTTCGGCAAGAGGAAGATCATCTTTACCGGTTGACGTTCGACGGTTCCATTGCGGACGAGCCGGATTTCGTGGTCATGGGCGGCGAGATCGACGCGGTGAATGAAACACTGCGGTCGAACTGGGATGCGGGTCAGGACTATGCCGGGGTCATCCGCGCGGCTGCGGGAGCGTTGGAAGGCCACATTCCTGACAACGGACGGGCACCCGGCCAGCGCCGGCTCGGCCCGGAAATGCTGGAAGTAGCGGTCCTTGACCGGGACCCAATGTCCAGCCGCGGCAACCGCCGGGCTTTCCGGCGGCTGTCCATTGCAGAGGTGACGGATATTTTGGGGGACTGACATGGACAGACGGATCTTCGGCATCGAGACCGAGTTCGGCATCTCCTATTCTGCGCCGGATTCACGTCCGCTGTCGCCGGAGGAAGTGGCCCGCTACCTGTTCCGCAAGGTAGTGACATGGGGACGGTCTTCGAATGTCTTCCTGACAAACGGCTCGCGGCTGTACCTGGATGTCGGATCGCATCCGGAATACGCCACCGCAGAGTGCGACGACGTAGCGCAGTTGATCGCTCAGGACCGCGCTGGAGAACTGATCCTCGAAGACCTCATGAACGAGGCGCAGGACCGATTGCGGCACGAGGGCTTTGACGGCAGTGTCTACCTTTTCAAGAACAACACGGACTCCGCCGGAAATTCCTACGGGAGCCATGAGAACTATCTGATCCCGAGGAAACTCGAGTTCTCCCGGCTCGCGGACATTCTGATTCCGTTCCTGGTCACCCGCCAGGTCCTGGTTGGGGCCGGCAAGGTGCTAAAAACCCAGAACGGGTCGATCTACGCGTTTTCCCAGCGGGCGGACCACATCTGGGAAGGCGTCTCTTCCGCGACTACGCGCTCCCGCCCCATCATCAACACCCGTGACGAGCCGCATGCAGACGCCGAGTACTACCGCCGTCTCCACGTTATCAACGGGGACTCGAACATGTCTGAGACAACCACCATGCTCAAGATCGGTTCGGTGGATCTTTTGCTGCGGATGATCGAAGCCGGTGTAATCATGCGCGACCTCCGGCTGGAAAATCCCATCCGCAGCATCCGGGATATCTCCCACGACCTGACGGGCTCCAAACCGCTCAAACTCGCCAATGGGAGGGAAATGAGCGCCCTGCAGATGCAGCAGGAGTATTTGGACAAAGCCCGGGAGTTCGTTCGGACCAACGGCGCGCACAGTCCCCATGTGGAACGGATTCTTGACCTGTGGAACCGCACTCTTGCCGCAGTCGAAGCGCAGGATTATTCGGGAATCGACACGGAGATTGACTGGGCGATTAAGAAGAAGCTCATTGATCGCTTCAGCCAGCGCCACGGGCTGGACCTGGATTCAGCCCGGATTTCGCAGCTCGACCTGACCTACCATGACATTTCACGGCGGCGCGGGCTGTTTTTCCTGCTTCAGGCTCGTGGCGAGGCAGCTCGCGTAGTACAGGAACCCGAGGTGAAATCAGCGGTCGACAATCCGCCGCAGACCACCCGCGCCAAGCTCCGCGGGGATTTTGTCCGTGCCGCGCGCGAACACGGACGGGATTTCACAGTGGACTGGGTCCATCTGAAGCTCAATGACCGTTCCCAGCAGACCATCCTGTGCAAGGATCCCTTTAAGAACGTTGATGACAGGGTCGAGGCTCTGCTGGCCTCACTTTGAGGAACTGTCCAGCTATCTCTGTCACAATATGACCAACGCGGGTCCATCGGATCTGCTGTGCCCCCGACAGCACCTCACGAAAGTTGAAATGTGCGCAAAATACTAGCGACCATGCTGCCCTTTGCGCTGTTGCTTACTGCATGCAGCAGTGCCGACAGCGAAGGCTCCGGTTCGGACAGTCTGGATGACGTGACCATCACCGCAACTGATGCCGGTTCCGCGCCTAAGGTCGAGTTCGATGCACCCTTGGAACTGCCGGAATCAGCGGCCCAGGTAGTCACTGAAGGCGAAGGCGAAGGCGCCGTCGACGGGCAATGGATCCGCTACCAGTTGATGGCCGTCGACGCGGTGACCGGTGAAGAGCTCGGTGAGACTTACTCCGGCGTCGCCGCGCAGACGCTTGAGCTCAACGAACAGTTCAAGTCCGTCGACCCGGCCCTCTACGATGCCCTCATCGGGGCGAAGGCGGGCTCGCAGGTCGCCTACTACGCCACTCCGCCTGAGCAAACTTCGGCCAGTGCCCCTGCTTCCAATCCGCAGCTGCTTGTCGTTTCAGTCCAGCAGGTCAAAGACAAGGCTGTGAAAGCCGAACCCGCACAGGTGGCTGAGTTGGAGAAGGCCGGCAAGCTGCCCGAGATCAGCTTCGATAAGGACGGCGTCCCGTCAGTCAAGGTACCGGAAGGCGCTCAGGCTCCGGAGGACCTCATTGTCCAGGTGATCGAGGAGGGCGACGGAAAGGAAGCCACGGCCGAGAGCACAGTCAAGGCGAACTATGCCGGCTGGAACTGGGCCGAAGGCAAGGAGTTCGACTCAAGTTTTTCCCGCGGCGAGCCGACTGAGTTCCCGCTCAACGGGGTTATCGAAGGCTGGACAAAGGGGCTGACCGGGCTCAAGGAAGGCGCGAAAGTTATGCTGTCCATTCCTACGGAACTAGCATATGTCCAAGGGCAAGGGGACGCTTCAGGAGACTTGATCTTCTACGTCGAACTCGTCGAAGTAAAGTAACAACCAGCCGTAACCGCTAGGAAAGGTACCCTGAACATGTCGTTTGGACAGCGCGAATACGATCGCCAGAAGCCCGAAATCGATTTCCCGGGCACGGATGCTCCCACTGAGCTGGGCATCGAGGACCTCATCGTCGGCACTGGCGCAGAGGCCAAGCCCGGGGACACCGTCTCTACCCACTATGTGGGTGTGGCCTGGTCCACCGGAGAAGAATTCGATGCTTCCTGGAACCGCGGCCAGCCGCTCGACTTTCGCGTAGGCGTTGGCCAGGTTATCCAAGGCTGGGACCAGGGCCTGCTTGGTATGAAGGTCGGCGGCCGCCGCCGCCTGGAGATCCCCTCGGAGCTGGCCTACGGTGAACGGGGCGCGGGTGGCGCCATCGCACCGGGTGAGTCGCTGATCTTCGTGGTCGACCTCCTGGGCGTGCGGTAACCGCATCGGAGGCCTGCCTGCGGGCGGAGTAACGTTAGTTCATCGTTACTCCGCCCGCCGTCGTTAACTTCGCTTGCATCGGGAAGCTGGAAGTACCCTTGAGGCTATGTCCGCGTCCAAAACCGAGCGCCTGCTTAATCTACTGATCGCCCTGCTGGAACGCAGACGCGGGTACAGCAAAGAAGAGCTACGCGCGCTGATACCTCCCTATAAGGAGGCTTCGAGCGAGGAGGCCTTTAACAGGCTGTTCGAACGGGACAAGGACGACCTGCGCGAAATGGGCATTCCGGTCCAAACTTTCACCGAGGATGCCTTCTTTGACCTGGATTCCGGTGTTACGCGCTACCGTATTGACCGCGAAACCTATCGTCTTCCCGAGCTCTCCTTCACACCGGAGGAATCGGCAGTGCTTTCGCTGGCTTCACGCATATGGCAGCAGGCCTCGCTTGGCTCCGCCGCAGCCAGGGCCGTACGCCGGCTGGACGTCCGCGGCGCCCTTGCGGAAGGCGATTCCCTGATCGGAATCGAACCCCGAATCCGCACGGCTGAGCCAGCCTTCGACGAGCTGCTGAAAGCCGTCATGGACAGGCATCCGGTGTCGTTCGAATACCGGGCGGCCAGTTCGGGCGAAGTGTCGGTACGACGGGTGGAACCATGGGGTTTGGGCAACCGCTTTGGCCATTGGTACCTGGTGGGTAATGACCTTGACCGTGGAGACGAACGCACCTTCCGCTTGACGCGGATAAGTTCGAAGGTCAAGAAGCTCTCCGGCACGTACCTGGTTCCCGAAGAGTTCACCATGCGCTCGGCGCTGGAGTCGCTGGTTCCCGACAGGCAGCAGGGAACTGCCACACTGCTCCTTCGGCAAGGCCACGCACATTCCCTCCGGACTGCCGCATCGACTGTGGCTTCAGGGCCGAGCGGCTGGGATACCGTGACCTGCACGTTCGGCGATGTTGAGACGTTTGCCGAAGAGGTTGCCTCGCATGGAGCGAATGCGTATGCAATAGATCCGAGGGAGCTGAAGGACGCCGTCATCCGGCGTTTCGATGGTGCGCTAGCGTCGATGACCCAAGCGCCGCCGTCGTACGATCTCGGCACCGCAGCGAGACCGTCACGGACAAAGTCTTCGTCCTTGGACCGCCTTCCGCGGCTCCTCGATCTGGTGTCCTATGTGAGCGCCCATCCAGGTGCTGCTCTGAACGAGACCGCAGAGAAGTTCGGAGTGAGCCCGGATCAACTGGGCAAGGATCTCAGCCTCCTTTTTGTCTGCGGGGCTCCCGGCTACGGGCCTGACCAGCTGATCGATGCCTACTGGGAGGACGGCTCCATCTATATCGGCAACGCCGACGAGATAGCCCAGCCAGTTCGGCTGAGTATCGACGAAGCCTTGTCCCTCGTGGTGGGCCTGCAGGCATTGGAAACGGTTCCGGGAGTAGGGGAGCGCCCCGCACTGCGCAGCGCGTTGAGCAAACTGCTGGACGCGACCGGCGGCGACCATGGCCTGCACCGTGCCATTGCTGCGGACTTCGACGCCGATGCCCGGACGGAGGAAGTTCTCGCCCTGCAGGATGCTGTGGCTGCCGGTGAGACGCTCACGATTGAGTATCTGGTCCCTTCCCGGGATGAGATGACGGTTCGGGACATCGACCCGGTACAGGTGTTCGCTGTCGATGGCCACTGGTACACCGAAGCGTGGTGCCACGGCCAACAGGCAATCCGGCAGTTCCGGGCAGACAGGATCCGCTCGCTGCGCAGGACCGGGCAGTACTTCCAGCAGCCCGAGTCGCGCAGTTCGCAATTTCCCCAGGCGCTCTTTACCCCTAGAGACACGGACGAACTCGTGGTGTTGAAGATCTCATCGCGACTGGCCGAACTCGCCGAGCACTACAATGCCGAACGTCGCGTCCTTCTGGACAATGGCGACGTTGTGGCGGAGCTTCGCCTGGGTTCGACGGCGATCATCACACCTTTGGTAGCCCGTCACGGCGGCGAAGTTGCTGTCCTCGAGCCTGCCAGCCTCGCGCTGGCTGCCCGTGAGTGGCTGGCGGCTGCGCTGGAACTGTATTCGGAAAATTCAAAGCTGGACGGACTAGACTCGTAAACATGTCATGGTGGTTCTGGATTCTGCTCTGGGTGGCGCTTTGTGCCCTCGCGCTGCTCTTCGTTGTTTACCTGGGATTCCGGCTGTTCCGCCAGTTGAAGGCAACTCTGCAGGATTTCGAGGTGGCCGCGGGCAAGCTCGGGTCGGGCTTCGACGTGCCCGATAACGGCCAGGCCGCAGAGCCGCGCACCATTGTTCCGGGAGTCTTTCTTGACCCGGGGGAGGCACGGGAACTCTACGTTACGGGGAAGGCGGAACGGCGCGAGGCTAGACGGCTCAAACGCGTAGCCAGACGGGCTGCCCGCGGACAGAGGCAGTCCCTCAGGGACGTCAGACTTTCATAACGTAGGATGTATTCGAAACGAAAGGAACCACCCAATGGGACGACTCTTCGATAACCCCTGGACAATCATCATTCTCGTCATCATTGTCCTGCTGCTCTTCGGGGCTCCGAAGCTCCCGGGCCTCGCCCGCAGTGTTGGGCAGTCGATGCGTATCTTCAAGTCTGAAGTCAAGCAGATGAAGGATGAAAACCCGTCCAAGGATGACGCTGACGACGACGCCGTTGAAGGCCGTGTGGTGAATCCGCCCCGGAACCAGAACAACCGCGACCAGGCGCCGAACGCGAACGGCGGAACGCCGCCCAGCCAGCAGTAAGGCCAATGTCTCGAACCAAAGGCCGCAAAGCCAATCCAGAAGGACGGATGGCGCTCAAGGAGCACATCAAAGAATTCCGGAACCGGCTGATTGTATCCGGCATTGCTATTCTTCTGGGCGCCATCGGGGGATGGTTCCTTTACGACCCGGTAATGGTCGCGGTCCAGCAACCGCTGATCGAAATCTCGTCCGTTGAGGGCCGCCGGGCCGAAATCAACTACGGCAGCGTGGGGTCTCCCTTTGACCTGAAGATACAGGTTTCGCTGTTTCTGGGGTTCCTCGTCAGCTCGCCGGTCTGGATCTACGAGATCTGGGCCTTCATCACTCCCGGACTGAAGCAGAAAGAGCGGCGCTACACACTCGGTTTCATGGTGGCCGCAGTGCCCTTGTTTCTGCTCGGAATCTACTTTGGCTGGATTGTGCTGCCTGAAATCGTCAAGGTTCTCACCATGTTCACCCCCGTGGGCGGCGTGAACCAGATCCTGGCAACGGACTACCTGACTTTTGTCATGCGTATGTTCCTGTCTCTAGGCGTGGCGTTCCTGCTGCCCGTGGTCCTGGTCGGAGTCAACTTCGCCGGGCTTGTCAGCGGCCGCCAAGTCATCAAGAGCTGGCGCATTGTCGTCTTCGTCGTGTGCGTAGTTGCCGCGATGGCGGCACCCGGTCCGGATGCCATGTCCATGTTCCTGCTTGCGGGGCCGCTGCTGGCCCTGTTCTTCATCGCCGTCGGCGTGTGCCTCCTCAACGACAAGCGGCGTGCTCGGAAAAAGAAGGCACATGAGGAGGAAGTGGAAGCGTCTGCAGACAAGGCAACACCGCTGTCCGATCTTGAGGGTCCTGCGGAAGCCTGAACCGGTGGAAGCGCTCTTCCGCCGCTAATACCATTAGGCTTCTAATATGAGTTCCCCATCCGAGCGGTACAGGGCGGCAACAGCAAGAGCAGCCCATGCCAAGACCAAGCTCTTCGCGTTTACGCAAACCCTGGGATTCGAACTGGACCCCTTCCAGCGGGAGGCTTGCGAAGCACTGGAACGGGGCAGGGGAGTGCTGGTGGCAGCGCCGACCGGCGCCGGGAAGACGGTCATCGGTGAATTCGCGGTATACATGGGCCTGCAACGAGGCCTGAAGGCCTTCTACACCACGCCAATTAAAGCGCTGAGCAACCAGAAATACACGGAGCTGGTCCACGTCTACGGTGCGGGACGCGTCGGGCTGCTCACCGGCGACGTTTCCATCAATCCGAACGCAGACGTGGTGGTAATGACCACTGAAGTGCTGCGTAATATGCTTTATGCCAATTCCCAGACACTGGATGAACTGGCCTACGTCGTCATGGACGAGGTCCACTATCTGGCCGACCGTTTCCGCGGCGCAGTCTGGGAAGAAGTCATCATCCATCTGCCTAGCAGTGTGCAGTTGGTATCGCTGTCGGCTACCGTTTCCAACGCGGAGGAGTTCGGCGCATGGCTTGATACCGTGCGCGGGGACACGGACGTGGTTGTTTCGGAACACCGGCCCGTTCCGCTGTGGCAGCATGTGATGGTCGGGCCGGACATCCTGGATCTCTTTGCTTCGGACGTTGCGTTTGATGAGGCGGCGCCGGCCATGTCGGCCGGGACCGGAGCCGCGGACCGCTTCGAGGTAAACCCCGAACTGCTGGAACTGGCCTACTCGGAGCAGAAGCTCAACCGGGCCGCCAACTGGGGCCGTGCTGGAGCGCGCCGGGGCAAACGTGCACCCACGAGGCCCCAACAGCCAATGAGCCGGGTGCGCCGGGCTTCACGTCCGCAGGTCATTGCGCGTCTCGATAAGGAAGGCCTGCTCCCGGCGATCACCTTCATTTTTTCGCGGAACGGCTGTGATGCGGCCGTCAAGCAATGCCTGGATGCCGGATTGTGGCTGACCACCGAGGCTGAGCGCGATGAGATCGTCCGGCGGGTGGACGAAGCAGCCCAGGATATACCCGAGGAAGATCTGGGCGTGCTCGATTTCTGGACCTGGCGCGAGGGGTTGGTGCGGGGCCTGGCAGCCCACCATGCGGGCATGTTGCCGACCTTCAAAGAGGTGGTCGAGAAGCTGTTTGCGGACGGACTGGTCAAGGCCGTTTTCTCCACCGAAACACTGGCTCTGGGCGTAAATATGCCCGCCCGAACTGTGGTGTTGGAAAAGCTGGATAAGTTCAATGGCGAGGCCCACGTTAACATCACCGCCGGTGAGTATACCCAGCTGACCGGTAGGGCAGGCCGCAGAGGTATCGACGTCGAGGGCCATGCGGTGGTCCTGTGGCAGCCGGGAACGGATCCTGCGGCGGTGGCCGGTCTTGCCTCGCGCCGCACCTATCCGCTCAATTCCAGCTTCCGCCCGACCTACAATATGTCGATCAATCTCATCGCCCAGTTCGGCCGGCCAAGGGCTCGCGAAATACTGGAAACTTCCTTTGCCCAGTTCCAAGCGGACAGGTCTGTGGTTGGTCTGGCGAAGCAAGTGCGCAGCCGGGAAGAATCTCTGGCCGGGTACGCCAAATCCATGACGTGCCATCTTGGCGACTTCACTGAGTATGCGCGGTTGCGGCGGGAGTTGAAAGAGGTGGAAACCCAATCGGCAAAGTCCCGGACCCGGCAGCT
This sequence comes from Arthrobacter crystallopoietes, assembly GCF_017603825.1. NCBI lineage: Bacteria > Bacillati > Actinomycetota > Actinomycetes > Micrococcales > Micrococcaceae > Crystallibacter > Crystallibacter crystallopoietes. The sequence continues at coordinate 3,268,289 of NZ_CP072014.1, forward strand.
GCGTTCCGCGGCAGCCGCTTCTCTCGAACGCCTGCGACGTGGCGACATCATCGATATTCCCGGCGGCCGAAGCGAGGGATACGCCGTGATCCTGACCCCGGACGCGTCCGGCTTCGAGCCGCGGCCCACGGTCTTGACGATGGACAAACAAATCCGGCGAATTTCGGCCCAGGACCTCGAAGGGCCCGTCGAGGTTCTCTCCACTATCCGGGTGCCGAAGACGTTCAACAGCCGCAGCCCCAAGGAACGCCGCGACCTAGCGTCGTCCCTGCGTAACGCGCTACATGAAAACAGGCCACCGCGGAGGGGAAGCGACCGTCAGAATTTTGCAGTGCCGGGTTCGGACAGGCAGGAACAACAGATTACTGAGCTGCGCCGGAAACTTAGGTCCCACCCCTGCCATGGCTGCAGTGACCGCGAAGACCACGCCCGCTGGTCCGAACGCTGGTGGAAGCTCCGGCGGGAGACAGACCAATTGATGGGGCAGATCCAAGGCCGTACCAATACCATCGCCAAGACGTTTGACCGCGTTTGCGACCTGCTGGACACCTATGACTACCTCGAAACTCATCCGGACGGAAGAGTAAAAATCAGCGCGGCCGGCAACAGACTCCGCCGGATTTACGGCGACCGCGACCTGCTGGTGGCGTTGTGTATTGGAAACGGTGCCTTTGAAGACCTGGACGCCGCCGAATTCGCCGCTTTTGTTTCCTGCTTGGTTTTCCAAGCCAAACGGGAGGAGACCGGAATTCGCCCGAAAATGCCGAGCGTTTCGCTGGAAACAGCGGTCGATATTGCGATCAAAGAGTGGTCGGTCCTGACCGACAGGGAGGAGCAGCACAAGCTTCCGCTCAGCGGCGAACCAGAACTTGGCCTCATCTGGCCCATGTACAAGTGGGCGCAGGGACGGTCCCTGCTGGCTGCCCTTCAAGGGACTGAACTCGCGGCAGGAGATTTTGTGCGTTGGGCCAAACAGGTCATCGATCTGCTTGACCAACTGGTCAAGGTGCCCGACATTGACCCCAGGATGGCGGCACTGAGCCGTCAGGCAATCGTTCTGGTTCGGCGCGGTGTGGTCGCATACTCCGCAGTAGCGGAATAGGGGAGCCATCTCCTCAGAACGGCAATTGGTCCACTAAGCGGCCGCAAGCGTCGACGCTGTGCCAACGGATTCCGGCGTGATGATAAACCTTTGTAGTTATATCTTTGATTGGAGTTTCATGAGTGTGTCCCAGCTGCCCGAAAGTGCGGCAGCATCCGGTCTTTCGCTGTACCGCAACGGATCCGTTTACAGTCCTGCGGATCCCTATGCCACTGCCATGCTGGTCGACGGCGGAACGGTAGCTTGGATCGGCTCCGAAGAGGCAGCCACGTCGATCGCCGACAACAAGATGGAGATCATCGACCTGCAAGGCCGGCTTGTCGCCCCGGGGTTTGTAGACTCGCATGCGCATGTCACAGATGCCGGCCTGGCTTTGACCTCACTCGATCTATCCCGTTGCAACTCCTTGGCCGAACTCCTCGACGCCGTTGCCGGCGCTGCGGGTTCCGCGAAATCGCCGGTCCTCGGGCATGGCTGGGATGAGAGCCGCTGGCCCGAAGACCGGCCGCCGACAGCTGACGAACTTGAGCGCGCCGGCGGGGGACAGGACGTATACCTCAGCCGGGTTGACGTCCACTCGGGAGCTGTTTCAGCCTCGTTCGCCACCAGACTCGGGTTGCAGGCTGAGGAAGGCTGGGACGGCACGGGACTGGCCCGTACTCGAGCACTCCAACTGGTCCGCTCAGCGGCGCATAACCCATCGGCCGCCCGCCGGAGGGACATACAGCGTCGGGCCTTGAACCACGCCGCCTCGCGAGGTTATGTGGCTCTGGCGGAGATGGGAGCCCCACACATTGCTCCTGCCGAGGACCTGCTGGGATTGATTGCGTTGGCGGACGACGAACGCGGGTCGCTTCCCAGGATCCTTCCGTACTGGGGCCAGCTGGCGGAATCGACGGAGCAGCTGCAAGATATCCTTGAGCTGTTCGAACACAGACTCAAAGGTCTGGCCGGCGACCTCAACATTGACGGGTCCATCGGCTCGCACACCGCCTGTGTGCACAGCGGCTACCAAGACCGGCCTGACCAAGCCGGAGAGCAATTCCTCACCGTGGAGCAAGCCGCCCGGCACCTCGAGCTCTGTTCTACAGCAGGGATCCAAGGCGGCTTCCATGTCATTGGTGACGCAGCGCTCGACCTGGCAATCGAGGCTCTGCAGGTTGCAGCCGACCGTGTGGGAAGCGCCGCGGTCCGTTCGGCCCGGCACCGGTTCGAGCATGTCGAGATGATGTCCTCCGGGGCAGTCGACCGATTGCTGGAATTCGGAATCACGGCCAGCATGCAGCCGCTCTTCGATGCCTATTGGGGCGGCACGAACGGTATGTACGCATCCCGGCTCGGAGCGCAGGCATCCCTAGGTATGAATGCCATCGGGACGCTCCAGACGGCCGGCGTTCCAGTCTGCCTGGGATCGGACGCACCAGTCACGGAGCAGAGCCCGTGGGCGACGGTAAAAGCTTGTCTGGAACACCACAACCCGGAACAGCGGATCTCGGCACGGGCTGCTTTCCTTGCCCATACCAGAGCCGGTTGGCGGGCGGCGCGAGAGCCGAATCCCATGCAGGGCCAGTTGGCCCCCGGCACACCGGCCACCTTCGCCGTGTGGGACGTGGCCGAGCTTTCCATCCAGACGGCCGACAGCAGAGTTTCGTCCTGGAGCACGGACGCGCGGGCCGGCACACCCATGCTGCCCTCGCTGGACACCGATGCCCTGCCTGTATGTTCGCGGACCGTGGTAGACGGGTACGTGATCTACGACGGAGACCTTCACCCGGTTTCCTGACGGTGTACCGGCCGGTGGCCGGACGGAATAGCTGGAAAATACTCTCCAAGACGGCGTATTCCGACTTGCCGTACTGACCTGCACAAATGGGAGAATGCGCAGATCAGGGCCACATTGACACCCGGTCCTGACCACGTAAGCTTTTAGCTCAATGGGCCGTTTTAAGATAAGCCGATGGCCCAGGCCGGGCTCCAGACCAGACCGGTGCACGTCGGCGGCAGAGTGAAGATTCTGCCCGGCGGCTGGATGCTCGGTGCTCCCAACGGGTAGGTTTGCGCGTCAGTAGAAAACAGGTTCCGTCCGCTTCAAGGATCCGGTTACTGGCCCGAAGGCGCGCAGACCTACCCTCTTTTCTGCCGACGCTGTCCGCTCTGCGCGACTGGACCAATGAACAATGACATATACTGGACCGTTGGCGTTCGGCCGGTCCTGCGGACATGCCCGCGCCATAATATGCGGCAACAGTAGCGAGATCGAAAGGCAGCTGAGTGCGGGTCCTGACCATCATTCCGACGTACAACGAGATTGAGTCCCTGCCTCGAACTTTGGACCGGCTCCGGGCCGTAGCCCCCGCCACAGACGTCCTGGTGGTCGATGACAACTCTCCCGATGGCACCGGAGCCGCGGCAGACACGGTAGCTGCAGCAGACAGCGCGGTCCATGTCCTGCACCGGCAGGGCAAGGAAGGACTGGGCGCAGCCTACATCGCCGGATTCCACTGGGGTCTCGACGCGGGCTACGACGTTCTGGTCGAAATGGATGCTGACGGTTCCCACCAGCCCGAAGAATTGCAGCGTCTGCTGGATGCCTTGGATCGCGGTGCGGACATGGTCAAAGGCTCGCGGTGGATCCGGGGAGGCAAGGTCGTCAACTGGCCGCTGCACCGGAAGCTGCTCTCACTCGGCGGCAGCTTGTACTCGCGGATCCTGCTCGGCGTCCAGGTCAAGGACATTACGGGGGGCTTCAATGCTTTCCGTGCGGAGACGCTGAAGAAGATCGACCTCGAATCGGTCGAATCCGTCGGCTACTGCTTCCAAGTGGACCTGACCTGGAAGACACTCAAGGCCGGACTCGACGTCCGGGAAGTACCGATCACTTTCGTAGAACGCGAATTCGGGGACTCGAAGATGAGTGGCGGGATCGTGCTTGAATCAATCATCCTTGTCACTAAATGGGGACTCCGTTCCCGCTGGCGCAAGCTGACCGGCAAGGCTTAAACGCTGAGGGAGGAAACCGTTTCCGGTTTCCTCCCTCAGTGTGGCCTATCTTTTAGGCGGAGCGGCGTTCGCCGCGGCGTTCACGCAGAATGTTCAACCGGTCTTCAAGGATCTGCTCCAGTTCTTCGACCGAGCGGCGTTCCAGCAACATATCCCAGTGGGTCCGGACGGCCTTTTCATTGCTGTCGTCGGGCTTTTCGCCATTGACGAGCAACGCTTCCTTGCCGGTCTTGGAAACCCAGGTCGGGGGGATCTCAGCCTCAGCGGCGAAGGTAACAAAGACCTGTTCGCCATCCTCGCAACGGTATTCAACGCGTTGGCGCGGCGCCGGCTCGACACCGGATTCCGTCTCCATGCTTTGCGCTCCGAGACGCATACCCCGCAGGCTACGATCGCTCATGATCTCTCCCTCTTGTCTTATGGTGGGGCGGTGAAATGCACCGTCCCGGCATGACCCGCACTACCTTCAACGCTTCCGGACCATCAACTGTTCCCGGTCGGCAGCGGGCATCAGCTTCGCGGCAAACAACCAATTATAGTCCGGAATAGCCGCGAGGGTAAAGGCGAACATTTCACAACAGTCCTCGCGTCGAACCAGCGCGGCCTTCGCCCGGTCCGCCGTCGGCACCATCAGGGCTCGACCCGTCCGGCGTCGCAGTCCCCAAAACACTGCCGATACCCTTGAGCGCCTCACCGACTTCACTGGGGATAATCCACAATTTGTTGGCGGATCCGTCCGCAAGTTTAGGCAGTGTCTGAAGGTACTGGTACGCGAGCAGTTTTTGGGTCGGATTGCCTTTGTGGATGGCGTCGAAGACCTTCTGGATCGCCTGCGATTCACCGTCTGCACGGAGAATGGCTGCTTTGGCGTCGCCCTCGGCTTTGAGGATGGCCGCCTGGCGTTCACCCTCAGCGGTGAGAATCTGCGATTGCTTCACACCTTCCGCTGTCAGGATGGCCGCCCGCCGGTCCCGGTCTGCACGCATCTGCTTTTCCATAGAATCCTGGATGGAGTGCGGCGGGTCGATCGCCTTGAGTTCCACCCGCGAAACGCGGATGCCCCAGCGGCCGGTTGCCTCATCCAATACGCCGCGAAGCTGGCCGTTAATCTGGTCGCGGGAGGTCAGCGCCTCTTCGAGGTTCAGCCCGCCCACGACGTTTCGCAACGTGGTGGTGGTCAACTGTTCGACTGCCTGGATGTAGTTGGCGATCTCATACGTGGCGGCGCGGGGGTCGGTGACTTGGAAATAAATGACCGTGTCAATGGAGACGACGAGGTTGTCTTCGGTAATAACGGGCTGTGGCGGAAACGACACGACCTGTTCGCGCAGATCCAGCAGGGGCAGGAGCCGGTCAACGAACGGGATCAGGATGGTCAATCCAGGGTTGAGCGTGCGCTGGTACTTGCCCAATCGTTCGACTACGCCCGCACGCGCCTGTGGAATGATCCGGACGGCGCGGACCAACACAATAAACACGAAAATGATCAGGACCAGCAGCACTATCCAGATGCCGATATTGCTATCCATAGCTCCCCTTCAGTTGTTATTCGCGTCGGCCGTTGGACCGGATGCTGAGCCATCCGTCAGGCCGAGGGCGTTGATGCGCCTTGGATCTTTGCCGGTTTACTGCGCCGGATAAGGCCCCGGCTCCGCGGCAGGGTAGACGACGGCGGTAGCCCCCTCGATCCGGGCCACGGCTACCCGGGCACCGGCGGGGATTGCCGAGCCGTCGCTCGAACGTGCCGTCCAGGTGTCGCCACCGATCTTGACTATCCCGGAGTGATCCGTGACCGGCTCCAGGGCCATGGCCGATTCACCGATCAAACGGTCAACGTTAGTCGCCTGGTCACGGGGACCACGACGCAAATGACGGAGCCCTATGGGCCGCACCACGAGAACCATAAGCAGCGCCACGACGCAGAACACGACCACCTGGATCCAGAACGGCCAGCCGAGCAGCGCAGTGAACAGGGCGATCAATGCCCCGAAGGACATCATGATGAAGAAGAGGTCGAGCGTCATCATCTCAACGATCGCCAAGACCAGGAACAGAGCCAGCCAGAGGACCCAGCTGTTGATGACGAGCCATTCAAACATCGGTTCCCCCTGTTGCAGGTAGATATTCGAAACCATGAACATGCCACAGCGGACATGTGGTCCATAGCACAATCATGCCCGATTTGCCTGCAATTGTGGCGCTTTCACACCCGAACTTCCCTATAGCGCGAAATTGTGGCCAACTCGTGACCACCCACTCGAAGTACGCCACAAGAATGCCGTGGCCGACGATGCTAGCGGGCGCTCTTTCGGAAAACGCTGAGGTTGAACCGGGCTTCGACTGCGACCGGGGTCTCCGGTTCCTCGAGCACGGTCGCCGCATCACCTGGCGCAAGAGCCGCGCCAGCATGGTGGGCGTTCGGCCCCATCATCACCACATTCCGCATATCTTCGCCCTTGAGCTGCATCGGAACGGACAGTGAGTCCGCGGACACCGGCGTGAAGTCCCGGGCTAGGGACGCGGCCAGCTTGTCCGACTTGTCCTCGTCTACAGCGAGCAGGGGGAGCCGTACCCTCAGGGCGTCGAGATGCCCAGGCGCCGGGGTTACCACCAGCAGATGGCCGCCCGGCTTGAGGATCCGCGCGTATTCTTCGGCATTGCGCGGGGCGAAAACGTTGATGATCAGATCGACAGCACCGCCGGCCAGGGGAAGGGGCCGCCAGAGGTCCCACACCAGGCACAGTGCTTGCGGAACGGCACGCGCTGCGCGGCGCAGGGCAAACTTGGACAGATCCAGCGCCACCGCCCGGGCGGCAGGCACGGCTCCAGCTGCGGCAGCCAGATAATGCCCGGTGCCGGCCCCGGCGTCGACGATGACCGGCCGTTCGACGCCCTCCAACAACGCCGAAGCGGTACCGGCGACCTGCCGGAGCAACGCGTCATAATGTCCCTCATCCAGGAAGGCGGATCTGGCCGCGACCATGTCTGCGGCGTCCGGGATGAAGGACGTGCCGCGCCCCGTGAGCAAGTTGATGTACCCCTGTTTGGCGCCATCAAAACGATGGCCTGCCGCGCAGCTGATCCCACCCGCGACGGAGTCCTCGTTGGGCCGCATGTCTTCCGCGCACACCGGGCAAAGCAGGAGGTCGACAGATTCCAAGGGCACGCTGAGTGAAGGCATAGACCGATCCTAGCGAGACGCAGCCGCCGGCGTTACCGAAAGGTGACTCGCCCAGCCGCCCGACATGAGACTAAGCTCACAAAGATGAAGTCTGAAGAGATTGTTTTACTTAATTCCGTTTCCGCGCCGGCGGTCCACCCCAAGGGGAACCGCGTGGTGGTGTCAGTTACCCGCCCGGACTTCACTGCCGACGCTTACGTCGGACAGCTGTGGGAGATACCGCTGAACAACGACGGCGGTGCACCGCGCCGTCTTACGCGCGGCTTCCGAGACACCGCACCGAAATTTGCGCCCGACGGCAGCGCTTTGGCTTTCCTGCGCGCTGCACCCGGGGAAGCGCCCCAGCTTTTCGCCGTCGAGAGCAGGGGAGGGGAGCCGGTCCAGCTGACTGACCGGAAGCTCGGTGTCTCCGGTTTTGCATGGTCGCCGGATTCCGCGAGTCTGGTCTTTTCCGCACCGGTACCGGAAGAAGGACGTTACGGCACCGTGGAGGGACTCGGCGCCGACGCCGAGGACGCCCGGCTGATCACCGGCTATAAGTTCCGTCTGAACGGAGCCGGGTACACGAACGACAAACGCGCCCAGCTCTTCCGCCTGGATGCCCCCGACCTGCAGGCCGAGCCGCCGATAGCCCCGTCAGGCCGGGCGAAGAAGCTGGCCGAAGATGAGGGCCGCAAATTACAGCCGGTGCCGGAACCTGTCCAGCTGACCCACGGAGCGGCGGACCATCAGTCGCCGCAGTTCTCAGCCGACGGCGGCCGCATCTACTTCAGCGCCGCCCTGCATGCAGAAGCCGACAGCGATTTGGTCTCGGACATCTACTCCATCGACACGGACGGCCTGGATCTCCGCAAACATACGAACCTGCGGGACGAGCCGGCGCAGCGCATTGCCGCAGATCTGCCGGCACCCAGCCCCGACGGCCGCTGGCTGTTCTTCCTGGGCAGCGAACTCGGCGAAAGCGGCATGGACTTCGTGGCACGAAACACCGGCCTCTACGTGGCGCCCACGGACACCAGCGCTCCCGCCCGAAGGCTGACCGACGCCGAGACGATCGACCTGAGCGCAACCAGCGGTGAGCTGGTCGCGGTGGCCGATGACGCCGTCGTCGTTCTGAACAGCGCACGCGGAGCCGTGGAACTGCTGCGCCTGAACACTGCCGGTGAAATGCAGGTCCTGGTGGAGGGCCAGCGCCAGGTGACCGGGGCGGGCAGCGCGGGCGGATCGCTTGTCGTAAGTTTTACCGATCCTGGTACCGCCGGGGATGTGGGCCTCGTGACCCCGGCGGGCCTGCAGGTCCGCACCGATTTTTCCGCCGCCCTGCGCACTGCGTCGCCGCTGGCGGAGCTGCGCGAGGAAACCGTCACGACGGCCGACGGGTACCCGGTGCACGGCTGGGTGCTGCTGCCGGAAGGCGAGGGCCCACACCCGGTGCTGCTGAACATTCACGGCGGGCCTTTTGCCCAGTACGGCTGGGGGCTTTTCGACGAAGCCCAGGTCTATGTGGAGGCGGGATACGCCGTGCTGATGTGCAATCCGCGCGGCGCCGCCGGCTACGGACAGGCGCATGGCCGGGCCATCAAGGAGGCCATGGGGACGGTGGACCTGGTGGACGTGCTCGCGTTTCTGGAGGGGGCGCAGGAGAAGTATCCGCAGCTTGACCGCGACCGGATGGGTGTGATGGGCGGTTCCTACGGCGGCTACCTCACCGCCTGGGCTATCTCCCAGGATCACCGTTTCGCGGCCGCGATCATTGAGCGCGGCTACCTGGATCCGCCGTCGTTCGTGGGATCCAGCGACATCGGCTGGTTCTTCTCCGGCGAATACACGGGGACCGATGAGGAGAGCATCCGCAGCCAGAACCCGTTTGCCCAGATCAGCAACGTCAGGACGCCTTCGCTCATCATCCACTCGGAGGAAGACCTGCGTTGCCCGCTCGAACAGGCCCACCGCTACTACGTAGCGCTCAAACAGCGCGGTGTGCCGGCCGAGCTGCTGATTTTTCCGGGGGAGAACCACGAGCTTTCGCGCACCGGGACACCTTGGCACCGCAAACAGCGGTTCGACGAGATCCTGCGTTGGTGGGCAAAATACCTGCCCACCGCCCGGAACCGACCCGGGCAGCTCGAGCGGTCCGGCGAAACCGCGGAACTGGAACCGGCGGCAGGCTGAATTTAGAAGCGCAGTTCCTGGCGGGCGCGCTCGATGGTCGGCTGAGCCCAGCGGCTGCTGTATTCCGCGCTGGTGCACAACGAGCGGGTGACGGCCTTGTCGATGTAAACCACGCCGTCAAGGTGGTCCGCTTCATGCTGCACAATGCGTGCCGGCCAGCCGGTGAACTCTTCGGTCCCGACCGTTCCGTCTGCGCGGAGATATTCAAGCTCCACCACCCGGTGACGCTCCACGACGGCTTGGTAGCCGGTAAAGGACAAACAGCCTTCAAAGAACGACGCCGTGTGCTCGCCGATGGTGCGGACGTGCGGGTTGATCGCCGCGAAGTACGGCAGCGGTTGACGTTCGCGTGCGCCGGCTATCTCAGGTCCCACGGTGGCTGGATCTTCCAAAACCGCCAGGCGCAAGGGGATGCCGATCTGCGGCGCCGCCAGGCCGACCCCCGGTGCGGCATGCATGGTCCGGCGCATCAGCTCCAGCAGGGCGTGGAGTTCGGCGTCCTCGATCTGGCCGTCATAGGGAACAGCAGCCTGCCTCAGGACCGGGTGTCCCAGCTGGACGATCTGCGGCAGATCTTCCCGCTCCAGCACTGCTGCCACTGCAGCGCGGAGGTCGGCTGCCTTCAGTCCTGACACGATGCGTTTCTCCGTCCGTTGCGGTGATGTCCGTCAGCCTTGATCCTATCCACGGCCTAGCCGATCGACGGCCTGGGCAGAGGCTCCCAGGCCGTTGGCCCCGGCGCGATTGCTCAGGCGCGATTGCCCGGGCGCGATTGCTCAGGCGCTGCTGGAACAGTGGTCCCGGTAGCGGGATTCCAACACGCCCTGGGGATCGGCAGCGGCAACTTTCACGGTCAGCGATCCCGTTTCGGCCCGGTCCACGGTGATGGCAATGGTCGCCTCTGAATGATCCGCGCGCTGGCGGCAGCGTACCGGTTGCAGGGCGGCAGGCACGGAAAGGCTGTCCCCGGGACTGAGGCGCGTTCCGCCGGCCCTGTCCGGCACCCAGTCCGTGCCACCGCTGAAACGCGGTGAGTACATGGTTACGGCAAGGACAAGCACGGTTGCCTCGGACTTGTTCACCACTGTCAGCAGCACGACGTCGTCGTTGCCCTCCGCGGCCCCGACGGACGCGCTCAGCTGTTCGACGGTGACAGGAGGCCCGTCCTGCTGCATGGGTTGGCGGCCGGACGGGTCCGGGGACGCGGCGTCGCGGGGAGATTCCGGAGCGCCGGAACTGCATGACGCCAGCGAAAAAACCGCGATCAGAAGCAGCAGGGATGTCCGCCATCTCCTGCACTGTAACGGCAGGAGCTGCCAGCCCGTCCACATGCAGTCATCGTACATTCAAATTACGAGGGCGGCGACGTCGATTAAGGTAGACAGTGGACCGTTGAAGCACTGCACGAACCTGGTGAGACCGATCCGGACGACGCCGTCGAAGACAACAGAGGCGTTTCCGCATGACAGATGGAGACACGATGAGCATGGTCACCAACACGGGTATTCAGTCGCCTGCGCTGCCCCTTGCAGACAGCCACGACTTGATCCGTGTACAGGGCGCACGCGAGAACAACCTGAAAGACATCAGCGTCGAGCTCCCGAAACGCCGGTTGACAGTCTTCACGGGCGTCTCGGGCTCGGGCAAAAGTTCGCTGGTCTTCGCCACGATCGCGGCGGAGTCCCAACGTATGATCAACGAGACTTACAGCGCCTTTGTGCAGGGCTTCATGCCGACGCTGGCACGCCCCGACGTGGACTATCTGGAGGGCCTGACGACCGCGATCATCGTCGATCAGGAGCGGATGGGCGCCAACCCGCGCTCCACCGTCGGCACCGCAACCGATGCCAACGCGATGCTGCGCATTCTCTTCAGCCGGCTTGGTGATCCGCACATCGGCTCGCCCAATGCCTACTCCTTCAACGTGCCTACGGTGAAGGCCAGCGGAGCGATCACCGTCGAACGCGGCAACAAGACCAAGGCGGAGAAGGCAACCTTCAACAGGCTGGGCGGCATGTGCCCGCGGTGCGAGGGCATGGGCGCCGTCAACGACTTCGACCTGACAGCACTGTACGACGGCACCAAGTCGCTCGCTGAGGGCGCACTCACGGTTCCCGGGTACAGCATGGACGGCTGGTACGGACGCATCTTCAGTGGTGCCGGCTTGGACATGGACAAGCCGATCGGGAAGTACTCCAAGAAGGAGCTCCAGAAACTGCTCTATTCGGAGCCGACGAAGATCAAGGTGGAAGGGGTCAACCTCACCTTCGAGGGCGTGATCCCCAAGATCCAGAAGTCGATGCTTTCCAAGGACGTCGAGGCAATGCAGCCGCACATCCGTGCTTTCGTGGAGCGGGCCGTGACCTTCACTACCTGCCCCGAGTGCGACGGCACCAGATTGAGCCAGGAAGCCCTGTCCTCAAAGATCAAGGGCAAGAACATCGCAGACCTCTGCGACATGCAGATCAGCGATCTGGCCGAATGGATCCGGGAACTCGATGAGCCTTCGGTGGCCCCGCTGCTCAACGGGCTGCAGCATCTGCTGGACTCCTTCAAAGAGATCGGGCTGGGCTATCTCTCGCTCAATCGGCCGGCGGGCACTTTGTCTGGCGGCGAGGCGCAGCGCACCAAGATGATCCGCCACCTCGGCTCGTCGCTCACGGATGTCACGTACGTCTTTGACGAGCCGACGATCGGCCTGCACCCGCACGACATCGAGCGGATGAACCAGTTGCTGCTGCAGTTGCGGGACAAGGGCAACACGGTGCTCGTCGTCGAGCACAAGCCGGAGACGATCGCGATCGCCGACCACGTCGTCGACCTCGGGCCAGGCGCCGGTACGGCGGGCGGCAGCGTCTGCTTCGAGGGCTCTCTGGAGGGGCTGCGGGGGAGCGACACGATCACCGGCCGCCATCTGGATGACCGGGCGAGCCTCAAGGAAACAGTGCGCCAGTCGTCCGGCGCGCTGGAGGTCCGCGGCGCGTCGATGCACAACCTCCAAGCTGTCGACGTCGACGTCCCGTTGGGAGTGCTGTGTGTTGTCACGGGCGTGGCCGGTTCCGGCAAGAGCTCGCTGATTCACGGTTCAGTTGCCGGCCGCGGCGGCGTGGTAGTGATCGACCAGGGCGCCATCCGCGGTTCCCGGCGGAGCAACCCGGCCACCTACACCGGCTTGCTCGAGCCGATCCGCAAGGCGTTTGCGAAGGCGAACGGCGTGAAGCCGGCGCTCTTCAGCTCCAACTCCGAAGGTGCCTGTCCTACCTGTAACGGCGCCGGCGTCATCTACACCGACCTCGGCGTCATGGCCACTGTGGAATCCACCTGCGAGGACTGCGAGGGTAAGCGGTTCCAGGCAGCAGTGCTGGAATACAGGCTGGGCGGCCGGAACATCGCCGAAGTACTCGCGATGTCGGTGACAGAAGCCGAGGTGTTCTTCAACGAAGGCGAGGCACGCACACCTGCCGCCCACAAAATCCTCGACCGGCTCGCCGACGTCGGGCTGGGCTACCTCAGCCTCGGACAGCCCCTCACCACGCTCTCCGGCGGCGAACGGCAGCGGCTCAAGCTCGCCACTCAGATGGCGGAAAAGGGTGACATCTACGTCCTCGACGAGCCGACAACCGGGCTGCACCTGGCCGACGTCGAGCAACTGCTCGGCCTCCTGGACAGACTCGTCGACGCCGGCAAATCGGTCATCGTCATCGAACACCATCAGGCGGTCATGGCGCACGCCGACTGGATCATCGACCTCGGCCCCGGCGCCGGCCACGACGGCGGCCGTCTCGTCTTCGAGGGAACACCCTCCGAGCTTGTTGCCGCCCGCGCCACGCTCACCGGCGAGCATCTCGCGACCTACGTGGGCGCTTAATCTCCGAGGGCGGCGGCGACTGTGCTGGGCATCGTCGCCGCCCTGACTCGGGGAGCTTAGCCGGGGGAGTGCTGGTGCAACGCCGCCCGCCAGCCATCCGCGCTAACAGTCCAGGCCGGTATCAGGCCGCCCTCCAACCTGTTGTCCTGCTAAACACGTCTCGTAAAGCTGCTCAGCAGATCCTGGAGTCAAAGCGGGCCACAGGACCTGTAAAGTCCAACGACGGCGACGGCGGGCATACAAGGGGTGGTGCACTAGTTATGTCAAGTTGTGCTGATCTGGGGTTGGCTAAGTCAGCACGCATGGAGTGAAGCCCTACGATGCGACAGCAGTCCAGGAGATTGCCCCGAGCATGCATGGCGGCATCCCATAAAAGCCGGCCCAATCAACATCTTCAAGATTCTGCAGGTTTATGCGCTGAAAACCACCGCGGGCAGAAATACGCTCATGCAGAGTAAAGACATCAATCGTCGTCGTCGGCGGATTGCACGAACCGCACCGTGGATAGCACCAGCAAAGGTACCGTTAAAGGGTCGCCGTCGATGGAACCGAAGTTCTCAACCGCATCGCCCATGAAACCCCGAGCAACGCTGAATGCGCCACTCCTGGCCGCGCAAATAAAACGCCGATAATCTACATTATGTCAAGTTGGGCATTGGCTAAGTCAAGTTGGGCATTGGCTAATGCGATCACTTACGCTCCCCCTAGTGCTCCCAAACAGTTCTCGATGATCGACGAGAAATTCTGCCGCTTTGGAGACGCATCCGCAGGATCTCCACGCCCGGGCCATCGAGCTCGTCGAGATAAACATCGCGCCCGGCCATGCCCATCACCAGGGCAAGGGTTGAGCCGGTCACTAGTGGGCCGCTACCCGCGGCGAACAGCCCGTCAACAGCGCGCAACTGCAGACCGGCGACGTGCGTCCGGCTGGCAACGGTAAAGTCGCGGCGGGCAAAAAAATCGGCCACGGGTGTCAGCGCCTCGACACTCGGTGCGCGCTGAATCCCCAGGGGCTGGCGGATGTCTTGGGCGTGCACGACGACCTCACCAAGGTACGCAGGTATATGTCCTGAGGGTGCCGTTGTACTTTTGAAGACGGTATGGAACAGGTCCAGCGTTTCTGCCGGTGTCTGACCGCGCCGCTCGCTCAATCGACGCTGGTTATGCACGTAGGGACGGAAGCACGCGCCGAGCATACTGCGATACCACCGCCACTGGTTCAAGCTGGCCGCGGCCGTGAGGTGGGCCACGACGTGCTCGACATCCCAGTTCCCGCACAAAGTGCAGTGCCTCCACTGCTCTGCGCTGAGGCTTGAGAGGTCTTCCGCCAGGGCGGCTCGCTCGGCATGCGCCAACGCCCAGAGCCGATCGTTCTGCCATCGCGTCGTGACGCTGCCTCCACTCGTCACCGGTCACCTGATTCATGCGTTGATGACGTGCCCGCCGCCGCCGCGACCAGTCGGGATGCACCGGTTCCTTTGAGCCTCTCCCGCGGTACCAGGCGCCCGGAGACTGCCAGCAGCAGGTCGATGGAGTCGGCGTCGACGCCGGCACCCTGCCCCCAGCTCCCGCCAGTCTTCCTGTCGGTCAGTCGCAATCCTGCTACCCGTTCGCGTCCACCTCCAAAGGAGACAGGGGTGCGCAGTTGGTAGGCCAAGGCTTGGGCGACGGCCATTTCGGGGTAGTTTCCGGCAATCCACAGGGGACGGCGTATATCCTCTCCGTGCACGATAGCCTCGACCAGACGTGATGCGAGGTTCGCCCGCGGTGTGCGCCTGAGGACTGCAGCTTCCCGTAGCGCGGCGAATGTGTCCTGCGGCTCCTCCCGCTTCACTCGGGCAGTGCCGTTCTCATTTGCCAGGTCGAAGTCCATGCGGGCGATAAGCAGGTCACGAACGAAGGAGATCCGGCCGGTCAGTGCCGTATCGACCAGGTGCGCGAGGACATCGTGGATATCCCATCCCGGGCAGAGAGAGGAGACGCGCCACTGTTCGTCGCCCAGCTCAGAAAGATCAGCCGCGAGCCGCCGCCTTTCGGCATGCACAAGTTGCCAGATCGCTGCCGCTGACTTGCGCATGTTGGCTCCATCTCGAAAGGGTTTGGGAG
Organism: Arthrobacter crystallopoietes; assembly: GCF_017603825.1. NCBI lineage: Bacteria > Bacillati > Actinomycetota > Actinomycetes > Micrococcales > Micrococcaceae > Crystallibacter > Crystallibacter crystallopoietes. The sequence goes on from NZ_CP072014.1 coordinate 3,283,718, forward strand.
ATCACCACTCCTTGGCACTCTAATACTGAAGCGGCCTGCCGAGGAAGGCACATGCCTCGTCCGCACTTGCCCGAAGACAAAGGTCCCGCTCAAGCAAACCTACAATCTCCGAAACAAGCACCGCTTCGCCAACAACTAGTCGCTGGTCCCCCATTTCCCTATGGCACTGCCCGCGAATGCGCCCACTCGAGCCCTTGCGGGCAAGGGTCGATCCTTACTCCGCTCCCCGTGCTCCCGGATGGTGCCGCCGGGTCACGCGTGACGATCGCGGCGGGAGGCCTGCCCGCTTTCACACGGTCGGGTGATGCACTGTCCTCTGCGTCACGCTTAAAGGACGACGAAGGCAAGGCTAGCGGCCTCTGTGTCCCGTGCCCAGAACTCTACGGACGCCGATGTCTAGGCCTCATGGCGGTCTCCCCCAACGGCTGCATGACCGGCATGTTAGGTCGTAGTTTTGCCACGCTCCATGTTCGCTTGCGCTGCATGCAAGGGGGTCTAGGAGGCATTCGACGGCGTTGGCTCCGCTTGCCAGGTGGCAGTCCCCCGCCTCAGGATTGTCCGCGGCAGCCTTCGCGCCAGGGCCAGGCGGGTAAGTTCCAGCCCTCGATATTCCGTGCCAAACAGCGCCTATCATTCGACGGCGCGCGAGCCGTAAACTGGCGTTGTCGCGGGCAATGACGCCGGCCACTACTCTGTCCACCACCTCTTGACAGACAATTGGCGGCGGCCTCCCCGCCGCGCGCGTCGTTTCCCGACGAAGGAGTCGTTATGAACAGCAGATCGACAGGCACCGCGCGCATGACCCCTCAACAGCGCAGGGTGGCAGGGGCCACCATGATTGGCACAACGGTAGAGTGGTACGACTACTTCATCTACGCCAACGCCGCCGCCTTGGTCCTTGCCCCGCTGTTCTTCTCCCCGCTGCAGGGGACGATGGCTTCGATCGTCTCATTCGCCACCGTGGGCATCAGCTTTCTGTTCCGCCCCCTCGGAGCCGTCATCATGGGTCGCGTGGGTGACCGATACGGCCGCCGGGTAGTGCTGATCATCACCTTGATCCTCATGGGCTTGGGGACCACCCTCATCGGCGTCCTGCCCACCTACGCCACAATCGGGGTGTGGGCCCCGATCCTGCTGGTGATCTTGCGCATCATCCAGGGATTCTCCGCCGGTGGCGAATGGGGCGGGGCGGCGCTGATGGCTGTCGAACATGCCCCGGCCGAACACCGCGGCAAGTTCGGGGCCTTTCCGCAGCTGGGCGTTCCCGCAGGGATGCTCCTGGCCTCCGGGGTCACGGCCGTCTTCGCCGCCGCACTCACCGACGAACAGTTCCTGGCCTGGGGCTGGCGGGTGCCGTTCCTGCTGAGCTTCGTGCTGATCCTGATCGGCCACTACATCCGCACCCGGGTCGAGGAGTCTCCGGTGTTCCATGAACTGGAGGCCACGAAACAGACCGAGACCGCGCCGTTGTCCACACTCTTCCGCCACCATCCGAAGAAGGTCGTCCAAGCCACGCTCATCTTCATGGGCAATAATGCTGCTGGCTACATGCTCACCGGCGGCTTTATCCTGGGCTACGCCACAACGCAACTGGACTTGAACGCCGACGCCATCCTCAACATCATCACCCTCGGCTCGGTGGCCTGGCTGATCTCAACCTGGGTCTCCGGGGTAGTCTCCGATCGCATCGGCCGGCGCAAGATGTACATCATCGGATGGGCCTGCATGCTCGCCTGGCTGTACCCGCTCTTCCTGCTCATCGACACCGGCGAGTTGAGCCTCGTCGTCGTTTCCTTGGTGGTTTTCGGCGCGGTCATGGGACTGTCCTACGGACCGCTGCCGGCCCTGTACGCCGAGCTGTTCCCGGCCCGGATCCGGCTCAGCGGCGCCTCCATCAGCTACGCGATGGGGGCGGTGCTCGGCGGGGCCTTCGCCCCCACGATCGCCACCGCACTGGTGGGCACGTTCAACACCACGGTCGCCGTCTCGACGTACCTATTCCTGCTCGTGGCGGCCTCGCTGATCGCCACCCTGACGCTGAAGGACCGCACCGGGTCCAACCTCTATCCGCCGGACAGCGAGCTGCAGCCGCTGGAGGACGACGAAACCCCTGGACCCACCCACAACCTCTAACTATACGACGTCGCTTGGTCCGCAGTGCCCTGGATTGGCGACCGATCAGATTTGTCATCCAACCCGTCAGCTAGTGGGCGGACGGGCGGCATTCGGCTCGCGTGCTGTCATTGAGACGGCTGGCCAGGCACTCCCTCTGTTGATTGCCTCTCCCCCGTGCCGTGAGGCGCCGTGGTTTCGTCCACGTGCTGTTTGAGCGTCTGCAGGTGATATGCCCACCCCACGCGATGATCGGCTGCAAGCGACTCTCCATCAGATAGCGCAGCGAACCCTGATTCACTGAGGCAGATCCGTGCGCCCGCTCCGTCTGAGTCAAAGGTGCACTCGACAGTGGTCGGACGTTCCCATTCGCTCTCACGCCATGAAAAGACGAGCCGACGCCCTTCCACCACGTCTTCGACCACTCCAGTGGCCTCAAACGAAACGCCGTCCATTTCCCAGCGCTCCGTCAGCAGCGAGCCGGCAACCGGCCAGAAGTCCATCTCCGGCCACCACTGGCCTTTTTCATGCACGAACACTGTCCACGCATGCGCAACCGAGCAGCTAAGCAAGACTTCTGCCTGAATGCGGTCGAGGGCGGTCATGTGCCTGTTATGTCATACGTCCGGTTCAACCGCAATGGCTCCGGCTCCCCCGCTTGTCGAATCCGGCCCCACAGGCGGCAGCGATGCCGGGCGGCCTTGCGCCTCCTACCGGAGCAATACGGCGATTCCGCTGGCAGCCGCTGCCCAGAGCACGCTGGCGAAGGTTCCCAGAATGAACCGCTCCGCAGCGCCGGACTGGCCGAGTTCGGAGTATCGGCCGAGGCCTTTCACCGCCAGTACTACCGCCAGTCCCTCTGGCCAACCAGCCAGCAGCGTGACGGAGATGCCTGTCCGTTCCAGCACGCCGATCCAAGCACCCCCTCGAAGGACAGGCTCCTTCTCAGCTTTCTCCCGGTTCTCCGGATGTAAGGCATTGAAGGACAGGGTGAGGATACTGACAGTCAGTGGCCCGCCGCCCAGCGCGGCGACGGCCACGGCAAATGCATAGACGCCGGCTCCCAGACCACCCCCGCTGATGCTGGCAAGCAATGCCGCTACTCCCATCCAGAGAAGCGAAATAGCACTGAGTGAATACAAGCGGGCGTTCCCATTGCCGCGGAACCGCTCCCCATACATCGGAACCGCTATGAGGGCAGCCAGACACAGCAGAATCAGACTGGCAAGACTCACAGATCCGCACCTTCCAGAAGGGACTCTGCGACCGCTTGGACCCTTCTCGATTCCTGCCACAACCCGCTCTGGAGCCTGCTGGAGACGGCTTGCTGGCTAATCCCCAGCTGACGGGCAATCTGCTGCTGCGTCAGGCCTTGGTCGCTCAGAACACCCGCCTCCACTGACATGGCACTGCGCTTTCGCGCCACGGAGACCAGCAACTGCAGTAAGGCCTCCGCCTGTGCAGCCATAGGGCTCTGACCCGAAACGGCGATATTGCCGGATGCATTCTTAGCAGCCGTCACTGCCGTGCGCGCCCGCTCGAATGCCTCCCCTGAGGCAGCGCGAGTATTGTCTGGCAAAGGCTTTCGAACTTCCCCAATACCGATACCAACGCTCCAATGCCCACTGATGGCCAGCTCCATCGCGATGCTCAAGGCGACGGAAGCATCATCAATAAGACTTTGCATCTCATCGCCTGCCGTTCGGTCAAACGGGAGAATCAACGGCCGTAAGGCGTCGTTGTTAAGGTCATTCATCACCGGCCCAACGAGGTCCTCCCGGGTCCTGGACTTACGCTGATCAACGGTCAGTACGTACACAACACGATATCCTTGTGAGCATATAAACAATGCTACAGATTTGTTCGATCGTGGACAAGTCATGGCATCTGTTGACTTACCAAGCCGATGGTGTTGCCTTCGGAGTCCTTGACGAAAGCCATCCATTCATCGCTGCCGGCAGGACCCAGCGTCCCTTCCTCATGCTGGAAGATCAGCTGCGGCTCCTCCACTACTTCAACTCCGGCGCCCTTCAGCCTTGCAATTTCCGAGTGGACATCAGGTACCTGCAAATAGAGGAGGGCGGAAGGGGCTCCCCTTTCGAGGAGTAATCTGACGCCGTCGAGCATGAAAAAGACCAGTCCCGGCGGGTCAAAAACGGCGGTTGCCTCCTGGCGCATCAAGTCCCCGTAGAACGCCCTGGCCCGGTCAAGGTCTGAGGCACGCTGTGCAATCTGTATGATTTTCACCATTCCTCCGAGTCCTCCATACTTCCCGCCCGTCGTCAGGAAGTGCCGCGGCGGGACGTAGGCTTGATTCGTGAAGACCTCTGCAATCGCTCCCCGGCAATCTACGGCCAGCATAGTCCTAGCTTTCGCGGGAGACATCGCCTGCGTAGTCCTGTTTGCAGCGATCGGACGCGACACGCACGAACACGGCCTGGACGTGTCGGGAATCCTTTTGACCGCCGCACCTTTTGCCGGCGGTGCTGCCATCGGCTGGCTCCTTGGCCGAGCTTGGCGCAGGCCATTGGCGCTTTGGCCTGCCGCCGTCGTTGTATGGCTCTCCACTGTCGTTTTCGGACTGCTGCTGCGCGGCTTTGCCGGCGGAGGCCTGGCCGTGTCGTTCCAGATCGTGACCCTGTTGGTACTGGGTGTCTTTATTATCGGTTGGCGCCTGGCCGCGGCGCTGGTCATGAAGATACGCAAAAGCCGGACCTTGGCATAACCTCGGTTGTAGGCATAAATGGTGCGATGAAAGGCAGCAAAAGTGGTTACAGCGTTTGTACTCATCCAGACCGATGCATCCCGGATTCCGGAGTCCGCGCAGGAGATTTCGGAGATCGAAGGCATCAGCGAGGTCTACTCGGTTACCGGTGAATGGGACTTGATCGCCGTGGCCCGGGTCACCAAGCATGAGGATCTCGCCGATGTGATCGCGGACCGGCTCTCCAAGGTACAGGGCGTTCAAGCCACAACCACGCACATCGCCTTCCGCGCCTATTCGCAGCATGACCTTGACGCGGCCTTCTCTTTGGGATTCGACCACTAACTGAACAAGGCGTGTGGGCCGGAGGAACTATCCTCCGGCCCACACGCCTTTAATGTCTTCGGGTCAGGCCTACTGCGTGACTTTGACCCAACGGTCAAGTGCCTCGGCTGCGGCTCCACCGTCAATTGCTTCAACAGCTTGTGCCAGGCCCTTCGCCAGCCTTGCCTGAAGCGTTCCCTCGGCCGACTCATCTAATGCGACTAAGCCAGCAGCAGCATTAAGAACGACGGCGTCGCGCACTGGACCGCGGCTTCCCGCCAGTGTGCGACGGACTACTTCCGCATTCGCAGCAGCATCTCCTCCACGCAAGTCATCGAGAGTGGCACGCGGGATGCCGAGATCGAGCGGGTCGAGTTCCGATTCGGTTACCTTGCCGTCGCGCACTTCCCAAATCGTCGAGGGACCGGTGGTAGTGAGCTCATCAAGACCGTCCCCTCCCCTAAAGACGAGCGCGCGCTGTCCACGGGCAGCAAGCACGCCGGCAATCAGGGGTGCCAGTCTGGCGTCCGCGACGCCAATTGCGGATGCCGTCGGATGCGCAGGATTGGTCATGGGGCCCATAAAGTTGAACGCCGTGGCAACCCCGAGTTCGCTGCGAACCGTGCCCGCGTAGCGCATAGAGGGATGGAACACCTGTGCAAAGCAGAACGTGATACCGGCCTCGACGGCGGCTTGGGCCACCCGAGCGACCGGTAGGTCCAGGCGCACGCCGAGTGCTTCAATAACGTCCGCCGACCCCGACGATGAAGATGCGGCCCGGTTCCCGTGCTTGACGATGCGTGCTCCGGCCCCTGCACAAACGAGTGCGGCCATCGAAGAGATGTTTACGGTGTTCTGCCGGTCACCGCCGGTTCCGACGATGTCGAGCTTCTCGCCCGGTATCTCTATCGGGCGGGCGTTGCTAACCATGGCGTCGACTAGACCGGTCAGTTCGTCGACCGTCTCGCCCTTCGCCCGGAGCGCCACCAGGAACCCTGCAATCTGCGCGTCGGTGGCTTCGCCGGCCATGATCGTGTTCATCGCCCAGTGAGTTTGCTCTCGGCTGAGGTCGTCTCCGGCGATCAGCGCCGAGATCAGAACGGGCCAACGAAGGGCAGTCTTGGCATCACTAAAAGGGCTCACACACCTAGGTTATCTACGAATTGTAGAAACTGCCTGAATATTAACTTCGCCGACAATCCGCGGAATACCGGGGGTTGGGAACGTTCGGGGCCCGCCACGCGTTCCGATGCATTGGTGAACTGGGCCGATTTATAGACATAATGACTATGTGACAACTGCAACCCACGCCCCCAGTACCCCGGCACATCCCACACTGAACCGCCCAAACCTCGTTTCCGTTGGAACCGTTGTCTGGCTGTCCAGCGAGCTGATGTTCTTCGCCGGCCTTTTCGCCATGTACTTCACCCTGCGCGCCACTTCACCAGAGATGTGGGCTACCGAAACGGCTAAACTCGACGTTCCGTTCGCATTGGTCAACACCATCATCCTGGTAGCCAGCTCCTTCACCTGCCAGTTTGGTGTCTTCGCGGCCGAACGCCTTCAGGCCCGCCGGACCGGCAGCCCCTTTAACGTCGCACGGTGGGGAATGGTCGAGTGGTTCCTGCTCACCTTCCTCATGGGCGCCATCTTTGTGTCTGTGCAGGCTTATGAGTACGCCCACCTCGTATCCGAAGGAGTGTCGCTTTCCTCCAACGCCTACGGCTCGGCGTTCTACATCACCACTGGCTTCCATGGTCTTCACGTCGCTGGCGGCTTGATCGCATTCCTGCTGATCATCGGCCGCGCCTATGTCGCGAAGAAGTTCGGCCACTTTGAAGCGACCTCAGCGATCGTTACCTCCTACTACTGGCACTTCGTCGATGTGGTTTGGATCGCACTGTTCATCATCATTTACTTCCTGAAGTAAGCCTTACTTGACTGTTCTTCTACGAAGGACAGAATTTCAAGAAGCTGCATTCGACGCACACGCACCACAGAGTTAGGAACCACGAAGTGAAGGCACTTTCGCAAAAGCGGCGACATCCGCTGGCGGCCATTGCCCTGTTGCTTATGGGTCTGCTGGTTACCGGCGGTCTCTACGCCGTAGCCGGTACGGTCAACGAGGCCCAGGCGACAACCACCACATACTCGGCACAGGACATTGAAGAGGGCGAAAAGCTCTTCGTTGCTAACTGTGCCACTTGTCACGGGTTGGGTGCAGTTGGCGCTCCGGAAGGTGCCCACGGAAATCAGGCAGGTCCTTCTCTGATCGGTGTCGGAGCAGCAGCTGTCGACTTCCAGGTCGGCACCGGTCGTATGCCGATGCAGATGTCAGGTCCTCAGGCGCAGCAGAAGCCGAAGCAGTTCAACGAAGAGCAGACCATGCAATTGGCGGCCTACGTTGCTTCTTTGGGCGCCGGTCCGGCCGTTCCCGAAGAACAGTACCTTGATGCCAGCGAAGGTGATCCCGCTGCCGGCGGTGAGCTCTTCCGGGTCAACTGCGCAATGTGCCACAACGCTGCAGCGGCCGGCGGTGCCCTCACCCGAGGTAAGTTCGCACCGGCCCTCGCGGGCGTGAGTGAGAAGCACATCTACGAAGCCATGGCTACCGGGCCGCAGAACATGCCTGTCTTTAGCGATGCCAACGTCTCCCCCGAAGGCAAGCAGGACATCATCGCCTTCCTGAAGACCATTGAAGAACAAGGTTCACCCGGTGGTAATTCCCTCGGATCACTCGGCCCCGTATCCGAAGGCCTCCTGATCTGGACAGCGGGCCTTGGCGCGATCATCGCCTTCACGATCTGGCTGACCCAGCGGTCATCCTGATCTCCTCCCGGCGGCCGTAGGGCCGCCGGGAAATTACTGACAACACACGCACTGAAAATCTTTAGAGACATATCAAGAGAAGGATGAGAGGGATCATGGGCGACCATAGTCACGGCAGTCCGAAATCCTCGGGCACCGTTGCTACGGCTGGTCAGAGCGAAGTGGAGAAGTTCCAGGATCCTGGACTTCCGCCACACCGCCCGCGCCTTGCCGACAAGGATCCCCGGGCCGAAAAGCGTGCCGAGAAACAGGTTGCGATTCTGTTCGTAATCTCCATCATCGGTACCCTGCTTTTCTTCGTGGGATACTTTGCCATCCGTTTGGATGAGACCATTGCAACGCTGCGACTGCAGAACTTTTTGCTCGGTATGGGCACTGCCTTTGCCATGCTCGGAATTGGCGTAGGTATTGTCCATTGGGCAAAGACCCTGATGCCCGATCACGAGATCGCTGAAGAGCGGCATGCGGTCCGAACCGAAGAAGACCGAGTAATTGCGGAAACGATGGTCACCGAGATCATCGAGGAAACGGGCATCAAGCGCCGCCCGCTGATTCGCAACACACTCCTGGGTGCCATGATTCTCGCGCCGCTGCCGGCGATCGGGATCCTGCGCGACCTCTCAGATGAGCTGAATCCAGACGTGCTGAGGCACACAATGTGGGATGCAGGAGTCCGCCTTACCCGCGACCCGAGCGGCACACCGATCAAGGCGTCCGATGTCACCATCGGATCGGCGTTCCATGTGATTCCGGAAGGCCTGAACGAAGCTGAGCACAAGCTGGAAGAAAAGGCCAAGGCCGTCGTCCTGCTCATGCGTCTCAATCCGGAGGACCTCCATGTATCCCCCGGCCGCGAAGACTGGAACTACAACGGCATCGTTGCCTATTCCAAGATTTGCACCCACGTGGGATGCCCGGTCGCTCTTTACGAGCAGCAGACGCATCACCTGCTCTGCCCCTGCCACCAGTCGACGTTCGACCTGACCCAGGAATGCAAAGTCATTTTCGGTCCGGCCACACACGCCTTGCCGCAGCTGCCTATCAGCGTTGACGACGAGGGATACCTGGTTGCAACCAGCGACTTCCACGAACCCGTCGGACCTAGCTTCTGGGAGCGTGGCTAATCATGAGTGCTTCGACTTCATCTGATACCTATCAGCCGAAAACCAGTCTCGGACGTGTCACCAACTTCGTAGATACTCGAGTTGGCGGTTCATCCATCGTCAAGGAATTCGGCCGCAAGATCTTCCCCGACCACTGGTCATTCATGTTCGGCGAAGTTGCCTTGTACACCTTCGTCATCCTGCTGCTGTCGGGAACGTTCCTGACGCTGTTCTTCGATCCGTCGATGGCAGAAACGCACTACGACGGATCCTACGTCCCGCTTAAGGGTGTAGAAATGTCGGTCGCATATGCTTCAACCTTGGATATCTCTTTCGATATCCGCGGTGGACTCTTTATGCGTCAGTTGCACCACTGGTCGGCGCTGCTCTTCGTAGCGTCCGTCTCGGTGCACATGCTTCGTGTGTTCTTTACCGGAGCCTTCCGTCGTCCGCGTGAACTCAACTGGCTCGTCGGCTGTGTCCTCCTGATCCTCGCTCTGGCAGCGGGCTTCACCGGCTACTCGCTGCCGGATGATCTTCTTTCCGGCAACGGTCTGCGCATCATCGATGGCGTTATCAAGGCGATTCCGCTTATCGGTACTTACCTGTCCATGCTGATCTTCGGGGGCGAATTCCCGGGCACGGCTATCGTGGGACGTCTGTACGTGATGCACATCCTCGTGGTCCCCGCGCTGATTCTTCTGATGATCGCTATCCACCTGTTTATGGTTGTTGTTCACAAGCACACGCAATACCCCGGCCCGGGCCGCACGGAGACCAACGTTGTGGGCTTCCCTGTTGGACCGGTATACGCCGCGAAGGCAGGCGGCTTCTTCTTCATCGTCTTCGGTGTGGTTGCAGTCATCGCAGCGAACTTCCAGATCCTGCCGATCTGGGATTACGGCCCCTATGACCCCTCCCCTGTTTCCGCCGGTACCCAGCCCGACTGGTACATCGGATTCGTGGACGGTGCGCTTCGGCTCATGCCAGGTGTCCTGTGGGGCTTCCCGTTCGAATACGTGCTCTTCGGCAGTTTCACCCTGTCGCTGAATGTATTGCTCCCGGCCCTCGTTCCGGCTGGTATCCTGTTCGGCCTCATGTTTGGCTGGCCGTGGATCGAACGCTGGGTAACCAAGGACACTCGCGAACACCACATCCTGGACCGTCCGCGCAACGCTCCCTTCCGTACAGCAACCGGTGTGGCCGGCGTCATCTGGTACTGCGTCATGTGGGCAGCAGCCAGCTCCGACCTCATTGCTACACACTTCTTCGTGTCACTAAACGATGTCACCTACTGGCTCCGTGCGCTGTTCTTCATCGGACCGATCATCGGGTTCATCGTGACCCGGAGGATCTGCCTCGCGCTGCAGCGCAAGGACCGGGAGATCGTTCTCCATGGCCGCGAGACCGGACGTATTGTCCGTCTCCCCCATGGTGAGTTCATCGAGGTCCATGAGCCGCTGAATGACTACAAACTGCACCGCTTGGTCAGCTTCGAGTCCCCAGAGGTCCAGCCGGCCGAGCCGGACGCCAATGGAAAGATCTCGGGCACGGAGAAGCTACGTGGACGTTTGTCCCGCTTCTTCTTCGAGGACCGTGTTGCTCCGGTTACACCGGCCGAGCTCACAGCCGCCCATAGCCATGGCGACCACGACGAAACCGAAACCTCAAAGAGCAAGGCTGAAATTTCCAGCCATTGATCTCAACATCATGGAGGGCGGCTCCACCACTGCTGGTCCGGAGCCGCCCTCCGTTTTAATGCTCACGTCGATGAATAACTAGTCGACGTTGATCGGGCAGGGTGAATCATAGCGCGGCCGGAATCTGGGCTTGTGTGAGTACCAGCTCACCAGCCCACATAGCAAAGATGACCAATCGGCCTGTGCCCGTCAGCAGATGCCGGTAATGCCCGGGTCGCCGACTCACCAGCGTCCAGACGCAGCATGTCCTCAGAGGCCTTGCCTGCCCCCTGGAGGCCCTTAGAACCGCTTAACGTTGTAGGAACGCGGGGACCGCCCGCCGGGCCGCTGGAGGGGCACCCACAGTTTGTAGCGGTCTGCCCGGTAATATGAGATCGAAAAGTCGGCCATCATTCTCGATACGTAAGCGTGGCGTTGGATCTTAAGCAGTGGGGCGCCGATGTCGACGTTCAGCAACCTGGCGATAGACGGTTGCGCCGCTGTGGCCTCAATAGTGTCCTCGCCCCACTCCATCACCAAACCGTAGCGCTCACTGAGGACGTTGTAGAGGGATGTGGGAGGCGGATCATCGAGAATGCCAGGAACCCGGCTGGCAGGAATGAAGTTCTCATCCACACTCATCGGATCACCGTCGGCTAGCATGAGTCGACGGAAACGGACCACAGGCTGCCCCTCTTCGATCTGCAGCTCGCGTGCAACCAGCGGAGCGGCGCCGATCTGCTCAAAGCTCAAGACGCGGGCGTCCGGGACCATGCCCCGTCGCTGCATCTCTTCGCTATAGGAAGTCAGCTTCACCTGTAGATCCAGTTTGGGCTGGCTCACGAAAGTCCCAAGCCCCACGATGCGTTCCAGCACCTGTTCGGCAACCAGCGAATCAATGGCCTGCCGCACCGTCATACGTGCCACACCGAAACGTTGGGTTAGTTCTCTTTCAGAGGGAAACGGCCCCCCGGGCTCGCAATTCTCCTTCGCATGACGCCGGAGTATGTCCCGCAGTTGAGCGTGCTTGGAGGTTCTGGACGCATCGTCGATTTCTCCGGGAATAGCCGCTGCTGCTTTTGATACCATGACACTCCCCTCATCCGCTGACGCAACGACACTATTCTAGCCCGGTCTAGACCACCTGTTTCCCATGCCATTAAGGCAGCACGCCCGACGAACCACATGTCGACGCGTGCACGCCGAGCGGGACGGGCGCGCCACGCCAGCCTTTGTGCCCGTGCGGTTAAACCTAAAGGGCCCGGAGCATGATGCTCCGGGCCCTTTAGGTCAGCTTTCACTTAGTGCGCGTGGTCGCCGCGGCTGTATTCATAAACCCAACCGATGAGTGCGACGACCAGCAGGCCGACGCCGATGTAGGTGATCCAGAAGCCCACGGCCAGGCCGAGGAAGCCTGTTGCAGCCGCGAGGCTCAAAACCAGCGGCCACCAGCTCCAAGGGCTGAAGTGCCCCTGTTCGCCGGAACCTTCGTGGATTTCTGCATCCACCCGGTCCTCAGGACGGGCACCAACACGACGGCCGGTGAACCACAGGTACCCGCCGATCATCGCTGAAAGACCCGCCGTCAGAAGCAGCGCCAGATAGCCGACGTGCTCCTGCCAATCGACCATGAAGCCGTAGACGACGGCAACGAGCGCAAAGAACGGAGCGAGTCCGATAAAGAGCCAGGATTCAACCTTCATGCGCTATGCATCCTCTCGGTCGGCCGGTCCGAAGACCTGGGCGGCCGGAGCGGGTTGCTTCGGCGTGTGTTTGGGAGCGAGCTCCGGATGGTGCAGATCCAGGGCAGGCCGCTCGGAACGGATCCGAGGCAAGGACGTGAAGTTGTGACGCGGCGGCGGGCAGGAAGTCGCCCACTCCAATGACGCACCGAAGCCCCAGGGATCATCGACCTCGACCTTTTTGCCATTGCGCCATGTGATGTATACGTTCCAGAAGAATGGAATCAGCGACGCGCCGAGCACGAACGAGGAGATCGTGGAGAACTGGTTCATCGCGGTGAAGTTATCTTCGGGAAGGTAGTCCGCGTAACGACGGGGCATACCGATGACTCCGAGCCAGTGCTGGATCAGGAAGGTGCCGTGGAAGCCGAGGAACAGGAGCCAGAAGTGGATCTTGCCGAGGCGTTCATTGAGCATCTTGCCCGTCCACTTCGGCCACCAGAAGTAGAAGCCGGCGAACATGGCGAAGACCACGGTTCCGAACACTACGTAGTGGAAGTGCGCGACGACGAAGTATGTATCTGACACATGGAAGTCCAGCGGCGGTGACGCCAGAATGATGCCGGTCAGGCCGCCGAAGAGGAAGGTGACCAGGAAGCCAATGCTCCAAAGCATGGGAGTCTCGAACGTGATCGATCCACGCCACAAAGTGCCGATCCAGTTGAAGAATTTCACGCCGGTAGGCACCGCGATCAGCATGGTCATGAAGGCGAAGAACGGCAGCATGACCGAGCCTGTGACGTACATGTGGTGCGCCCAAACGGTCACAGACAAGGCGGCGATGCCGATGGTCGCATACACCAGGCCCTTGTAGCCGAAGATCGGTTTGCGGCTGAACACCGGGAAGATTTCGGAGACGATGCCGAAGAACGGCAGGGCGATGATGTAGACCTCAGGGTGTCCGAAGAACCAGAAAAGGTGCTGCCACAAAATGGCGCCGCCGTTCTCCGGGTTGAAAATGTGGGCCCCAAAACGTCGATCTGCTCCCAACGCGAACAGCGCGGCAGCCAGCGGAGGGAACGCCATCATCACGAGGATCGCGGTGACGAGCGTGTTCCAGGTGAAGATCGGCATGCGCCACATGGTCATGCCTGGGGCACGCATGCAGATGATGGTGGTAATGAAGTTGACCGAGCCAAGAATGGTACCGAAACCGGACAACGCCAAACCGAAGACCCAGAGATCTCCGCCCACGCCGGGCGAGAAGGTTGTGCTGGACAGCGGCGCATAGGCAAACCAGCCAAAGGATGCGGCGCCCTGCGGGGTAATGAAACCAGCAACTGCGATGGTACTGCCGAAGAGGAAGAACCAGAAGGCCAGGGCGTTCAACCGCGGGAAGGCAACATCCGGTGCGCCGATCTGAAGCGGCATGATCACATTGGCAAAGCCGGCGAACAGCGGCGTTGCGAACATCAGCAGCATGACTGTGCCGTGCATGGTGAACAGCTGGTTGTACTGCTCCTTGGTCTGCAGGATCTGCATACCGGGTTCAAACAGCTCGGCACGGATGACCAGCGCCATCACGCCGCCGAGGCAGAAGAAGATGAACGACGCAATCAGGTACATGTACCCGATGGTCTTGTGGTCCGTCGAAGTGATCCAGTTGACGACGATGCGTCCCTTGGAGCGGGGAACGACGCGCGGCGCTACTGTCGTGCCGGTTTCATCGGCGGTGTACTCGTAAGTAGACACTAGTTTTCCCTGCCTTCCTTACTCAGCCGATTCGGCATACGGGTTGCGGTCATATTCCTCACCGATCTGACCGTCTTCAAGCTCGCTCATGCGCTGCTCGAATTCGGCTTCGGAGACGACCTCTACGCGGAACAGCATTTCCGAATGGTACTCGCCGCAAAGCTCGGCGCACTTTCCATCGAAGACGCCTTCGCGCTCAGGAGTCAGCGTAATGTAGTTGGTTTTCCCCGGGATCATGTCCACCTTCTGCAGGAACGCAGGTACCCAGAAGGAGTGGATGACATCGCGGGAATTGAGCTGCAGTTCCACGCTCTGGTTCACCGGCAGGTAAAGAGTGGGCAAAGTCTCCGGGATACCGGTTTCGCCGGTCAGGTGCGCCTGAACGCCTGAGAAGTACTTGTCTTCCGAGACGTAGTTGAAGTCCCACGACCACTGCTTACCGCGTACATCAATGATCTGATCCGGGTTGTCGTCCCGAGCCGTGATGGCGCTCATGTCCTTTTCGGTGAAGTAGAACAGCACCATAACCATGACCAGCGGTACAGCCGTGTAGAAGATTTCCAACGGCAAATTGTAGCTGATCTGGCGCGGGTAACCCGTCTCGTTCTTCCGGCGGCGGTAGGCCACGATGCACCAGATAATCAGGCCCCAAGTGATGACGCCGATGGCCAGTGCGGCAATCCAGGAGTTCACCCACAAATCGATGATCCGATCTGTGTGGTTGGTCGTACCCCGTTCAGTGGGCAACCATCCCAATCGGACTTCTTCTGAACATCCCGTCAACAACAGCGCGCCTACTACGCCAAGGCCCGTAGCCTTGGTGATCCTGGCGCGCCGACTGCCGGTTCGGTCGTGCGAACTCACAGACGGCCCTTCCTCTTGTTTCGTGCAAGTGATGCGCACGCGGCACGGAGATTTCCGCGCTGAGACCGCGCACGCATATTCAGTTTTACTACTCACTGTAGAGCTTACCCTCACCGATGACGTGGATGTGACAGATTGCCTCAGTGCGTCGGTGTCGGAACCCGGCCCCGGGGTGCCTACAGTGCCTGTTTTAGTGGAACGAATCTCCGCAGGCACAGGAGCCACCGGCATTCGGGTTATCGATGGTGAAGCCCTGCTTGGAAATGGTGTCCTCGAAGTCGATCGAAGCCCCGCTGAGGTAAGGAACACTCATCTTGTCCACGATGACTTCCACGCCGTCGAAGTCGCGCACTGCGTCCCCGTCCAGCATGCGCTCGTCGAAGTAGAGCTGGTAAATGAGCCCCGAACATCCGCCGGGCTGTACGGCAACGCGCAGACGAAGATCTGTGCGGCCCTCCTGTTCGAGCAGGCTGCGGACCTTGCCGGCTGCAACGTCGGTCAGGGCAACCTCGTGCGTGGGCAGTTCAGCCTCGGTCTCGGTTGTGGTCTCGGTTGCAGTGCTGGTGGTTTCACTCATTGCTATTCCTTATCTTTGACTGGCCAGCAGGTGACCTGCTGCTATCACTCAGCGGTGCTCTGGCTCCTTTACCATGTTACGACCCGTGCTGTTATTTCCGGCAACCGGGCAGCCTGCGGCCGTAGGTCCCGTCTCCGCGGAGCATCCTGAACCGATTCAGAGACCGGCCGCGTTAAGGCGTGCCAGCAACAGCGCCTCGGCCAGCACTGCATTGCGGAAATCGCCCAGATGGAGCGATTCGTTTGCGGAATGCGCACGTGAATCGGGATCTTCGACACCGGTAATGAGGATCTGCGCCTGCGGAAACAGCTCGGTCAGATCCGCGATAAATGGTATTGACCCTCCCATGCCTGCCTCGACCGGCTGCGTATTCCACGCTGTTCCAAGCGCCCAGAGCGCGGCCTGCGCGGCCGAGGCGTTTGTGTCGGTGGCAAATGCGTTGCCCCGTTCGCCGGGGGCAAAGGAGACTTCAGCCCCGAAGGGAGCATGGCTGCCGATATGGCGGGCAATCGCTTCCATGGCCGCATCAGGATCCTGGCCAGGCGCCAGCCGCACACTGATTTTTGCGCGTGCTGAGGGCAAGAGAGTGTTGGAGCTCAGCGCCACGCTTGGCACATCCATGCCGATGACCGACAGCGCAGGCTTGTTCCAGAGCCGGTCTGCGATGCTGCCTGTCCCTGCAAGCTGCACTGACTCCAGCACCGAACTGTCCCGACGGAAATCTTCCTCGGGATAGTCCACGGTTGCGGGAGCCGCCGAGACCAGCCCCTCGATGGCTACTTCACCGGCGTCGTCGTGGAAGGTGGAAATGAGTCGGGCCATGAGCGTGGGCGCATCCAGCAATGGCCCGCCGAACATGCCCGAGTGCACGGCGTGTTCCAGGACCCGCAGTTCAATGACCCCGTCTACCAGCCCGCGCAGGCTCGTGGTGAGGGCAGGTATGCCCACCTTCCAGTTGGCTGAATCAGCGACAATGATGACATCCGCACGGAGCAGTTCCTGGTGCGTTTCCAGGAACGTGCGGAACGTCGGGGAACCAGCTTCTTCTTCCCCTTCGATAAAGAACGTCACTCCGACGCCGAAGTCCTCCCCCATGGTCGCCAGCAGCGCCTCCAAAGATGCCACATGGGCCATGATGCCGGCCTTATCATCGGCCGCGCCTCTGCCGAAAAGCCGCCCGTCCTTTTCGGTTGCAGCGAAGGGCTCGGTTTTCCAAAGCCTCGCGTCACCCGGGGGCTGGACATCATGGTGCGCATACAAGAGGACTGTAGGTTTGCCGGGTCCGGCAGGCCGTCTTGCCACCACAGCGGGACCGCCTTCGGTCTCCCCATTGGAAACACTCAGGATCTGTACGTCGGTCAGGCCGAGACCGCGTATCAGTTCGGCAACGGTTTCGGCGCTGGTTGCCAGTTCGGCCGGGTCGAATGCCTCCCACGCTATGCCCGGTATGGCGACGAGTTCTTTCAAGGACGTAATGGTCTGGCCCATCCTGGCATCGACTGCCTGGGCGAGGGCGTCAACGTCGACGGGCTGGGCGCGTCTTGCCGCCGGATAATGGCCGGAATCAGAAGGACTTGTCATACCGGCCACCCTACCCTCGGGCCCGGCACGGGCGGCAAGGACTGCAAGGTATTCTGTAGGGGTGTTTGGACGAAAAAAAGAGGCTCCCTCGCCCCAGGAAACCGTAGACCAGCAGGCCCAGGCCGTCCCTGAACGGGACCAGATGACGGGCAAAGGCGCGCCGACGCCCAAACGGAAGGCTCAGGAAGCCGCGCGCAAGCGTCCGCTCGTTCCGAACGACCGTAAGGCGGCACGGGCCGCCAGCCGGGATGCGCAGCGCGAAGAACGGATCCGCATGCGCCAGGCCATGGACACCGGGGACGAGCGCCACCTGCCGTTCCGCGACAAGGGACCCCAGAAGCGCTTCGTCCGCGACTTTGTTGACGCCCGTTGGGTCCTCGGCGAGTTCCTGATCGTGTTCGCGCTGATTTTCGTTGTACTTAGCTTCATCCGCGACCTGAACGTCCAGGCCATCATTTTGGTCGGTTTCTGGATCCTGCTCGCTTGCGTTGCGATTGACGCCTTCATCCTGGGACGCCAGCTCAAGAAGCGGTTGGTGGCAAAGTTCGGGGAGTCCGAACGCGGTGCCGTTTGGTACGGCGTGATGCGCGGACTGCAGTTGCGCCGGATGCGTCTGCCCAAGCCGCAGGTCAAGCGCGGCCAATACCCCTCTTAAGCAACGCCAGTTAAACCACCGGGGCCGGATCATGACGATCCGGCCCCGGTGGTTTAACTGCTCCTGAATCAGACGGCGGCCGCCTTACGGCTGCGTGCCAGTTCGCGGTTGATACGAGCGGCCCAGAACGGACCTTCATAAAGAAACGCAGTGTAGCCCTGGACCAAGGTGGCTCCGGCGTCCAACCTTTCCTGCACATCTTCCGCCGTTTCAACTCCCCCGACGGCGACCAGCGTCAGCGAATCCCCGACGGCGGTGCGCAGCCGTCGCAGCACCTCAAGGGAACGCTGCTTGAGTGGAGCGCCGGAAAGGCCGCCCGCGCCACACGAGGCGACCTTGCCGGCGTCGGACTTCAAGCCATCGCGCGAAATCGTGGTGTTGGTCGCAATGATCCCGTCCAGTTTCAGCTCGAGCGCCAAACGGGCCACGTCGTCAATGTCTTCGTCGCTGAGATCGGGAGCGATCTTGACCAGCAACGGCACATGCCTGCGTGCCACGGAATCGGCGGTCTCCCCTACTGCCTTCAGCAGGGGCCGCAACGTGTCAACGCTCTGCAGCAACCGCAGGCCCGGGGTGTTGGGCGAACTGACGTTTACCACCAGATAATCGGCGTTGGGCGCGAGCAGACGGGTGCTCTTCAGATAATCCTCCACTGCGTCATCGAGTTCTACCGTCTTGGTTTTGCCGATATTGACTCCGATGACGGGACGGGTAGCGCCCAAGCGGCGCTGGAGAGAGCGCTGCGCCGCGGAAATGCGTGGGCCGACGGCCGCTGCGCCGTCGTTGTTAAAGCCCATACGGTTGATCACCGCCCGGTCCTCAACCAGCCGGAAAAGCCTCGGGCGAGGGTTGCCCGGCTGGGCCGAGCCCGTGATGGTGCCGACTTCAACACAGCCGAAACCCAAGTCGAACAGCGCTTCGATGCCGTGGCCTTCCTTATCAAAACCCGCGGCCAGGCCGAAGGGCGACGGGAACGACAAGCCCAACGCCTGGGTATGCAGCGAAGCATCGGGCGCCGTCAGACGCCGCAGCAGGGAGCCGGCACCGGCACTGTGGGCCAGACGGATCAGCCGGAAACCGATGGTGTGGGCACGCTCCGGATCCATCCAGGAAAAGGCGGCACGAAAGAACAGGGGGTACAGGCGCATGATCCTAGTTTTACGGTAATTGTCCCGGCAACCAAACCTGCCCGGTGAAAGGCTTAGCATGAGTTCAGGAAATGGAGGGAGCCGCATGCCAACGGTCTGGACCGAGGACATTCTCGGCGCGGGTTTTGAATCGGCGACTTTGGAGGTGCCGGCTGCTGCCGGTGGCAGCCGGCGCGCAACGCTCGTCCGGCACCTGCCCGAGGCATCGGGCGTACAGCCGGGTCCGCAGGTTGTGCTGTATCTGCACGGTTGGAGCGACTATTTCTTCAATGCCGAACTCGCCGCTTTCTGGCACCGGCAAGGCGTCTCCTTCTACGCGCTGGACGTCCACAACCACGGGCGGAACCTGCGCACCGCCGGGCAGGAGGCGAACGACGACGTTGCTCCCGCCCCCGAAGATGCGGAGCCAGGCGTCAGGACCATCGGTGCGGGCGACCTGGCGGGCTATGCCAGCGACTTGGCCGACTACGACGACGAGATAGCAGCCGCAATGGATGCGGTGCGGGAGGACACCGCGTCCCGGCTAGACTTGCGGCCCGGCGAGGTGAAGACCATCCTGATGGGCCATTCCACCGGCGGCCTGGTCGCAGCGTTGTGGACGGACCGCAATCCGGGCGCCGTGCATGCCCTGGTGCTGAACAGCCCCTGGCTGGAAATGCACAGGAGCTCGCTGGTACGCCGGGCTGCTGCCACCGTCATCGATCCCATCTCACGGATCAGGCCGGAAGCCGAAATCAGGCTTCCGGCCCGCGGTTTCTACTGGCGCAGCATCAGCAGCGAGGCGGAGGGCGAATGGGATCTGGACCCGAAGATGCGCCCGCAGTACGCTTTTCCAGTCCGTGCCGGCTGGCTTAGCGCCATCTGGCAGGGACAGGCCGCCGTGGACAAGGGCCTCAGCATTAGCGTGCCCATCCTCGTGCTGACATCGGCCCGGAGCGTCTACGGCCCCTTGTGGCATGAGGAAATGAAGTCGGCAGATGCCGTCCTTGATGTCGAGACGATGGCCGCCAGCGCCGTCAAGCTCGGCTCGAGCGTGACCGTCGAGCGCATCGATTCGGCCCTGCACGACGTTTTTCTGTCCAAATCCGAGGTTCGGGCGGACGCGTACCGCCGGCTCGAACGGTGGATTAAAGGCTACGTGCTGGGCAGTTAGCGTGCCGCCCGCCCCGCGGGCTTCGCCGCGTCCACTGCGCCACCATAACGGCGGTCCCGGCGGGCATAAATCTCGATGGCTTCCCAGAGGGTCCTCCGGTCCACGTCCGGCCACAGGGTGTCCATAAACACCATTTCGGCGTAGGCAGACTGCCAGAGCATGAAATTGGAGAACCGCTGCTCACCGGAGGTGCGCAGGAACAGATCCACATCGGGCAGGTCAGGTTCGTCCAAGTACCGCCCGATGGTCTTCTCCGATACCGACGACGCCTTCAGCCGGCCGGAAGCGACGTCAGCCGCAATGGCTTTGGCTGCGTCGGCGATCTCGGCACGGCCACCATAGTTGACACACATGTTCAACGTGCAGGTGCTGTTGCCGAGGGTCTGCTGTTCGGCCACCTCGAGTTCATTCACAACGGACTGCCAGAGCCGGGGTCGCCGGCCGGACCAGCGGATGCGGACGCCCCACTCGTCGAGCTGGTCCCGCTGGCGGCGCAGCACGTCCTTACTGAATCCCATCAGGAAACGGACTTCGTCCGGTGAGCGCTTCCAGTTCTCCGTCGAAAAAGCATAGACGCTGACGTACTTGACGCCGATCTCGATGGCTCCCGCCAGGACGTCGAGCAGTGCTGCTTCGCCCGCGCGGTGGCCTTCGGTACGGGGCAGTCCCCGCTGGTTCGCCCAGCGGCCGTTTCCATCCATCACGATCGCCACGTGCTCGGGTACGAATGTTGCCGGAACCGCCGGCGGAGTGGCGCCCGAGGGGTGCGGATCGGGCTTGCGCGGGGTTTTGGGACTCACACTCTCTCCACGTGTTTGAGGGATTTCAGGGACCGTTCCAAGTGCCACTGCAAATAAGCGGCGACCAGCCCGGCCGCCTCATTCCGGGAACCGGTCGCGGAACTGTCTGCCGCGGGCCAGTCAGCGCTCAGCAAAGCTGCCAGCAACGTCATCGTAGCCGGGGCGGGCGACGCTGAACCCGGCGGCCGGCAGCCATGGCACACCGCACCGCCCAGCGGGGCCGAAAAGGCACTGTGCGGTCCCGGCTCTCCGCAACGCGCACAGTCGGTAAAACTCGGAGCCCAGCCAGCCGTGGCGAGTGACCGCAGCAAGTAAGAATCCAGGATCAGTTCGGGTGCATGGACGTTGCGGCTTAGCGCCGACAACGCCCCGATGACGAGCGCATAGTGCGCAGAGGTAGACTCGCCGTCGATATCGGTCAGTTTCTCGGCAGTCTCGCAGATAACGGCTGCCGAAGTGTACTTGCGATAGTCGGCGGCAATGTCGCGACCATATGGTCCCAGCGTTTGGGCCTGCGTTACGATGTCGAGATTGCGCCCCTTCACCAACTGCAGGTCGGCCACCATGAAAGGCTCCAGCATCGCGCCGAATTTACTGCTCGTGCGGCGCACCCCCTTGGCAACCGCCCGGACCTGGCCATGACGTTTGGTCAGCAGGATAATGATGCGGTCTGCCTCGCCGAGCTTGTGCGTTCGCAGGATGACGCCTTCGTCCCGATAGGTGCGGGAGGCAAAGGATCTGTTGGACACGTAGCTATTGTCCCACCGGCCGACCCGGCTCCGCACAACAGCGCGGAGCCGGGTCGGCCCGGGGAACCGGTTGCATCATTCTCGGCGCGCGCGTGTCAGCTGGCGACGGCGGGGGAAGTAGCCGCTGCGTCGCGCACAGCGCGGTTGACTGCCGAGATCACGGCTTTCAGCGAGGCCATCGTGGTATTCGTATCGATGCCGACGCCCCACAGCACGCGTTCCCCCACGGCGCATTCCACATAGGCCGCAGCCCGTGCGTTGCCGCCTTCCGAGAGCGCATGCTCGGTGTAATCCAGAACCCGCACATCCACGCCGTCCTGGCCGAAAATGTCCAGCAGCGCCGCGATCGGGCCATTCCCTTCCCCGCTACGCCGATTCTGCACGCCGTCGATAGCCATCGTCGCCGTCAGGTGCGTCGATCCGTCCTCGGCCGTATCCGTCTTGACCGAACCGAGCGAGTACCGGCCCCAGACGCGCTCCGGCGTCGGCAGGTATTCGTCATTGAAGATCTCCCACAGCTGCGCACCGCTAACTTCGCCGCCAACTGTATCGGTGCGGCGCTGGATGACGCCGGAGAATTCGATCTGGGCACGGCGCGGCAGGTCCAGGCTGTGTTCATTCTTGAGCAGGTACGCCACCCCGCCCTTACCCGACTGGGAGTTGACACGGATGACTGCCTCGTAGCTGCGGCCCAGGTCCTTCGGATCGACCGGCAGGTAGGGAACAGCCCAGGGAATCTCGTCAACCGTCTTGTCGACGGCTGCGGCATCCTTCTCCATGGCCTCGAAGCCCTTCTTGATGGCATCCTGGTGGGAGCCGGAGAAGGCCGTGAAGACGAGGTCGCCGCCGTAAGGCGACCGCTCGGGCACCGGCAGTTGGTTACAGTACTCCACCGTGCGGCGGATCTCGTCGATATTGGAGAAGTCGATCATCGGGTCGATGCCCTGGCTGAACAGGTTCAGGCCCAGCGTCACCAGGTCCACGTTGCCGGTCCGCTCTCCATTGCCGAACAGGCAGCCTTCGATGCGGTCCGCACCGGCCAGGTAACCCAGTTCGGCGGCGGCCACGCCGGTCCCCCGGTCATTGTGCGGGTGCAGCGAGAGAATGACGTTTTCGCGGTTGTTCAGGTTCCGGGACATCCACTCGATGGAATCCGCGTAAACGTTGGGAGTGGCCATTTCGACGGTGGCCGGCAGGTTCAGGATGACATTGCGGTCCGGCGACATTTCGAAAACATCGGTGACGGCGTTGCAGATCCGTGCGGCGAACTCGAGCTCTGTGCCCGTGTAGGACTCCGGCGAGTACTCGTAGGTCACCTCGGTGCCCTTCAGGCCCTCTTCGTACTTCCGGCACAGCCGTGCGCCCTGCAGGGCAATATCGACAATGCCGTCCATGTCCTGGTTGAAGACCACGCGGCGCTGCAAGACGGAAGTGGAGTTGTAGAGGTGGACGATGGCGCGGTCGGCGCCTTCCAGGGACTCATACGTCCGCTCGATCAGGTGCTCCCGGGACTGGGTCAGCACCTGGATGGTCACGTCGTCCGGAATCCGGTCGCCTTCGATCAGCTGGCGGACAAAGTCGAAGTCCAGTTGAGAGGCGGAGGGAAATCCTACTTCGATCTCCTTGTAGCCCATGCGCACCAGCAGGTCGAACATCTTGTGCTTGCGCTCGGGACTCATCGGGTCGATCAGGGCCTGATTGCCATCGCGCAGGTCCACTGCGCACCAGCGTGGGGCGGCGGTGATCAGCTTGTCCGGCCAAGTGCGGTCCGGCAGTTCAACGGTGATCTGGTCCTGGAACGGAACGTACTTATGGATGGGCATTCCGGAGGGCTTCTGTGCGTTTCGCATGTTCGTTTGGCCTTTTCTTCAGAGTTCTTTTTGAGATTTTGGCCGGGCAACACGAACTCCGCAGCGAGGGTTCGGCCTGTCAAACAGAAGTTCGCGTGGCCTCGCCGCGGCAGCTAAGAAGAAGCAGATCTGCGCGCACAATTTCACATTAGCACGGTGCGTAGGATGAAAGGGAAACCGTGTCAGCGGTCCGTTACGAAAGGAAGTTTGCCTTGGTCCACTCCGGCATTGCCCTGACCCACGTTGATCCCGCGGTACGTCCGCAGGATGACCTGTTCCGGCACGTAAACGGGAAATGGCTCTCGGAAACAGTCATCCGGGCGGACCGGCCATTGGAGGGTTCGTTCACGGCTCTGCGGGACGCCTCGGAAGCCGCCGTGCGCGAGATCGTCGAACAGTCGGCAGCCAGCCCTGACCCACAGTCGCCGGCAGGCAAAATCGGCCTGCTCTATTCCGGGTTCATGGATACGGAGACCATTGAGTCAAAGAAGTTCGGGCCGGTCCAGCCGCAACTCGATGCTATCGACGCCGTTTCGGACCGGGACGCACTGCTGGCCCTGCTGCCGGAATTCACCCGCAACGGAGCCGCCTTCCCGCTGGCGTTCTTTGTCAATAACGACGCCGGGGATCCCACCCGCTATCTCGTCTACCTCTATCAGTCAGGACTGGGCTTGCCTGACGAGGCCTACTACCGCGACGAGGATTTTGCCGACATCCGGACCGCCTACCACGCCTATGCCGTCCGATTGCTGCAACTGGCCGGGTTCGATGCCGGCGAAGCGGACGCGGCCATCTCGCTTGAGCACAAGCTGGCGGCCGGGCACATGGACAAGGTCTCCTGCCGGGATCCGCAAAAGACGTACAACCTCCGCACTGTAGGCGAGCTCTCCGAAGCCCTGCCCTGGGTCCGGCCGTGGCTTGCCGGCCTGGGCGCGGAGGGCAAGAACGTGAGCGAAGTCGTGGTCTGCCAACCGGATTTCGTGAAGACGCTTGGCGGCCTGCTCGAAGACGAGCCCTTGGAAGTCTGGAAATCCTGGTTCCGGCTACAGGCGCTGACGGCGGCGGCACCCTACCTGCACGCTGAGGCGGTTGACACCCACTTCAGTTTTTATGGCAAGACGCTGAGCGGTATTCCGGAGCTGAAAGAGCGCTGGAGGCGGGGTGTGGCGTTCGTGGAAGGTGCTCTGGGAGAAGCCATCGGCCGCGAATACGTGGACCGGCATTTCCCTCCGGCACACAAGCAGCGGATGGAGGAACTGGTCGCGAATTTGATCGAGGCGTACCGGCAGAGCATCACCTCCCTGTCCTGGCTCAGTGCGGAGACGATTGAGCGCGCGCTGGAGAAGCTCGCGGCCTTCCGGACGAAAATCGGCTACCCAACCAAATGGATCGACTACTCCGGCTTCGCCGCGGGCAATGACGTGTGGCAGAACGTGCTGGAGGCGAATGCCTTCGAAGTCCGCCGCAACCTGGCCAAATTGGAAGGCCCGATCGACACGGAAGAGTGGCACATGACCCCTCAGACGGTCAATGCCTACTACATGCCGACGATGAATGAGATCGTGTTCCCCGCAGCCATCCTCCAGCCGCCGTTCTTCGATGCGGATGCAGATATGGCGGCAAACTACGGGGCGATCGGAGCCGTCATCGGCCATGAAATCGGCCACGGGTTCGACGACATGGGTTCGCAGTACGACGGTACTGGTGCGCTGCGCAACTGGTGGACTGACGGTGACCGGAAAGCTTTTGAACAGCTCACCTCCCGTCTGGTAGACCAGTTCTCGGTCCTGAGCCCCGAAGAAGCCCCCGGCAGTACAGTCAACGGCGAACTGACACTGGGCGAAAACATCGGGGATCTCGGTGGTCTGATCATTGCATTCAAGGCGTACCAGTTGAGCCTTAGCGGGGAGCAGGCGCCCGAGATTGACGGTCTCTCCGGTGACCAGAGGTTCTTCTATTCGTGGGCCGAGTGCTGGCGCCAGAAGATCAGGACCGAAGAATCGGTACGGCGGTTGACCATAGATCCGCACTCACCGAACGAATTCCGCTGCAACCAGATCGTGCGCAACATGGCCGAATTCCACAGCGCCTTCGCAGTCAGCGAAGGCGACGGACTATGGCTTGCCCCATCGGAGCGGGTACGGATCTGGTGACTGCTCTGTCTCGTTAAATGCTGTGGGACCTGCCTTCCGGCAGGTCCCACAGCATTTAACGTACATAGGTGCAGTAGCGACTCGCACCTACATCTAGAAACCGCCGGAGCCTTGACAGGTAACCTGGTCGGCAGTCTGTCCGGTGAAGTTGCCGCTCACTCCCCCGGTCGGATCCAGCTTCTCACCGGTGGTGAAGTCCTTCCCGACAGAAACCGTGACGCCGTAACGGGTCTCGGATGACAGGACGTTGGCCTTGGGCACGTTCAGCTCCTCCGCCAGGGCACGCGCAACGTCCTCGAAGCCGGTCGAATAGAAGATTTGGGTGGCAGGGCTGGTGCTCTCGGCCCCGGCCACGGTTTCCGCCGGAGCGCTGAGCAGATATCCCAGCAACTGCAGTTGTTCAGCGACCTCCTCACTGCGGCCTTCGGCGCCGGATCCGTTGAGGACCTGCACCGGCTGCTCCGATGGGTCGAAGGAAAGCGTCTCTTCCGGTTCAGGCTCGGCCGTGTCCGACGGCTTGTCGGTCTCCTCCGGAGCCTCGGTAGGCGAAGCGGAAGGTTCGGGCTCGGAACCAGCGGTCACGTCGCCGTCGTTCCTCAGAATTTCGAACAGCTGCTGCCCTTCTACTTCGTCCATGACCAGTCGGTTCGGATTCGGCTCATACAGCGACGTGGGCAGCGAGACGAAAGCTACTTTGCCCAGGTCGACATTCTTGAGGCGGTCGGCCAAGGCCAGCAGTTTGGTGATTTCGGTCAGGCCTTCGTCGACCGTGAGGTTTCTTGCCACCGCGTCGGCGATGTTGTAGAGCCGGGGTACGTTCGTGAGCGTCCCCTCGGACATGATTTTGCGGGCCATCGAGGCCAGAAAGCTCTGCTGTGCGCGAATGCGGCCACGGTCTCCGCCGTCTCCGAACGCATGGCGCGTCCGCAGGAACGCCAGCGCCTGCTCGCCCTGCACTGAACTGACGCCGGCGGGCAGCACCAGGTTGGAATAGGTGTCGTTGATCGGCTCATTGACGCAGACTTCGACGCCGCCGATGACTTCGGATAGCTCCTTGACGGCGTTGAAGTCCGCCATCATGAAATGATCCACTTCCATCCCGGTCATCTCATTGATGGCCGCGACCGTGCATCCGGGACCGCCGTAGCTCAAGGCCGTGTTCAGCTGGGCGAACTCCTGTGCGGGATATACCTGGCCGGTTTGGGGGTCCTCGCAAGCGGGAATGTCGGTCAGCAAGTCCCGCGGCAGGCTGACCACGGTCACCCGCTCCCGGTCCGCGGAAAGGTTCATCAGCATCATGACATCGGAGTTACCTTTGCCGTCCGACGACGGATCCTTGCCGTATGCACCGCCCGTATTGTCGCGGGAATCGGTGCCGAGAATGAGGATCTGGACCGGGTCGGTGCTCAGATCCACCGGCAGGCCGGTTGCACCGGTGCCCAGGTTCAGCGGCTCAGCAGTGAGGCTGGCGCGCAGGCCCATGACTTTGACAACCACGACGCCGATGCCTGCGATCAAAGCGCAGGCCAGAACTACCGCAACGATTCTCAGCCAACCCATGCGCTTGGAGGAGCGCAGATGCCGGGCGGTGTCGCGCCGGGGCTGGGGGGCTTGTCCCCCACGCACAGGCTGCGCCGGTACACCGCTTTCTTGGAACAGTGGATCATCACTGGAACTGCCGCGACGACCCACGGATATCCCCCTCACTACGGTTAAGTCAATAGAATGCTACATATTTTACGGGCAGGCGCGGTGGAAAGTTGCCATCGACTGCTAGAAGCCGAGCCGTACCAGCTGCTTCGGGTCCCGTTGCCAGTCCTTGGCAATTTTCACATGAAGATCAAGGTATACCCGAGTACCCAGCAGTGCCTCGATGCCACGCCGTGCCTTGGTTCCGACATCGCGAAGCCGCGCGCCGCCCTTGCCGATGATGATGGCTTTCTGGCTTGAACGCTCGACGAAGAGATTGACCCGGACGTCCAGCAACGGATTGTCTTCACTGCGCCCCTCACGCGGAACGATCTCTTCCACCACCACGGCCAAAGAGTGCGGCAACTCGTCCCGGACGCCCTCCAAAGCAGCCTCGCGGATCAGCTCGGCAACCATGACGGCCTCCGGCTCATCAGTCAACTCGCCGCTGGGATACAGCGGCGGAGACAGCGGCATACGCGATATCAAGACATTGGTAACCGTGTCGACCTGGAAGCCATCGGCTGCCGAGACGGGAACGACATCGGCAAAACCATCCGGAAAGACCTCGGCCCCCAGCGCGGTGACGGCCAGCAGTTGCTCCGCCAACGCAGCCCGGTCCACCAAATCGGTCTTGGTGACCAGCGCGATGACCGGCTTGTTCGCCAGCGCGGCCAGCTGGTTGGCGATAAAACGGTCCCCGGGACCGATCTTTTCATTTGCGGGGAGGCAGAAGCCGATCGCATCCACCTCGGAGAGCGTGTCGGCGACCAGATCATTCAGGCGCTGTCCCAGGAGCGTACGCGGCCGGTGCAGACCCGGGGTATCCACCAGCACCAGCTGCGCATCCTCGCGGTGTACGATACCGCGGATCGTATGCCGGGTTGTCTGCGGTTTGGCCGAGGTGATGGCGACCTTTTGCCCGACCAACGCATTGGTCAGGGTCGACTTGCCGGCGTTCGGCCGCCCCACGAGCGAGACAAAACCGGCACGGTAATTCTCCGGCCAGCCTTCGGTCGCCATGGCAACTACTTTGCCTTTGTTTGGACTCATCGTTCTGTCTCCGATTCCGCACCTGCGGGTGCCTGGCTGGCGGCAGCGGCACCGTTGTCGGCAGCCACTGAATTCTCTTGGTCTTTGGGCGGCTGGAACCATACAAGCACATGCGAGACGCGGTTCCGCCTGCCCTCAAGCCTTTCGGCATACAAGTGGAGACCATCGATCTCCACCTGGCTGCCGACAATCGGGACCCGACCCAGGGTTTTGGCGAGCAAACCGCCGACCGTGTCGACTTCCTCATCGTCCAGATCCAGATCGAAGAGTTCGCCGACGTCGTCAATACTGGTGCGTGCGCTGATCAAGTATCGCCCGTCCGGCTGCGGCTCGATTTCGGGACTCTCGGAATCATACTCGTCGACAATTTCGCCAACGATTTCCTCGATCAAGTCTTCCAAGGTGACCAGACCGGCAGTGCCCCCGTATTCGTCGATGACGATAGCCACATGGGTGGACTCACGCTGCAGCTCCTTGAGCAGGTCGCTGACAGCCTTGGACTCCGGCACATACCGTACATCACGGGAAGCCTCATCAACCATGGTCGACGTCGCCGAGCCGGGCCTCGAATGTAGCCGGGCGGCTACGTCCTTCAAGTAGAGGATACCGCGCACTTGATCCGCATTCTCGCCAATGACCGGAATGCGTGAATAACCCGAACGCAGGAACAGGGACATCGCCTGCTGCAGGGTCGAGCCGGAATCGATAGTCAGCATATCGGTGCGCGGCACCATCACGGCACGGACCTTGGTATCGCCGAGCTCGAAGACCGAGTGGATGAGTTCCGCTTCCGCGTCTTCGATCATTTCCGCCTCGCTGGCACGATCCACAAGGTCGCGGAACTCCTCCTCCGAGAAGAACGCGGCATCTGCCCGCGGGGCATTCGGTGCGATTGCGCTGCCCAGGCGCACGAGCCAGCCGGGTACTGGTCCGAGAATTCCGCACAGGAAGCGTATGGCGGGAGCCGTCGCCTTAACCACGGCGGGAGCGTGGATCCGGCCAAACTGGCGTGGCGAAACACCCACCAGCACGAAGCCAACCGCCGCCATGGTAACTGTGGCGAGCAGTCCCGCCAGCCAGATGTTGTCCAGCAGGTCCTGGAAACCCAGGGCGACCGCTACGGCGCCCGCCATTTCAAACCAGACACGCCAGAACCGAAGGGCGTGCAGGTGGGCTACCGGTGCTTGGAGCACCATAGCCAACGTACGTACGCGCCCGCTGGCCAGAAGCTGTTCGGCTTCCTGCCGCGGTAGATAGGTAAACGCTGCCTCAGCGGCGGTAAGTACGGCCGCGAAGAGCGTGAAGGCCAGCGCCATGCCGGCCAGGGCCCCAATGATCAACGCGTGGTCTCCGTGGGCGCTTCCTTGCCCAGGAACGCAGCGAGCAGTTGGCGTTGGAGGGAGAACATTTCCTGTTCCTCCTCCGGCTCGGCGTGGTCGTAGCCGAGCAGGTGCAGAAGGCCGTGCGTGGCCAGCAGCAGCATCTCGTCGCCAATACTGTGGCCGGCCTTTTTGGCCTGCTCATCCGCGACTTGCGGACAGATGACAATGTCGCCAAGGACGCCGGCGGGACTGGGCTGCGCCGCTGTGCCCGGCCGTAGCTCGTCCATGGGAAAGGAGAGCACATCCGTGGGCCCCGGCTCGTCCATCCACTCAATGTGGAGCCGTTCCATGGCGTCGGTGTCGACCAGGATGATGGAGAGTTCGGCTTCCGGGTGCACATAGAGGCTTTCGAGCACAAAGCGGCCGAGGCGGGCCAGGTCGGCTTCGTCGGCGTCGTACTCTGTCTCGTTGTTGACTTCGATTGCCACGTCCTAGCTCTCCTGTTCCGTCCGCCGCCGCCGGGCTGTCGAGGGCTTCCGGCGTTCGTCGTCCCAACGGCCGTAGGCGGTGACGATGTCACTGACCAGCCGGTGCCGGACCACATCCGACGCCTCCAGCATGGAGAAATTGACGTCATCGACACCCTGCAGGATTTCACTGACGATCTTGAGTCCGGAGCTCGTGCCGCCTGGAAGGTCGATCTGCGTGACGTCGCCCGTCACTACCATTTTCGAGCCGAAGCCCAACCGGGTCAGGAACATCTTCATCTGTTCCGGTGTGGTGTTCTGCGCTTCATCCAGAATGATGAACGCATCGTTGAGGGTCCGGCCGCGCATATAGGCCAAAGGTGCGACCTCAATGGTGCCCGCTGCCATCAACCGTGGAATGGAATCCGGATCCATCATGTCGTGCAGTGCGTCATAGAGCGGACGCAGGTAGGGGTCGATCTTGTCACTGAGCGTGCCGGGCAGGAAACCGAGCCGCTCCCCCGCTTCAACGGCCGGACGCGTCAGGATGATCCGGTTGACTTCCTTGTGCTGCAGGGCCTGGACGGCCTTGGCCATGGCCAGATATGTCTTGCCCGTTCCCGCCGGACCGATGCCGAAGACAACGGTGTTGTTGTCGATAGCGTCCACGTAGTTCTTCTGATTCAGCGTCTTCGGACGGATGGTCCGTCCGCGCGAAGAAAGAATGTTCAGCGTCAGCACTTCGGCCGGCCTGGCAACTGATTGCTCGCTGAGCATGCGCAGCAACTGTGCGACTACCTGCGGCGACACACGCGTGTCATTGGCGGCCAGCGTGCGGATTTCCTCCAGCAGGCGCTCTGTGCGGTCGACGGCAGCAGGCGGGCCGGAGATGGAGAGTTCGTTGCCGCGTACATGCAGATTCACGTCGCTGAACTCGGATTCTATGAGCCGG
The DNA here is from genome assembly GCF_017603825.1 of Arthrobacter crystallopoietes. NCBI lineage: Bacteria > Bacillati > Actinomycetota > Actinomycetes > Micrococcales > Micrococcaceae > Crystallibacter > Crystallibacter crystallopoietes. The sequence continues at coordinate 3,314,916 of NZ_CP072014.1, forward strand.
AGCACCTCATCCTGGGCTCCGAGCGCCTTGACCATATGTTCCGACGATTCAAAGTGGATGGAACGGTTACTGGATCCGAGCGGATCCACATCCAGACGTGTTTCCGACATAAAGCGGCCGGCAGGCCTTCCATCTCCCCTTAGCTAGTACGACTGTTGTGTGGGATTGCTGTACATCTCAATGCTACGGCAACGGCCGTATGTCGTTCCCGAAATCCATGCATGACCGGTAGATATCGATCCTGTCTCAATCGTGCATCAGTCCGGTTGAGAGACGGCCCAACCGCCCGTTCGGACGCCGGCAGTATGCCAAGCTGGTTTTTCAGGTACCGGCAGGTGCCGCCATCAGACACCCGTACGCGCACAGGACGCCGCCATGAGTTGAGGAGGAATCCGGTCATTTCCACAGAGCAGCACCACCGGCCGCGCCACGCAGCCCCGCGCCGATTCCGCGCGTGGCTGACAGTGTTGACCCTTGGCTCCATGGTCATGATTGGCTGCACGCCTTCCGGGAATGGCCCCAACGGCCAGACTTCCATGCCGGCGGGCAGCGGCCAGCCGAGCGTCCAGAGCAGTCCGCTGGTGACCAGCGCTCCGGTGGAAACATTGCAAAGTACCGCTTTGTCCCCGGTCTACTGGCTGGGCACGAATGCCGAAACCGTGTTCCTCTACCGCGAGTTCCGCGAAACGGAGGATCTCGGTGATCCGATCACTAGTGCAATCAGCGCGGTCACCAAGCTGCAGCCGCTGGACCCGGACTACTTCAATCCCTGGCAGCCCGCGTCGAAAGTCGGAGCCTCCATCACCAACGGATCCGTCATTACCCTGGATATATCCTCCGACGCCTTTAAGGCCGATGTGGACGCTGGAATAGCGGAACGAGCTGTGCAGCAGTTGGTCTACACGGCCACCGCGGCAGCCGCAAATGCCGGTTTGAGTACTGCGGAAAACCCGCTCGACGTCGTCATCCTGGTAGACGGCCACTCCGGCTACAAGGCATTCGGCCACGTGGAGCTCGGCGAGCCGATGTCCCGCGATGCCCGACTCAGCGCACCGATCTGGATTATTGATCCACAGCAAGGGGCTTCCACTGGAGACCGGGTGGAAGTCTTTGGGCGCGGTGTTGCCTTTGAAGCTCAGTTGTCCTGGCGCATTTCGCGGCTGGAGTCTGCGGAAGACATTGCTGAAGGAACCATCGTCGAAGAAGGTACGGTGCAGGTTGACTCAACTGCAGGTGCAACCGGTGAGTTCCGGTTCAGCCAGGAGCTCGATCCTGGAACATACCGGGTCACGGTTTTCCATCAGGACATGAGCGGCCGGACCGAAGAACCCCAGAACGCGGACAGCAAGGTTTTCACGGTCAGGTAAGCGGGCCGGACGACGTTTAGTTCCAGCGGCCCAGCCGCTCACTGAGCAGCGCGACGGCGGCCGGCCCGGCAGTTGAGGACCTGAGCACATGCGGAGCCAGGATCACCGGCACCGCCCCCGCCTCACGCATCTGCTCAACCTCGCGAGGACTCATGCCGCCCTCGGGCCCAACGATCATGAGAATGCCCTGCTTCAGGTCGCCTTCCGATTCCAACCCACTTCTTTGAACCGCTTCAGTCAGCGACAGCCGGGCGTCCTCATGGAGGATCAGCGCCAACCGGCTCTCGCCAATACGTCCACAGAGCGATTTCAAATCAACCAGCGGCGCCACATCGGGAACGGTGGCGCGGCGAGCCTGCTTCGCGGCGGACCGGACCGTCGACTCCCATTTCGCCATCCCCTTGGCAGCCTTGGCGTCACGCCAGCGGACAATACTCCGTTCGGCCTGCCAAGGAACCACCTCGTCCACGCCCAACTCCGTGGCAGCTTCGATCGCAAGTTCGTCACGGTCGCCCTTGGCCAGAGCCTGGACGAGCGTCAGCCGGAAGGGTGCCGGCGGCTCAGGGGCAACGGTCTCGACGGAGACGGTGAGGCTCTCCGTACCTGTCGAAACGACCGTTCCGGAAAGCCGCATGCCCCGCCCGTCCACGACGTCCACGCTCTCGCCGGGGATCAGTCGCTTAACGGCGACAGCATGCCTGGCTTCGGCACCAGTCAGGACAAATTCCTCACCGGATGCCACCGCCGCCAATGCTCCGGGTTCAGTGAAGAAAACGGGGTTGGTCACTGTTAGAGATTGCCGAGCTTGTCCCGCAGGCGAGCAAACACGCCGCTGCCGCTGCCCGCCAGTTTGCCTTCGGTGAACTGTTCGCCACGCGATGCTGCTAGCTGGCGCAGCAGTTCCTCCTGCTCGGAATCGAGTCTGGTGGGCGTTTCCACGTGCACATGGACCTTCAGATCGCCGCGGCCGTAGCCCCGCAGATGCGTCACGCCGAGCCCCTTGAGGGTGATGACCTCGCCGGCCTGTGTGCCGGGCTTGATATTCAGCGACTGCACCCCGTCGAACGTGTCCATGTCGACGTCGGTACCGAGGGCCGCAGCCGTCATGGGTACCGCCATCGTCACATGGAGGTCGTCGCCCTCGCGGATGAAGTTCTTATCCGGGGCGACACGGATCTCGACGTAAAGGTCGCCCTGGGGTCCGCCTGCTGTACCTGATTCGCCCTGCCCGGCCAGCTGGATCCGGGTGCCTGTTCCGACACCCGCCGGAATTTTGATAGTCAACGAGCGGCGGCTGCGGATGCGGCCTTCACCGTTACATTCGTTGCACGGATCGGGAATGATCGTGCCGAAGCCCTGACAGCTTCCGCAGGGAGCGGCGGTCATAACCTGACCGAGGATGGAGCGCACGGCACGCTGTACCTGGCCCGATCCGCCGCAGATGTCGCAGGTCCGCGGGCTGGTGCCGGGCCGGCAGCAGCTGCCGTCGCAGGTGGGGCAAACGACGGCGGTATCCACTTCGATCTTCTTGTTGACGCCGAACACGGCATCCTTGAGATCGATGCGGACATTGATCAGTGCGTCCTGGCCGCGGCGCGTGCGCGAAGGCGGACCGGCTGTGCCCTGCCCACCGAAGAAGGTTTCGAAAATATCCTGGAAGGCGAACCCAGCACCCGAATAACCGCCCCCGAAGCCGCTGTCCGTGCCGTTCTCATTGCCTGTGGTGTCATATACCCGCCGCTTCTGCGGATCCGACAACACCTCGTAGGCATGGCTGACCTGCTTGAACTGTTCCGCCGCCTCCGGCCCGGTGTTCACATCAGGGTGGAGCTTGCGGGCCAGTTTCCGATAGGCCTTCTTGATTTCCTCAGCAGTGGCATCGCGGCTGACACCGAGTACGTCGTAGTGGTTGCTCACCTTGTATTACTTCTCTTCCTGGGAATCGGTTGCAGGCAGCGGCTCCCGCTGCCCATGTGCTGCTGGTCGGCCGGTTGCCTATCCGGCAAGGATGCGTGACAAATAACGGGCTACGGCGCGCACGGCGGCCATAGTAGTCGGATAATCCATCCGGGTTGGACCGAGAATGCCCAGCTTGGCGGAAGAACCCGGACCATAGCCGGTTGCGACCACGGATGTTTCCGCCAATGAACCGTACGGGTTCTCATGCCCAATGCGCACTGAAATCCCGCGGGCGTCCTGCTGCATCTCGGACAGCAGGCGAAGCAAGACCACCTGTTCCTCCAGAGCTTCGAGAATGGGTCCAATACTCAATGGGAAATCCATGGTGGAACGGGCCAAGTTTGCCGTGCCGGCCATGAGGATACGCTCCTCCTGTGTTGCTGCAGCAAGACTTTCCAAGGCCGCTGAAAGAGGTGGCACGATAGCCTCCGTGCCCGGTCTGGCATCTTTCAATCCGTTCCGGAGCAGCCCGCCCACGGAATCCAGGGGGTGCCCTGCCAATTCGGAGAGATAGGCTGACCGGAGATCGGACAATTCTTCATCCGTAACGGGATCAGGCAGGGCAATGACGCGCTGCTCAACTTTCCCGTTATCGGCGATAAGGACGACGAGGACCTGCTGCGGTGCGAGCAGGACAAACTCGATGTGCCTGGTACACGCCCGTCCCAACCGCGGATACTGGATCACTGCTACCTGATTGGTTAGCTGGGATAACAATCTCACGGTGCGATCCATGACATCATCCAAGTCGCCGGCGCTCTCGAGCAAAGCTTGAATGGCACGGCGTTCAGCGGACGAAAGCGGCTTAACATCCGAAATCCGGTCCACGAAGAGCCTGTAGCCCTTGTCTGTGGGAATACGGCCGGCGCTAGTGTGCGGAGCGACGATCAGGCCTTCTTCTTCCAGAGCAGCCATATCGTTGCGGATTGTGGCCGAGGAAACACCTAAATGGTGGCGATCAACGAGGGCTTTGGACCCCACGGGTTCACGTGAATGAACGTAATCCTCCACGATAGCGCGCAGCACCTCGAGCCGACGGCCTTCGCTCACTGGGCACCTCCTGATTTCGTACGGCTGCAGTAGACATGCCGGTTAGCACTCAACACGTCCAAGTGCTAAGTCTAATACCTTTGGCACGTTGTTAGCATTGTCAGGCTGCCATTGCACCTATCGGCGGCTCCGCTGATCGCCTGCAGCTACTCGAAAGCTGCATGACCGAAGGACTACAACCGATGAGCAGCTACGGCTGGGGACCACAGGATCTATCCGCTCCGAAGTCGCGTCAGCTTCGCAAAGTCGGAGCCGACCCCGGACTGGTACTGGAGGATGTCGAAAGCGGCTGGGTGGGCGCGGTGGTGCGCGTGGAGAAGTCCGGCGGGGTGCATCTGGTGTCGCTGGAGGACCGGCGAGGCAAGAAACGCTCCTTCCCCCTGGGCTTCGGCTTTTTGCTGGAAGGTGAACCCGTGGAGGTCGTTCCTGCCATGGCCGCTGCCGCCGCCGCCGCACGTCCGCAGCGGACGGCCTCCGGGTCCGTCCGGGTAGAAGGACTGCGCGCGCAGGTGGCTAAGGCCAGCCGGATCTGGGTCGAAGGCAAGCACGATGCCGAGCTAGTCGAGAAGGTGTGGGGCCATGATCTTCGGGTCGAAGGGATAGTCGTCGAACCGCTCCACGGCGTCGATGACCTCGCTGCGGAGGTAACGGCATTCAACCCGGGACCGCAGCGAAAGCTGGGCATTCTGGTAGACCATCTGCTGCCCGACACCAAGGAGTGGCGGATTGCCCAGGCCGCGATGGCCGTTCCGTCGGCGCGCAACAACGTGCTGATTGTCGGCCACCCGTATGTGGACGTGTGGCAGGCCATCAAGCCGGCCGTCATCGGGCTGGAAAAATGGCCGGTGGTTCCGCGCGGAACCGATTGGAAAACCGGAATCCTCGACGGCCTTGGGTGGCCCAACAGAACCCAGATCGACATCGCTGACGGATGGAAGCGCCTGCTTGGAAGCGTCAACACCTACGCGGACCTGGAACCGTCCCTATTGGGACGCGTTGAAGAAGTCATCGATTTCCTCACGGCCTGAGGCATGTGCATCTGGGCAACCCAGCCTGCGACCGGAAGATTGGTCCCCGGTCCGGTGTTTACCGGCCATAGCGGCTAATCTTAGTTTCGTAGGTAAATAGCCATTAGAACGACAACGAATTCTCCTGAGGTAGGTCCTGTGTCAGACAACCCCGCGCGCAAGAAGCAACCGGATCGTCAACCGGCTCCCCGGACGCAGTACGAAAGCGCCTCCTCCTCAGCCCTGCCGCTGACACCGTCCGAAGACCGTCAGTGGGCCACGCTGGCTCATTTCGGCGGCATCCTGGGCTGCTTTCCTTCGCTGGTCATCTACCTGATCTTCAAGGACCGCGGACCCTTCACAGCGCAGGAGTCGAAGGAAGCCCTGAACTTCACGCTGCCGCCGACGATCGTCGCTGTCATTGCCAACATCCTGATTCTGGTGCCTGTGATCAGCGGCTTCTTTGCCGTCATTGCAGCCGCAATCTGGGTTTTCCTCACGGTGTTCTCCGTGATGGCAGGCATTGCAGTCAACCGCGGCCGCCCGTACCGCTACTCGTTCAATCTGCGCCTGCTCCACTAGGCTGGCAGGCGCAGGCGCGCCCGGAGAGACTTAGTCCAATGCGCGCCTGTCAGTCTTCCAGGAGGCGGCGGACCACGGCGTCGGCAAGCAGCCTGCCCTGCAAGGTGAGCCGGACAGTGCCGGCGAAAGCCGCGGGTCCGTCCACCAGCCCCTCTGCGATCAGACCGGCTACCGCTTTCCGTCCATTCGGGCCCAGGTCCTGTGTCCGCAGACCGTCGATGATACGGGTCTGGAGCATCACATGTTCCAGCTGGCGGGTCGCAGCGTCAAGGGTTTCCCGTCCCGCCGCGGGCGAGACGCCAGTCGACAGACGTTGGCCGTAGGCGGCCGGATGCTTCACGTTCCACCAGCGGACACCACCCATATGGGAATGGGCTCCGGGGCCGGCACCCCACCAGTCATCACCACGCCAATATGAGAGATTGTGCCGGCAACGGTCGGCTTCGGTGCGGGCCCAGTTGCTGACCTCGTACCACCCGAAGCCCGCAGCAGCCAGCCGTCCCTCGGCCAGTTCATATTTGGTGGCATGATCGTCGTCGTCAATTCCGGGTACTTCGCCGCGGCCGATCTGGGCGGCGAGCTTGGTGCCCTCCTCCACAATCAGGGCATAGGCCGAAATATGATCCGGTTCGCAGGCGATGGCGGCGTCCAGGCTGGCTTCCCAGTCCGCAACCGACTCCCCCGGAGTGCCGTAGATCAGGTCCAGGCTGACGTGCAGCCCGGCCTCCCGCGCCCAGCGGACCGCCTGGGGAACGCGTTCCGGATCGTGTGTGCGGTCAAGCACCTTGAGCACATGGGGTACGGCGGACTGCATCCCGAAGGAAACACGGGTGAACCCGGCCGCCGCCAACGTCTGCAGCGATTCGGGCGTAACAGAGTCCGGGTTGGCCTCCGTGGTGACTTCCGCCCCCGGCGCCAGCCCCCATAATTCCGTGGCCCGGTTCAGAATGGCCGCCAGATCCGACGCCGGGAGCAAAGTGGGAGTACCACCGCCGAAAAAGACCGTCGACAGCGGGCGCCGGGGCAGCCCGGATGCGGGCAGCACCTTGGCCGCCAGGTCGAGTTCGGCGTTGAGAGTACCGGCGTATTCGTCCTGCGACGCACCCGAGCCGAGCTCCTTGGCAGTGTAGGTATTGAAGTCGCAGTAGCCGCAACGCACCGAGCAGAACGGAATGTGGACGTAGAGACAGAAGTCCCTGTCCTGTGCGCCGGCAGCGGCCTGTGGCGGCAGCAAGCCATCGGCCGGTGCCGGGTCTCCCAGCGGCAGGACGCTAGGCACAGGTAACCGCCGCCGTCGTCGTTGTCTTGATCACTTCGGTTTTACTTCTTGCTCTTGTCTTTCGATTCGTCCGACGACAGCGCCGCGATGAAGGCCTCCTGTGGAACTTCCACCCGGCCGACCATCTTCATGCGCTTCTTGCCTTCCTTCTGCTTCTCCAGCAGCTTGCGCTTACGGCTGATGTCGCCGCCGTAGCACTTGGCCAGCACGTCCTTGCGGATGGCACGGATATTCTCGCGGGCGATGATGCGCGACCCGATGGCTGCCTGGATGGGCACCTCGAACTGCTGGCGGGGGATGAGCTCGCGCAGCTTTCCCGTCATCATCACGCCGTAGCTGTAGGCCTTGTCCTTGTGGGTGATAGCGCTGAACGCGTCCACCTGTTCGCCCTGCAGCAGGATGTCCACCTTGACCAGATCCGCGACCTGTTCGCCGTCGGCCTTCCAATCGAGCGAGGCGTAGCCGCGGGTCTTGGACTTAAGCAGGTCAAAGAAGTCGAAGACGATTTCGGCCAACGGCAGCCGGTAGCGGAGCTCAACCCGGTCTTCCGACAGGTAGTCCATGCCCTTCATATCGCCGCGGCGGCCCTGGCAGAGCTCCATGATGGCGCCCACAAACTCGTTGGGGGCCAGAATGGTGGCCGAAACCATCGGCTCCCGGACCTCGGAGACTTTTCCATCCGGATATTCGCTCGGGTTGGTGACCGTAATGACCTTCTTGTCTTCGAGGGTCACCTCATAAACCACGTTGGGCGCGGTAGAGATCAGGTCCAGATTGAAGTCGCGCTCCAGGCGTTCACGCGTGATTTCCAGATGGAGCAGGCCGAGGAAGCCAACGCGGAAGCCGAAGCCGAGAGCTGCCGAGGTTTCCGGTTCGTAAATCAGGGCGGCATCGTTGAGCTTGAGCTTGTCCAGTGCGTCGCGGAGCACGGGATAATCTGCTCCGTCGATCGGGTAGAGACCGGAGAAGACCATCGGCTTGGGATCTGCATACCCGCCGAGGGACTCCGGGGCAGGGTTGTTCAGGGTGGTTACCGTGTCCCCGACCTTGGACTGACGAACGTCCTTCACGCCGGTGATCAGGTAGCCGACTTCGCCGACACCCAGGCCCTTGGACGGTACCGGTTCCGGAGAGCTGACACCGATCTCCAGCAGTTCGTGGCTGGCCTTGGTAGACATCATTTGGATGCGTTCGCGGGGCTTGAGTTCCCCGTCGACCACACGGACGTAGGTCACTACGCCGCGGTAGGTGTCATAGACCGAATCGAAGATCATGGCACGAGCGGGGGCATCGGCATTGCCAACGGGGGCGGGAAGGTCACGGACAATTTTGTCCAGCAGGGCTTCAACGCCCATGCCGGTTTTACCGGAGACCTTCAGCACATCCTCGGGATCGCCGCCGATCAGGTTGGCCAGCTCCGCGGCATACTTCTCGGGCTGCGCCGCCGGCAGGTCGATTTTATTCAGCACCGGGATGATGGTCAGGTCGTTCTCCATCGCCAAGTACAGGTTCGCCAGCGTCTGGGCTTCGATGCCCTGCGCGGCGTCGACAAGCAGAACAGCACCCTCGCAGGCGGCCAGGGACCGGGACACCTCATAGGTGAAGTCCACGTGCCCCGGTGTATCGATCATGTTCAGCGCGTAGGTCTGGCCGTCGACTTCCCATGGCAGACGGACCGCCTGGGACTTGATGGTGATGCCGCGTTCGCGTTCGATGTCCATCCGGTCCAGGTACTGGGCCTTCATGTCCCGCTGCTCGACTACGCCGGTTAACTGCAGCATCCGGTCCGCCAGGGTGGACTTCCCGTGGTCGATGTGGGCGATGATGCAGAAGTTCCTGATGATCGCCGGATCTGTGGCGGCAGGCACCGGTGCGGTGCGGGCCATGGGTGACACAGCGGTTTCCTAACTCTCTAACGGGGCTTCGGTGATGGCTCTTCGATAGATACCAAGTTAACAGTCTCCCATGAGATGGTCCCTGTTTCTTCCCGGCAGGTACGGATTCGCCGGGTAGTTTTGGTGCATGGCTTTCAACGTGAACACTATTAGCCGGCTGCTCCGCAGTGCCGCAAAAGTCCTCCGGGCGGTCAACCGCACGTCAACATCCAGGCCACCGGCTGCAAGGCCAGGGCGGGCGCCGCACAGCCGGCCGGGCCGTGCAAAGGAACATGGCCAGGGGGAACTGAGCGTCCCTTACCCCGGCGACTTCCGCGGCAGGGCTTCCGTGACCTACTCCCCCAGTCCAGACGGCGAACCGGATCCTGGTGAAATTGTCTGGACCTGGGTTCCTTACGAAGAGGACCACAGCCAGGGCAAAGACCGGCCGGTGCTGCTGATAGGTCGTAACGGCCACTGGCTGCTGGCATTGATGATGACCAGCAGGGACCGGAACAACGGAACAAGCAGCCATGAGGATTACGTAGATATAGGGCATGGATCCTGGGACGTGCGCGGACGGCCCAGCGAGGTAAAACTCGACCGCGTGCTGCAGTTGGATCCGCGGGATATCCGGCGCGAGGGAGCTGTCCTGGGCGAACGCGAGTTTTCCCGGGTGGCGACGGCGCTAAGACAGACGCGCGGCTGGAATTAGAGCTCGGCGCGCCGTCTCCGTGGCGGACGCAGCCCTTGGCGCTTTTCTGCTAACATTTATAGCTGTGTGTCCGCGCAGGTCGACGGGCACCTCAGGCCGGCTGCCATTACGGTATCCCCACGCCGCTCAGTCAATGGCCGGTCTGACTGCCCTCACCGACCAGTCCGCAACAAAGAGAGTTTATACGTGGCTAATATCAAGTCCCAGAAGAAGCGCATCCTTACCAACGAGAAGGCCCGCCAGCGCAATATTGCTGTCCGGTCCGAGCTGAAGACTGCCATCCGCGCAGTCGGCAGCGCCGTTGAGTCCTCCGACAAGGACGGTGCAACCGCTGCTCTGGCTACGGCCAGCCGCAAGCTGGACAAGGCTGTCAGCAAGGGCGTTATTCACAAGAACAACGCTGCTAACCGCAAGTCCGCTATCTCCAAGAAGGTCAACGCCCTCTAGGAAGCAGCTTCAAAGCTCACCGGCATTAACTGCCGATGACACGAAGGCCCCCGCCGATTCGGCGGGGGCCTTCAGCGTTAACGCTATGCACTCAGTGGCCAGCGCTCGCTGCGATGACGGTAACGGCACGCTCGACGGCATATTCGGGATCCCGGGCTGCGCCCTTCACCTGGGCATCGGTTTCGGCAAGCATCTGAATGCAGGCAGCCAACGCAGCCGAGTCCCAGTTCCTGGCGTCCTTACGTGCTTGGTCGAATTGCCACGGGGCCAGGCCGGCGTCCTTAGCGCTGACTGATGCTCCCTTGACCTTGGCGATCTGCCTGAGTTTCATGGCCAGGACAGCGACTATCGGCACCGGGTCAACGCCCGTGGCCAATGCATGGCGGAGCGTGGCCAGGGCAACTGCTCCCCTGCCGGAGACGGCAGCGTCAGCCACCTTGAACCCAGTAGCTTCCACCCGACCGCCGTAGTACTTCTCGACCGTCTCTTCCGTGACCGTTCCCTGAACGTCCGAGATCAGCTGGGCGCACGCCGCCGCAAGATCCGGGAGGGACGCCCCGACGGCAGAGACCAGAGCTTGACCGGCCGCCGGATCAAGTCCGCGACGGGCAGCTTTGAACTCCCGCCGGACAAAGTCCAGTTTGTCCGAGTCCTTCTTCATCGCCTGGCAGTCGACCACCGGTGCCCCGCTGGCCTTGATAGCGTCAAGCAATTTCTTGCCCCGGACGCCGCCCGAATGGTGCAGCACCAAAGTAACGTCCTCCGCCGGCGCCTGCAGATATGCCACGGCGTCGGCCAGGAACTCGTCGTTCATCTGCGCAACTCCGTCCACTTCAACGAGCTTTGACTCGCCGAAGAGGCTGGGACTGGCAATCATGGTCAGTTGGCCGGACGCATAGGATGCGGCTTCCAGCGTGGTGAGCTCCACGTCCGGATGGACTCCCCGGGTCAGCGAACGAATACGGTCTCTGGCCCGGTGTGCCAAATATTCTTCCGGCCCGCTGATGAGCACGACCGGAGCCGGTTCAACGTCGCGCCAGGAAACGATTCGACCGGCAGTCTTGCTGCCTGCGGCCGGACGGGCCGGGGGTGGATTCACAGCTCAGGTCCTCCTAGTATCAGAGTCAACATTGTCACGGGCAGCCGATTTTCCCAAGCCGGATTCCCATCATTCCGCCGGGCGCACGGCTAGGCTGCCGCCTGCGAGATCGATCACGATGGTACCGATTTGATCCGTCCGGAAAACTGGTACCCGGAGCCGCTCCAGGGCCGAGAGGATCTCGGGTGCAGGATGGCCATAATCGTTGCCACGGCCCACGGAAATGACCGCCGTTCTCGGCTGCACCCGGTCCAGGATCGCGGTCCCACCGTTGCGGGCGCCATGATGGCTGATCTTGAGGACGTCCACGCTGCCCGGTTCTAGCGCCAAGCCCCGGAGCAGATCTGCCGCGGCATCCTCTTCCAGATCGCCGGTCAGCAGTATCCGCAGAACCCCGCCGTCTGCGTCCGGCAAGGCGACCAGCATGACGATACTCGAGTCATTCTCTGAAGCGCCGCCCCGTGCCGCCGTCGGCCAGAGTATTTGCCACGAAGCGCTGCCGGTCCGGCCGGACTGGCCCGCCTTGCCTAGCTCAGGATCCAGCCCGTGTTCGGCCAGTGTGCCCTCGACCAGGTCGGGCAGCTCCTTCTTCGAACTGCCAACGAGCACCCGTGCCACCCTACGTCCGTCCAGCACGCCGTCCAGGCCACCGTAATGGTCCAGGTGCATATGCGTGAGCACCAAAAGCCCGACGCTTTCCACTCCGAGCGAATCCAGACACGAATCCATAGCGTCTGGTTCAGGCCCCGCATCAATAACCATGGCCTGTCCCGAACCTGTGCGGATGACCAGCCCGTCTCCTTGGCCGACATCGCAGACCACAGCATCCCAGCGATCCGGCAGCGGAACGGCACCCGTGCTCGAGACCAGCCAACCCACCAGCGCACCGGCGACAGCGGCCGCACAAAACACGGTCCCCACCCGCCGCTTCCCGGGCCATCGCCCTACGGCAAGCCACGTGGTTCCCCGCTCGAGGCGTTTCACCTGCTCCGCACCCACACGGGGCGCCTGATTCGCGGACGCTGGAGTGTACCGCCGGCCGGAGCCGCTGCCACGGCCGGCCGCCTGCTCGACCCTGAAGCACAGGGAGGAAATACCGAGCCGACCCTGCGCAGCCAGCCACAAAAGGGCCAGAAGCACAACGGCGGCAGCGGCCGCCAGGACCGCGCCGGCCGGTCCGCCAAGCCACGGAAGAGTGGCCAGTGGAAGTCCGGAGAAGGTCCGGGCGATCTGCGCGACCCAGAGGGTGAGAAAGCCGGTCGCGTGGACGAGCCAACTACCGGGTAGGGGCACCCATGGGAGCAGCGCCAGGGAAACCATGCCGCCGATGGTGACGAAGGGAACCACCGGCGCCGCCAGGACGTTGGCCGGTATCGAGAACATGGCCAATTCCGGTTGGAGCTGGACGAGGACGGGCGTGCAGAAAAGCTGGGCAGCCAGCGGTATCGCCATGGCATCGGCGAGCAGCTTCGGCATAAAGTGTTGCAGCCATCGCGAGCACGTGCTGCCGAGCAGCACCAACCCCAAGGTAGCCAGGACCGAGAGAATGAAACTGTATTCGCCTGCCAGCCATGGATCCGCCAGCAAGAGGACGATGACGGCCAGAGCGAGGAAGGACAGCGAGGCACGACGTCGGCCGGATACCAGCGCAGCAACGCCTATCGCTCCCATGACGGCGGCACGCAGGACGCTCGGCTCCGGCCGCACCAGCAGCACAAATCCGGCCAGCGCGACAATGCCCAGTACCGAGCTCAGCCACCGAGGCGTTCGGCAGGCGGCTGCCAACAGGTAGACAAATCCAAGCAAGTAACTGCAGTTTGCGCCGCTGACCGCCATGAGGTGCGTCAGCCCGGTACGGCGCATGGCCTCCTCCAAGTCGTCGGTCTGCTGTTCCCTGTCGCCAAACACCATTCCTGGCAGCAATCCGCGCGCGTCCGGCGGCAGTCCCCCGGTGTGTTCGACGAATAGGCTCCGGAGCGTGGTGACCGCTTCAGCAGCCGCCGGAGTCGAGGTCACATCGGGCGCCGTTGAGGCACTCAGCATGGCAGCTTCCGACGATCCCGGTTCCATCGGTGCCAGGGTTCCGGCGGCGTGCAATCGATCCCCGTAGCGGACTGTCCGCCATGTCTGGCTACCGATGACGAGCACCGGGGTTGCAGCCTCGAATTTCCGTCCCGAGTGCGATGCCTCCGTGATTTCGGCGGTGACGAGATACCGTGGTCCGGAGCCAAACATCGACGGATTTTTTGACCGCGAGGCATCCGAGAGCGCCGTTAGTTCGGCGGTGACGTACGCTCCGGAGTCGATGGCGGGCCCGATCGGCCCGCTGAGCCGCTCCGTGTGTTTGATGCCGATGACCAGTGCCAGCAGGCCGGCAGTGCACACCAGCAGGAACACTGTGCCATTCACCGCGGGAATTGCCTTCCGCCGCCGGCGGAGCAGCCCGGCCAGCAGGAGAACTGTCACGGCGCCCGTGCACGTGCCTGCGTAAGTCAAGGCCATCGCAGCCGGTAACCGCAGCAAAATGAGCGACAACAGCCAACAGGTTGTCGCCGCGGCGGCTAGTCTTAGATCAAGTCTGACGGCGCGGGAGCCGCTTTCTCCAACTCCTGGCCGCAACGCTTTAGCTGCGGCGGCACCACTTGGGCCCTTTTCCCGGAAGAACCACGCTTTCAAGCTTCGTTTTCCGGCGGGGCCTGCGTCGCTGGTGGCGTCCATGACCATTGCGCCGGCCACTTCCCGGGCTGCCCGCGCATAGTGCTGCCAGGGCGGTGCCGGGCTCATACGGTGACCAAATCCACGAGGCTTGCGAGCATGACTTCGCCGATGCCCGGCACTGCATCCAGGTCTTCGGGCCGGCCAAAACTTCCATGCTGCTCGCGGAAGTCGATGATGCGCTGGGCCAGAACGGGTCCGACCCGGGGCAGCGTCTTAAGTTCTTCCAGCGTCGCGCTGTTGAGATTGATCTTGGCTGCGGGCTCGTCTTCTGCTCCGCCGGCACCGCCCTCGGGACCCGCTGCACTCCCGCTGCTGCCGGGGACGGACTGGTGCTCTGGTGAGGAAACGAAGACCTGTTGGCCGTCCGTGAGCGGCGCCGCCAGGTTCAGTGATGCCAGGTCCGCGGTTTCGCTGGCACCTCCCGCGGCTTCCAGTGCTTCAAAAACCCGCGCCGATGCCGGTAGACGGACAATGCCCGGACGGCCGACGGCGCCGGCCACATGGACGACGATCTGCGCCGCATCACCGGGACCGGCCTCCGGCCCTGGGGAAACACCCTCCTCGTCCGCCTGGGCCGAGGGTACCGGCTCGGCGGCCTGCTCCGGGCCCTGTCCTTCACCGGAGGGTCCGGCCACTGCCGCGGAGCTCGTGACGGGCAGGGAGAGCAGGACGTCGCTCTCTTCCCTGTGGGTGTCGGCCGTCAGGAGCAGCACCAGAGCGTAGCCGACGGCCAGTCCTGCGGCGATCAGCGCTGCCCCCAGTGCCACCCGCAGACGCGGGCGGCGGGCAGATATTTTCAGGCCGTGGCTGGCTTCTGTGGCGGCTGTTCCCCAGCGATGGCGGCCCATGGCACTACGCTATGGAGGAAATCAACGGCCGGGCAGGATGCTCCTGTGCCTTGTGGACAGGAGCATGCCCGCCCACATTGTGGAGATCAGGACACCGGGTCGGGCATGGCGGGTCCTATGACGACGGCGAGGACTCCCAGTCCGGCATGCGCGGCCAGCACCGACGGTACTGCGGTAACCAGGATCTCATCACCTACATGAGGACTGAGCTCTTCGGCCAGCGACCTGGCCTCTGCTTCATTGCCGAAATAATGGACAGCGAGCTGCGGTGAATACTCGAGTTCTTCGATCCGCCGGACCACCAGCTGCTGCATACGGACCAGCGCCTTAGAAGCGGTCCTTATTTTTTCCACCTCTGCGATGGCACCGTCACGGATCGTGAGAATAGGTTTGATAGCCAGCAGCGACCCGAAGAACCCGGCCGCCGGATTGATCCGCCCGCCCCGGCGCAGCTGGTCCAGGCTCGGAACATAGAAGAGGACATCGGCCGCTGCCGCCGCTTCCCGGGCCCGTTCCGCCACCGCGGATACCTCCGCGCCATCCTGGGCCGCCAGCACCGCGGCGACGACGGCAAAGCCCTCCGCCATCGCCACCGACCGGGTATCGACGATCTCCACCCGGATATCGACTTCTGCCGCAGCAAGCGCCGCGGCTTCCACGGTGCCGGACAGGGATCCAGAGAGGTGGATGGAGACGATCGCGTCGTAGCCCTGCCGCTGCAGTTCCTCATAGGTCCGTGTGAAGAGGCCCGGCGACGGTCTGGAGGTCTTGACTTCCTTGCCTTCGGCCAGGCCGATGGTCAGCACGGCGGGGACGTCGTCCACGCCCTCGCCGTAAATTTGGCCGGAAATCATCACCGGCATTGGCACGATCCGCAGCCAGTCCGCGGTTTCTGGTTCGGCCGCCCACTCAGCCGGCAGCGAAGCCGCCGAATCGGTTACCACGGCGACCCGGGGGCCTCCGGACGCTTCGTCCGGCTTGCGGCCAGCCGGGTGCAGCAGTTGCCGTGACCGCTGCACCAGATCCTCGAGCCATGACATTGTCAGCCGTCCTTAGGCCGGGACGATATTGACCAGTTTGGGTGCCCGGACGATGACCGTGCGGATGCTGCGTCCGTCAAGCGTTTTGACCACCTGTTCCGATGCCAAGGCCTTGGCCTTGAGCTCCTCTTCGCTGATGTCCGGGGCTACTTCAAGCCGGTCCCGGACCTTGCCCTGGACCTGGACGACGGCGGTGACCGTGGCCTGGACCAGCAGCTGCTCGTCGACCGCCGGCCAGCTGGCTTCCGCAACCGAGGGCTCATGCCCAAGCGCTGCCCAGAGGTCCTCTGCGGTGTACGGAGCGAAGAGGCTCAACACAATGGCGACGGCTTCGGCAGCTTCCCGGACGGCGGGATCGGCGCCGCCGACACCGCTGTCGATCGTCTTGCGCGTGGCATTGACCAGCTCCATGAGGCGGGCGATGACCACGTTGAACTTATGGTTGTCCAGCAGTTCGGCGGCGTCGGCGATGGTCCGGTGGGTCACCGAGCGTAGCGCGCGGTCGCCGTCGGCCGGGTCGGTGCCAACGGCGGAAGTCACGTCCTGGCCCAGCCGCCAAGCACGGGCCAGGAATTTAGCCGAACCCGACGGGGAAACGTCGGCCCAGTCGACGTCGTCCTCCGGCGGTGAAGCGAAAATCATAGTCAGTCGGACGGCGTCGACACCGAACTTGTCCAGCTGCTCGCCGAGGTCCACCCCGTTGCCCAGAGACTTGCTCATGGCCTTGCCCCCGTTGAGGACCTGGCCCTGGTTCAGCAGCGCACTGAACGGCTCGTCGAAGTCCACCAGCCCGAGATCCTTGAGCACCTTGGTGAAGAACCGGCTGTACAGCAGGTGCAGGATGGCGTGCTCGACGCCGCCCACGTACTGTCCGACCGGCAGCCATTTGTTGACCGCTTCGACGTCGAACGGCCCTTCCGTGTAGTCCGGCGAAGCAAACCGAAGGTAGTACCAGGAGGAATCCACGAAGGTGTCCATGGTGTCCGTATCCCGGGTGGCGGCGCGTCCGCAGTTCGGGCAGTCCACGTTGACCCAGTCCGCGGCGGCGGCCAGAGGCGATGTTCCCTTGGGCGAGAGCGCTTCGCCGCGCAGGTCTTCGGGCAGCCGCACCGGAAGCTGGTCATCGGGAACCGGCACCTCGCCACATTCGGCGCAGTGGATGATGGGGATGGGAGCACCCCAGAAGCGCTGGCGGCTGAGCAGCCAATCGCGGAGCCGGTAGTTGACCGTCTTCTCGCCGGTGCCGGCCGCCTCCACCATGTCGATGGCCTTGGCAATGCCCTCTGCCTTGGACAGGCCATCGAGGTCGCCCGAGTTGATCAGGCTGCCTTCGCCGGTGGTGGCGGTCCCGCTGACCGCGGGATCTTCCTCACCGGTGTCCAGCACCGCCCGCACGGGCAGGTCGAACGTCTTGGCGAAGTCCAGGTCGCGCTGGTCGTGCGCGGGAACAGCCATGATCGCGCCGGTGCCGTAGTCCGCCAGCACGTAGTCCGCGGCCCAGACCGGCAGTTTCTCGCCGTTCAACGGGTTGATGGCATAACGGCCGAGGAAGACGCCGGTCTTCTCCCGGTCGGTGGACTGGCGTTCAATATCGGAAAGGGCCTTGACCTTTTCGCGGTAGTCCATCAGCGCATCGTGCTGTTCGGGCGTGACCAGGTCCAGGGCCAGGTGGGCATCCGCCGCAACAACGAAGAACGTCGCGCCGTGCAGGGTGTCCGGGCGGGTCGTGAAGACGGTGACGTCCTTGGCTTCCCGGCCGTCTGAGGGCTCGATGTTGAAGTTGACGTGGGCACCCTCGGACCGGCCGATCCAGTTGCGCTGCATGGCCAGCACACGCTCAGGCCAGCGGCCCTTCAGCTCATCCATGTCATCCAGCAACCGGTCGGCGTACTCCGTGATCTTGAAGTACCACTGGTTCAGGCTCTTCTTGGTCACCGGCGTGCCGCATCGTTCACAGGCACCGTTGACAACCTGTTCGTTGGCCAGCACGGTCAGGTCCTTCGGGCACCAGTTGACCGGCGAGTTCTTGCGGTAGGCCAGCCCCCGCTCGTAGAACCGCAGGAACAGCCACTGCGTCCAGCGGTAGTAGTCCGCGTCGGAAGTATGCAGCCGCCGGGACCAGTCGGCACTGATGGCGTAGCGCTTGAATGACGCCGCCTGCGTCTCGATGTTGGCGTACGTCCATTCGGACGGGTGCGCGTTGCGCTTGATGGCCGCATTCTCCGCCGGCAGTCCAAAGGAGTCCCAGCCGATGGGGTGCAGGACGTCGTAGCCCTTCAGCCGCAGGTAACGTGCGACGACGTCGCCCATGGCAAACGCCTCGGCATGGCCCATGTGCAGGTCACCCGAGGGATAGGGGAACATGTCCAGCACGTAACGGCGTTCCTTCGAGCCGTCGTCAACGGCCTTGAAGACACCGAGCTCTTCCCAGACGGCAGGCCATTTGGCCTCCATGGCGGAAAAACTGTACTCGTTCGGTTCGGTACCAGACTGCGTACTCACGTTGACTTGTCCTCGTCCTCTTGGTTGCTACGGCGCACTCCCGGTGGTTGCCGCTTAGACACACAAAAGCCCCTCGACACGGGAGGGGCGGCCGCACGTTACGGAAGTGTTCCGTAGGTGCGGCTAGCTAAGCAGAAGTGCGGACATGGAATTACTTTACCGCAGATCAGCCGAAGGCTTCCCTCGGCACTCCCGGCCGGATCAGGTTCAGCGCACGTCCTCGTCCACCCAGTCGAACGTCCGGGTCACCGCCTTCTTCCACAGCCGCAGCTGCCGGTCACGCTCGGAGGAGTCCAGCTGAGGTTCCCAGCGACGGTCCTGAATCCAGTTCGACCGCAGTTCCGCTAGGTCCTGCCAGAATCCCACGGCCAGCCCCGCTGCATAGGCCGCGCCCAGTGCCGTAGTTTCGGCGACCCTGGGCCGGATGACGGGGACGCCAAGAATGTCTGCTTGGAATTGCATCAACGCATCGTTGGCAACCATCCCGCCGTCGACCTTCAATTCCGCAAGCGGAACGGCCGAATCCGCGTTGACCGCTTCCAGCACTTCGCGGGTCTGGAATGCAGTGGCCTCCAGGGCGGCCCTGGCGATGTGTGCCTTCGTGACGAACCGCGTCAGCCCCACCAAGGCTCCGCGGGCATCGGAACGCCAGTAGGGAGCAAAGAGGCCGGAAAATGCGGGCACGAAGTATGCGCCGCCACTGTCGGGTACCGAGGAAGCCAGCTCCTCGACTTCCCCGGCCGAACCAATGATGCCCAGGTTGTCCCGCAGCCACTGAACCAGCGACCCGGCAACAGCTATCGAACCTTCAATGGCATAGCGCGGCGCGTCGTCGCCGATCTTGTAGGCGACGGTGGTCAGCAGGCCGTTCGCGGATTCAACGATTTCGCTGCCGGTATTGACGATGACAAAACAGCCGGTTCCGTATGTGTTCTTGGCTTCCCCGGCGTCGAAAGCCGCCTGTCCGAAAGTCGCTGCCTGCTGGTCGCCAAGAATCCCGGCAACGGGAACGTGCCGCAGCAGCTGGGATCCATGGACCGTGCCGTACACCTCGGCAGAAGACTTGATTTCCGGGAGCAGGGAAGCGGGCACGTCGAAAGCCTCGAGGATCGACCGGTCCCAGGCAAGCGTCTTCAAGTCCATGAACAGCGTCCGGGAAGCGTTCGTGACGTCCGTGACGTGGACTCCGCCGTCCGTTCCACCCGTCAGGTTCCACAGCACCCAACTGTCCGTGGTGCCGAAAAGGAGCTCGCCGGCGTCGGCCTTGGCCCGGGCGCCCTCCACATTGTCCAGAATCCATTTCAGCTTCGTTCCGGCGAAGTACGGCGAAAGCGGCAGTCCGGTAGTTGCCTTGAACCGGTCGCTGCCGCCGTCAGCGGCCAGGGCGTCGCAGATAGGCTGGGTGCGCATATCCTGCCACACGATGGCGTTGTAAACCGGTTGGCCGGTGTTCCGGTCCCACACCACAGTGGTTTCGCGCTGGTTGGTGATGCCTACGGCGGCAGTATTGTGGCGGGTCAGATTGGCACGGGCCAGCGCGTTGCCAATGACCTCGCGGGTGTTGTCCCAGATTTCCACCGCATCATGTTCCACCCAGCCTGGCTGCGGAAAAATCTGCCGGTGTTCCTTCTGGCCGGTCGAAACGATCTGCCCTGCATGGTCAAAAATTATGGCCCGCGAGGACGTGGTCCCCTGGTCGATCGCCAGAATGTAGTCGGACAAAGCAGACCTCTTCCCTAGGACAGGACGCCGGCGCCGGGAGGGCAGCACCGATTGGGCTCGAACCTAGCCCCGCTGCGGGTGGAGGTCAATTCCTGCCTTGCGCAGATGCGTCTCTTTTACGGCCGTGGTTGGCCGCCGATGCCGGCATTGCTCGGTAGAGTCTTGTATATGGGAACGGCAGATAAGACGGCGCTGAACAACGGCGTCCTGATGGACCAGCTGGGCTTCGGACTGTACAAAGTTCCGCCGCAGGACGCCGCCGGACTGTGCTACCAGGCATTGGAATCCGGCTACCGGCATTTCGACACTGCCGCTCTGTACGCCAACGAGGCCGGCGTGGGTGAGGCGATCCGCCGGTTCACCGCCGAGGAACCGGAATTCAGTCGCGACGACATTTTCGTCACCAGCAAGGTATGGAATGACAGCCACGGCTACGACGCGGCGCTGCGCGCCTTTGACGCATCGCTGGCCATGCTAGGGCTCGACTACCTCGACCTGTACCTGATCCATTGGCCGCAGCCGGAACGGGCACTGTACGTGGACACCTACCGCGCCCTGGAACGCCTCTACCATGAGGGACGCGTCCGGGCCATCGGCGTTTCCAACTTCCAGCCGGCCCATCTTGAGGAATTGTTGAAAAACTGCGACGTGGTACCTGCGGTCAACCAGATCGAGCTCCATCCGTGGCTCCAGCAAGAGCAGTTGCGGGAGCTGCACGCCGCCCACGGAATCCGGACGGTCGCCTGGAGCCCCCTGGGGCGGGGAAAAGTGCTGTCCGACCCCGTGGTCGCGGAATTGGCTCAGGAGCTGGGCAGGACTCCGGCCCAGATAGTGCTGCGCTGGCATTTGCAGCTCGGCAACGTGGCCATCCCGAAGGCGAGCTCACTGCAGCGAATTCAGGAGAACTTCAAGGTGTGGGACTTCGCCCTCGATCCCGCAGCCATGCAGCGGCTCGGCGGGCTCGAGCGGAACGGCCGGATCGGTTCCCACCCGGACGAGGTGAACTAGCGCGTGCCCGCCACCAAAGACCGTGCCGTCCGCCGTGCCCTCAATCTGGACTCGGGGGAAGTAGCCTACTGGGAGTACCCGGCCCAGACCCCGAAAGGTAAATCGGACATTCTGGTCGTTCATGGCTTCCGTGGCGACCACCATGGCCTGGAACTGGTCGCCCAGTCGCTCCCCGGGCACCGGATTGTCTCCCCCGATCTGCCCGGCTTCGGCGCCTCCGCACCGTTCTCGGGGCGCCGGCACAGCGTGGAAAGCTACGCGGAGTTCGTGGCGGACTTCGCAGCCGCTCTGGCACTGGGGCCGGACACCGTCATCATCGGCCATTCGTTCGGCTCGATTATCGTCAGCCATCAGCTGGCGGCACACCCGGGTTCGTTCCGGGCAGCCGTGCTGATTAATCCGATCAGCGAACCCGCTCTCAAGGGGCCGAAGGCGGTGGCCTCACGGCTCGCGGAATTCTACTATTACCTCGCGGCAAAGCTGCCCGAAAAGCCAGGAATGCGTCTGCTTCAGCACCCGCTGATTGTCCGGGTCATGAGCATCATGATGGCCAAGACCAAGGACCGGCAGCTGCGCCGGTACATTCACGGACAGCACGACACGTACTTCAGCGCCTTCGCCAACCGGGACGTTGTCCTCGAAGCGTTCCGGGCCTCCATTTCCCACGACGTTCTTGAGGTAGCGCCGCGGCTGGAACTGCCGGTGCTCCTGATCGCCGGCCGGAAGGACGATCTGGGCTCGGTGGACAGCCAGCAGCAGCTGGCGGCACAGCTGCCGGACAGCCATTTGGAAATGATCGACGGCGTGGGCCACCTCATCCACTACGAGGCGCCGGATATTGCGGCCGCCATGATCACCGAGTTCCTCGAGGGGCTGGAGCGGTGAAGCTTGTCGTCGACGCCCGTTATACGCGCACCGACCAGCTGGATGGCATCAGCCGCTACGGCTCCAATCTGATCTCGGCTGCCTCAAAACTGACCGAAGTGCTGATGCTCATCAACGACGAACGGCAGTTGCAGTTCCTGCCCGACAACGTCCCGTGGGTCAAGATCAACAGTCCCCTCTCCCCTGCCGAGCTCCTCGTGGCGCGCCGGATCAACAAACTGGGCGCCGACGTCGTTTTTTGTCCCATGCAGACCATGGGCAGCTTCGGCAGGCGCTACGGCCTGATACTGACCATCCACGATCTGATCTATTACCGCCACCCCAAGCCGCCGGGATTTTTGCCGCTGCCGGTCAGGCTGCTGTGGCGGGTCTACCACAAGGCGTACTGGCCGCAGCGCCTGCTGCTCAACCGGGCCGACACCGTTGCGACCATCAGCCGGACCACCCGGTCGCTGCTGCAGCAAACCAGGCTCACCCGGCGCGAGGTCCGGATCGTTTCCAACGCCGCCCAACCGCTGGGACCACCGCGGGATCCGTCGGCGGCCGTGGGCAAGGACTTGCTCTACATGGGGTCCTACATGCCCTACAAGAATGTGGAGACGCTGGTCGATGCGATGGCGCTGCTGCCCGGCTACCGGCTGCATCTGCTCAGCCCCATCCAAGCGCCGAGGCGCGAAGAGCTGGCGGACCGCGCGGCGGATGCCGCACAGCTGGTCTTCCACAACGGGATTTCCGACGGCGACTACCTGCACCTCCTGCACGAAGCCTCCGCGCTGGTCACGCTGTCCAGGGACGAAGGCTACGGGTTGCCGCTCATCGAGGCCATGGCCGCCGGAACACCCGTGATCGCCAGCGACATTCCCATTTTCCGGGAGGTCGCCGAAAATGTGGCGCTGCATGTGGATCCGGACGATCCTGAAGCCTTCGCCGCCGCGGTCCGCGAACTGGAGGATCCGGAACGGCGGCGTCGTGCATCGGCCGAGGGAGTGCTCCGCGCCGCAGAGTATGACTGGGACAGCTCGGCAGCGCAGCTGGTAGCGGCTGCCGAAGAGGTTCTGGCCAGGCGCCGGGCGGGCTAGAGCAGATCCAGGCCGTCACAGCGGACCTGGACTGGTTCCGCCAACCGCTTGGCGGAGACGGCCGCCTTTCTGGCCCGAAGGGCTCCGGTCACGGTATTCCCCTGCTGGTAGCTGAAGAACAACAGCAGGCGGTGGTGTCCGGCCGCGGCCGCATAATTCTCCAGTTCTGTGGGGCCCACCGTACGGACATCGCCGGGGAGGTCCAGTCCGGACATAAACGTCTCAATTCCGGCTGTCGAACCTGTAATGGCGGCGATCCTGAGCGCGGGAGGCAGCTGCAGTTCACGCCGCAACGCGAGCTCCCGTGAAGCGGCCCCGGCTGGATCCCAACGCACCAGTTGCCCGACCACCGAGTCATTGTCGGCCGTGATCACCACTGTCCCGCCCTCGGCTGCTGGACGGACCAGCGACGCGGCCGTGAACCAGCGGCGCAGCGCATCTTCGGGAGCGCGCAGGGACTCACGGCTCAGCAGCGAGTTGCCATCCAGCAGCAGGGCCGCGGCATATCCGCCGGCCACCGCGGGCTCCGCCCCGGGCGTCGCGACCACCACCGCTTTGCCGGCCTTGACTGTGGCCTTTACATGATCACCCGCTGAAGAGATGACAGTTGCCCCGGGAAAGGCCCGGCCGAGCTCCTCTGCCGTTCGCGAGGCCCCGATGACCAATGCCCGCAGTCTGCCCGAACCGCAAACACCGCAGCGCCAGTGAGCGGCCAGCCGGCCACACCACCGGCAGGTCAGAGCTGTTCCGTGACCGGGTTGCCCGAGCGGTCCCTGGCATTCGGTGCAGCGGGCCGGTGTGCGGCAGTCCTGGCAGGCCATGGCCGGTGAGAAGCCTGTGCGTGCGACCTGTACCAGGACAGGCCCGTGTTCGAGTCCCTCCCTGGCTGCCCGCCATGCCGCTTGCGGAAGCCTCGCATGGCGGAGCAGAGGATCGCGTTCCTGCTGGAACGTATCGGCGGTGTTGACTACCCGGGGCGTGAGTGTACGCAACACCGGCCGGTCAGCCTGCAGGGGCTGGGCCCAGCCGGTTTCAACAAGCCGCTGGCTCTCCGTACTGCGGGCGATCCCTGCCAGCAAGGCGGCGCAGCCGGTTTGCTCCGCGCGCAGCAGCAGGACCTCACGCGTGTGCTGGTAGGGGGCACGCTGTTCGACATACAGATCATCGCCGTCGTCCCAGATCGCAACCAGGCCCAGCTCACGGACCGGCGCGTAGGCCGCGGACCGGGTGCCGATCGCGACCTTGACGGTACCGTGCAGCAGATTCAGGTAGTTTCGGTAGCGCGGGGTCGGACCGTCCTCGGCGCTCAGCCGCACGAACGCCTCGGCACCGATCGTCGCCTCGAGCGCCTCGCCCAGCAGGTCAAGATCCTTGGCATCAGGGACAACCACCAGGGCACCTCGTCCGCTGGTCAGCGTCGCCGCTACGGCCGCTGCCAACTGGCGTGTCCAGGATGCAGGCCCGTAGGACTTATGGCTCGAAAGTACCGCCCGTGGCGACTCTCCGGCGGCCAGATGTGCCAGAAACGCAGCAGCGCTGCGGTAGCCGGCAAAGCAAACCGCCGGGTCCGCAGCATACGCTGGCGCGTTGTCTGCGCCGGCTTCCGGGTCCGGCTCTTCAGCCCGCCCCGGCCCTTTCCCTGCCGGCGCCCCGGGCATGAGCCGGCCCGCTGCCGCGAACTCCTTGTCCACCTTGGCCACCCGCGGAGGGATCGCAGCCCGGATCACGTCGCTGAGCGTGCCGGCGTACCGCCTGGCCAACGCGCCCGCCAGCTCGAGCAGCTCCGGGGTCAGGACCGGCTGGGCGGACACTACCTTCGCCAGCGGGCTGAGCCGGACCCCCTCCGCGGCTTCTGACTTGCGTCCGATGATGTAGCCGCTGATCTCCTGCCCGCCGAAACGCGCTTTGATGCGTGCCCCAGGGACCGCGTCCGCTGCGGCTTCCTGCGGAACCAGATAGTCGAAAACGCGGTCCAGATGCGGCACCGCGGACTCGATCAAAACTTCGGCCACCGGGTTCTCGCCGGCTGGCACGGTGGCGCCGCGCGGTTTGGCAGGCGAGGCGAATCCCTGCAGCAGAGACAGCTGGACGGCCTCGTCCCGTGGGGCTGATCCGTCTGTCACGCTGGTCTCAGGCGCTAAAATAGCTGCGCAGTGCCTCAGCCCTGTCCGTGCGTTCCCAGGTGAAGTCTTCCTGCTCGCGGCCGAAATGCCCGTGCGCCGCGGTCTGCAGGTAGATGGGACGCTTGAGCTGCAGGTCGTTGATGATGCCCAGCGGCCGCAGGTCGAAGACTTCCTGGACGGCGTCTGCGATGCGCAGCGGATCCACTGTCTCGGTGCCGAACGTCTCCACATAAATACCGACCGGCCGTGCCATTCCGATGGCGTAGGCAATCTGGATTTCGGCCCGGCGGGCCAAACCGGCAGCCACAACGTTCTTGGCCACCCAACGCATGGCGTAGGCTGCCGAGCGGTCGACCTTGGACGGATCCTTGCCGCTGAACGCGCCGCCGCCGTGGCGGGCCATTCCGCCGTAGGTATCCACAATGATCTTGCGACCGGTCAGCCCGGCGTCCCCCACCGGGCCGCCGATGACGAACTCTCCGCCCGGGTTCAGAATATGGCGGACGTCGGAAACGTCCAGGTTCGAGTTGGCCAGCACCGGTTCAATGACGTACTTGGACAGGTCCGCCCGCAGGTGGTCGAGATCCACGCCGGCTTCGTGCTGGCTTGAGATGACCACGGTATCAACGGAAACCGGCTTGTCGCCGTCGTACCCTACGGTGACCTGGGTCTTGCCGTCAGGGCGCAGGTACGGCAGCGTGGCGTCCTTGCGGACTTCCGTCAGTTTCTCGGAAAGCCGGTGCGCCAGCCAGATCGGTGCCGGCATGAACACCTCGGTCTCGTCGCTGGCGTAGCCGAACATGATGCCCTGGTCGCCGGCGCCTTGGGCGTCGTAGTCGTCCTGCTGCGTGCCCTCGCGGCCCTCCAGAGAGTTGAACACACCGGATGCGATGTCCGTCGACTGCTGGCCGATGGACACGGAGACGCCGCAGCGGGCGCCGTCGAAGCCCTTGTCGGAAGAGTTGTAGCCGATGTTCAGGATGGTTTCGCGGACAATCTGCGGAATCTCCACGTAGCCCTGAGTCGTCACTTCGCCGGCCACATGGACCAACCCCGTTGTGGCGAGTGTCTCCACGGCGACGCGCGAGTCCGGATCTTCACGGAGCAGCGCATCGAGAATGGCGTCCGAGATCTGGTCGCAGATCTTGTCCGGATGCCCTTCAGTGACGGACTCGGAGGTAAAAAGCCGCAGGGGGGAAGCAGAAGAAGTCACAGAGATACCTTACTTGGTCTTAAGCCGCAGCTGCCGCGCCTGTCAACAGGCAGCGGGGGCGCAATGGTCAGGAGACGAGCTCCGCGGCCACCCGTTCGATGATGGCCCGGGCCACGGTGTCCTTGCCGCCGGCCGCCACCTGCGGCTCAGCGCCGGAATTATCGAGAATACTGACGGCCGTTCGGTCCTGACCGAATACCAGATCCCGGCCCACCTGGTTCAGCACCAGCAGGTCGCAGCCCTTGCGGGCCAGCTTTTGGCGTGCGTAGCCCAACACATCGCTGCTGCTGTCCCCGGTTTCAGCGGCAAAGCCGACGATCAACGCCGGGCCCGTTCCACTGTCGCGCCGGACCTGCACAATTTCCTGCAGGATGTCCGGGTTGCGCACCAGGGTGATGACTGGATCCGCGGCGTCGTCGCGCTTCTTGATCTTGGTTTCGGCTGCCTCCGCCGGACGGAAGTCAGCCACGGCAGCAGCCATAATAACGACGTCGGCACGCGCCGACGCTTCAAGCGTCGCCGTCCGCAGCTGCAGGGCAGTTTCCACACGCGTGGTCTTGACGCCCTCCGGCGGCGCAACATCCATATGGGCAGCGATAAGTTCCACCTCGGCGCCGGCAGCCGCCGCGGCCCGTGCCAACGCGACGCCTTGCTTTCCCGACGAGCGGTTGCCCAGGAAGCGCACCGGATCCAACGGTTCGCGGGTTCCGCCTGCGGTGATGACCACACGCTTGCCGAGCAGCATGGTGGTGCCTGCGGCTGCCCGGCTTTCGCCGAGCTGCCCAAGGGCGAATTCGAAGATTTCCTCCGGCTCGGGCAACCGGCCGGGCCCGGTGTCCTTACCGGTCAGCCTGCCGACAGCCGGATCCATGACGAGGGCCCCGCGGCCACGAAGCGTGGCAATATTCGTTTGCGTCGCCGGATGCTGCCACATTTCGGTGTGCATGGCCGGAACGAAAACCACCGGCCCCCGGGCCATCAGCAGCGTATTGGTCAGCAGGTCATCGGCCAGGCCCGCGGCGGCACGTGCAAGCACATCCGCTGTGGCAGGAGCCACCACCACCAGGTCAGCGTCCTGGCCGAGCCGCACGTGGTTCACGGTGTCCACCGCGTCAAAAACGGTGGTAGACACCGGCTGGCCGGAGAGTGCTTCCCAGGTGGCGCGTCCGACGAACTTCTCGGCGGCCGCGGTCGGAACCACGGTGACCTGGTGTCCGGCTTCCTTAAACAGTCGGAGCAGGGATGCGGACTTGTAGGCGGCGATACCGCCGCCTACACCTAGAATGATCCGCATTCCTGCTCCGTTACCGTGTTGAGTTGTTGCCTGTTACTACTCTGCAGCCGGTTCGACCGGCTTGGAAACCAGCAGGCCATCGTTGATCTCGCGCAGGGCGATGGACAGCGGCTTCTCGTTCAGCTTGGTGTCCACCAGCGGGCCAACGTACTCGAACAGGCCCTCATGCAGCTGCGAGTAGTAAGCGTTGATCTGGCGGGCGCGCTTGGCACCGTAGATCACCAGGGCATACTTCGAGTCCGTCGTCTCCAGCAGGGAGTCGATCGGCGGATTAATGATGCCTTCGAGGTTAGTCGACACTTATTCTCCAAAAAATTCTGTAGGTATCTGCTTCACTGACGGTCGCGGTCTACCGCGGGTTCGGCACAAGCCCCATCAACGAAACAAGCTCTTCTGCCGCCCGCCGGACATCGTCATTTACGACGGTGTGGTTAAATTCGGATTCGGCAGCAAGTTCCAGTTTAGCGGTTTCCAGCCGTTGCTGCTGTTCCTCCGGCGTTTCTGTGCCACGGCCCACCAGACGGCGGACCATTTCGTCCCAGTTGGGCGGCGCCAAAAAGACGAAATTCGCCTCCGGCATGCTGTCCTTTACCTGGCGGGCGCCCTGCAAATCAATCTCCAGGAGCACCGATTTCCCTTCCGCCATCGCCTGCTCAACGGTGTGCCGGATGGTTCCGTAGCGGTTGCGACCGTGGACCACGGCCCATTCAAGCATGGCGCCTTCGGCCACCAGCCGGTCAAACTCCTCGGCGGCGACGAAGTAATAGTGGACCCCGTCTACCTCGCCGGGGCGCGGTGCACGCGTGGTCGCGGATACGGACAGCCAGACCTGCGGGTAGTGATCGCGGATGTAGGTCGAGACGGTTCCTTTGCCGACGGCGGTGGGGCCGGCCAGGACGGTGAGGCGGGGTTTATCAGACATGCTTTCCATCTGTTGCAGGATCTATTGTGATTCCAGAAGTTCGATCAGGGCCTTGCGCTGGTGCACGCCCAGACCCCGGACCCGCCGGGTTGGGGCGATTCCAATGCTTTCCATTATGGCCGCTGCCCGGACCTTGCCGATGCCAGGCAGCGCCTCGAGCAATTCGACAACCCGAAGCCTGCCGATCGATTCAACGTTCTTCGCCGTATCAATGACCTCTGCCACACTGACCCGGCCGTCTTTGAGCCTGGCTTTAATCTCGGCCCGCTCCGCTCTGGCGGCGGTGGCCTTGTTTCGGGCTGCAGTTCGTTCAGTGTCCGACAGCGGTTTCAGGCTCACAGGCTTCTCCACATCGTATCGCTGGCCGCAGCCGCGGCTAGGAAGTAATCAGCTTGCACTGAACCTATCCGCTAGCGCCCGGGAAAATCAATCCTCCCCGGAGCCCGATCCCTGTAGACCTCAGTCCGCAAGCATCTCCAGCGTGCTGTCGACTGCCGAACGCAGGCCCTGCGGGTCCGGTCCGGCCTTGAGGATATCCCGGCTCGAGGTCGCCAGCACATTGCCGTAGGCACGGCCGAAGGTGCGGCGAAGGTCGGCGCCGGTTGCACCCTGCGCGCCGAGACCGGGGGCCAGGACCGGTCCGTTGAGCGCGGCCAGATCCAGGCCCAGCTGTGCAGGCGCGTCCGCAACCGTGGCACCTACGACGAGGCCGACGGACCCCAGCGTGCCGTCCCGGTCCGCGGCCGCGTTGTCCGCCGACGCCGCCTCCACAATCCGGCGGGCAACGGAGTCTGCGCCGCCGGCATGCTGAACGCTGGCGCCTTCGGGATTCGATGTCAGGGCCAGCACGAACACTCCCCGCCCCGTCCCGGCAGCCAGATCAAGGGCCGGCCGCAACGACTCGTAGCCCAGGTAAGGGCTTAGCGTCACGGCATCCGCGGCCAGCGGTGACCCGTCCGCAAGCCAAGCCTGGGCGTACGCGGCCATAGTGGAACCAATATCGCCGCGTTTGGCGTCGGCTATCGTCAGTACCTCGGCCGCTGCCGCGGCGGCGAGAAGCTTTTCAAGGGCCGCAAGGCCGCGCGAGCCGTGGCGCTCGAAGAGCGCCACCTGCGGCTTGAGCGCGGCAACGCCTTCCCCCACCGCCTCCAGAACCGTGAGGGAAAAGCGTTCCAGCCCATCGGCGTCGTCGTTTAAACCCCAGGAGTCCAGCAAGGCCGGATGCGGATCGATGCCCACGCACAGCTGTCCGTGTTTCTGCATGGCGGCCCGCAGCCGCGTCCCGAAGGACGCGGCTGCGCCGGAACCGGCGGCGTCAGGCATCGACGGCGGCCTTCAGCTTCAGGGCGTGCTCCTGCAGGCTGGTGACGTCCCATTCGTACTGGCGCATGGCTTCAATGGCCTGGATCGCCGCGCCGAATTCGGACACGGTGGTGATGACGGGGGTGCCTACGGAGGTTGCGGCGGCGCGGATCTCGTAGCCGTCCCCGCGTGCCTGTCCGCCCGAGGGGGTGTTCAGGATCAGGCCGATGGCACCTTCGGTAATCAGATCCACTATGGTGCCTTCGCCGTCGGGGCCGCGGCCTTCGGCAACCTTGCGTACGGTGGTGGACTGGATGCCGTTGCGCCGCAGCACTTCGGCGGTGCCGCCCGTGGAGAGGATTTCGAAGCCAAGATCAACCAGCAGCTTCACCGGCATGATGATGGAGCGCTTGTCCCGGTTCGCCACGGAAACGAACACCTTGCCTGAGGTCGGCAGGGCGCTGTTGGCGGCGGCCTGGGACTTGGCAAAGGCCGTGTCGAAGTACTTGTCGATACCCATCACTTCGCCGGTGGAACGCATCTCCGGGCCGAGCAGCGAGTCCACAACCGTGCCCTCGGGGGTGCGGAAGCGGTTGAAGGGCAGCACGGCTTCCTTCACGGCCACCGGTGCATCCAGCGGCAGGGTCGATCCGTCCCCCGTCTCCGGCAGCACCTTGTAAGCGGTGCGCAGCTGGTGGATGGTCACGCCGGTGCCGATCAGCGCGGCGGCCTTGGCCATCTGGACGCCGGTGGCCTTGGACACGAACGGCACGGTGCGGGAGGCACGCGGATTGGCTTCGATGACGTACAGCACGTCCGAGGCGAGGGCGAACTGGATATTGATCAGGCCGCGCACGCCGACACCCTGGGCGATCGCGAAGGTAGCCTCGCGCACCCGTTCGATGACGGAGGTGCCGAGCGTGATCGGCGGCAACACGCACGCCGAGTCGCCGGAGTGAATGCCGGCTTCCTCGATGTGTTCCATGATTCCGCCCAGGTACATGTCCTTGCCGTCGTACAGCGCGTCGACGTCGATCTCGATGGCGTCTTCGAGGAAACGGTCCACCAGGACCGGGTGGTCCGGGGTGATTTCCGTGGCGTTGGCGATGTAGCGCGAGAGGTTGGCCTCGTCGTAGACAATCTCCATGCCGCGGCCGCCCAGTACGTAGGACGGGCGGACCAGCACCGGATAGCCGATTTCGTCGGCGATCTTCTTGGCTTCCTCGAAGGAGACAGCGGTCCCGTTCTTCGGAGCTACCAGGCCCGCCGCGTCGAGTACCCGCTGGAAGGCACCGCGGTGCTCGGCCAGGTCGATAGCCTCCGGCGACGTGCCCAGGATCGGGATGCCCGCGTCGGCCAGCGCCTGGGCCAGCTTGAGCGGGGTCTGGCCGCCGAGCTGGACGAAGACGCCCATCACGCCGCCGGTGCGCTCTTCGGCCGCAATGACCTCCAGCACGTCTTCGAGCGTCAGCGGCTCGAAGTAGAGACGGTTGGAGATGTCGTAGTCCGTGGAGACGGTTTCCGGGTTGCAGTTGATCATGACCGTCTCGTAGCCGGCCTTGCGCAGCGCCATGGTCGCATGCACGCAGCTGTAGTCGAACTCGATGCCCTGGCCGATCCGGTTCGGGCCGGAGCCGAGGATGATCACGGACGGCTTGGCGTGCAGCTCGACCTCATCCTCCTCGTCGTAGGAGGAGTAGTGGTATGGCGTGTAGGCCGCAAATTCCGCTGCGCAGGTATCCACGGTCTTGAACACCGGGCGGATGCCCAGCGCGTGCCGCACGCCGCGCACTACGGCCTCGGCGGTGTTGGTCAGCTTGCCGATCTGCTCGTCGGAGAAGCCGTGCCGTTTGGCGAGGCGCAGGATCTCCTCGGTCAGGGCAGGCGCATTGCGGATCTCGGCGGCGATCTCGTTGATCAGCTGCAGCTGGTCCAAGAACCACGGGTCGATGCCGGTAGCTTCGTACAGCTGTTCCACGGTGGCACCGCCCAGCAGGGCGCGCTGGACCTGTGACAGCCGTTCGGTCGTGCCGGTTTTGGCCTTTTCCAGCAGTTCCGGAACCTCGAAGTCATTGACCGGATCGAAGGTCAGCTGCGCGTCCTTCTGCTCCAGTGAGCGCAGGGCCTTCTGCAGCGCCTCGGTGAAGTTCCGGCCCAGGGCCATGGCCTCGCCGACGGACTTCATGGTGGTGGTCAGCGTCGGATCGGCCGCCGGGAACTTCTCGAAGGCAAAGCGCGGGACCTTGACCACAACGTAGTCCAGCGTCGGCTCGAACGAAGCCGGCGTCTTCTGGGTAATGTCGTTGGGGATTTCGTCGAGCGTGTAACCCAGGGAGAGCTTGGTGGCGATTTTGGCGATGGCGAAGCCGGTTGCCTTCGAAGCCAGCGCGGAGGAACGCGAAACGCGCGGGTTCATCTCAATAACGACGACGCGGCCGGTATCCGGCTCGATCGCGAACTGGATGTTGCAGCCGCCGGTATCGACGCCGACCTCGCGGATTACGGCAATGGAGATATCGCGCAGGCGCTGGTATTCGCGGTCCGTCAGGGTCAGTGCGGGGGCCACGGTGATGGAGTCCCCTGTGTGCACGCCGACCGGATCGAAGTTCTCGATGGAGCAGACGACAACCACGTTGTCGTTCTTGTCCCGCATCATCTCGAGCTCGTATTCCTTCCAGCCCAGGATGCTCTCTTCAAGCAGGACCTCGCTGGTGGGGCTGTACTGGATGCCGGCACCGGCAATGCGGCGCAGGTCCTCCGCGTTGTACGCCATTCCGGAACCGAGACCGCCCATGGTGAAGGACGGCCGGACCACCATCGGGTAGCCCAGCTCCTCGGCAGCCTTGAATGCCTCGTCCATGGAGTGCACGATGATGGATTTGGCGGACTCGGCGCCGCAGCGTTCCACAACGCCCTTGAACTTCTCGCGGTCCTCGCCGAGTTCAATGGCTTCGATGTTGGCGCCGATAAGTTCAACGTTGTACTTGTCCAGGACGCCGTTCTTGTCGAGCGCGATGGCGGTGTTCAGCGCGGTCTGGCCGCCCAGGGTCGGCAGCACGGCATCCGGGCGCTCCTTGGCGATGATCTTCTCGACGACCTCGGGAGTGATCGGCTCGACGTAGGTGGCGTCGGCGAACTCGGGGTCCGTCATGATCGTGGCCGGGTTGGAGTTCACCAGGATGACCCGGAGGCCTTCCTCCTTGAGTACCCGCAGGGCCTGCGTGCCGGAGTAGTCGAATTCGGCGGCCTGTCCGATGACGATGGGGCCGGAGCCGATGACCAGGACGCTTTTGAGGTCTGTTCTCTTGGGCATTAGTTTTCTTCCTTGGCGTCGCTGGCGACAGTCGTATCGGTGTCTGCAATGAGTGCTTTGGAGACGTCCGCAGCATCCGTGGTGCCGGGACCCTTCTTTTCGGCCGCCATCAGGTCAATGAAGCGGTCGAAGAGGTAGGCCGAGTCGTGCGGACCGGCTGCGGCTTCGGGGTGGTACTGGACCGAGAAGGCAGGGATGTCCAGGCAGGCCAGGCCCTCGACGACGTCGTCATTGAGACTGACGTGGCTGACCTCGACCCGGCCGAAGCGCTCTTCCGGTGCGCGGGTGGCACCGTCGGTGGGAGCGTCGACGGCGAACCCGTGGTTCTGGGAGGTGATCTCCACTTTTCCGGTGCGGCGGTCCATGACCGGCTGGTTGATGCCGCGGTGGCCATAGCGCAGTTTGTACGTGCCGAAGCCCAGTGCCCGGCCCAGAATCTGGTTGCCGAAGCAGATCCCGAAGAACGGCATCCGGGCGTCCAGGACATCCCGCAGCATGCCCACCTGGGTGTCAGCGGTAGCAGGGTCGCCGGGGCCGTTGGACATGAAAACGCCGTCGGGATTCACTGCCTGGATGTCTGCCAAAGTTGCGGTGGCGGGCAGCACATGGACGCGGACGCCGCGTTCGGCGAAACGCTGCGGAGTCATGGATTTGATGCCCAGGTCCAGCGCGGCAATGCTGAAGCGCGGTTCGCCCTCCCAGCCGTGATCTGCCGGCTCGACCACGTAGGCAGCATCGATGCTGACCTCCTCGGCCAGCCGGGCACCTTCCATCGGAGCCTGCCCGTTGACCTCGGCCAGCAGTTCCGGCATGGGCCGGGCGGCTTCCTGGCCGGAGAAGATTCCGGCCTTCATGGCGCCGCGTTCGCGCAAGTGCCGCGTGATGGCCCGCGTGTCGACGCCTTGGATGCCAATAATGCCCTGTTCGATCAGTTCCTCGTCCAGGCTGCGCTCGGAGCGCCAGTTGGACGGCCTGCGGGCGGCGTCGCGGACTATGTAGCCGGCAACCCAGATCTTGCGGGACTCCGCGTCCTCGCGGTTGACGCCGGTGTTCCCGATGTGCGGAGCGGTCTGCACCACCAGCTGGCGGGCGTAGGACGGGTCCGTAATGGTTTCCTGGTAACCGGTCATGCCGGTGGCGAAAACAGCCTCGCCCAACGCTGTGCCTTGGGCACCGTAGCTGCGTCCGCGGAATGTGCGGCCGTCTTCAAGAATCAGCAGCGCTGCATTCGAGGAAGTTGTTTGATGATCTGTCACTGTAGTTCCTAGTCTTCGTCAGGTGCAGCAGTAGGTAGGTAAGAGTTCAGGTGGGCGAGGAGCGGCTTTTTCTCCTCGGCGTGGCGGTTGCGGAACGCGGTGTCCACGTCCTTACCGCCCAGGTTCCAGGTGATCACGGCCAGTCCGTCTTTCTCCACGAACTTCCCAATCATCCCGCTTTCGGACCGTACGGCCCTGATGCTTCCGGCTGGTATGTAGATGTCTGTGGCACCGCGTCGTTCGAACAGCAGTCCGTGGCCGTAGAGGCGCAGGAGGGCGCCGGAGCGGATCCCCAGGCCGTGGACCGCGAGGCGGTCCAGCCAGTCCCCCGCCGTCGTCGTCACGACGTACTGCCCGTCATACGCCGCGGAAGGATTATCGACGTCGTCCGGAATTTCCGGCAGCGGGGCGATGTCCTGCTGCCGCTTGAGCTTGCTGCGCCAGCCAACAAAAACCAGCGCCAGCAGGACGATGATCAGGCTCAGGGTAAGGAGCCCGGGACCAAGGTATTCCACTGAAGCTACTCCCCTTCTGCGGTCCGCGGGGTGTTGAGGCTGCCATCCAGAACAGTGGGGTGGCCCTGGTAGAACGTCGCCACCACGCGGCCCGGCAGCTCCCGGCCGGCGAACGGCGAGTTGCGTCCCATCGTCGCCATCTTGTTCGGCTCAACCGTCCAGTGCGCCGCCGGGTCGATCAGGGTGATGTTGGCGGCGGAACCGGCTTCCAGCGGCTGGCCCTGGTCCTGCAGCCGGCCGATCTGTGCCGGCATCAGGGAGGTAATCCGGGCGAAATCGTCCCAGCCGATCAGGCCCGACTCGATCATCGTGTGCTGGACCACGGACAACGCGGTCTCAAGACCGGTCATGCCCATCGCGGCCTGCGCCCACTCGCATTCCTTGGCCTCGCTGGGGTGCGGGGCGTGGTCGGTGCCGATGATGTCGATGGTGCCGTCGGCGAGTCCCGCCCGCAAGGCCTGCACGTCTTCGTCAGTGCGCAGCGGCGGGTTCACCTTGTAGACCGGGTCGTAGCTGCGGACCAGTTCGTCCGTGAGCCACAGGTGGTGCGGGGTGACCTCGGCCGTGACCTTGATGCCGCGCTGCTTCGCCCAGCGGATGATTTCCACGGAACCGGCGGTGGAGACATGGCAGACATGCAGCCGGGAGTCCACGTGCTGGGCCAGGAGCACGTCTCGGGCAATGATGCTCTCCTCGGCGACAGCGGGCCAGCCGGTCATGCCGAGCACGGCAGAGACATCGCCTTCGTTCATCTGGGCCCCGTCCGTCAGCCGGGGCTCCTGGGCATGCTGGGCGATAACGCCGTCGAACGCCTTGACGTATTCCAGCGCCCGGCGCATCAGAACCGGGTCGTGGACGCAGATGCCGTCATCGGAGAAGACCCGGACGCGGGCGCGGGAATCGGCCATCGCGCCGAGTTCGGCCAGCCGTTCGCCGGCCAGTCCGATGGTCACGGCCCCGACCGGACGGACGTCGGTCCAGCCGGCCTTGCGGCCCAGGGTGTACACCTGCTCGACGACGCCGGCAGTGTCTGCCACGGGCGAGCTGTTCGCCATCGCGTGGACGGCGGTGAAGCCACCGAGGGCGGCGGCCCGGCTGCCTGTCTCCACGGTCTCCGCGTCCTCCCGTCCGGGTTCGCGCAGGTGGGTGTGCAGGTCCACCATGCCCGGCACGGCCACGAGGCCCTCGGCCTCGATCACGGTGGCACCGGCGGCGCTGAGCCCGGTGCCGGTTTCGGCAATGACCCCGTTGCGGATCAGCAGGTCGGCAGCGGCGCCGCCGCCGATTGCGGCCCCCTTGACCAGATAGGCCGTAGCTTCATGGGGTGCTGTAGCGGTCATCGCTGGGCCTCCTGGATAGTTGCGGGTGCGGTATGGGTCTCGCCGGAAAGGAGCAGATAGAGGGCGGCCATGCGTACGGAGACGCCGTTGCGCACCTGCTGCAGGACAGTGGAGCGGGGCGAGTCCGCTGCGGCTGCGGATATTTCCAGTCCACGGTTCATGGGACCCGGATGCATGATGATCGTGCCCTTGAGTCCGTGGGAATCCAGCGCTTTGAGCCGGCTGTCGTCGAAGCCCCAGCGTCGCGAATATTCCCGGGTGGACGGGAAGAACGCGGCGTTCATGCGTTCGCCCTGAAGGCGCAGCATCATGACGGCGTCCGGGCCGGTTGCCAGGGTCTCGTCCAGGTCGTAGCTGACGGTGCAGGGCCACTTCGCGACGCCTACCGGAAGCAGCGTGGGCGGAGCGACCATCGTGACATCGGCACCCAGGGTGCGCAGCAGCCAGAGGTTGGACCGCGCCACCCGGGAGTGGAGCACATCCCCGACGATGGCCACCTTCATGCCGGACAAATCCGTGCCGAGGGAGGCCGTACCGTTGATGCGCGCCCAGTTGCGGCGCATGGTGAAGGCGTCCAGCAGCGCCTGGGTGGGATGTTCGTGCGTGCCGTCGCCGGCGTTGACCACGGCTGCGTCGATCCAGCCCGAAGCCGCCAGCCTGGCCGGCGCGCCGGAGGCCCAATGCCGGATAACGACGGCGTCGGCCCCCATCGCTTCGAGCGTCTGCGCGGTGTCCTTAAGCGACTCACCCTTGGACACGGAGGAGCCCTTGGCGGCGAAGTTGATCACGTCCGCCGACAGCCGTTTGGCGGCCGCCTCGAAGGAGATGCGCGTACGCGTCGAGTCTTCAAAGAAAAGATTGACCACGGTACGGCCGCGCAGGACGGGAAGTTTCTTGACCTCGCGGTCGGACACGGCCGCCATTTCTTCGGCGGTATCCAGAATCCGTACGGCGTCGTCCTTGCAGAGGTCTTCGGTGGAGAGCAAATGCCTCATGCGGTGCGGTCCTCGATCACTACTTCGTTGACCGGCCGACCGTCCACGGTATCCGTCTCGGCCAGATGGACCCGCACCTTTTCGGCCGAAGACGTCGGCAGATTTTTACCCACATGGTCCGCGCGGATAGGCAGTTCGCGGTGGCCGCGGTCCACCAGGACAGCGAGGCGGACGATGCGGGGGCGGCCCAGGTCTACGAGGGCGTCGAGGGCGGCACGGATGGTCCGGCCCGAGTAGAGCACGTCGTCGACGAGCACCACGACTTTGTCGTCGATACCGGTAGCGGGAAGCTGGGTGGGCAGCGGAGCCCTGGTCGGCTGGCGCTTGAGATCGTCACGGAACATGGTGACGTCCAGCTGACCGGTAATGTCTTCGGCCTTCACACCGGGATCGGTGGCCGCAATTTTGGCGGCGAGGCGGCTGGCCAGCGGATAGCCGCGGCGCGGAATGCCCAGCAAAACAAGATCCTTGGATCCCTTGTTCGCCTCGAGAATCTCATGGGCTATACGAGTGAGGGCGCGGTCAATGTCCGCTTCGGCAAGAACTACACGGGCTGGTTGCGGCGATGGCGCCGCGGCTGACGTGCTCATATTGTTGCCTCCTCCTTCCCCGCCTCACAGGACGGATTTAAAGGCTGGTTGCGTAGTCAAAACTACCACAGGGCCAGGGGCGGACAGCCCAAAAACGCCGGAAGGTGGCCTCCATCACGGGGGCCACCTTCGAAGCTGGATCAGGGTTGCCGGCAGCTGCCGCCGATCACGCCAGCAGGGTCGGCTTCAGTTGCTGCAGCCGGCCGAGCAGACCGTTGACGAACGACGGCGATTCATCCGTTGAGAGCGTCTTCGCCAGTTCGACTGCTTCGCTGACCGCCACCCCATCGGGAATATCGTCGTTGTACAGCAGCTCCCAGGAGCCCACCCGCAGGATGATGCGGTCCACGCTGGGCATCCGCTCCAGCGGCCAGCCTTGGGAGTACGTGGTCAGGAACTCGTCGATCTGGGCCTGCATGGCTACCACGCCCTCAACGATGTCCACCGTGTAGGGGTTGATGACCTGATCCGTTTTTTCGCGGCGGTCCCGAAGCGCGTCGAACGCCGAAACGGAACGCTGCTCCGATTCAAACAGAACATCGACGGCGCGGCGCCGGGCTTTGCCGCGTGCGGAAGTGGGTGCACTCACTAGTCGTTAACACGTCCCAGGTAATCGCCGCTGCGGGTATCGACCTTGACCTTGGTACCGGTTTCCAGGAACAGCGGAACCTGGATCTGGAAACCGGTTTCAACTGTCGCCGGCTTGGTGCCGCCGGTGGAGCGGTCGCCCTGCAGGCCCGGCTCGGTGTAGGTGATTTCCATGGTGACCGAGGCCGGCAATTCGATGTACAGCGGCGTACCGTCGTGCATGGCAATGTTGACCTTGATGTTTTCCAGCAGGAAGTTCTCGTCATCGCCGACAACGGCGCCCGGCACGGTGACCTGGTCATAGTCCTGCACGTCCATGAAGACGAAGTCGTCGCCGTCCTTGTACAAGTAGGTGTAGTCGCGGCGGTCAACCGTGGCGGTCTCGATCTTCAGGCCTGCATTGAAGGTCTTGTCCTGGATCTTGCCGCTGACAACATTCTTGATCTTGGTGCGAACGAAGGCGCCGCCCTTGCCCGGCTTGACGTGCTGGAACTCGATGACGTTCCACAGCTGGCCGTCCAGCTTCAGCACGGTGCCGTTCTTAATGTCGTTGGTTGTCGCCACAGTTTCTCTTTCGTCGATTCAACTTGCGTGTGGAAAGTTCATCGGTAATTCTACCTGCTGAGCGCAGACCAACTATTCGGCGATCTCCTGGTAGGCGGCGAAGAGCAGCGAAGTGTCGGGAACATCGAGGATTGCGGGTTTTTCCAGAGCGTCCAGGACGACGAATCGCAGCAGGTCTCCGCGGGCCTTCTTGTCCCGCTTCATTCCGTCCAGCAGCGCCGCCCAGCGGTCACGCCGGTAAGTGACCGGCAGTTCCAGGGACTGGAGGATCCGCTTGTGCCGGTCCGCTGTTTCATCGTCCAGGCGGCCGACCATCCGCGAGAGCTCGGCGGCGAACGCCAGACCAACGGAAACGGCTGCTCCGTGACGCCACTGGTAGCGCTCTGCGAGCTCGATGGCGTGGCCCAGTGTGTGGCCGTAGTTGAGGAACTCCCGGCGGCCGGCTTCCTTGAGGTCGCTGGAGACTATTTCCGCCTTGACGGCGATTGAGCGCTCCACCAGCTCCCGCACCGCAGCAGATTCGGGATCTGCGACGGCCTCCGGCGCCGCTTCGATGAGGTCAAGGATGGCGGCGTCCGCGATGAAACCGCACTTGACCACTTCGGCCATGCCGGTCAGCAACTCGTTCTTGGGCAGAGTCGCCAGCGCGTCCAGATCAGCGAGTACGGCCGCCGGCGGGTGGAACGCGCCAACCAGGTTCTTGCCTTCGGACGTGTTGATGCCGGTTTTTCCGCCGACCGCCGCATCAACCATGCCCAGCAGGCTCGTGGGGATGTGGACCACCTTGACTCCGCGCAGCCAGGTAGCGGCGACGAATCCCCCCACGTCGGTGACTGCGCCGCCGCCAACAGTGACGATGGCGTCGGAGCGGGTGAAA
Source organism: Arthrobacter crystallopoietes (assembly GCF_017603825.1). Taxonomy (NCBI): domain Bacteria; kingdom Bacillati; phylum Actinomycetota; class Actinomycetes; order Micrococcales; family Micrococcaceae; genus Crystallibacter; species Crystallibacter crystallopoietes. The sequence continues at coordinate 3,354,989 of NZ_CP072014.1, forward strand.
TCGTTTTGCCCCAGCACCTGCCAGCAGAAGGAAGCGACCTGGATGTGCTTGCCCTCTTCGGCGTCGGGAATTTCCGCGGTCAACGCGGTGAATCCGGCCGCATCCAGATCCTGGCGCACCGCATCGCCTGTGGCCCGAAGCGCGCGCGGATGGATGACCAGCACGCTGCGCACACGCTCGCCCAGGATGCCGGGCAGCCGATCCAGCAGGCCATTGCCCACAACGACGTCGTAGTTTTCGTTCGGGGAGCTGCCGGTGACCTTAATAACCGTTGGCTCGCTGATCGGGTTCGTCAACTGTTTTGCCTTTCGTTGAGCAGTGTGGAAAGTTCTTCGACCAGCTCTGCTTGTGATTTATTCCGCGTGGTCAGGACCAGGTCTGCCAGCTTCAGATACGTTGGACGGCGGCGTTCGGCCATCTCGGTCCAACGGGCCGCGGCGTCCCCTGCAAGCAGCGGCCGGCCCGTGTCCCGGCGGATCCGCGGAAGCACTGTCTCCAAATCGGCATCCAGAAACACCACACGGCAGTTGGCTAGGAGTTGCTGCGTGCCGGTGTCGAGTATCGCTCCCCCGCCCAGCGAGATCACGCAGGGATCGCCCGCAGCGGTGAGCAGCGCGGCAACTTCACGCGCCTCGATTTCACGGAAGCCGCGTTCACCTTGGGCACTGAAGATCGAGGGAATGCTGCCGTGTTTGGCCACGATTTTCTTGTCGCTGTCGACAAACTGAAGACCATGACGGGCTGCAAACAACTGGCCCACCGTGGATTTGCCTGATGCCATCGGGCCGATCAACACCAGATGGCGGTCTAACGCCATAGCCATGGAGTCGGGCACTAGTTGCCGATCGAATCCAGCGATTCCGGAATAGCCTCAATGAAGCTGCGCATGTTGCGTGCCGTCTCTGCTACCGAATCGCCGCCGAACTTCTCCGTAACCGCCTGCGCGAGCACCAATGCGACCATAGCCTCGGCGACCACGCCGGCTGCCGGAACGGCGCACACGTCGGAACGCTGGTGATGGGCCTTGGCGTCTTCGCCGGTGCTGACATCGATGGTCTTCAGGGCACGGGGAACGGTGGCGATGGGTTTCATGGCGGCGCGCACTCGCAGCGTATCGCCGATGCTCATGCCGCCCTCGATTCCGCCAGCGCGGTTGGTCGAACGCACGATGGTCCCCCTGGAGTCGCGGACGATCTCATCATGGGCAGCCGAACCCCGGCGGCCGGCGGTCTGGAAGCCGTCTCCGACTTCAACGCCCTTGATCGCCTGGATGCCCATCAGCGCCGCGGCGAGCCGGGCGTCGAGGCGGCGGTCCCAATGCACATAACTGCCCAGCCCCGGCGGCAGGCCGTAGGCCAAGACCTCGACAACCCCTCCCAGGGTCTCGCCTTCCTTGTGGGCGGCGTCAACCTCTTGGACCATGGCCAGCGAAGTCTCGGCGTCGAAGCAGCGCAGCGGATCTTCGTCCAGCGCAATCACATCGGAAGGAAGCGGTACCGGACTTTCGTCGGGGACAGCAACCCGTGCAATCGAAACCGTGTGGCTGACCAGCTCGATGCCCAGGGCCTTCAGGAAATTGGCGGCCACGGTACCAAGGGCCACCCGGGCTGCGGTCTCGCGGGCGCTGGCGCGTTCCAGCACGGGACGGGCTTCGTCGAACCCGTATTTCTGCATTCCGGTGAAATCGGCGTGGCCGGGACGCGGACGCGTCAGCGGCGCGTTGCGGGCCAGTTCGGCCAGCTCCACGGGATCAACCGGATCCGCAGACATGATCTTTTCCCATTTGGGCCACTCGGTGTTGCCCACCTGAATGGCCACCGGGCCACCCTGGGTACGCCCGTGCCGGACGCCACCGGTGATGGTGACGGCGTCTTGCTCAAACTTCATGCGTGCGCCGCGGCCGTAGCCGAGCCGGCGTCGAGCCAGGGCCGCCTGGATGTCGGAGCTGTTGAGCTCCACTCCGGCGGGGACGCCTTCAATAATTCCTACCAAGGCCGGACCATGGGATTCACCGGCAGTTAACCAACGCAGCATGGAAACAATACTGCCATGACCACGGCACCGCTTTAACGCCGGGGCGCGCCCACAGCGTCACACATCACATTTATGACTTGTTCCGGTTCGGCCAGCTCCATGCCCGTGAACAGGCGTACTTGCTCGACCGCCTGGTAGATCAGCATTTCCAAGCCGGGAACAATTGCACCCCCATGCTGATGCCAGACAGCGGCGATCCGGCTCGGCCAAGGATCGTAGGTGACATCCAGCAGCACCCGGGAATCCAGCCGAACTCCCGAGGCATCCAGCCCTTCCGCGATGGGATCGGCTGCGTGCGGGGGCAAGGTGGAAACCACCACTTGTGCCGCAGCCAACTCGGCCACCACGTCATCCCAGCGGGCCACCCGGCACTCCAGCCCTGCGTTGCGTGCCACGGCCAGGACAGCACTGGCCTTCGCCGGGTCGCGCAGACAGACGCTTAGGCTGGACACTTGCAGACCCGCAAGGGCTGCGGCCGCAGCCGCGGCGGTGCCGCCGCCGCCGAGGATGACCGCGTGGCCGCCGGGGGTAGCGCCGGCATGGCGCAGTGCCTCGATGATGCCGGCCACGTCAGTGTTCTGCCCGGCCAACCGAACCGTACCGTCCGGCTGCCGACGCACCACCACAGTATTGAGAACACCCAAGGACCGGACGAGGTCACTTGTCTCGTCCACCAGCGGCACCATGGCAGCCTTGAGCGGCATCGTGACGGACAGCCCGGCCCAGCAGCTGCTCTCCCGCACACCTGCCATGAATGCCGGCAACTGCGCCGGGGTCAGGTCAATGGCCTCATAGGCACAGTCGACACCGAGCAGCCGGTAGGCGGCCCCGTGCAGCAGCGGCGACCGCGAATGACTGATCGGATGGCCCAGGACCGCGGCCCTCCTGGCAGGCACCGGCTCAACCACGGCGGGTGACAGTGCGGTCGGAATTTCTTAGCTGCAACGGCCTTCCTCCTGCTCGCTGCACCAGTTCAGATATTCCTTGGTGTAGGCATTGTGCTCGGCCAGCGTCTCGGAAAACTTGGTTTCACCGGTATCCAGATTCACCGTCACCCAGTAGTAGTACGGCACGTCATCCGGATTGGCCGCGGCATCGATGGCCGGGCCGCCCGGGGAATTGATCGGCCCCACGGGCAGACCGGTGTGGGCGTAGGTGTTGTACGGGTTGGACTTGTCGGTCTTTTCTTCAGGCGTGATGTCATAACCCTTGCGGCCCAGTCCATAGGTGACCGTGGCATCTGACTGGATCAGGCCGTTTGTCTCACTGTTGTCGGGTTGCAGCCGGTTCTCGATGGCACCGGCAACCGCGCCGTAATCGGCTTCGCCCGCCTCGGCCTCGATGATGCTGGCTATGGTCAGCACGCGGAACTGCTGGTCGGCCTCGGTAATCCCGTCCGATTCCAGACGCTCGATCGTGTTGCCGATCATCTCGCGCAGGATTTCCTCCGCGGTGATATCCAGCGGGAACCGGTATTCGGCCGGGAAAAGATAGCCCTCCAGGTTCCGTGCCTGCTCGGGTAGGCCCAATGCCTGCGGGTCCTCGGCCAGTTTGGCGAATTCGGCAACGGGGATCCGGGTCCCCTCGGACAGGGCCTTGAACACTTCTTCCTGCCGCCAGGTCCGGTTGATGGCCGCATAATGCACGCCTTCGTTGCTTTCCTCCAACAGGATTGACGCCGCCGCAGCAGCCGGCATGCGGTACTTCAACGGATACTGCCCCGGCTGGATTTCCCGGCCCGCGGCCTGGTTCGAAACCTCATCGACGAAAGTATCGGTGGAGGCAACAATGTCCTGTTCCACCAGCGAAGCGGCGATGGCGAGCGGGCCGGCGCCCTGTTCGACCGTGAACGTCACCTGGCCTTCACCGGGGCCTTCATAGTCCTTGAGCTCGTTCATGCCCAGCAGGTTCTGCAGGAGCAAGACCACGCCGATCAGGCCTGCCGCGAATACGCTAAAGACCACCAGCATGATGATGTTGCGCCTGCGCCGGCGCTGCCGCTTGATCTTGTTCCGGCGACTACGTTTGATCACCGGCGACTCGTTGTAGAAGACGTCACGATCATCGTCATACCCATGGGCAAGGTGATCGGCCTCATAGGCCAACTCGTCAGCGGGCTGTTGTTCCGGATACGGAGGATGCTCCGGATAAGTATTACTCACCGTCTGCTCTCACCATCGCTGTCATGTACGTGTGGAATTTCCGTCTCCTCTTCCAATGCCTGGGCTCCTCTGCGGATTGAATCCGGAACGGCCACAGGACTCCCCACGTCCCGTCCAAGCGCGCGTTGCATGTCCAGCGCCTGCTGGAGTATTTCGACTGCTGCAACCTGATCAACAACTTTACGATGTTCACGGCTGCTCATGCCAGCGCTGTGAAGAGTACGATGCGCCGAGACTGTAGTCAAACGCTCATCGATGAGATTCACTGAAACCGACAGGCCGGCATCGGCCAGTGCCTGTGCCAGCAGGTCCGCGTACTCCCGCGCCATTTGGGTGGAAGCAGATTCTCCGCCCTTCATGGTGCGCGGGAGGCCGACGAACACCTGCACTGCCGAACGCTCGGCGGCCTCCCTCACCAGCACGCGGATGTCGCTGTTCTTCTTCGCATCGCGCTTCAAGGTGCGGATCGGCGTCGCCAGGATGCCGCCCGGATCGGAGCCGGCCAGACCGACCCGGGCCAGTCCGACATCGACCCCGAGTTTTGTTCCGGCTGGCGCTGCTGCACTGGACATTGAAGGTCCTTAGCCCCGGTTAGCCACGGCATTGACGACGGCGGTGATCGCCTCATCAATTTTCGTTACGTCCGTGCCGCCGCCTTGCGCGACGTCGTCCTTGCCGCCGCCGCCGCCGCCGAGCACGCCGGCAGCAGTCTTGACCAGCGCACCGGCCTTAACGCCTGCGGCACGGGCTGCTTCATTGGTCGCCACGAGAATCAGCGGGCGCCCGTTCGCCACGCCCGTAATGGCGACGGCCGCCGGGTCTGAACCGAGGCGTGCGCGCAAGTCCAGGGCCAGGGACCGCAGGGCATCCGCCCCGCCAAGCTCTCCGGCGTTGTGCGCCAGCAGGCGTACGCCGGCGACATCCTTGGCCTTTTCCACCAGGGAAGCAGCCGAGGCAGCCAACTGCTCCTTACGCAGCCGGTCCAGTTCCTTCTCGGCGGCCTTGAGTTTGGCCAGCGTGGCAGCAATACGGTCCGGCAACTGCGGACCCGGCACCTTCAGCATCTCCGAAAGTTCCGTGACCAGTGCGCGCTCGGCAGCCAGGTGACGGAAGGCCTCCATGCCCACGAAGGCCTCTACGCGTCGGTTGCCGGATCCCACGGACTGTTCGCCCAGCAACGTCAGGCTGCCGATCTCCGCGGTAGCGTCCACATGGGTGCCGCCGCACAGCTCACGCGACCACGCGCCGTCGATCTCCACTACGCGGACCTTGTCCCCGTAGGCTTCGCCGAACAGTGCAGTGGCTCCCAAGGCCTTGGCATCTGCCAGGCTCATGACCTTCGTCTCAACCTGGTAATTGTTACGGATTGCCAGATTGGAGACTTCCTCGATCTCCGACTTGGCCGCGGCGCTGATGCCTTCGCCCCAGGAGAAGTCAAAGCGCAGGTAGCCCGCCTTGTTGAACGAGCCTCGCTGCAGCGCCTCCGGGCCGAGGATCTGGTGCAGCGCGGCGTGGATGATGTGCGTGCCGGAGTGGGCCTGTTCGCCCGCCTGCCTGCGCTGCTGGTCCACCGCAGCCAGTACCTTGGCATCAGCAGGGATCTCGCCTTCGCGCACAATGGCCTTGTGGACGCTGAGACCCTTGACCGGGCGCTGTACGTCGAGTACCTCGACCACAAACCCGTCGCCGGTGATGAGTCCGACGTCAGCGGCCTGGCCGCCCGCTTCGGCGTAGAACGGCGTCTCGTTCAGGACCAGTTCGATTTCCTCGCCCTGGCCCGCGAAACCGACGGTGGCTCCGCCGCGAACAATGCCGCGCACGGCGGATTCGGTGGCCAGCTCTTCGTAACCGGTGAACACGGTCTCGCCGGCGGCGAGCAGCTCGTTGAAGACCCGGACGTCGGCGTGGCCGAGTTTCTTTCCCCGGGCGTCGGCCTGGGCACGCTCGCGCTGCTCGGTCATCAGGCTGCGGAAGCCGGCCTCGTCAACCTTCAAACCCGCCTCTTCTGCCATTTCCAGGGTCAGGTCAATCGGGAAACCGTACGTGTCATGCAGGCTGAAGGCGTCTTCGCCCGAGAGCGGTTTGCCGGCGGCCTTTGACTCTTTGACCGCTTCTTCAAGGCGTGCGGTGCCGGAGGCGATGGTGCGCAGGAAGGCCCTCTCCTCGGCGTACGCGATGCGGCTGATCCGCTCGAAGTCGGTGTCGACAACGGGGTACGTACCCTTCATCGCGTCCCGGGACACGGGCAGCAGCTCCGGCAGGCAAGCCTGTTCGACGCCCAGCAGACGCATGGCGCGGACGGCGCGGCGGATCAGGCGGCGGAGCACGTAGCCGCGGCCCTCATTGGAGGGGGTAACACCGTCGGAAATCAGCATCAGGGCCGAACGGATATGGTCGGCCACCACGCGGAGCCGCACATCGTCGGTGTGGTGCGGGTCCTCGTCGGTCTCGGCGCTGGTGTATTCCTTGCCCGCGAGCTCTGCGGCCTTGTCCAGTACGGGGCGGACCTGGTCCGTCTCGTACATGTTCTCCACGCCCTGGAGGATCATGGCGAGGCGTTCCATCCCCAGGCCGGTGTCGATGTTCTTCTTGGGCAGCTCGCCAAGGATCTCGAAGTCTTCCTTGCCGATGCCCTCGCCGCGCTGGTACTGCATGAAGACCAGGTTCCAGATCTCGATGTAGCGCGTCTCGTCGGCAATGGGGCCGCCCTCGATCCCGTATTCGGGGCCGCGGTCGTAAAAGATTTCGGAGCAGGGTCCGGCGGGACCGGGCTGGCCCGTGGACCAGTAGTTGTCCTTCTTGCCGGACTTCTGGATCCGCTCCACGGGGATGCCCACTTTGTCGCGCCAGATCTGCAGCGCCTCGTCATCCTCCTGGTAGACGGTGATCCAGAGCCGCTCAGCGGGCAGGCCGTAACCGCCGTCCTCCACGGGGGAGGTCAGCAGCTCCCACGCCATCGTGATGGCGCCTTCCTTGAAGTAGTCGCCGAAGGAAAAGTTGCCGCACATCTGGAAGAAGGTGCCGTGCCGGACCGTCTTCCCGACCTCTTCGATGTCGGCGGTGCGGATGCACTTCTGCACGCTCGTGGCGCGGTTGAACGGCGGTGTTTCCCGGGCAGTGAGGTACGGAATGAACGGCACCATGCCCGCTACGGTGAACAGCAGCGAGGGGTCCGGTGACACCAGCGACGCCGAGGGCACCACGGTATGTCCCTTTTTCTCGAAGAAGTCGAGCCAGCGGCGAACGATCTCATGGGACTTCATGGTGCCTAAATACCCTTCCGGTGAAACAAAAATACGGCGCCGGTTCCCGAATGCGGGAATGCGCCTAGGAAAATCTAGCGGTTGTTGACGTGATCTGCGGAATCGATTCCCAGGGCGGCGCGCAGATCCGCTTCACGTTCGGTCATGCCCGTGCGGAATGTGTGGGTGAAATCCGCAACACTGTCCGCCAGGGACGCGACCGCGCGGTTGAGTCCCGCGGGCCCGAAGGTCTGCTTGGTCGCGGAGATCTTGCGGACCGCCAGGACGCCGATGGCGATTCCGGCGCCCATCCAAATAAGCCGTTTCATCTGTTTCCTCCCTCAGCCTTAGCGGCTGCGACGGCCTTTGCCCTCGGTAGTTCTGCCGGACTGGCCGCGCGAGTTGAATGCGGTGCGTACGCCGTAGGAAAAGGCTGCCACCTTGATCAACGGTGAGCCGATCGTCGCGGCGACCAGCGAGGACAGCGCGGAGACGTTGGCCGAGGCGTCCGAAACGTTGGACGAGATGCCGTCCACCTTCCGCAACTGCTCGTTGGTGGTGGTCACCGTGGTGGTCACTTCATCGATCAGCGGCGTAGTGCCATCGCTGATTGAGCGGATGGCTACCCGAAGTTCGTCAAAGACTTTCCCCAGCTTCCATACCGGTATGGCCAGCAGGGCCACCAGCACCGCGAAAACGCCCGCAGCGATGAGACCGGCGATATCTCCACCTGACATGGGAGGGAACTCCTTTGTTTGGCATATTTTCAAACCCGCCCGCGGGCGGGTCCGGCTAACGACGACGGCGCCTGGCACTCGTTGCTTTCGGCGCACCTGTAAGTACATTACCTACTGAACAGCCCGCGGCGCGTGCCACGGGCTGTTCAGTGAGGTTTCCGCCCAAGAGCGGTATGCAGTTTTACGCTGCCCAACTTCCAGGGAGGATTAGCTCCCGGAAAGGTTTAGCGTGCGTAGTATTCAACCACCAGCTGCTCTTCGCAGGTTACGGGAACCTCGGAACGCTTGGGGCGGCGGACCAGGCGGGCCTGGAGCTTCTCCAACGTAACGTCAAGGTAGGCCGGAACGTTCGGCAGAACGTCGCGGTGTGCGCCGGCTGCTGCAACCTGGAACGGCGGCATCTTCTCGGAGCGCTCGTGGACGTGCACCAGCTGGCCTTCGGAAACGCGGAAGGACGGACGGTCCACGCGCTTGCCGTCAACCATGATGTGGCGGTGCACAACCAGCTGGCGGGCCTGGGCGATGGTGCGGGCGAAGCCTGCACGCAGGACCAGGGCGTCAAGACGCATTTCCAGCAGCTCGATCAGGTTTTCACCGGTCAGACCGGCGGTGTTGCGGGCCTCTTCGAAGACACGGGTCATCTGTGCTTCGCGGATGCCGTACTGGGCACGCAGACGCTGCTTTTCACGCAGACGTACGGCGTAGTCGCTGTCCTGCTTACGACGGGCACGGCCGTGCTGGCCGGGACCGTACGGACGGCGCTCCATGTACTTTTCGGCCTTGGGGGTCAGGGCAATACCAAGGGCACGCGAAATGCGGACCTTGCGGCGGGCTCGTGTGTTGTTAGCCACGATGTCCTTCCAATTCATGCGGTGAGGTGATGTTGCTGGCCTCCGTGTGTGGAGAGCGTTGGTCAACCGCTGCCTTCAGCTACAGTCCGGCTTGCTCCAATGCACGCGTGCACTCCCGCGAACACACGGATTTCCGCTAAGAAACCGTGCCTGTACAGGAGTGGATTGCGGCACCGAAGAGTCGGCTTGCCAGTCAGCGCATAATTCTAGCACCTATCCGGGTTCGGATTAGAGTTATCGGATGCGAGCCATTCTTCAACGGGTCAGCCGGGCCACCGTCAGCGTGGACGGACAGGTAGTCGGAGCCATCGACGGTCCCGGCCTGCTGGTGCTCGCCGGCGCCACCCACACCGACACTCCCGCCGACGCCGGGGTGCTGGCCGAGAAGATGTGGCGGCTTCGGATTCTCGACGGCGAAAAATCCTGCGCTGACGTCAACGCGCCGCTGTTGGTGGTCAGCCAGTTCACGTTGTACGCCGATACCCGCCGGGGCCGCCGGCCATCCTGGTCGGCTGCGGCCCCCGGGGATATTAGCGAGCCGCTGCTTGAGAGCTTGGTCGAGCAGTTGCGCGGACTCGGCGCCACGGTGGAAACGGGAGTCTTTGGCGCGATGATGGAAGTATCGCTGGTCAACGACGGCCCCTTCACCATCAGCCTGGACACCGCGGATTTTGCCAAAACGCGCCGCGGCTGAACTGCGTACAAAAGCCAGCATCCGCCGTCGTTATTCGCCGCGGATGATTTTGCGCAGCCGTTCCAGTCGTGCCGAAATCTCGCGTTCGACGCCGTTCCCGGTGGGCTCGTAGTAATTCCTGCCCACCAGATCGTCCGGCGGATACTGCTGCTTGGCAATGCCGTGCGGGGCATCGTGTGAATAGATGTAGCCCTTGCCGTGGCCCAACTGTTGCGCGCCGCGGTAGTGCGCGTCCCGCAGGTGGCCCGGAACGCCCTGCCCGCGGCCGGCGCGGACATCTGCGACGGCGGCGTTGATCGCATCGTACGCGGCGTTGGATTTCGGCGCGGTGGCGATGTGGACCACGGCCTGCGCCAGCACCAGCCGGGCTTCGGGCATACCGATCAGCTGCACCGCCTGCGCGGCCGCCACCGCGGTCTGCAGCGCCGACGGATCCGCCATCCCCACGTCCTCGGAAGCGGAGATCACGATCCGGCGGGCGACAAACCGCGGGTCCTCCCCCGCCTCGAGCATGCGCGCCATGTAGTGCAGCGCGGCGTCCACATCGGAGCCGCGCATCGACTTGATGAAGGCGCTGGCAATGTCATAGTGCTGGTCGCCGGCACGGTCATAACGCAGCGCCGCGCGGTCCATGGCCCGCTCCGCGTGCGACAGTTCCACACGCACGGGGCCTCCCTCACCGGGGTTATCCGCCTCGCCCCAGGCTACGCCGGCGGCCGCCTCCAGCGCCGTCAGGCCACGGCGCGCGTCTCCCGAAGCCAGCCTGACCAGATGCTCCAGCGCCTCATCGCTGAGCTCCACCCGGCCCGCCAGGCCACGCTCATCGGTTACGGCGCGCTGGAGCAGCCCTTCAATGTCCTCGGTAGTCAACGGCCTGAGCGTCAGCAGCAGCGACCGGGACAGCAGCGGCGAGACAACGGAGAAGGACGGATTTTCGGTGGTGGCGGCGACCAGCACCACCCAGCGGTTCTCGACGCCGGGCAGCAGCGCATCCTGCTGGGCCTTGTTGAAACGGTGGATCTCGTCCAGGAACAGCACGGTGGTGGTCCGGTGCAGGTCACGGGCGGTCAGCGCCTCGTCCATCACCCGGCGGACATCCTTGACGCCGGCGGTGATCGCGGAGAGTTCCACGAACTTCCGGCCCGGCCCCCTGGCAATGACATGCGCCAGCGTGGTCTTGCCGGTGCCGGGAGGCCCCCAGAGCATCAGCGACGACGGCCCCGCAGGACCGGTTGCCTGTCCGCCGGCAGCCAGCAGACGCAGCGGCGAGCCTGGCTGGAGCAGATGCTGCTGGCCCACCACCTCGTCGACCGTCCGAGGACGCATCCGCACCGCGAGCGGGCTGCGGGGCCGCTCGATACTGCCGGTGCCACGTCCGGAACTGCCGCCGGGACCGGTTTCATCGTCCCGGTCATCTTCCGTGTCGCTAGCGGCACTGAACAAATCACTCACACTGCCTAGGCTATCGCTTATGGCACGGACCAAGACCATCTACCTGCCGCCAGGGCGCCTCCGGGCCTGGGCGGACAAATTCGCCGCGGACCACGGCAATCCGCTCTGTGAGGTCAACAATTCCAAGGTGGGTTCCGGCGTCGTCCTTTCGTGTCCTGACGGTTTTGCTGTCAGACTCGGCCTGCCGTGGGAGCGGCTGACCCCGGCCCTGAGTGCGGAGGCGTGGCCGGAGCAGCTTGCCGCCGCTGCGGCGGACATCGGAACCTGCGGACTGATCCTGCTGCGGCGCGGCGGCTACAGCGTCGGAACGTCCGTGCAGGGGCAGCTGACCTGGTCCAAGTCCGGCACCCGGTATGTACAGTCGCGCACTGCCGCCGGAGGCTGGTCGCAGCAGCGTTACGCCCGCAGGCGCTCCAATCAGGCAGACGCCCTGGTGCTGACCGCGACCGAGTACGTGGCCGGGCACTTCCCCGCAGCCAAACCGTCGTGCCTGGCGACCGGCGGCGACAGGGACATGCTGCGCCAACTGCTGACCGATGCCCGGCTGGCCGGTCTCGCAGCGCTGCCGGCGACGCATCTGGAGCTGAACGCCGACCCGCGGCAACGGCAGCTCGCCGAGGTCGCGCAGGAGCTAGCCGGTATCAGGGCCGTGATCACATGGCCGGCGCCCGGCCTCAACAGCCCCTCTTAAGGCGGCCCGTGCCAGGCCTGTAAAACGAGGTGGCCCGTTAACGGGCCGCGCCGTCCGGACTGCCCCTGGGGGCCGGCCGGACGGCGCAGTCGTAACGCAGGTCAGCTTTGGACGCTGTCCTTTTCAGACTGCTGGGCAGCAGCCTTCTGCCCGTCCTTGGAGACGTCCTTCGAGGCGTCCTTCGGCTTGGGCTTGAAGTCGATGCCGGCTTCCTTGCGCTGCTGCGGGGTGATCGGCGCGGGAGCATTGGTCAGCGGGTCGTGGCCGCCGCCGGTCTTCGGGAAGGCGATGACGTCGCGGATGGAGTCCGAGCCGGTCAGCAGCTGGACAACTCGGTCCCAGCCGAACGCGATGCCGCCGTGCGGGGGCGCACCGTACTTGAAGCCCTCAAGCAGGAAGCCGAACTTGCTCTGGGCCTGCTCCTGGTCGATTCCCATAACGGCCAGCACGCGTTCCTGCACGTCCCGCTGGTGGATACGGATGGAACCGCCGCCGAGTTCGTTGCCGTTGCAGACAATGTCGTAGGCGTAGGACAGGGCGTTCGCCGGGTCCTCATCGAACGTGTCCATGAACTCGGGCTTCGGCGAGGTGAAGGCGTGGTGCACGGCAGTCCAGGCACCGGTGCCGACGGCCACGTCGCCCGATTCGACTGCTGCCGCGGCCGGTTCGAACAGCGGGGCATCGACGATCCACACGAAGGCCCAGTCGCCGTCGTTAATCAAACCGGTGCGGTGGCCGATCTCAACGCGCGCGGCCCCCAGCAGCGCACGCGCCGAGGACTTGTCTCCGGCTGCGAAGAAGACGCAGTCCCCGGGCTTGGCACCCACGGCGTCCGCGAGGCCGGCACGCTCGGTATCGGTGAGGTTCTTGGCCACCGGACCGCTCAGCGTGCCGTCTTCCTGGATCAGGACGTAGGCCAGGCCCTTGGCGCCGCGCTGCTTGGCCCATTCCTGCCACGCGTCCAGCGTCCGGCGGGCCTGGGAGGCGCCGCCGGGCATGACCACGGCGCCGACGTACGGGGCCTGGAAGACGCGGAAGGTGGTGTCCTTGAAGAACTCCGTCAGCTCGGTCAGCTCCAGGCCGAACCGCAGGTCAGGCTTGTCGGAACCGTACCGCGCCATCGCGTCCGCGTAGGTCATGCGGCGGATCGGGGTGGGAATCTCGACGTCGATCAGCTGCCACAGCGCCTTCACGATGCTCTCGCCCAGCGCGATGATGTCGTCCTGCTCGACGAAGCTGGCCTCGATGTCCAGCTGGGTGAATTCCGGCTGGCGGTCGGCGCGGAAGTCTTCGTCCCGGTAGCAGCGCGCAATCTGGTAGTACTTTTCGAAACCGCCCACCTGCAGCAGCTGCTTGAACAGCTGCGGGGACTGCGGCAGGGCGTACCAGGAGCCCGGATCCAGGCGCGCCGGCACCAGGAAGTCGCGGGCGCCTTCCGGGGTGGAGCGGGTCAGCGTCGGAGTCTCGATCTCCACGAACCCGTCCTGGTGCAGCAGCTCGCGCGCCACCCGGTTGGCCTCCGAGCGCAGCCGCATGGCGGCGGCGGGGCCGGGACGGCGCAGGTCCAGGTAACGGTGCTTCAGGCGTGCTTCCTCGCCGACCTCGACGTGCTCGTCGATCTGGAACGGCAGCGGATCCGAAGTGCTGAGTACGACGACGGAATCGGCTATGACTTCGATCTCACCGGTGGCCAGGGCCGGGTTTTCGTTGCCTTCGGGCCGCTTCTCGACCGTGCCCTTGATCTGCAGCACATATTCGTTACGGAGGGCGTGGAAGACGTCCTCTTCGCGCACCACAACCTGGGCAATGCCGGAGGCATCACGCAGATCCAGGAATGCCACGCCGCCGTGATCACGCCGGCGGGCCACCCACCCGGCGAGGGTTACGGTCTGTCCAATGTGCTCAGCCCTCAGCGAGCCGAGGTCATGTGTGCGCAGCACAGCATTCCTTTCAGTAAAACTTCACCGGCGCTGTCGCGGAGGCTTCCGCCCCGGGCCGGCTGTGATGTGACTAGAGTGTTCATAATTGGGTCTTGAACGAGTTTACCGTTGATCGGGCTTGGGTCCCGACACCGGACCGGCAGCCGCAGGATCGACCCGGAGCGCCGATGCCTGGCGGAATCAGGAACAGACGGAGGCAAACTTTGAGCAGCGAATCAGCCCTCGAACGCAGGTTGGGCGGTGTTGACGCCACCACGGTGGGCATCGGTTCCATGGTGGGCGCCGGCGTCTTCGTGGTCTTCTCCCCCGCCGCCGCGATAGCCGGCAACTGGCTGCCGCTGGCGCTGGCGATCGCCGGTGTTGTTGCTTACTGCAACGCGATGGCCTCGGCCCAGCTGGCCGCGGTCCATCCCACCAGCGGAGGAACCTACATCTACGGGCGCCGCCAGCTCGGCGAATGGCAAGGTTTTTTGGCCGGCTGGGGCTACATCACCGGGAAGGTGGCTTCCTGTGCCGCCATGGCGCTGGCCTTCGGCCTCTACGCCGCCCCGGAATTTGCGACGGCGGCCGCCGTGGCCGCCGTCATATTGCTCACCGGCGTGAACCTGATGGGGATCACCCGCACGGCCTGGGCCACGCGCTGGATCGTCTCCATTGTCGTGGCCATTCTGGTCTTTGTGATCGTGGTGGCCTTCGATGCCGAGCCCATCGGCCAGAGCATCCCGGTCGACGGCGCCTCGCCGTACGGAATCCTGCAGGCCGCGGGACTGTTTTTCTTTGCTTTCGCCGGCTACGCCCGGATTGCCACCATGGGCGAGGAAATCCGCGAACCGAAGAAGCTGATTCCACGCGCCATCCTGGCGGCCCTGGTGGTCACCTTGGCCCTCTATGCGGTGCTGGGACTGGCGCTGCTGGACTTCATGGGTGCGGGCCTGCTGGCCGCCACACCCGCACCGTTGCTGGCGGTCGGCGAAGCCGTGGGCGGCGGCGTGGGCACCACCGCGGTAACGATTGCGGCAACGCTGGCCTGCCTGGGCGCCCTGCTCGCGCTGATTGCCGGTGTTAGCCGCACCATGTTCGCTATGGCCCGCGAGGGGGATCTGCCGCGTGCCTTTGCTTCGGTCTGGGAACGCTTCAAGGTTCCCTACCTCGCCGACCTGGCCGTCGCCGCCGTCGTTATTTTCCTGCTGCTCACCCAGGATGTCCTGGCCGTTGTGGGCTTCTCCAGCTTCGGCGTGTTGATCTATTACGCGGTCACTAATGCGTCCGCGTTGACCCTCACGGAGCGGCCGTGGCAGGCGCCCAAGGCCCTGAACTGGCTGGGCCTGGCCGGATGCCTGGTCCTGGCGTTCACCCTGCCGCTGTCCTCCGTGCTGACCATGACGGCGGTGCTGGCTGTGGGGCTGCTGGGCCGCGCCGTGCTCAAACCTGGCAGGCGGCGCAGGCCCCACGCCTAGCCGGCCGGGCCTCGGCCGCTACTGGGCGGAAGTGATCTGCGGGATCAGGTCCGCTGCCGGCGGCATCCAGGTCTTGGGATCGGCCGCAACCTGTTCGCCCGAACGGATGTCCTTGACCTCGTGGCTGAGGTTGCCGTCTTCGTCCGTGCTGAACCAGACAAAGGGAATTCCCCGGCGGTCCGCGTACTTGATCTGCTTGCCGAATTTCTCCGCCTTGGCCGCAACTTCCACGCTGATGCCACGTCCGCGCAACTGCGCCGCGATGTCCTGGGCCTGGGACCAGCTGCCGTCATCGGCCAGCGTGACCAGCACGGCGGTGGGCACGTGCCGGGAGGCCGAGGCGAACTCCTGGCTGAGGATCCGCATCACCAGCCGGGTCACGCCGATGGACAGGCCCACGCCGGGAAACTTGCGGTTTCCCTTGGCGGCGAGGGCGTCGTACCGGCCGCCGGAGCAGATCGAGCCGAGCTGTTCGTGTCCGACCAGGACCGTTTCGTAGACGGTTCCGGTGTAGTAATCGAGCCCGCGGGCGATGCTCAGGTCCGCCAGGACGCGTCCGGGTGCGCGGTGCGAAGCTTCGCCAATCACTTGTTCGAGCTCGGCCAGGCCCTCGTCCAGCAGGTCGTTGCTCACGCCCAGGGCACGCACCTCCTGCGCAAAGGAGGTGTCCTCGCTGCGGATGGACGCCAGCTTCAGCGCGGCCTCGGCCTGCTCCACGGTGGCACCGAGCTCATGCTGCAGCAGCTCGGCTACCTTCTGGGGCCCGACCTTCTCAAGCTTGTCGATGCTGCGCAGAACACCGGCGGTATCATCCAGCCCGATCCCACGGTAGAAGCCCTCGGCCAGCTTGCGGTTGTTTACCCGCAGCTTGAATTCGGGGATGGGCAGCGCACCCAAGGCTTCCACGATGACCAGGGCCAGCTCCACGTCGTAACGGAACGGCAGCTCACCGTCACCCACGACGTCGATGTCGGCCTGGGTAAATTCGCGTGCGCGGCCCTCCTGCGGCCGTTCCCCGCGCCAGACTTTCTGGATCTGGTAGCGGCGGAACGGGAAGGCGAGGTGTCCGGCGTTTTCCACGACGTACCGGGCAAACGGCACGGTCAGGTCGAAGTGGAGCGCCAGCTTGTCCTCCGATTTGCCGCCCTCTGCTTCCTCCGCCTGGAGCCGGTGCAGGCCGTAGACCTCTTTGTCGATCTCTCCCTTGCGCAGCAGCTGCTCCACTGTCTCCACGGCGCGGGTTTCAATGGAGGAGAACCCGTGCAGTTCAAAGGTCCGCCGCAGGCTGTCCAGCACATGCTGCTCCACGAGCCTCTCCTGCGGAAGCCATTCCGGGAAACCTGACAGGGAGGCCTTACGTGCCATGCGGGGATATCTCCTAAATTGTGGGTCGAAAGACTCATGGGGGCTGACTACTCAGGATAACGGGCCCTTTGGCCCGCGAATGCCTAAACTGGCTGCCGGACCATTTTAAGGGCAGGCAGCAGTCCCGGCCCAAAGAATTGACCATCCCATCCGCCGGGGTGGGACCAGAGGGGAAAGGAAGGGCCGGTGGCCGCCAGGAGCCAGGACCGCGAAACAAAGCGCCGCATTGCGCAGATGGAGGCCAAACGTGCCCTGCGTGCAGAGCAAATCAAGCGGCGCAGGCGCGACAACGTTATCGGTGGCGTGACGATCGCCGCCTTGGTCATCCTGGGTTTCCTGCTCCAGCTGACGGTATTCGGCACCAATCCCACGTCCCGCGAGGTTGACCAGGTACGCGAGGGTATCGAAGAGCCGATACCCGGCGACTCTGCCTCCCCTGATCCCGCTGGCGCACAAACGAACGCGGCCCATATCCCTTCCGCGGATCTGGCGCGTGGCCAGGTGCTCACCGGCACACTATCCACCAGTGCCGGCGACATCGGCGTGGAGCTCGACGGCGAGGCTGCGCCGCAGGCCGTTTCGGTGTTCAAGTCCTTGGCCGACGAGGGCTTTTTCGCGGGCAAGACGTGCCACCGCCTCACTACTGCCGCTTCCATGGGCGTGCTCCAGTGCGGCTCCGTGGACGGCCGAGGCGGCGGCGACCCGGAGTTCCAGTGGGGTCCGGTCGAAAATTCGCCCGAATCGGGCCTATATCCGGCCGGCACGATCGCCGTCGCCCGCGGCCAAAGCACTTTCAGCAACGGCAGCCAGTTCTTCATTGCCTACAAAGACAGCACGATTCCGCAAGATACCGGTGGCTACACGATTATGGGTAAGGTAACCACAGGCCTCGACGTGATCCAGGAGATTGCCGACGGCGGCCTCGAAGAAGCCGGCAGCCAGGACGGACAGCCTAAAATACCAGTAACGATTGATGCGTTTACTCTAGATTGATCTAGTGAAGTACCTGGTGCGCGCACCTGCGGTGGGTGCACCGAACAACGAGTGAAAGAGTTTTAGCGGTGACAGACAGTCAGAAATCCGACGAAACAGTTGACGGCACGGCCTCCGAGACGCCAAAGCCGCCGACGCCGGCCAGCATGAAACCGTCCGCACGGCCGCGTCCTACGCCGGCAGCAATGGCACCGAAGCATGCAGCGGCCTCTACCGTACAGACCGTTGTCGCCGCTCCACCGGTGCACAGCACGCCGCTTTCCGAAGCCGCAAAATGGGGCAGGGTTGCCGAGGACGGGCACGTTTTCCTGATTCTCGACGGCGAAGAACACCCCGTCGGCCAGTATCCGGACGCCCCGGCCGACGAAGCGCTGGCCTACTTTGTGCGCAAGTATGACGACGCCGCCGCGCAGGCAGCGCTCCTGGAGCAGCGGGTGGAGGCGAAGGCGCCGTCCACCGACATGCACAAAACCCTTGAGCACCTGAGGGCACAGGTCGCGGAGCGCCACATGGTCGGGGACATTCCGGCTCTGGAGGCGCGGCTCGATAGCCTCGACACCGCGATCGCAGAGCTGCAGCGCAGCGAAAAGGACGCCCAGGAAGCGCAGCGCTCCGCCGAACTGGCTGCACGTGAGGCCATTGTCGCCGAAGCGGAATCAATCGCGGGCAAAGACCCTGCCACGGTGCAGTGGAAGACCAGCAGTGCGCGGATGAATGAGCTGTTCGAGAGCTGGAAGAGCGCGCAGAAGAACGGCATCAGGCTGGGCCGCGGCACCGAAGATGCGTTATGGAAACGCTTCAGGTCCGCACGCACCGTCTTTGACCGCCACCGCCGTGCCTACTTCAGCCAGCTGGACAGCGACAATGCTACCGCGAAGGCGGCTAAAGAAGCGTTGATCGCGCGTGCCGAGGAGCTCTCGACCTCCACCGACTGGGGCCCGACCGCCGGCGAGTACCGCCATCTGATGGACGAATGGAAGGCTTCCAAGCGCGCCAGCCGGAAGGACGACGACGCGCTCTGGGCTCGTTTCCGTGCCGCCCAGGACAAGTTCTTTGCCGCACGCCAGGCCGCTAACCACGCCATCGACCAGGAGTATGCCGCCAACCTGGTGGTCAAGGAAGCTCTCGTGGCCGAGGCGCAGGCGCTGCTCCCGATTACCGATCTTGGTGCCGCTAAGAAGGCCCTCCAGTCCATCAGGGACCGCTGGGAAGAAGCCGGCAAGGTGCCGCGTGGGGACATGCAGCGGATCGACGGAGGCCTGCGCAAGGTCGAAGACGCTGTCAAGGCAGCTGAAGACGACCAGTGGCGACGCAGCAACCCGGAGACTAAGGCCCGTACCAACAGTGCGTTGAACCAGTTGGAGACAGCCATTGCCGGTCTCGAAGAGGATCTGTCCAAGGCTGAACGGCAGGGCGATGCGCGGAAGATTGCCGACGCCCGCGAGGCACTCGAAGCCCGTCGGCAGTGGCTGGATACCTTGCAGAAATCGGCACAGGACTTCTCCTGAAGGGTCCCGGCCGATAACTGACCGGGCAGCCTGAGCCACCCGCTCTACACACCGTCTGAGGGCGGAGCCGCTTTTCCACAAAGAGGTTCCGCCCTCTCTCGTTGGTCGGCGGGCTTTGACAAGCTGGCATCATGACCACGGGAGAGCACCGGCAGCAGCCTTCGACGACCGTTCCCGCCCCCAGCTCCCAGGGAGGCGGCCTGCTCTATGCCGGGCGACCGTTCAGCCTGGCCGAGCTGCAGGCCATGGCAATCGATGGCCTGGTGGTCAATATTTACGGTCCTGCCTACGTCGCCGCTGGCGAACCCGTCACCTCCGTACACCGAGCGTTGGCTGCCCATGCGGCCCTGCCGCAGCCCATCCGGCACAAAGTGGTGCTCGGGAGGCTCACGGCAGCTTGGGTCTACGGCTGCTCGCCGCCGGGCAACAAGATCACTGTCCTGCTCGACCACCGCTACCGGGCCACCTCGCAGGGAAGGCACCGAAGTATCCACCTGCACGAAGTCGCGCTGGGGCCGCTGGACACGCTGAACGTCTCGGGCGTCCAGATTACTTCTCCCCTGAGGACGGCGCTGGACATCGCTGTCTACGCCCATGACGAAGACGCGGTGCGGATCCTGCTCGCCTTATCCTCGGACCCCAGGCTGAAGTGCCCATTGGGCTACATCCGGCAGGCCCTGCAGATCCGGGAGAGGATGCCGGGCAAGAACGTGGCCCTCCGGCGCTTGGCTGCCGCACTTGACCTGCGGAAACAGCAAGCAGGGGGAACCACTTAGATCCGGCGGCGGGCGTCCGTTGTGCGGTACACGTCGAACACCCCGTCGATGCGGCGGACCGCGCTGAGGACATGGCTCAGATACTTCGGATCCCCCATCTCGAAGGAGAACCGCGAGATCGCCAGGCGGTCGCTCGAGGTGTGCACGGTGGCGGAGAGGATGTTGACGTGGTTCTCGGCCAGTACGCGCGTCACATCGGAGAGAAGGCTCTTGCGGTCCAGCGCCTCGACCTGGATCTCGACCAGGAACACGCTTGACTTGGTCGGCGCCCACTCAACTTCCACGATCCGCCCTGGCTGGTCCCGCAGGTCGGACACATTCCGGCAGTCGGAGCGGTGCACGGACACGCCTGATCCCCGCGTTACAAAACCGATAATCGGATCCGGCGGCACCGGTGTACAGCAGCGCGCCAGCTTCACCCAGACATCGCCCACGCCGACCACGGTCACGCCGGAGTCCGAGGTCTTCGGGCGTTTGGGGGCGGTGGAGATCGGGGCTTCCATCTCCTCGGCGGCCTCCGTGCCGCCGAGCAACGCCACCAGGTGTTCGATGACGTTCTGGGCGGAAGAATGACCGTCCCCGACGGCAGCATAGAGCGCGGCGATGTCCTGATGGTGCAATTCCTGCGCCACAGCCATCAGGGCGTCATGCGTCATCATCTTCTGCAGCGGCAGGTTCTGCTTCCGCATGGCCTTGGTGAGCTGGTCCTTGCCCTTTTCGATCGCCTCTTCGCGGCGTTCCTTGGTGAACCATTGCCTGATCTTGTTGCGTGCCCGAGGACTTTTGACGAAGCCCTGCCAGTCCTGGCTCGGCCCCGCCCCCTCGGCCTTCGAGGTGAAGATTTCAACCCAGTCGCCATGGTTGAGCTCGCTGTTGAGCGGGACAAGTTTCCCGTTGACGCGTGCGCCGATGGTGCGGTGGCCTACCTCGGTATGGACGGCGTAAGCGAAGTCGACCGGCGTCGATCCCGCCGGTAATGCCATGACCTCGCCCTTGGGTGTGAAGACAAACACCTCACGGGCGTTGATTTCGAAGCGCAGCGAATCGAGGAACTCGGCCGGGTCGGAGGTTTCCTGTTGCCAGTCGACCAGGCTGCGAAGCCAGCCCATGTCGCCGCCATCGGCCGCCGTGCCGGAGTTTCTCGCCGCGTCCTTGTACTTCCAGTGCGCCGCAACGCCGTATTCGGCGCGGCGGTGCATCTCGTACGTCCGGATCTGGATCTCCACCGGCTTGCCGCCCGGACCGATTACCGTGGTGTGCAGCGACTGGTACATATTGAACTTCGGCATGGCGATGTAGTCTTTGAACCGCCCGGGCAGGGGGTTCCACCGCGCATGCAGCGCGCCGAGCGTGGCGTAGCAATCGCGCACGCTGTCCACCAGGACACGGATTCCCATCAAGTCATGGATATCGTCGAAGTCCTTACCTCGAACGATCATCTTCTGGTAGATGGAGTAGTAGTGCTTCGGGCGCCCGGTGATCGTCGCCTTGATCTTCACCGCGCGCAGATCGTCGCCGATCTTTGTACGGAGCATAGTCAGGTACTTCTCGCGCTCCGGCGTGCGCTCCCCCACCATGCGCACGATCTCTTCGTACACTTTGGGGTGCAGCGCCGCGAAGGACAGGTCTTCGAGCTCCCATTTGATGGTATTCATGCCCAGCCGGTGCGCGAGCGGAGCGAAAATTTCCAGCGTCTCCCGGGCCTTCTTGGCAGAGGATTCCGGCGAGACGAAACGCCAGGTCCGGGCGTTGTGCAGACGGTCCGCAAGCTTGATGACCAGGACGCGGATGTCCTTGGCCATCGCCACCACCATTTTCCGCACGGTCTCCGACTGCGCGGCGTCGCCGAACTGGACTTTGTCCAGCTTGGTCACGCCGTCGACCAGCATGGCGACCTCGGATCCGAATTCGGCACGTAGCTGGTCAAGGGTGTATTCGGTATCCTCGACCGTGTCATGCAGCAGTGCGGCGGCCAAGGTCGTCCCGGTCATGCCCAGCTCGGCCAGAATGGTGGCCACCGCTACCGGGTGCGTGATGTAGGGGTCGCCGCTCTTGCGCTTTTGGCCCCGATGGCTGCGCTCGGCAACTACGAACGCGCGGTGGATCAGGTCGAAGTCCTCGCGCGGGTTGTTCGCCCGCACTGTGCGCAGCAATGGTTCGAGGATCGGCGAGTAGCCGGCGGAGCCGCGTCCGGTCAGCCGTGCCAAGCGGGACATAGTGCGTTCGCGCCGTCCCGGGAACGAATTCCGGACCGGCGCCTGGTCAGGAACGGCCTGTTGCGGTGAGGGCACGACAACAGGACCGGGCCCCGGCTTGACCGTCGATTTGGGACCCTGGTCCGTAGGCCTGCCGTTCTCAGCCAAATCCTGCCCCGCTTTCCTTGCCGACAACGAGGGAGGAATGCTCCAGCCCGCGTTGTACCTGGCAACAGATACATCATCCGATCGTCCTAGTCTATGCCCCACAAGACATATCATTCACACCCGTGGAGAGCAGAAAGGCCGGTTGCCGCTTATGAGTGGCAACCGGCCTTATCAAGGGCCTGCTATACGGTAACTTCGTCGCTTTCGGACGACTCATGACGCCGCCGGGCTTCAACGCGTTTGGCTTGCCGTACCAAGGCAGGTTCCTTTGCGCGCAGCCACGCATACATCGGAGCCGCAATGAAGACCGTGGTCACGGTGCCGATGATGATGCCGATGAAGAGGGACAGAGACAGGTCCCGGAGCGTGCCGGCACCGAGCAGCATTGCCCCGATAAAGAGGATGGACGCGACTGGCAGGACGCCCACTACGGACGTATTGATCGACCTGACCAGAGTCTGGTTGACGGCAAGGTTGACCTCCTCCGAGAACGTCCGCTTGGTGGAATTGTCAATGTTCTCGGTATTCTCCCGAACCTTGTCGAAGACCACCACCGTGTCATACAGCGAGTAACTCAGGACTGTCAGGAAGCCGATGATGGCCGACGGCGTCACTTCGAAGTCGCTCAACGAATAGAGGCCTGCGGTCACGATCAGGACCACAGTCATACCGGACAGGGCGGCCACGGACATCTTCCAGGTACGGAAGTAGATGGCCATCATCACCGCTGCCAAGGCGACAAATACCACCAGTCCCCAGATTGCCTGCCGGGTGACGTCCTGACCCCAGGTGGGTCCCACGAAGGTCGACGTCACCTGGTCCGGTTCGACCTCGTACGCGTCGATCAAGGCGTCACGGACGGCCAGTGTCTGGTCATCGGAGAGCTGTTCCGTCTGGATCCGCATCGTGTTGGCCGCAATATTGGTCACCTGCGGGACCAGACCCGGCTCCACCGAGGTGACTGCCTCTTCACCCCGTGAGATGTCGGTGTTCTCCGTTTGCGAAACCGTGAACTCGGAACCGCCGCGGAAATCGATGCCCAGGTTGAAGCCGCCCTTGACGACCGGCACGATGATTGAAATCAGGATGGCTACCGCGGCAATCAGGAACCACAGCTTGTACTTCTGCACAAAGGGGTAGGAGCGCTTGCCGGTGTAGAGGTCATTACCGAATGATGCCAAGCTGGGCATTAGTTGCTCTCCTTATCCGAACCACGTCCCGGGACAGAGGCCGAGCGTTCCTTCTCAGCTGCGGCCCTCCGTTCGGCAATCGTCTGGCGTCTGCTCGCTTCTGCTGCGGCTTTGGCGTTCTTCGTCCGGACCTTGGGCTGGGCCTCGCCCGGCTGACGGATCCTGCCTGCACCTCGGTACAGCGGAACTGCTCCCAGCAGCTTCGGATCCAGCCCGGAGAACCTGTGGCCTTCACCGAAGAATTTCGTACGCGCCAGCAGCTGCATGACCGGGTGTGTGAAGAGGAAGACGACGGCGAGGTCGGCTACCGCTGTCAGGCCCAAGGTGAATGCGAAACCGCGCACATTGCCGACGGCGACGAAGTAGAGCACGACGGCGGCAAGCAGGTTGACCGCCTTCGAAGCCAGCACGGTCCGCTTGGCCCGCTTCCAGCCATTGTCGACGGCGGACACCAGGCCGCGGCCGTCGCGAAGCTCGTCACGGATGCGTTCGAAGTAGACGATGAACGAGTCAGCTGTCTGCCCGATGGCGACAATCAGACCCGCAACGCCGGCGAGGGAGAGCCGGTAGTTCTCTGTCCAGCCCAGCAGCGCAATTGCCAGGTAAGTCAGGAACCCGGCCACCACCAGTGAGGCGATGGTGACAAACCCGAGCATGCGGTACTGGAACAGCGAGTAGACGGCTACCAGTGCCAGACCGATCAGGCCCGCGATGATGCCCATGCGGAGCTGTTCGTCACCCAGGGTGGCGGAAATCTGCATTTCGCTCTGAATCTCGAAACTGATCGGCAGGGCACCGTACTTGAGTTGTTCAGACAGCGCGCGCGCTGACTCCTCGGTGAAGTTACCTGTAATCTGCGGCTTGCCATCGGGAATCACAGCGTTGGTTGTCGGGGCCGAAATGACGGTGCCGTCGAGAACAATGGCGAACTGGTTCTGCACACCGGACATTCCGAAGAGGCGTTCGGTGACCGCCTTGAAGGTCTGGGTGCCCTCTTCGTTGAATTCGATGTTGACGGCCCACTGGTTCAGCGACTGACCCTGAGTACCGCGGACCTGGCCGAAGCTGGCGGTCGCAATATTCGTACCGGGAACCTCCACCGGGCCCAGAATGTATTTCATCCCGGTGTCGGGCTCGCATGCAATCATGGGCTGGTCCGCCGGCGCACGCTCTTCGGTAGCAGCGGCAACGGCCGCCGGATCTGTGCAGTCCAGGGCTTCGAACTTCTGATAGAGCTCCGGCGTAATCCAGTTCAGGTCGCTGGCGTTTGTCGGTTCAGCCGTTGGCTCCGGCAGCTCTTCTTCCGGTGTGCGGCTTTCTTCCGGAACTGCTGCTCCCTGGCTTCCGGCCAGGACGGGCCGGAACTCCATTGCGGCGGAGGCCTGAATGAGTTCTCTGGTCTTTGCATCGGGGACACCGGGCAGGCTGACTACAACGTTGCGGCCGGACTGGGTGCTGATTTCAGCCTCCGCGACACCGGAGCCGTCGACACGCTGACGGATGATTTCCACGGCTTGTGTCAGTTGCTCGGCGGAAATTTGATCGCCGCCGCCTTGGACCTGCGGAGCCAGAATCATCTGCGTTCCGCCCTCAAGGTCCAGCGCCAGCTTGGGCGCCCAGGTGGCCTGGCTGGACATGACTCCGCCGGCGAGAGCCGCGGTGAGGACGGCAAATAGGACACCCAGCCAGACCAAGGTCCGTTTAGCTGCGGTGGTGTGACCGGATCGTGCCATTGATGATCTTTCTCTCATCAGCTTTGACCGGCGGTGCTAGTGCACCTGCGTGACAACCAGGCGGGGCGCTGCCCCACCCAGTGCCGCGTCGACAAAGCCGTTATCGGCCTACTTGTTATCTTTGTTGTTTTCTTCGTTGAGACGGTTCAACGGGTCCTCTGCCGGCTCCGAAGGGGCAGTGTTCCCGCTGCTCTCGCCCGTCAACGCCGAGGCATCATCCGGTACAGCAGGACTTTCGGTGTCCACTACTTCGTTGACAGCCTGCGTGTGTACGGTGGCCGTATTGCCGGGCGACAGCTCGATGACAACCTTGTTCTCGTCGCGGTCCACGGAGACAACGGTGCCGTACAGCCCGAACGCGGTCATGACCTGGGCGCCCGGATGCATTTTTTCCTGCAGCGCTTCAGCCTTTTCCCGCATCTGGGCCTGGGCCTTCTTCTGCTTGCGGAACATCATGAAGATGAGCAGGCCGAAAATCACGAACAACGCGATGGTCATGAAGTCGATGCCACCGCCCTGCGGCTGCGCGTTGCTGGCGGTCAAGACGTTTTCGAACACAGAGTTGTTCCGTTCCTTGTTCTGGGTTGAGCCCGAGGTGGCCGGGCCCAGCGGTCTGCGCCGGCATCGCTGCAGCCTGAATGGCCCCAGGATGTGCCCGGCATCTCCACTATTCTACGCGTCGTGGCAAACCGGCGCGCATCTTCAGTTGTCGCAGAAACCCTGTTCGTCTTCGGCCAGTACCGTAAACAGGTCAGCACCAGTCCGGACCGCCGATTCCGGCATCTCGATCCCCAGATGAGCCCAGGCGGCAGCAGTCGCCACGCGTCCCCTCGGAGTCCGGCCCAGCAGACCTTCACGGACCAGGTACGGTTCCGCCACCGTTTCAACGGTCTCGGACTCCTCCCCCACGGCGATCGCCAGCGTGGACAGCCCAACAGGGCCGCCACCGAACTTGGTGACCAACGCACTGAGTACCGAGCGGTCCAGACGATCCAGCCCGCGGGCATCCACTTCATACATGTCCAGTGCGGCGGCCGCCGTCCGGGCATCGATTTCCTCCACCCCGTGGACCAGCGCCCAGTCCCGGACACGGCGCAACAACCTGTTGGCAATGCGCGGCGTCCCGCGGGAGCGACCGGCAATTTCCGCGAAACCGGCCGAATTGATCTTCAGATCGAGCAGCATTGCAGAGCGGCGAAGCACCAGTTCGAGCTCCTGGGTTGAATAGAACTCCAGGTGCCCGGTAAATCCAAAGCGGTCACGCAGCGGCCCGGGCAGCAGCCCCGCCCTCGTGGTAGCGCCGACCAAGGTGAACGGCGGCAGGTCCAGGGGGATCGCCGTAGCCCCCGCCCCCTTGCCGACGATTATGTCGACGCGGAAGTCCTCCATCGCCATATAGAGCATTTCTTCGGCGGGACGGGACATGCGGTGGATTTCATCCAGAAACAAGATCTCACCCTCTGTCAGCGAGGACAGAATGGCAGCCAGGTCGCCGGCATGCTGGATCGCCGGTCCCGAGCTGATGCGCAGCGGCGCATTCATTTCGGCAGCAATAATCATGGCCAACGTGGTTTTTCCCAGGCCTGGCGGGCCGGAGAGCAGAACATGGTCCGCCGTCCGT
The DNA here is from genome assembly GCF_017603825.1 of Arthrobacter crystallopoietes. NCBI lineage: Bacteria > Bacillati > Actinomycetota > Actinomycetes > Micrococcales > Micrococcaceae > Crystallibacter > Crystallibacter crystallopoietes. The sequence goes on from NZ_CP072014.1 coordinate 3,381,798, forward strand.
TCGCGAATCCGGGAGGCTTCGAGCACCAGGGAGAGCTGTTGGCGGACCCGGGCCTGGCCCACAAAATCCGAGAGGTTCTTCGGGCGCAGCGCGGATTCGATGGCCCGCTCCTCCGCTTCCCCCGCCGCCGACACCAGGGAGTCGCGGTCCGCGTCGGATGCCATTACCTGGCCCCCGCGGCTGTCCGCCGCGAACTGCCGCTGCGTACGCCGTCCTGGCCCAGGCTGCGCAGTGTCAGCCGGAGCATGTTGGCCACATCGCCCGCTGCCGCAGCTTCCGGATGCTCTGCGGCGGTGTTGTCCAGGGCCGTACCGGCGTCCTTTTCGGTCCAGCCGAGACCTTTGAGCGCTTCAAGGACCTGGTCCTCCCAGGCATTCGCGACAGGAGCGGAAGCCTCGCCAAGGGGCACGAGTTTGCCGGCAAGTTCAAGCACCATCCGGCTGGCAAGCTTGGGACCGATGCCGGGAACCTTGCTGAACGTCTTGGTGTCACCTTCGGCTGCGGCAATCCGCAGGATTTCAGGAGTGTGGACCGACAGAGCGGCCAGTCCCAGCCGGGGACCTACACCGCTGACGGAAATGAGCGTCTCGAAAACTTCCCGCTGGGAGGCATCCTCGAAGGCATACAGCGTCATGGAGTCTTCGCGCACGATCATGGTGGTGGAAAGCTCCGCCTCGCGGCCAAGGTGCAGGGTTGCCAGGGTCTGCGGGGTAGCCTGAACCAGCATCCCGAAACCATTGACATCAACGACGGCGGAATTCAGGCCAACATGGCTGACGATCCCGCGCAACGAACTAATCATGTACCCGCTCCAAAACAGCTTCCGGCGGAAATCGGAGCCACTTGCCGGCATCCGTTCTTCCGAACATACGTACGAACAGCCTACGACGCCGGACCGCTGAATACAGCGCCGCCACGCCTGGTGGTGATCAGCGGATCTTGCGCCGCGCCTTCGCCTCGGCTTCTGCCCACAATCGCTGCGCGGCAGTCTGCCCGGAGCCGGACTGGCCCCTCGACCCCGCCACCGGCGCCGCGCTTCCACGCCACGCATGGGTGATGGCCAGGGCCAGGGCATCGGCCGCATCGGCCGGCGTCGGCGGCCTGTCCAGCCGTAAAATCCTCGTGACCATTTTGGTCACCGCGATCTTGTCGGCCTGGCCGTTCCCGGTTACCGCGGCCTTTACCTCCGTAGGAGTGTGCAGGGCGACGGTGATTCCGCGACGCGCGGCGGCGGCAATAACGACGCCGGACGCTTGGGCTGTGCCCATGACGGTACTGACATTGAGCTGGCTGAATACCCGCTCCACTGCCAGTACGTCCGGCGTATATCTATCGAGCCACTCATCGATCGAGTCGGAAATGGCGAGGAGCCTCTGCTCCAGGGCTACATCGGCCCGGGTGCCTACCACTGTGACGCCGATCAGGGTCGCCCGTCGGTTGGGCTCAATGTCAACCACGCCGAAACCGCACCTGGTCAGACCCGGGTCTACTCCCAGCACCCGCAACGTCACTGCAGCACTACGCGTCTTCGGATTCCAGCGTTGCCATGACCTCTTCGGAGATGTCAGCGTTTGAATAGACGTTCTGTACGTCGTCGAGGTCTTCGAGAGCATCGACAAGTTTCATGAATTTGCGCGCCGCATCCGCTTCCAGCTCGACCTCCATTGACGGCACAAACTCGACCTCGTCGGTCTCGTATTCGATGCCGGCCTCCTCCAGACCGGCGACGACGGCACGCAAGTCGGTCGGATCGGAGTGGATTTCGAAGTTGTCGCCGGATTCCTTGACTTCTTCGGCGCCTGCGTCCAGCACCGCCATCAGGACGTCGTCCTCGGTCAGATCGTTCTTGGGCAGAGCGACAACACCCTTGCGTGCGAACATATACGCCACCGATCCCGGATCGGCAATGGTTCCGCCGTTGCGCGTGATGGCCAGGCGCACCTCCGAGGCGGCGCGGTTCTTGTTGTCGGTCAGGCACTCGATGAGCACTGCAGATCCCTGCGGACCCCGCGCTTCATAGATGATTTCGGTGTAGTCGATTACTTCACCGGTCAGGCCGGCACCACGCTTGATTGCCCGGTCAATATTGTCGTTCGGCACGGACGTCTTCTTGGCCTTCTGCACGGCCAGTTCCAAGCCAGGGTTGCCTGCCATATCGGCTCCGCCAGCGCGGGCGGCAACCTCAATGTTCTTGATCAGCTTCGCGAAGGATTTCGCACGGCGGGCGTCGATGACCGCTTTCTTATGCTTGGTGGTCGCCCATTTAGAGTGTCCCGACATGCTTACGCTTCTCCTCTAACGATTCGGATAAAAAGTTCGTGGATGCGGCGCTCCCCCGTAACCTCCGGGTGAAAGGATGTCGCCAGCAAATGCCGCGAACGCACTGCGACAATTCTAGCCGTCCCGTGCAATGTGTCCGTATGGGAGGCTTCCTGCGGCTCAACCTGAGCCAGAATCTCCACGCCTTCGCCCACCCGTTCCACCCAGGGCGCGCGGATGAACACGGCATGGACCGGCGCGGGCTCGGTGCCGGGCCCGGTGGCACTGAATTCGAGTCCGCTGAAGCGCAAATCCGTTTCGAAGGACTCGCGCTGGCGGCCGAAGGCGTTCCGCCGCACCGTAATATCCAGCCCGCCGAGGGTTTGCTGGGGATTGCCCTTCAGATCTGTGGAGGGATCGGCAATCTCATCGGCAAGCATGATCATTCCGGCGCACGATCCGTATACCGGCATGCCGTCGGCAATCCGCTTCTGCAACGGGACGGCGAGTTCGAAGATGCGTGTGAGTTTGTCAATGGTCGTGGATTCACCGCCGGGGATCACCAGACCGTCCACCGCATCGAGTTCGGCGGGGCGGCGGACCGGGACCGCGGACGCGCCGCTATGTTCCAGAGCCGCGATGTGTTCGCGGACATCTCCCTGCAGGGCAAGTACACCAATGTTGACCAACGGCTGATTCCTCGGGTTTCTCGATCAGGGGCCGGAACTTGAGCGGCCGCTGCAAAAACAGTAACGCCAACTCTTGGTCCAGCGTTAAATGGGCCGGCGCACAATCGTCCCCGAACGGTCATGGGCCTCTTGTATAGTTTCTACTCATGCGACACCTCCTTGCGACCCTTGCCGGAAAGGCCGTTAAGACGGTGGCGAAACTGCGCGGAGGTGGTTCCGCCCTCCCCGGCCTGGTCGCGGAGAAGATCGATCCGAACTTCCTGCCGCGAACTCTGGGCAATCTGCCCCAGGGCGTCATCGTCATCAGCGGTACCAACGGCAAGACCACCACCACCAAGATGGTGGTGGAACTGCTGCAGGGCCAGGGACTCAAGGTTTTCACCAACCGGACCGGCAGCAATTTCACCCGCGGTGTGGTGGCAGCCGTACTGGGCGAAACGACCATCGGCGGCAAGCTTGAGGCGGACGTTGCGGTGTTGGAGCTCGATGAAGCCCATGCGGTGCACTTCGTCAAACTCGTCGCTCCGCGTTACTGCCTGTTGCTCAATGTCATGCGCGACCAGCTGGATAGATTCGGCGAGATCGAGACGACCGCCGGGTTCCTGCGGCAGATCGCTGCGGCCACCACGGAGGCCGTGGTGCTCAACCGGGAAGACCCCCGCATTGCTGCCTTGGCCGATTCAGTCACGGCTGACCGGGTCCTCTATTTCGGGTTGGCCCCGCAGCTGCGTTCCATGTTCCCCAGTGATGATGACATGCGCTCGGGCAGCACCAGCGATGCCTCCGCGCGGCCCGCGGCCGACGTCGTCCTTTCCGCCTGCGAAGGCGCCTCGGCGACTTTCACGGTCGGCGACCGCGATATCGACGCCGAGTTGAAACTCACCGGCGTGTACAACATCTATAACGCCGCAGCCGCCTTGGCGCTGGCCCGGACCGTAGTCGGCGCGGACGTGGACGAAGATGCCCTGCTGGAATCGCTGGAAGCTGTCACTCCTGCTTTCGGCCGCGGCGAAAGCCTGACCGTCAATGGCAAACCTCTGGACCTGGTGCTGGTGAAGAATCCTGCGGGATTCCGTCTGGCGCTGCGCTCGTTTCCGCCTGCAGGCTTCAGCACCATGATCGCGATCAATGACAATTACGCCGACGGGCGGGACATGTCTTGGCTGTGGGACGTGGATTTCGACTCGCTCGCCGATGCCGGCGTCGCGGAAGTCAGCGGAGTGCGTGCCAACGACATGGCGCTGCGGCTCTTCTACGAGGACGTCCCGGTACGGCACGTGGACACGGACCTTTCGGCGTCGCTGCAACGGTTCATCGCGCTGGAACCGGACGCGCCCAAACGTATTTACTGCACTTACACCGCCATGCTCGCGCTGCGCCGGGAGCTGGGGAAGCTGACCGAAGTGGAGGTGGTTTCCTAAATGGATGCCCCCGTGATTGACCTGCTCCAGCTGTATCCGCGCGACATGAACATCTACGGAGACTGGGGAAATGTCCTGGTCCTGCGCAAGCGCCTGCAGCTGCGCGGCTACGACGTCCGGCTTCACGAATACAACCCGGGCGACACCTTTCCGGACCAGGTGGACCTGATTGTCGGCGGCGGCGGCCAGGACTCCGGCCAGAACAAGATCCAGGCGGATCTGCACCAGCTCGGCGGACGGTTGCGGGAACTCGCGGACGACGGCGTGCCCATGCTCGCCATTTGCGGGCTGTACCAGCTGTTTGGAAACTTCTTCAAGACCCACACCGGCGAGGTCATCGAAGGCATCGGCCTGCTGGATGTGGACACCATTGGCGGGCCCAAGCGGTTGATCGGCAATACCGTCTTGGAGAGCGAAGAGTTCGGCACCGTCATCGGTTATGAAAACCACAGCGGCCAGACGTTCCTCAAGGGCGGGACCCAGTCGCTGGGCACGGTCACCAAGGGGGAAGGCAACAACGGCCAGGACTCCACCGAGGGCGCACGCTACCGCAACGTGGTAGCCAGCTACCTGCACGGTTCGCTGCTGCCCAAGAATCCTGCGGTGGCGGATTTCCTGGTCCGCCACGCCGCATTGCGCCGCCATGGCAGCTTCGATGATGCCCCGCTGGAGATCCCCTTCGAGGAACAGGCCCGCGAAGACGCCGCCGCGCGCCCGCGCTGAGCGTGCCGCACCGCTATCCGTTAGGGCAGCTGCCCGGCGCTACTTGCCGCTGAGCAGCCACTCCTGCGCGCCGCCTTCCGCTGCGCCCATCGACTCCACAGTGTCTTTGGTCCGTTCCCGGCTTGCGGCATCGGCAGCCGGCGAAATGCACGCCGGGCCCTCTTCCAGTGCATCCGCTGCGACCGGACACCAGCGGTGCTCCGGGCCATCGAAGGTAACCGGCAGCCAGTCGAGCCGGGAAACGTCCCAGGGGCCGCCGTCGTCGTTCTGGCTGAACTGGGCGCGCACCATGAGCCCCTCGGTGTTGAGGATGTTCGGCGTGGCATGGGCCGCGATGGCATTGCCCAGCCCGTAGACGATCCAGGTGTCCTTGTACTTCTCGATGGGCTGCACCGAGTGGCTGTGGTGCCCGTAGATCAGCGAGAACTCGCCGCTGTCCGCCAACTCGTGCGTCACGTCCTGCTGCAGCGCGTTCGCATAGTTGGTGTACTCATCCCCAGCGTGGACGGCGCCGAGGACGATGTCCGCGCCTTCCTCCCTGGCCTGCCTGGCCTTGGCAATCATGGCGTCCGCATCCAGCATGTCCACCTGCCACGGCTCGTCCGGCACGAGCCCGTTGAGCGCGTACGTTGCCTCGATGACTGCGACGCGGGCGGCAGGCGTATCCACGATCAGCACCTCCTCGGCATCGCCGCGGGTGCGGTAGGACCCGGTATGTGCGAGCCCCGCTTCATCCAGTGCGTCCAGTGTGCGTTCCAGCCCCGTAGTGCCGCGGTCGATAGTGTGGTTGCTGGCCGTGGTGCAGGCGTCGTAGCCCAGCTTCGCGATGGCATCCAGAATTTGCGGGGGCGCGTTGAAGGACGGATACGCTGCGTACGGGCCGCCCGCTTCGGCCACCGGAGTTTCCACATGGCAGAGCGTAAGATCGCTGGCGGCCACGTAAGGTTCCTGCGCTGACAGGATCGGACCAAAATCCAGTGGTCCCTGTCCTGTCTCTTCCGCGTCCTGCGCCGCCTGCTCCCAGAGGGCTTCGTGCAGCAGCAAGTCCCCGGTCATGACGACCGAGGTACAGCGAATGGCAGAGCATTCCGGGCCGGCTCCGGCTGTTGCGGACGGGGCAGCGGACGACGACGGCGAAAGGTCGCTGCCGCCGTTGCCCTCCTCCTGTGCCGGGCCGGCGGAGGAAGACGGAGCAGCGGCCGTGGAAGGTGCGGTGCCAGCTGCCGTTCCATTGATTGGCCCCGTACCTGTGGCACTGCAGCTGGCGAGCAGGACTGCCGCGGCCAAGGGCAGCACCAGCCGGGGCCGCACCCTGCTGGCCCCGCCTACGTCCACCCGTTGCGGACGTGTTCGGTGACCTCTTGCGCTGCTTTCTGGCATGCCGCCAGTGTAAGGCGCGGCGAGGCATGGCCTTCAACGACGTGTCTCCGGCGCTCCTAAATGACCTCAGGAGAACCGGTGCGCATGACAAAGTAGTGCCATGGCAAACCCGTTCCTCGCCCCCAGTACGCTCCCCTACGAGCTGCCGGCCTTCGCCGACATCCGCGCAGAGGATTACCTGCCCGCGTTCGAGGCCGGATTCACCGAGCAGCTAGCCGAAATCGAGGACATCGCCGCGAACCCCGAACCGGCGTCCTTTGCCAACACCATGGTTGCCTTGGAGCGATCCGGCGGGACGCTCCAGCGTGTGGCGGCGGTCCTGCGCAACATCTCCTCCGCAGACGCGACGGAGCAGATCCGGCAGCTGGAACAGGCCGTGTCCCCGCGGCTGGCCGCGCACCAGGACAACGTTTACCTGCATCCAGGGCTGTACCGGCGCATCATGGCCGTCGATGAGAGCGCCGAGGACCTCAATGGCGAGGATCTGCGCCTGGTGTCCGAGCTGCGCAAGCAGTTCCGCCGGGCCGGAGCCGGTCTCGAGCCCGCCGGGCAGCAACGGCTGCGCGAGATGAACGTGCGCTTGTCGGAACTGGCCACGGAATATTCGCAGGAGCTCCTGGCTGCGGGAAACGCTGCCGCCCTGCATGTGGCGGACCGTTCTCTTTTGGACGGGCTGGCTGAGGAGGACGTCACCGCCGCAGCCCAGGCCGCCCGGGAAGCCGGATATAGCACCGGCTGGCTGCTCACGCTGGTCCTGCCGACCGCCCAGCCCGCCCTCGAAGTGCTCACGAACCGGGAGATCCGGCGTCGCCTCTTCCAGACTTCTGTGGGCCGCGGCGGCCACGGAAACCGGACGGTGCCCCTCGCGGCGCGATTGGCCGAACTGCGTGCCGAGCGCGCGGCGCTCCTTGGCTACCCGAACCACGCCGAATACGCCCTCGATTCCCAAACGGCGCCTTCGCTTGAAGCAGTGCGTGAGCTGCTCGCGCAACTGGTGCCGGCGGCGGTGGCCAACGCGCGCGCCGAGGCCGGCGTCCTAGCCGCAGCGGCTGGGCACGACGTCGAACCCTGGGACTGGGCCTTCTACTCCGAGCAGGTGCGGCGCCGTGACTATGACGTCGATCTGGCGCAGCTCCGTCCTTACTTCGAACTCGAGAGTGCGCTCCATGGCGGTGTTTTCCACGCGGCGGAACAGCTGTACGGACTGAGCTTCGAACCACGTCCGGATCTGCAGGGCTATCACCCGGATATCCAGGTATGGGAAGTCAAGAACGACGACGGCACGGGACTTGGTCTGTTCCTGGGTGATTACTATGCGCGGCCGACCAAAAACGGGGGTGCGTGGATGGACTCCTTTGTCGAACAGTCCGGTTTGCTCGGCCAGCAGGCAGTAGTTGTTAACAACCTGAACATCTCCAAACCCGCCCCCGGCGAGCCAACCTTGCTCACTTTTGACCAGGTTGTGACGCTCTTCCACGAATTCGGCCATGCGCTGCACGGATTGTTCTCCCAGGTCAGGTATCCGCGGTTCTCGGGCACCAACGTGCCCCGGGACTTTGTCGAATATCCTTCCCAGGTGAACGAAATGTGGATGCTGTGGACGCAGGTTGTGGGTAGCTATGCCCGGCATCACGTCACAGGTGCCGCCCTTCCGCTGCGGACCGTCGACAAGATCGAAGCGGCGCGGCTCTGGGGCGAAGGCTTCGCCACCACCGAATATTTGGCGGCCACCCTGCTGGATCTGGCCTGGCACAGCCTGCCTGCAGGAACGCGCATCGATGATCCGCTCTCCTTCGAGAAGGACGCGCTTAAGGACGTCGGACTCGATCTGGACCTCATTCCCCCGCGCTACCGCAGCGGCTACTTCAAGCACATCTTCGCGGGTGGCTATGCGGCCGGCTACTACTCATACCTCTGGAGCGAAGTGCTGGATGCGGACACGGTGATGTGGTTCCGCGAAAACGGCGGACTGAACCGGGAGAACGGAGATCGTTTCCGCACCGGATTGCTCTCCCGGGGCAACGGCATGGATCCGTTGCAGGCCTTCCGTGATTTCCGTGGCCGCGACGCCGAAATCGGTCCGCTGCTCACTCGACGGGGACTCGACGGCAACGAGCGGGCCATCGTCAACTAGCGGAACCTTCGACGAACAGTGCGATGCTGATTTCACGACCAACAAGGAGATACGACAAATGCCTGAGCCGGCCACCGCGAAGAATTCCATCACCCTTCGGTTCCTCGCCGCTCCCACGGATGTCGGCTACAGCGGGACGGTCGATGCCGGAACCGTCCTTGAGTGGATCGACAAGGCTGCTTATGCCTGTGCCGTGGGCTGGAGCAAGTCCTACTGCGTGACAGCCTATGTGGGCAACATCCACTTTGCAGATCCTGTCCGCGTCGGGGACATGGTCGAGGTTGAATCCACGATCATCCACACCGGGCGCAGCAGCATGCACATCCAGACCATCGTCAGCTCCGGCGATCCCAAGGGCGGAGGTGCAACCATGCGCAGCCAATGCCTGGTGATCTTCGTGGCCGTGGGCAAGGACGGCAAGCCCATCCCGGTGGATGCCTGGACTCCAGTAACTGACGCTGAGAAAGAGCAGGAGCAACTGGCCATTAAACGTGTGGACATCCGGGCCGACATCGTCAAGGCCATGTCCAGGCAGGTCTACACGGAGGCGGGGACGACACCCCGCACTGTCCTGCGCTTCCTGGCCGCACCAACGGATGTGAATTGGGGCGGGAAGGTCCACGGCGGCACCGTGATGAAGTGGATCGACGAGGCTGCATATGTATGCGCTTCGCGATACTGCGGCAAGGACGTTGTCGCCGTCTTCTCCGGCGGCGTCCGGTTCTACCGTCCGTTGCTGATCGGCAATGTGGTCGAAGTCGAGGCCCGTTTGGTCTACACCGGAAACAAGGGCATGCATGTCTCGGTACACGTCCGGTCTGGCGACCCGAAAACCGGCGATCTTGAGTTGACCACGCATTGCCTGACGGTCATGGTGGCCCGCGACGAGACTGGCACCGCCATACCAATCCCGCCGTGGAATCCGGTTTCTGATGAGGACCGCGAACTGGAACAGCACGTCCGAGAGATCATCCGTATCCGGAGCCGGATCCCCGGCAACCGGCTCCCCAGCCACCTACAGGGCAGCGGGAACGCCGGCTGACTTCGCGCACCGGGGGTGTTAACGCAAGAAGTCCGGAACCGCCGCATGCAGCGTTTCCGGACTTCCGGCGTCGTTAGTTCTTCTGGTTTCCTACCAGCCGCGCTCGGCGAGGCGGTGCGGCTCAGGAATTTCGTCTACGTTGATGCCGACCATGGCTTCGCCCAGTCCGCGGGAGACCTTGGCGATCATGTCCGGGTCGTCATAGAACGTGGTGGCCTTGACGATGGCAGCGGCACGCTCGGCCGGGTTGCCGGACTTGAAGATACCGGAACCGACGAACACACCGTCGGCCCCGAGCTGCATCATCATGGCCGCATCCGACGGAGTGGCGATACCACCTGCGGTGAAGAGCACCACCGGAAGCTTGCCGGTCGAAGCGATTTCCTTGACCAGTTCGTACGGCGCCTGCAGTTCCTTGGCCGCGACGTACAGCTCGTCTTCCGGCAGGGCGGCGAGCTTGGCGATCTGCGCGCGGATCTGGCGCATATGCGTGGTGGCGTTGGAGACATCGCCGGTACCCGCTTCACCCTTGGAGCGGATCATGGCTGCACCTTCGTTGATGCGGCGGAGAGCCTCGCCAAGGTTGGTGGCTCCGCAGACGAACGGAACCGTGAAGTTCCACTTGTCGATGTGGTTGGTGTAGTCCGCCGGAGTCAGGACCTCGGACTCGTCAATGTAGTCCACGCCGAGGGACTGCAGAACCTGGGCCTCGACGAAGTGGCCGATGCGCGCCTTGGCCATCACCGGAATGGAAACGGCCTCGATAATGCCGTCGATCATGTCCGGATCGCTCATGCGGGACACGCCGCCCTGGGCACGGATATCGGCGGGAACCCGCTCAAGAGCCATCACGGCGACCGCGCCGGCGTCTTCGGCGATGCGGGCCTGCTCGGGGGTTACGACGTCCATGATGACGCCGCCCTTCAACATTTCAGCCATACCGCGCTTAACCCGGCTGCTGCCCGTTACCGGTGCGTGAGTTGAAGTTTCGTTACTGCTGGACACTAAAAGCCCCTAGGAGTTGGTGGGAAGGAGTACATTTCATGATACGCCGTGCCGTCGTGTTTCAGCTCACCTATGACGGCATGCGGCAGGACCCAAGTCAGGGCCGCTTCATGCTTCGACCTGCGTTTGCCGGTAGACGGCCAGGATGCGCTGGATAACGGTGACGAGGCTGGCGGCCGCCAGCAGGACCAACACCACAAGCAGCACTACCGGCGGCAGCCCGAGCCCGGTGAAGCCGGTGAAGACCAGCACCGCGACGAGCCGCTCGGAACGCTCTGCTATCCCGACGTCGGCCCTGCAGCCGAGGGACTCGGCTTTCGCCCGCGCGTAGGAAACCAGCATGCCCAGAACCAGGCAGATCAGTGCCGCGACGGCGATGGGAACGCTGGCTCCGCCCGTGAAGAACCATATAGTGACCCCGGCGAACACCGCGGCGTCAGCCAGACGATCCAAGGTCGAATCCAGGAAGCTCCCCCAGTTGCTGCTGCGATTGAGCATCCGGGCCATCAGCCCGTCCACCATGTCCGAGAAAACGAACGCGGTGATGAAGACCGTGCCCCAGAACAATTCGCCCATGGGGTAGAAGACCAAGGCACCGATGGAAACGCCTAGAGTGCCGATGATGGTCACCACATCAGGGGAAACACCGAGTTTGATCAGCAGCCGCGCCAAAGGTGAAAACAGCTTCCCGAAGAAACCACGGGCATACTTATTGAGCATCCGTGCCGCTACCCGGCCGGCCAGGCTTGCGCCACCTGTTGACGGACCTCGTCCAGGGTCTGCGTGATGGCCTTCGTCTGGGCGATGATCGGCAGGAAGTTCCCGTCCCCGCCCCAGCGCGGCACGACGTGCTGATGCAGGTGGGCGGCCACGCCTGCTCCCCCGGTAACGCCTTGGTTCATGCCAAGGTTGAAACCGGTTGGGTTAGCCACTTTGCGCAGCACGCGCATGGCGGTCTGGGTCAGCTCGGCAAACTCAGCTGTTTCTTCCACGGTGATGTCGGTGTAGTCCGGAACGTGTCGGTACGGGCAGATCAGCAGGTGGCCGGGGTTGTACGGGAAAAGGTTCAGTACAACGTAGTTGAACTTGCCCCGGTACACGATCAAGGACTCTTCATCGGAACGCCCAGGCGCCACGCAGAAGGGGCACTCGTCCTTGCCCTTGAACTGCTCCTGCCCGCCTTTGACGTAGGCCATGCGGTGCGGAGTCCAGAGGCGCTGGAAGGCGTCCGGGACTCCGGTCAGCTCGAACTCGTCGGTCATCTGGTCTTCTGACTGCTGGTGAGGTGCACCCGCCGAATCCGTCATAGCTGGTGGTCCCGGTTACGGACGGCTTCAACGATCCTGGCCACGGCGTCGTCGACCGGTACGCCGTTGTCCTGGCTGCCGTCGCGGAAGCGGAACGACACCGCGCCGGCTTCGGCGTCTTCACCGCCGGCAATGAGGACAAACGGGATCTTGTCCTTGCTGGCGGTCCGGATCTTCTTCGGAAACCGGTCCGAACCGAAATCTGCTTCGGCCCGAATGCCGGCTGCCTTGAGCTTGGCGATGACCTCGCCCATGTAGTCGTTGAATGCCTCCGCCACGGGGATACCGACAACCTGCACCGGTGCGAGCCAGGCCGGGAAGGCACCGGCATAATGCTCGATAAGCACGCCCATGAAGCGTTCGACGGAGCCGAACAGGGCACGGTGGATCATGACGGGGCGCTGGCGGGAACCGTCCGCGGCCTGGTACTCAAGTTCGAAGCGCTCGGGCAGGTTGAAGTCCAGCTGGATGGTAGACATTTGCCAGGTGCGGCCAATGGCGTCGCGGGCCTGCACAGAGATCTTCGGGCCGTAGAACGCGGCCCCGCCCGGATCCGGAACCAGCTCCAGACCGGAGGCTTCGGCGACCTCGGCCAGCGTACGGGTAGCTTCGTCCCAGGCTTCGTCTGCCCCGACGTACTTCTCGGGGTCCTTGGTGGAGAGTTCCAGATAGAAATCGTCCAGCCCGTAGTCTTTGAGCAGCGCCAGCACAAAGTTCAGGGTGCTGGTCAGTTCGTCCTTCATCTGCTCGCGGGTGCAGTAGATGTGGGCATCATCCTGGGTCATGCCGCGGACCCGGGTCAGCCCATGCACCACGCCCGATTTCTCGTAGCGGTAGACGGAACCGAATTCGAACATCCGCAGCGGCAGCTCGCGGTAGGAACGTCCGCGGGAGCGGAAGATCAGGTTGTGCATCGGGCAGTTCATCGGCTTCAGGTAATAGTCCTGGCCGGGCTTGACCACTTCATTGGTTTCGGGGTCGCGGGTCTCGTCCACGTGGATGGGCGGGAACATGCCGTCCCGGTACCAGTCCAGGTGGCCGGACACTTCGTATAGGTGTCCCTTGGTGATGTGCGGGGTGTAGACGAAGTCATAGCCTGCTTCGGTATGCCGCTGGCGCGAATAGTCCTCCATTGCCTTGCGGACAATGCCGCCCTTGGGATGGAACACAGGCAGCCCCGAACCGAGTTCATCGGGGAAGGAGAACAGGTCGAGCTCCGAGCCGAGCTTGCGGTGGTCCCGGCGCTCGGCCTCTGCGAGGCGCTCCTGGTAGGCCTTCAGCGCTTCCTTGGTGGGCCAGGCGGTGCCGTAGATGCGCTGCAACTGCTTGTTCTTCTCGTTGCCAAGCCAGTAGGCGGCTGCCGAGCGGGTCAGCGCAAAGGCGTTGGAGATGAGCTTGGTGTTGGGAAGGTGCGGGCCACGGCAGAGATCGCACCAGATGGTGTCTCCAGTCTTGCGGTCCACATTGTCGTAAATGGTGATCTCGCCGGCACCGACCTCGACGTTCACGCCCTCGCCGGCTTCATCTGCTTCGGCAGACTTGTCCAGCAGGATCAGCTTGTAGGGCTCATCAGCCATGGCAGCCCGGGCTTCGTCCTCAGTGACCACCCGGCGGGCAAACTTCTGGTTCTGGTTGACGATCTTGAGCATCATCTTCTCAAGGGTCTTCAGATCGTCAGGAGTGAAAGGTTCCTCGACGTCGAAATCAAAGTAAAAGCCGTCGGTGATGTACGGACCGATGCCGAGCTTGGCGTCGGGGCGGAGCTGCTGCACGGCCTGTGCCATCACGTGGGCGGTGGAGTGGCGCAGGACGTTCAGTCCGTCGGGCGAATCAATGGTGACAGACTCGATCTTGGCGTCTTCGGACAGCGGCTGGTCCAGGTCCGTGAGCACGCCGTCGACGCGCATGACGACGACGTCGCGGCGCTCGAAGAATAACTCCGCCCCGGTAGTGCCCGTGTTCACTTGTTTCTCTTCGCCGTCGACGATGAGAGTCATGTTTTGGGGCGCTGACACGAAGGTCTCCTTATGTTTCGATTTAGGCATGTACCGCGCCACCATACTTTGGGTGCCGCGAGCCTCTTTGATGTTATCCGCTGATATTGAGCCCGACCAACATGGCACGGTCCGGGAGTTGCAGGTGTGGTTGCTCGTTGGCCGGCGCCGGTGTTTCCGCCGGACGGACGAGGGGCAGCGTCTCCCGGCGGGAAAGATCCCATGCATTGGTGGCTTGCAGACTCATCCCGCGCGGTCCGGTCCTCCTCGTCAGTCCTTGGATTAACAGCAGCCTGGTGCCGAACAGCAAGGGCCCGGCCTTTTCCTGCGCTTCATGGAAAAATGTGCAGTCCACACAGCCCGTTCCGTCATCCACGCTGATGAACACCACACGGCGGCCTCCGCGCATCGGTGGAGTTTGGGTGGCGACCCGGATTCCTGCCACCAGGACCTCGGTTCCGTTCCGCAGGGAAAGCAGGTCCTTGGCTGCGGTTACTTTCAGTTCTTTCAGCAGCGGCGTGTAGCTGTCCATCAGATGGGCGCTGACGTCCACGGCCAGCAGATCCAGTTCGGTGCGGACCTTTTCCAGCATCGTCGGTTCCGGCAGGCAGGTTTTGAGGTTGCTCAATTCCAGATCGCCCAGCGGAAAGGAAAGCTGGCCGTTGATGGGTTCGTAGCGGCGCGGAACCGGGCGGACCGGAGGCTTATCCAGGTGATGGACGAGATCCGCGCGGGTGGAGGTCCCCTTGCGGCCGGCCAGGTGGTTGAGTTCGTCGAAGGCTCCCAGTTTGGCCAGCCGTTTCAAGGTAGGTCTGCTGACTTTTGCCCGGGCACGCAAATCAGCCAGGGAATCATAAGGCTGCCCGGCCACAATGCGCTTCAGCTCTGCGGCGGATAACCCGTAAATACCGGCAAGACTCAAACGGATTCCAAGTTTTTCCGGTTCACCGTTGGCAGCAGGTACGCGCTCAACCCGGTACGTGTCAGCGCTGCGGTTGATATCCAGCGGCAGGATGGGAATCCCCATCCTGCGGGCTTCTGCCACCAGCAACCTGCGGGGATACATTCCCGGATCGTGTTCCCAAAGACCGGCCAGGAAAGCTTCGGGATGGTGCGCCTTCAGCCATGCCGACTGGTATGTGGGGACGGCAAAGGCCGCCCCGTGGGCTTTGCAGAACCCAAAACTGCCAAAGGCTTTCAGCGTGCTCCAGATCTTGTCAATGGTGTCCACCGAGTATCCGCGGTCCATGGCTTGACGGCGGAAATATTCCTCCACCGTCGGCTCCGCCGCCTCGTCGCCGAGCAAGCGGCGGAACTCGTCTGCCCGGGCCAGACCGCAGCCGGTGAAAACATCGAAGGTCCGCAATACCTGCTCATGAAAAACCGTGACGCCGTGGGTTTCCTTCAGCACGGTTTCCAGATCCGCATGAGGATAGTTTTCCGGGGCCCATCCATGGCGTTGCTCCAGGAAAGGGCGGACCATGTCCGATTTCATCGGACCGGGCCGGAAGAGGGAGATATCTATGATCAGGTCGTTGAAATTGCGGGGGGCCATTTTGCCTATCAGTTCCCGTTGCCCCGGGGACTCGATCTGGAAACACCCCAAGGTATGGGTGCTACGGATCAGTTCAAAGGTTTTTTCATCATCGAGCGGAACAGCTTCCAAATCGATCCGACCGTCATCGGCGATATAACCGGGACCATTTCCGCCAGCGTCAACCGAATGGTTTCCGGCCGCGGTAACTGCGGCCTTTCCTGAATGGATACGGACAACTTCGTTCACGGCATAGGCCATGGAACTTTGCATCCGGACCCCGAGCACATCGAGTTTGAGCATGCCCATCGGGTCCATGTCGTGTTTGTCGAACTGGCTCATGGGCAGGCCGAGGCCACTGGGCTGGACCGGCGTCCGGTCCAGCAGGGATTCATCCCCCAAAATCACGCCACAGGGATGCATGGAAATATGCCGTGGCAGCCTGTCCAACCGCTCTGTCACATCCACCAGCAAATCCAATTGTTTGTTCTGCTCCACCTGCGCGGAAAAATCACGAAGCTCGGGCTTCTCTTCCATCGCTTCCCGGAATTTCCGGGCGGAGAAACGCCAAAGCTGTTTGGCAATGCCGGAAATGTCTTCCTCTTCCATCCCCAGAGCCAGACCGGCATCACGGACGGCTCCGCGAGCGCGGTAGCCGTTCTGCATGCTCATTAAAGTCACCCGTCGGTCCCCGAACCGTGCGAAGATCTGCCGGTAGACGTTATGGCGTTCGGCGCTTTCCACATCTATGTCGATATCCGGCAGGGTTGAACGGTCGCGGGAGAGGAACCGTTCAAAGATCAACCCATGGGCCAGCGGGTTTACATGGCTGATGTAGAGCAAATAGTTAACCAGGCTCGATGCACCGGATCCCCTGGCCGATGCCCTGACCCCCATATCGGTGATTATCTTTGACACCTCGGCCACGGTCAGGAAATACGAGGCGAAACCTAATCTGGTGATAATCCCCAGTTCATGGGCCAGACGGTCCCGCAGCTCATGTTCGGCTTTGCCGCTGATGCCGGGGAACCTGGCAGTAATCCCAGCTTCGCACCGTTGGATAAGTTCTGTTACCGGGTCCTGGCCGATCCCTATCACCGATGCCTCCGGTACCACCGGGTTCTTGTAGCCCATGTCCTGGTATGGGTCCATCCGACAGCGATCGGCAACGGTTTCCGTCATCGCCAGCAGTTCTCCGGCGCCGGCCCGACCGGCACCTGCCTCCTGCGCGATTTCCTGCGCCAAGACCTGCATCTGGGCAGAGCTTTTGAGCCAGCCTTGACCATTGGGTTGCAGATCCGGCAGCTTTGCGAGCGCGGTTAAAGCACGGACGGAGTCCAATACGTCTGCGGTAGCTGCGTCATCCACTTGGCGATATCTTGCCGCGTTTGTGAGCACAGCTGGCAATTCCAAATCAGCGGCCAGTTTCAACATTCTTACGGCATGGGCCGTACTGAGATTGTCTCCGGGCGGACTGAGGTGGTTGACCACTTCCAGCACCAGGGAACCGGCTGGCATGATGCTGCGCCAACGACCCGCCAGCCGGCGGGCCTCCGCATAACGGCGGTGCCGCAATGCCTGTCCAACATCAGAATACGGGCCCAGCAGCACCGTGAGCACCGCTGGGAAACCTGCATCCGATGACTCCGGGGAACCTGCGGCGCGGTGCGCCATCTGTGCTACGCCCGCACCTGGCTCCCAGCCTTTGGCGCCGCGGCCGGAGGCTGTACCTTCATGTGCATCCGAGATCAACCGGCATAAGGCGTGATAGCCCCTCCCGTTGTTATGGCCGTGGGCCAGGACAATCACCCGGCCGGTGCTTTGCCCTTGCGAACCACGGATGGCGAGGTCCACTCCCACAATCGGATCGATCCCGGCAGCCAGACAGGCTTTGACATGTTTGACCGTTCCATACAGTCCATCCCTGTCTGTGCAGGCCAAGGCATCAGCACCGTCGGCGACCGCCGCTGCCACCAGTTCATCCGGCCAGGACACACCGTAGTGGGCGCTGAAGGCCGATGAAACATGCAAGTGGGTAAAGCTCATGATCATCCAATGAACAGGTAAGAGAGACGGGGCAAGAAGCTTTCGCGGACAACGGGACAGGAACGTATTAAGCGCTCAGGCGCTGCAGTGCCTCGTGGACCCTGATCAGCCGCCAGCGTCCGGTATCTGCCTGATGGGAAAGATCAAGCGTGCGCAGTTCCGAGCGGCTGTTCAGCCGTGCCTGGACCCGCCAGATTTCATGGTCCACAAGCCCTGCTCCCCTGCCACGTTCGGCCCGGAGCTCTTCGGCCCACCATTTTCGGCGCTCGTACCAACGCACCGGTTCCGCGGCGATATGCCAGGTCCGGTTCTGCCACCGCAATCTGATCGGCTGGCCGGCAGGAGAACAAACAACTTCTACTGATTCACTGAAAACACCCATGTTCCAGTCCCCTTTCTTCTGGAAATACGGGCCAACATTTCAAGGCATGCTCCTGCCGACACGCCGATCGAAATGGTTGACCTCATCATTCTATTCGAATACGTGTTCGATTCAAAGATGAGCTTATAAACCACCACCGACAAAATGTCCGGGCACTCCAAGATTTATCCAATAACCGAGGCTCACAGTTATCTCAGCGCATCCCGCGCTACCAGTAACACCTAGAAGTAAAGGTGTCCGAGGGGGACACCTCACAAGGAGCCCAGCATGTCACTCGCACCAAGGGCAGAATTACAACCTAGCCCGACCCGGAAACGCATTGTCACTTCCCTGACGGCTGCCGCCATGCTTGCGGCCGCCTTCACCCCGCTTGCCGCGATACCGGCGCATGCCGAACTCGCGGGAAGGGGCGACGTGGACCCGCAGCACGGATACCCCACCTGGTACTCCGACGGAACCGTCAAACTCAAGTACTGCTACACGGCGGAAGACGGTTGCGTCTCCCCCCAGCCGAACGCAGGCCCCGCTTCCTACCCTGACAACTTCCCGGATGAAGCCTTCTGGTTCCATGCGGAGGCCGCCAACGGAAACCTCGGCCTGTACGAAGCCGCTCTCGAGGGTGCGCATGCCAATGACGCCGTCGTCCCTGGGGAACAAATCGGCTTTGCCCGGCTACGGTTCCGCCTCAATAACCTCGTTGCAGGCCAGCAATACACCATCACCCACCCCTACGGCGTCCACACCTTTGAAGCGGTTGCTGAGAGGGACGGCACCGGCGGCATCAACGAAACCATCGACAGCGGTGTCTGTGAGCCCTCCGCCGGAAACCCGTGTAACTGGGATGCGGTCGGTGACGCCTTCCTGGGCCAGTATCAGCTAGGTACTACCGCGACCTTCCTCCGCCAAGTCAATGCACCTGCGGGACGGCTTGGAGATCCCGCCGTTTTTACGGCAGTTACAGGCGCACCATCCGGCAACAACTCCGTGACCGTGACAGGGCCCAATGCCGGAGGCCCGGGCGTCAACACACTCACCGTTGACACCTTCGCCATCCAAGGCGTGCTTTCCGATGAAGTCGACGGAGCACCTAGCACCCCTGACCTGGCAGCCGCCAGTGATAGCGGCCGGTCCGCCACGGACAACACCACCAATGTCGCCACACCGACGTTTTCGGGCAGCCTCGCCGCCGGAACCAGTAGCACCGTGGATCTGATTGTCGACGGCGCTGCCACACCGGCTGCTTCCGCTGCCAGCACCGGCAGCAGCTACAGCCTCGCGCTGGCCACCCCGTTGAGCGACGGCGTCCACCGGGTCCAGGCACGTATTGCCAACCCGGCATTCGCCACAGATCCGACAGCCCCGGAGTTCCTTACGTCGACCCCAGTCGCCATCACGGTAGACACCGTTGCGCCAACGGCCACCATCGCCGCCCCGACGCCGTCCAATCCCACAGCGGATAGGACACCTACGTTCAATTTCGGCAGCAATGAGGCCAACAGCAGCTATGACTGCCAGCTGATGCCGTCCAACTCGGCCTGGGAGCCTAACTGCGCTTCAGGCAAGACGTACGATGACCAAGTCAACGGGGTATACACCTTCAAGGTCCGCGCCGTTGACCGTGCCGGCAACGTCGGCACGCCCGCAGTTCACGGCTGGGGAATCAACACCACGGCGGGACCGCTGGGAACAGGCGTTCAGAAGGACATGAACGGTGACCGGAACGCGGATTACATCGGCCGCACCAGCGATGGTCAGCTCTGGCTCTATAACGGCACAAGTAACGGGACCCTGGCTCCGCGGATCAACATTGGAAGCAGCGGCTGGAACGTCATGACTTCGCTGCTGATGCCCGGTGACTTCAATGGCGATACCAGGGCGGATCTGATTACAACCGATACCTCCGGCAGGCTCTGGCTGTATGCCGGTGCAGGTAACGGCCGGCTTTCGGGCCGCACGCTGATCGGTGCAAGTGGCTGGAACTCGATGTCGCAGCTCGTCGTTCCGGGCGACTTCAATGGTGACACCACTCCTGATCTGCTCGCCCGTGACAGTGCCGGCAAGCTGTGGCTCTACCCGAACAACGGCAACGGTGGCTTCGATACCAAGTCTGTGGCCGGGGCCAGCGGCTGGAACGCCATGACCGATCTCGTCGGCGTTGGAACCTTCGATGCAGGCTCCACGAACGACATGATCGCACGGGACAGCAACGGCAGGCTCTACCTGTACCCAGGCAACGGAACCGGTGGCTTCAGCGCACGCTCGATGATCGGCTCAAGCGGCTGGAACTCCATGACCTCGTTGGTCGGGCCAGGCGCGTTCGATGCCGGGAACACCAACAATGATGTGATTGCCCGCCATACCGACGGCAGGCTCTGGCTCTACCCGGGCAACGGCAGTGGTTTGAGCCCCCGTGTACAGATCGGAACTGGCTTCAACATCTTCACCATGATCGCCGAGTAACCAGAGACAGGAGTAACCCAAGGACAAGAGCCCGGCCGGGTTCCGAGCACCGCAGCAGCGGTTGCCGGATCCGGCCGGGCTTCTTGCCGTCCGCCTCCCACCCGGAGACCATTGAGGCATGAGACCTCACGTCACGGCCCTGACCCTCGGAGTGCGGGACGTTGCCGCTGCCCGCCGCTTCTACATCGACGGCCTGGGCTGGGAACCGCTGTTCGAGCAAGAAGGCGAAATCTTCTTCGTCCAGATTGCCCACGGCCAGATGCTGGGGCTCTGGAACGTGGTGAGCATGCGCAGCGAATACGGAGACGTCGGCCATAACGACGGCGCACCGGCCATCCCGGTCTCGCTGGGCCAGAACGTCGCCAGTCCCGGCGACGTGGATGATCTGATCGCAGAGGCGCTCGCCGCCGGCGCCACCCTTGTTTCCGCGGCACGCAGCCAGCCGTGGGGCGGTTACAGCGGCTGCTTCGCCGATCCTGACGGCTACCGCTGGGACATCGTCTACAACCCCGGATTCAGGATCGACGACGACGGCGCCGTCCACTTGGGTGCCGCCGGTTAACCATCCAGCAGCGAGGGTTGCGGGAGGATCAGTTCCGGCGAGTTGTTGCGGACGTTGCCCACAGCGGAACCTACCGGTTCCAATGTCCAGTCAGCGGCGGCGTCGTACGCCCTGTTCCGGAGCATATCCAGCAGCTGCGTCCCGTCCCTGACGGTGGGGTCCAGCCACGCGTTCATGGTGTCCGTGTCCATCGGCACCGGGTACCTGTCATGCAGCCCTGCCAGTTCCTGCAGGACCGGTGAGCCGCTATCCGCCGGCGGCGACGGCGCGGTCAGCACGGTCGTGGAGAGCAGCCAAGCGTCCCCTGCACCTGGTGCCTTGGACGGGTCCTTCCACCAGCCGTACAGTCCGGCGAAGAAAATCGGCGCATGGTCCCCGCGGTGCACGAAGTAGGGCTGCTTGGTCTTGGCGCCGAACTTCTTCCACTCGTAGTAGCCGTCCACCGGGACCGCGCAGCGGCGGGTATGGACAGAGTCCTGGAAGGTCGGCTTCTCCGCGGCGGATTCAATCCGGGCATTGAAGGAACGCGTCCCGACGGAGATCTCCTTGGCCCAGCGCGGTACCAGGCCCCAGCGGGCGATGTGCAGCTGGCGGCGGACGGCGCCGTCGATCAGCCGCTCCAGAACGATCGGCACGTCATCCGTGGGCGCAACGTTGTAGGACTCCTTCAGGGCGAAGTCCCTCGGAGCTTCGGCGCCGCATTCCGACACCAGGTCACCGACGGCCCTTGCCATGACGTATCGTCCGCACATATCTCCAGTCTGCCATTGTGCGCACGGGCGGCGGGAATGTTTGCGGCACCGCCGCCGTTTGCACCTTTAAATCCAGTTCTGCGAAGGAGTCACCTTGGAATACACCCCGGAAGCCGGCACCATCACCATGTTCTCCACGTCCTGGTGCGGCTACTGCCGCCGACTGAAGACACAGCTGGATGCGAAGGGCATCGGCTACACGGAGATCAACATCGAAAACGTACCCGGCACCGCGGAGCTGGTGGAACAAATCAACGAAGGCAACCAGACGGTGCCGACCGTGCTCTTTCCGGATGGCAGCAGCGCAACCAATCCCTCGCTCGCCGAGGTGCAGGAACGTCTCGCGGCCTGACCCGCACACTTTCCGCAAACCGCGCTGGAGCGCAGATGACGCTCCGGCGCGGTTTGTTACTTAAAACTGCCTGCTACGAAGACCTCGTTCCGATCGGCCCTGGGCGTGAAAGGTAGACAGCGGCCGCAGTTTCCATAACAATCGTTTTGGTAATTGTGATCGGCCCTACATGGCTGCCTAAGATGATGGTGATACGGCCGACCGGCCGACCTGATGACTCCGCGGAAAGGAACGACCCAGGCATGGTTCATAAAGTTCGGGCAGTAATTGCCAAAGAAAAGAATGCCCCGGTATCCATCGAAACCATTCTGGTACCGGATCCGGGTCCGGGGGAAGCGCTGGTGGACATCCTCACCTGCGGCGTCTGCCATACGGACCTGCACTACAAGCAGGGCGGCATCAACGATGACTTCCCGTTCCTGCTCGGACACGAAGCCACCGGCGTGGTCAGCGCCATCGGCCCCGATGTCACCGATCTTGTACCGGGTGACCGTGTCATCCTCAACTGGCGGGCCGTGTGCGGCGAGTGCCGGGCGTGCAAGCGCGGCGAAGCGCAGTACTGCTTCAACACCCACAACGCTACCCAGAAGATGACTCTGGAAGACGGCACCGAGCTGTCCCCTGCCCTGGGTATCGGTGCCTTCGCCGAGAAGACACTGGTCGCCGCGGGCCAGTGCACCAAGGTGGACGACGACGTTGACCCCGCCGCCGTGGGCCTGCTCGGCTGCGGCGTCATGGCCGGCATCGGCGCGGCGATCAACACCGGCGAGGTCAAGCGCGGCGAGTCCGTGGCCGTAATCGGTTGCGGCGGCGTGGGCATCGCAGCCATCGCGGGCGCCAAGCTGGCGGGCGCGACGACCATCATCGCCGTCGACATCGACGACAACAAGGTGGAACTGGCCAAGTCCCTGGGCGCTACGCATGGCGTCAACTCGAAGGAGCAGGATCCGGTCGAGGCGATCCAGGCCCTCACCGGAGGCAATGGCGCCGACGTCGTTATTGAAGCTGTTGGCCGCCCTGAGACCTACAAGCAGGCGTTCTACGCCCGCGATCTGGCCGGCCGCGTGGTGCTGGTCGGCGTTCCTACGCCGGACATGAAGATCGAGTTGCCGCTGCTCGACGTCTTCGGCCGCGGCGGCTCGCTGAAGTCCTCCTGGTACGGCGACTGCCTGCCCAGCCGCGACTTCCCGATGCTGGTCAGCCATTACAAGCAGGGCAACCTGGATCTCGATGCCTTCGTCACCGAGCGCATCGGCCTGGACCAGGTGGAGGAAGCCTTCGAGAAGATGCACGAGGGCAAGGTGCTGCGTTCGGTGGTCGAGGTCGCATGAGCGTGAAGATCGAAAACCTCGTCACTTCCGGGACCTTTTCGCTGGACGGCGGCACCTGGGACGTCGACAACAACGTGTGGATCGTCGGCAATGCCGAAGAAGCCATCATCATTGATCCGGCGCACAATCCGGAAGCTGTGGCCCAGGCTGTGGAAGGCCGGACGGTCAAGGCCATCCTGCTGACCCACGGGCATGACGACCACATCCGTGCCGTCGGCGAAGTGCGGGACCTGGTGAAGGCACCGGTATACCTGCATGCAGCCGACCGCATGCTGTGGGACGCCATCTTCCCCGACTCCGCACCGGACCATGAGATCAATGATGGCGATACCTTCCAGGTAGCCGGGGCGGAACTGCGAGCGCTGCATACTCCTGGCCACTCCCCCGGATCCGTCTGCTTCCACCTGGAGTCGGAGAACGTGCTGTTCAGCGGCGACACCATGTTCAACGGCGGCCCCGGCGCAACCGGACGAAGCTACTCCAGCTTCGAGACCATCATCGATTCCATCAAGTCGCGGCTGCTGACGCTGCCGGCGGAAACGAAGGTGAACACCGGACACGGCGATTCAACCAGCATCGGCGCCGAGGCACCGCAGCTGGACGAGTGGATCGCCCGCGGCCACTGACAACTGCGGGGAAAGCTGCCCGGGGTGCCTGCGAGGAAACTCGCAGGTGCTCCGGGTTTGCTGTTCCCTGCCGGTCATAGCCCGGGCTGTGTGCCGTACAACTGCTGGGTGGGCGTGTCCGGAACTTCCTGCTCCCAAGGCAGGCAGCCGTCGTCGTCCGTTTGTGGATTACGAGGCAGACCCGGGGACCTCGGCGACGGATGCAAGGTCCGCGAACGGTATTTCCCGCGTCTCCGCGTAGGTACCGAACGCGTCTAGCAGCGCCTGCGTGACCTTGTCCACGTCCAGTCCCGGCAGCAGGTCCTCCGCCGCACCGGCAGTGCGCGGATCCCAGTCCAGGCCGAGCGCATCGTAGCTTTGGATGAGGACTTCGCGCAGCGGAGCTGAATTTTCAACAACGACGACGGAGGAAAACAGCCAGGCTCCGGATACAACCCGCTGCGCAGTTCCCACAACCTTGATCTGGATCGTGGCGTCCTCCGGATGGTCGCCGTGGATGCTGAACTCCCCGGGGCAGTACTCTCCCGGGATCTCTCCGACACGCGCGATCAGGCCCGCATCCCGCAGTCCCTTGGCCAGAAGTTCACCGAACTGGGAAAACCTGCTTTTCGCCCCGACGATTGCATCGCGTTCAGGCTCCACATGGTCCAGTACCAGGCACCCCTGATGATAGGCGGCAGCGCGTCCGCCGGCTTTACGCACCAGCGGCTCAAAACCCAAGGCACGGCAGCGTGCGGCGGCTTCGTCGAACCCGGGCAGGTGCGCGTCCCGCTGGCCGAAGGCAACGGTCGGCACCGGACGGTACAGCCGCAGGGCCGGCCCCAACCGGCCCTTCTTGGCTGCATCCAGCATGGTCAGCCCGTACAGCAGGTCCTCCCTCGCACCGAAGGAAGATTCCTGCCGCGTCCAGTCCAGGCTCCGGGCGGCATCAGGCGCCGTCGCAGCCGCCGCTTCCAGTTGAGGTTCTCCGGCCAGTTCAGTCGCCAACGGTGACTCCGTTCCAGAAGGCCATGTGGCCACGGATGTTTCCGGCGTCGTGACTCGGATCCGGGTAGTACCAGGCGGCGTCAGCATTGCGCTCCCCCGCGACCTCAAGGCTGTAGTAGTGCGCCGTGCCTTTCCAGGCGCATTCGGTAGTCCGGTCGCTGGGAAGCAGGAACTCCTCATTCACGCTTCCGCGGGGAAAGTAATGGTTGCCCTCTACCATGACCGTCTCGCCGGATTCCGCGATGACGGCTCCGTTCCAGGTCGCCTTGACCATGTCCACTCCTGCTTTCCTTCGGGCTGCGCGGGCCACTCTCCGCCGCCGACGCCCAGACACACTATCCAACAGTAGCGGTGCCCCGGATCATTCCACCGCTCCAAGAACTCCCCTGGTGCCGCGGATTTCGCAAGTATCGGACGTGTACGGCCCACGCACGCAATAATGGGCCTGTGCCTTCTCCCCACATCCCGCTCGTCCTGCTCGGCGGCGCCTCCGGCTCCGGCAAGTCCTACCTGGCCGCGCGCTTCGGCCGCCCGCATGTGGAGCTGGACAGCTTCTACCGGGAGATCAGCGAACACACCCCGCAGTCGCCGCTGCCCCAGACGGCGTACGAAGAAATCGACTGGGACCATCCGGACACCTGGAACAGCGATGCAGCCGCCCGCGCGATGCTGAGACTGCTGCAGACCGGCAGCACGCAGGTGCCCCAGTACTCGATTGCCACCTCCAGCTACACCGGCCACCGCTCCGTCCGGTTGGCCGAGGGCCCCGTGATTGCCGAAGGGATCTTCGCCGACGCCGTGCTGGCCCCGCTGCTGGGTCTCGGCGTCCCTGTGGAGCCCATCTTCATCCAGGTTTCCCCTCTTACGACGGCGGTGCGCCGCCTCGTGCGCGACCTGCGGGAGCACCGCAAACCCGTACCTTTCCTGCTCAAGCGCGGCTGGGCGCTCTTCCGGGCCGAACGGCGCGTCCGGCAACGCTATCTTGACGCCGGCTTCCGCCCCATCCCCAAGCGGCAGGTGAAACGGCTGCTGGCCGCGCTCTAAGTCCGGGCTATGAAGTAGGTGTTGAACGGATCCGATTCGACGTCCTTGGCTTCAACAGTGCCGAAACCCGCGTCATCGAGCATGGACAGCGCAAGCTGCTGGCCCCAGGCGGTACCCAGTCCGTCGCCGTCGAGCCCCAGCGACACGCTCATGCAATGGAACGTCGAGATGGCATAGAGGTAGCTGGCCCACGGCATGTCCATGTTCTCCTCCACCTTGCTGGATGCCTTGATATCCACCATGAGGAAGACGCCGTCCGGCCGCAGGGCACGGCGGATGTTGTGCAGCACCGTGCCAGGATGCGCCTGGTCGTGGATGGCATCGAATGCTGTCACGACGTCGAAGCCCGCCTCTACGTCGAGCCTGGTTACATCGAGAACCTCAAAGGCTGCATTGGCCAGCCCAAGCTGTTCCGCCTCGCTTCGCGCGCTCTGGACAGCTTCCTCCGAGAAGTCGTAGCCAATGAAGCGGCTGGCGGGGAATGCCTGTGCCATGAGGTTGACCGCATGCCCGGCACCGCAGCCAACGTCGGCGAGGGCTAGACCTGCCCGCAACCTTTCCGGCAGTCCAGGAACCAACGGCAGGATCACATCCAGCAAAGCCGCATCGTTCACCGCTGCACTGGTCTCTGCCATGTTTTGGTGAAACTGCGGGTAGTCCTCGTACGACAGGCCACCACCGGTCCGGAACCGCTCGATAATCTTCTGTTCCACCTCGCCCATCATCGAGATGTGCTGCATCAGGATGGCCATGTTGTCCGGACCCGCTGCGCTGGTCAGCACGGCCGCATGTTCGCGTGGCAGCCGGTACGTTTTGGCCGCCGGGTCGTAGGTGACAACGCGCGCCGTGGTCATGCCTCCCAGCCATTCGCGAACGTAGCGTTCGTTGAGACCTGCCGCATCAGCAATCTGCTCACTCGTGGCGGACGGCATTCCTGCCATGGTCTCGAAGAGCCCCGTCTGGTGACCAACGCTGGTCAGCATCGCGATCGCAGCATCGTTGAGGATACCCACGAAACGTCCGACAAACGCCTCGATTGCCTCAGTGTCAGGTTCCTGATTAGCGGAAGCCTGCAGTGGTGTTCCTTGCTCAATGGTCATTGTTCTTTCTCCGGTTACTGGGAGCTGGTGCTGCCCAATTGAGGTGACTGTTGGAATTCGCATGAGCGCCCGTCCTCGGGCGAATCCTGCATCGTGCCCGCCGTTGCGGGGGTCGAACTAGGCGAGCGCTTCCTGCCCAGCGATTCGTGTCGTATGTACATCGCCAGCATGAATCCAGTCGTGACCAAGTAGAAGGCGTGCAATGCCCAGATGGGGCCCGCCGGCAGGCTGTAGATATAAACGGAATGGACCAGATTGCCCATGTTGCTCAGCAAAAGGTTCCCCAAACTGTATGAGGCCAGATCCCTCGTCTGCACAGCTTTCACAATCATGGGCATGACGCTGCCGGCAAAGATGATGGTGGAAACGCCGCCGGCCAGAACCATCAGGTCGATTTCCATGACCGATTCTCCTTAGGCGTCCGTTCGAATAGTTCACTATCAACGCTACGAAGCGGACGAGGCCTGCGCGTCGGGCGAATTACCCATCTTGTTCCCGGGGTGACTGGTGCAGGTCATGCAGACAGCGTCGCTGGCTCGCTCCATTGCCTACCGGCGCAAAGGCAACCCATGCTCGTGTGCCCATGCCGCGGCAGCAGTCCGCGTTGACACACCAATCTTGGCGAAGATATTGGCCAGATGGCGGCCGACCGTTTTCTGGCTGATGAACAAGGCATCCGCCGCATCCTTGTTGCTGGCCCCGGCGGCGATGAAAAAAAGCACATCGGTCTCCCGTTCCGTTAATCCGCCGGGCAAGCGCCGGCCATCAAGCCGCTGGACATCCGGCAGCGCGCCAAGTTCCCGGTAAATGGCCAGCGCGGTAGCGGTCTCCGCGGCAGCAGTGCCGGTTTCTCCCAGCCCGCGGTGGGCCCGCCCCAGCAGCTCGTAGACTCTGGCCGTTTCGTACCGCGCGTGCAGTCCGCGGTACTCTCGCGCGACGCTCTGCAGCACTGGCAGAGCCTCTTCGTGCCGCGACTGCGCGATCAGCACGGCAGCCCTGGCCTGGCCGGCCCACGCGCGGAAACCCGCTGTAGCGAACACGGCTGCAGTTTCTTCCAGTTGCCCGCATAACCGCTCTGCTTCCTCCTGGAGGCCGAGAGCGAGGGCGATTTCGACGGCGGATTCCAGCAGCCTGGCGCAGGCCAGCCGGTCCCGCCCCGCCAACGCAGCACAAAGGCCGGCCCACGCGGCGTCCTGCTTCCCTACAGCCTGCTGGAGAAGGGACTCACCGGGCTGCGGCTCACAGCCCAGCTCTTGTGCCCGCGCGTAGGCTCCACGGGCGCCGCTTAGGTCACCGCGCAGACGACGGATCTCGCCCAACTGGTAGTAGGCCTCCCCCGCAACCCAGTTGTTCCGGCCAACAAGCTCCGACCCGGTCCGTTCGATAGCCTCTTCAGCGGCATCCCACCCGCCTTCCGCGCTCTGCAGCTGAAGCCGGTGGATCCGGCAGATGCCGGAGTAGATCGCCTCGCCGTGGAATTGCTCGCACCACTGCTCAGTCGCTTGGGTCCAGGCCCGCATCCGGGACAAGTCAGCCAGCGCATGGCAGGCATGGATAACTGTGCAGTAAATATCTCCGGCCCATTCCGGCGGCACCTGACCGGCCAGCACCGGCAACATTGCTTCGTCCAGCTGGGCAAAGCCCGTGGCCGTACTGCCACTGTGCACGTCCGCAAGCCCTGCGAGTACCAGGCCGAACGATGTCAGGGCTGGAGCCCGCAGCCGGTGCCCCATCTCCTGGAGCGTCACCGCAGCATCCCGCGCCGGCTGGAGGTTCCCGAAGTCCAGCGCCACCGTTGCATCCAAGTAGACAAGGTAGCCGTGATCCACGTCTTCGGGCAGTTGCGTCAGGATTCTTCTGGCCCGGTTGACCCAGCCGGAGGCTATGACCAGGTCACCCCTGATGAACCACAGCAGCGCGAGGTTCAAGGCTTTCTTGGCGGCACTCAGGACATCGCCGTCGTCATTGAACCGGTGGTAGACCTCTTCGGAAATCTCCAACGACTCCCTGACCTGTCCTACCCACCAAGCAGAACTGCCCAGCAGGCTCAGATCCTCGGTCGGCAGCTCCGAGAATATCCGCGCCTGCGTGAAATTCCGGTGAGCGGCGTACCAGTCCCCGCGGGCGTACGCCGTCCGCGCCGTGGACAGTAACTCCTCGAACTCGTCCATCCGGGCCTCCACCTCAACGGTAGTACCGTCAACGCCCGCCGGTCGAGCCGTTTCACGCTCTGAATCCGCCACTGGAGCTAATCGCTCCGTCTTGATAGCTTTCAACGCATGGCCATCAAATTTGAGAATGTGGGTATCGCTGTTCGCGACATCGAAGCAGCAATCGCCTTTTTCACCGATCTTGGTCTTGCCCTGATAGGTCGGGATACGGTCAGCGGCGAGTGGACCGATACTGCCGTTGGACTTGATGGAAACCACGCCAAGATCGCGATGCTACAGACCCCGGACGGTCATGGCCGGCTCGAGCTCTTCGAATACATCCATCCCGAAGCGATCGAATCGCAGCCGGCTCGTCCCAACGACATTGGAATGCACCGGGTGGCCTTCTCGGTAGACGATATGGATGGGGCCCTCGAGATAGCTGCAAAGCACGGATGCCATCCGCTACGCGGTGTGGCGACCTATAAGGACGTCTACAAACTCACGTACCTCCGCGGCCCCAGTGGAATCCTCGTGATGCTCGCCGAGGAACTAAAGAAAGACTGACATCCGAACCGGCCCAATTGCGTGTATTGCCAGCCCCAGAGACGAGAGACTGTCCTGTGAAGAATCATCCCTTCGGAATTCTCTCGGTCCTATGGTCAAGTGCATTTGCAGATCCGAGTACGCCAATGATCCGGGTGGGAGCGTCGGGACAACCCGCTTCCTGGCCCGACAGCTGTAGATGTGATCGGCGTGCACCAACGCCCAAGATACGACCGACGCCCCACATAACCTCGACGAAGCGGGAGAGCACCATGACAGCGAGTTCGATCATCGAGTACATCGACGGGTACGACGGTGATGTCCGGCAGCGGCTGCTGACCGTGTACGAACTGATCCGGTCGGCCGTGCCCGATGAAGCGGTCGAATCGATCAGTTGGCGTATGCCGACCTTCAAACTCGGCACCGAGCCGTTGTTCTTCTTCACCGGAACAAAGCGCCACATCGGGTTCTATCCGACTCCCGACGCGATCGCGCATTTCTCGACAGAGTTGGCCGCACATGGAACCACCGAACACGCTATCCAGCTGCGCCATGATGCCCCGCTCCCGATCGAGCTGCTCCGCGAGATAATCGCGTGGCGGCTACAGCAGCTGCCTTCAGACAGGGTTTGATTCAGTCGCCTCGGCGCACCGCACCGTTCCGCCGCCGGCTTACTGAGTGACTCGTCCCGCCCATCCTTTACCAGGGCCCGGGTCTCGACCTCAGTCCTTGAGCGACGGGGCCGCTGAGCCGCGTTCACCGATTAGCGGCCAGCACCGCCGCGAGACCCTCTTGCAGATCCTTAACGAAATACTCGGGAACTTCCAGCGACGGGAAGTGTCCCCCGATTTCGGGCGACTTCCATCGGACGATCTGTCGGTACCGCTCCTGTGCCCAGGCGAGCGGACACTTCTCGATGTCGCTGGGATACATGCTGATTGCTGAGGGGACGTCGACCCGAAGCTCGGGGTCCAGCGCGTTGATACCACCGTGACTTTCGTAATAGATACGGGCCGCCGATGCGCCGGTCCGCGTCAGCCAATACAGTGTGACGTCGTCAAGAATCCTGTCGATGGAGATCGACTCGAACGGGCTGTCTTTGGTATCCGTCCACTCAGCGAACTTGTCAAGAATCCAGGCAAGGAGCCCGACCGGCGAATCAACGAGCGAGTAGCCGATGGTCTGAGGTCGGGTCGCCTGCTGCTTCGCGTACGCCGCGCGGTGGTTCCAGAAATCGCGGGTTTCCTCAGTCCACTCGAGCTCGGCCGCCGTCAGCCCATCCGTGGCCAACCCCGGCGGTGCCTGAGCCAACGTTGTATGGATGCCGAGGACATGCTCTTGGAACCTGCCGCCGAGTACCGTGGTGATCACACCTCCCCAATCGCCACCGTGCGCGGCGAACTTGCTGTAGCCGAGCCGTCCCATCAGTTCCACCCATGCAGCGGCGATCTTTCCGATCCCCCACCCGGTGGTGGCCGGCTTGTCGCTGTACCCAAAGCCCGGCAACGACGGAACGACGACGTGGAACGCCGGCACATCTGTTTCTTTCGGATCTGCCAGCTCGTCGACGACATCGATGAACTCAGCGATGCTGCCTGGCCAGCCATGCGTCAGGATCAGAGGAGTAGCATCTGCGCGCGCGGATCGGCGGTGCAGGAAGTGGATTCCCAGATCATCAATGGTCGTGCGGAACTGGCCGATGCGGTTAAGTCGCTCTTCGAATGACCGCCAGTTGTACCCGGTGCGCCAGTAGTTCACGACATCGACCAGATCGGCGAGAGGAACGCCCTGCTCCCATCGGCGAGGGTCTGGCGCGGCGCGATAGACCGTCTCGGCCTCCGGCAGCCGCGCCGCAGCCAATCGTCTGCGCAGATCATCAAGATCAGCGTCAGTTGCGTGGGCTTCAAATGCTTGCACGTCGCCGGTGACACAAGACATGAGTCCTCCTGGCGGTCGCGGAACCTGCGAAGACGTGACACGAACAAGCCTAAGTCTACAATCGGCTCCTCTATCGGCCACGGCGGTGGTGAGGTAGATCAGAGTCTACGGAATAAATGAGATCGCGAGGACTACCTGAGAGCCCAGATCGCGCACCGAGGAGTTACCCGAGCAGCGCCCGGTCTATACACTGGAGACTGACTGACGAAAGCAGGCGCCATGCGGAGGCTAATCTACGGCATGAACCTGACCCTGGATGGCTACATCGCTGCGGCCGGTGATGACATCGGCTGGAGCGGGCCGAGCGACGAACTGTTCCATTGGTGGCTCGACCAGGAGCGGGAGATCGGCCTGTTGCTGTATGGACGCAAGCTGTGGGAGGCCATGAGTTCCTACTGGCCGACCGGCGACCAGCAGCCCAATGCCACCCCGGCGAATATTGAGTTCGCGCGGAACTGGCGGGACACGCCAAAGGTGGTGTTCTCCTCGACGATAGAGAAGGTCGACTGGAACACCCGTCTGGTCACCAGCGACGCGGTCGCGGAGATCACCCGGCTCAAGGCTGACGACGGCGAGCCGATGAGGGTCGGCGGCGCAACGCTCGCCGGGGCGGCCATGCGGGCCGGGCTGATCGACGAGTACACGATCGTGACCCATCCGGTACTGGTGGGCGGCGGCACGCCATTCTTCACCGCGCTGGATAGCTGGGTGAACCTGAATCTGGTGGAGACGCGGACGTTTCCCGGCGGGGTGGTTCTGACCAGGTACGAGACGAGGCGCTGAGCGCGTCATCCGGCTGGAAGCGGACAAGGTTGTGGTCGACCCGATTTCATTTTCGACGAGATCGGATACGCCCGGGTTTTGCCGGAGATTCGGGAGCGGTTCACTGACAATGACCGGGTATCCGCCTGCTCACAAGTCGAGAACGACGACCGGGCCTGCTTCTCCCCGTTTAGTGTTCATCGGTCTGTTGTTTCCCTGACGCGGAGGTTAACATCCTCCTAATCCAGCAGTGGATTGATTTCGCCGGTGTCGGCGATGCCGGGCGGTACCTGCCCCAGGACGCGCCTTGAGGTGCCCCGGTCCGGGAGTACGGTCCAGCCGACAATCCACGGGGAACAGCTCGTGGGCCTCAATTATAGATTCGCCCGAGTCCCCTAACAACGCATCGACGGGAGTGCCGGCTTGCAATCGAAGAGCGAACTGGCCGATCTTCCCTGAAGCCCTGACATGCAGGAACAACCGCCTCTAGGCAGCCCGGTCAGAGCGGCGTAGCATACCGAAATTGGATTACCCGGGAGATACCGGGCGAGGGCTGGCGCCGGCACGCCCAAGGACCGTCAACCCTGCAACCGCACTAGCTCGGAGGGTCGTATGGAACAGTATGTGAAGGCCGGGGAGCTGGAGATCTGGACGGAGCAGGTCGGTGACGGGCCCGACGTGCTGCTGATCGGCGGGCTCGGGGACACAGTGGAGTCCTGGCAGTTCCAGCTGGACGGGCTGGCGGACCGTTACCGGATGACGGCGTTCGACAACCGCGGGGCGGGGCGGACCGCCATGCCGGAGGGGCAGCCGACCGTGGAGGCGATGGCTGACGACGCTGCTGGGGTGCTGCACTCGTTGGGAGTTTCCTCGGCCCATGTGGCTGGGTTCTCCGGCGGCAGCATCATCGCTCAGGAGCTCACACTGCGCCACCCCGATGTTGTCCGCAGCCTAGTGCTGCAAAGCACCTGGTCTGCGATGGACGACTTCATGAAGACGATGATCCGGGCCTTCCACTGGCAGGCCGAACTGGCGCCCAGCGAGCGTGACTTCTTGGAGGGATTCTTTATCTGGGTTTACACGGCCAGGGCCCACAATGATGGGACAGTCGCCCGATTCATCGAGGATGCCATGGCCTTCCCGCACAAGCAGAGCACGGAGGACTTCCTCGCCGACGCCGACGCCTGCGCGCGGCACGTGACGGCTGGCCGGCTGGACGGCATCAAGGTTCCAGTGCTGGTGCTAGCCGGCGGCGTGGACCGGATGAGCCGCCCTGAGCTCGGCAAGGCGGCTGCCGACGAGATCCCCGGCGCCCGGTTCGAGGTGATGGAGGAGGAAGCGCACCAGCCGTTCCAGGAGGTCCCGGACGCCTGGAACTCACGGGTGGATGAGTTCTGGCAGGGGGCGGAGAGGCTCCGCTCCCGTGCGGCGGCGAGCTGACCCTGGCACCCGATCTCGTTCCCAGTGCCAGAACGCCGCGCAGCAGCGCCTGCCCTTACGGGCCCCCGGTGCGACGGGTTCTTGAACCGACCTATCTGAGCAATTGCTCATAAACGAAAACATTGAATTTCCGGCCGCCCAGTCCCACATCGACGGGCCTCGCGGACCAACCTAACTGAGCATTTCCGGAAAGGAGTCCGGCTAGCATTCAGAAGCCCACTGCAAGTCAATGAAGGGCGGCCGCACAGCACTCAGCTCTGCCGTCCCGTGTCAACATTGTTCAAGTCCGGGCGGGGTCCAGCACCCACCCATCTGAGCAATAAACGGGTAGGTCGTTGCTCTTGCTCCACCTACACGGAAGGGTGACCCAGCCGGCAGCAAGAGCAGGGCGGCATACCGTGATAATCCCGCTCAGGTGCTCTGTAGGACTACCCGTTCTGGATACAGTCCTGTTTGCTGAATGACTGCTGTGCGCCTCGAAATGTCTCTTGATGGTCCGCCATCAGGCGGTTCCCGTCCATGCCCGCCATCAGTGTCAAAGGCATCCTTCACCGACGCCTCCCGAACCACCCCTGTGGAGGTCTTCTCTTGCCGCTACCGAAGGCTAGCGGTAAGAGAATATGCCGAGGATCTGGACATATTCACGGTTATCTGCGGCCGGGCAAAGGACGTTCCTGGGGCTGGTGCGCGGACCATCCGGTCAGGGGGTTTGCCGGGCCAACTGCCGGGCGGGGCGGCTGCGCCGTGCAGGAGCCAGGTTCACCGCACCGGCGATCGCATCCGGGTTCGTTCCGGTATACAGGGCCTCGCCGATGTTGTCGTCCAGAGCCGTCTGGGCCCGGTCCATGTCGCCCCGGCGCATCTCCAGGGCCGCCGCAGCAGCCCAAACCCGCTTCAGTGCTGCCTCCACCTGTCTGGCTTAGGGCCTGTCGGCGACGCTGAATTCGGTAACGTCAGTCACCCACTTTTCGTCGGGGCGCCGGCATCAAACTGCCGGTTCAGCAGGTTCGGGGCAACGATGCCCTGCTCGCCCTGATAAGAGTTGCAGCGTTTCTTCCGCCGGACCTTGCAGACCAGCCGCAGCGAACGCAGCATTCGCCTGACAGCCGCCGCAGATCCGGTCAGGCCAGCCAGCGCCACCAGCGTGACTGCTCCGGTTCCGGCCTCGGTTCCGGCTCCGGCTCCTCGCCCAAGGCCAGCGCAGCCTCGACGATGTCGTCCGCAGTGAGCGTCATGACGGACTCACGATCGAGCGCGTCGAGACTATGTTCCTCGTCCAGCGACAGCCGCAGCGCCTGGCGGTTGAGCGCCTGCTCGAACAGCGTGCGGGCGAACCGTGCGTTGCCGGAGTCCTCGCCCGCGTGGAGCCCGGCGAAAATGCGGCGCAGCATCTGGTCCGCACCCGGCTCCAGCGTGTACTCGTGTTGGGCCAGCATCTGATGGAAGATCGTCTGGAGTTCGTCGATGGAGTAGTCGGGGAACGTGATCTCGCGGGCGAATCGGGAGCGCAGTCCGGGGTTCGAGAGCAGGAAGGACTCCATCAGCTGCGGGTACCCGGCCACGATCACGACCAGGCGGTGGCGGTGGTCCTCCATCCGCTTGAGCAGGACCTCGATCGCCTCGGGGCCGAAGTCCATCCGGCCGTCCTCCGGGGCCAGCGCGTAGGCCTCGTCGATGAACAGAACGCCGTCCAGCGCACGCCGGATCACCCGGTCCGTCTTGATGGCGGTCGCCCCGACGTACTGCCCCACCAGGCCCGAACGGTCGACCTCGACCAGGTGGCCTTTCTGCAGTAGACCGACCGCGCGGTACATCTCGGCCAGGAGCCGCGCCACGGTGGTCTTGCCCGTGCCCGGGTTTCCGAGGAACACCAGATGCTGTGATGTGGCCACCTCCGGCAGGCCGTGCGCCTTACGTCGGGCCTGGACCTGGAGCAGTGCGACCAGGGCCCGCACCTGTTCCTTCACGGTCTCCAGCCCGACCAGCGCGTCGAGCTCGGCCTGCACCTCGGACAGCGGCCGGGCCGGCCCGGACCTCGCACCGATGAGATCGCCGACCAGGTCGTCGACGCGCTCCGAACCGTGCAGCTTGAGCTGATCGGCCAGATGGCCGATGGTTTCGCGCAGGTCGTCGAGCGGATTGCGGCTGGCAGCCATGCATCCACTGTAGTACCCGGTTCCCGACTGGGGTGGAGTTGGCCTCAACAGTATCAACTCCACTTTTGGCCGTAGTTCACGCGACACAGGCAGTCTCCGTTGCATGCGGGCACTGGCCGGAGAACAAAGAGGAGATTATCCCTGCCGATCAGCTCCGTCCCTGACGGCTTGGCTCTGTAATACCTTCAGATGCCCAAACAGGGGGAAACCTTGGACGCGTGTCGTCCGTAGTTCGCAAGCTGCCAACCACCTGCCATACAAGTCTCCGTTATGGAGGAGCATGGCTATCCCAGTTCTAGGTCGCATTCCTTCCCTGCTCAGGGCCCGACCCTGCGCACCTCGGCCTGACCGTCCCGCAAGCCGGTCCTTCACCGCGCACCCGATTGCCACTCCCCCGCCGCGAAAATTCCCATACATGTGGATCGCACCGCCAAATGGCCGCGTTTTCGCATCGCTATCTGACGTGTCAGATAGCGATGCATCGACTTGCATCTCATGCGTTTCGAGACACAGAGGTTTCGAGACACGAGTCGGATGAGGAGCAGGAGCCGGCCGTCCGCAGGCGGATCCCTTGCGGGGCAGCCTAACCCTTCTCCTATCCGAATTGATGTGTCTACTAGGAAAACAAAGGTGAGGTCCTTGCGGAAAGTGGAGTGAGGTTGGGTTCGAATCCAAGCGCGACCATTCGGCGTTGGAGGCGTTTCCTGGCGCGTTCGGGGTTGGTTTTATCGAAGTGATCGACGCCGAGTTCGTCATAGGCGACTCCGTCGTGGAGCATGTTCCAAACTATTACGAGCAGCGTGCTTTGGAGAGCGACTACGGCACGCAGGGCGCCGGCGTGAGACCGAATGCGACGGTATTTCACGGCGAGATAGGTCGTTTTTGATCGGGACACGGCCAGCGCCGCTATTCCCAATGCGGCTTTGAGGTAGTGATCGCCGGGGCGGGTTTGAGTGGACTTGATCCGGCCAGCGGACTCGTTCTGGCTCGGACACACTCCCGCCCACGATGCCAGGTGGCCCGCAGTGTCAAAGATGTTCATGTCCACGCCGGCTTCGGCGATGATGACATTAGCGACATTCTTCGAAATCCCAGGGACAGTCATCAGCAGCTCCCGGTCTAAGGAAAAGGGTTCCATCACCCTATCAATGCGGGCGTCGAGTGCCGCGAGGGTCACCTCGATCTGATCGATGCGGTCCAGATGCAACTGCACCATGAACGCGCTACGCGTGCTCAAGCCCCACGTATTCTTCGACGATCAACTGGGCCATCTTGAAGGTGCGGCCGATGAGATCCCGAGCGTACACGTTCCGTTCGGAGTAGTGAATGAGGTGAAGGGCACGCAGCGCGAGAGTCTTTCGGAATGACCACTAGAAGCACAGAATCAGTGGCGTAGTTCCGGAGTCAAGAGCCGAACGAAGCCCGAGCCCTTGACCGCCCCACTTCGAGGAGGCCTGGATTTTGGCGAAAACAGGGGCGCGATGGAATCAATTCGGTCTGGCGCTCATATCAGTCTTTTTGACCATGACTCCGCCCAAACGCTGATCCCTAATTGGGAACCTCTCGGGCGGCCTTACGGTCTAGGCCGGCAGGCGCAGCGGTCACGGTCCCTCAAGTAGTTCGGCGATGATGTCTAGGGCTTTGATGAGCTGAAGGTCGCTGGGGGCGCCGTAGCCGATGACCAGGCCGTTCTCGGGCTCGCGGTCCGCGTAGTAGGCGTCCAGTGTGGCCATGCGGACTCCTCGGCGGAGGGCCTCATTGGCAAGTTGAAGGGCGTCCTTTCCTTGAAAGCGCAGGACCACGTGAAGTCCGCCGTCAAGGGCGGCAAGGCGAAGGTCTGCCCGGGCACCGAGGCGTTCCAGGAGCAGGGCCCTGCGGTGCGCGTACTCGCGTCGAGCCCTGGTGATGTGCCGTGCGAGGCCACCGGCTTGGATGTAGTGGGCCAGTGCCGATTGCATGATGCCGGGGACCGGTGTGTCCAGGTCTTCGCGCATGGCCTTAAGCGCGTGGCCCGATTCCCCGCGGACTACGAGGTAGCCGCACCGCAGCCAAGGGCTGAGGGACTTGGAAAATGTGCCCAGGAGCGCAACATCAGCTGTGGATGGGAGTGAAGCGACGGCGGGCAGCGGCATCCTGCTGTGGCGGAATTCGCTGTCATAGTCGTCTTCGAGGACGAGCACAGAATGTTTGGCTGCCCAGTTCAGAAGGCCCAGCCGTTCCTGGACAGGCATCCGGCCGCCGAGCGGGTACTGGTGGCTCGGGGTGATCAGCACGGCGTCCGGCAGCCGTTCAAGGGTGGCCAGCTGGGAGACTTTCAGTCCATCTTCATCGACGGTCACTGTTTCCAGGACGGCACCGGCAGCGGCCATGACCCGTCTTGCCGTTGGGTACCCCGGATCCTCGACGAGTATGCGTGGATGTTCTCTGCGGCTT
This sequence comes from Arthrobacter crystallopoietes, assembly GCF_017603825.1. Classification (NCBI taxonomy): domain Bacteria; kingdom Bacillati; phylum Actinomycetota; class Actinomycetes; order Micrococcales; family Micrococcaceae; genus Crystallibacter; species Crystallibacter crystallopoietes. The sequence continues at coordinate 3,420,353 of NZ_CP072014.1, forward strand.
CGGAGGGCGGCTACGGCCAGCTGCAGGGCGTCGCTCGTTCCTGCCGTAATGATGACGTCATCTGGTTGGACGGCCAGTCCTCTGGATACGGCCAGGTGCCCGACGATTGCCTTTCGCAGGGTGTCGGTGCCAAGAGGTGGAGGCAGATGCGTGGGTCCTTGCTCGGATACCGCCTTGCGCCAGGCGGTGTGCCACTCGCGGTTCTTGAACGGTATGCCCGAAGGACGTCCGGGCGTGAGATCGATTATCGGCCTGCTGTCCTGCATGTGCGGGATCGGGGGTTTCTTAAGGACCGGGCGTTGAACGTCCGGGCGGATCACGACCCGGGTTCCACCGGCACCGTGGCTTTCGAGGAATCCCTCGCCGGCCAACTGCTCAAACGCCCGGACCACAACGCCGCGGGAAATGCCGAGCTCAGATGCCATTCTGCGTGTTGCCGGAAGCGTGTGGTCCGGCCGGATTACCCCGGCGAGGATGGCCTTGCGGAGTTGGTCGGCCAGCTGGGCAGCAAGTGGACCAGGACCGTTCCTGTCGAGTGTGAGCGGAAGCTCAGCCTCTCCCAATGGACCTCCCAAATTGATCTTTCTTGGACCTAGTGTAGGACCAATCAGTTTGCCAGCATGGACAACCAGTATTAGATGTTCGTGCGGCTGCTCCACCTTTTTGACCAGCCCGCGGCCGGATGAAGGTAGGGCTTATGTTTGACGGTCTTTGTGCTTTTCCCCTCACGCCGATTGTTGATGACCGTATCGATGTGAAGGCCGTTGCTTTGTTAGTGTCGCGGGCTACGGGAGCTGGCGTGGACTCCCTTGGCGTGCTCGGCTCCACCGGGAACTACGCATACTTGTCCCGGGATGAACGCCATGCCGTCCTTGAGTCCGCTGTCGACGCCGCTGACGGGGTCCCGATCATTGCCGGGGTGGGGGCCGTGCGCACCCGTGATGTCCTTGCGCACGTTGAGGATGCTCAGGCCGCAGGGGCTTCAGGCTTGCTGCTGGCGCCGGTGTCGTACCAACGGCTGAATGAGGCAGAAGTGTTCAGCCTGTACAAAGACGTCTCGTCGGCGTCTTCGGTACCACTCGTCGTTTACGACAACCCGGGCACCACCGGTTTCACTTTTTCGGATGAGCTGTATGCGCGCCTTGCCGACATTCCGGCGATTGCCTCCATCAAAATCCCGCCTCCCCCTGAGCAGGCCTCTGCGCGCCTCGGGGAGTTACGTTCGCTGCTGCCGGAACGTACTTCGATAGGTATCAGCGGTGACTGGGCTGCTGCTGAATCGCTGCTCGCCGGTTGTGACATTTGGTACTCGGTAATCGCAGGCGTGCTTCCCGGCACAGCTAAGGTGATTACAGACCATGCCTTAGCCGGCCGTGGGGATCTGGCCTCGGAAGCGTCCATGAATCTCGAGCCAGTCTGGTCGCTTTTCCGCATGTACGGCAGCCTCCGCGTGACCGCTGCAATTGCAGAGGATCTTGGGCTGATTTCGTCGCCCAGCCTGCCGTTGCCGCTTCGCGGTCTGGACACCGAAGGCCGCTCGAAAGTCGCGGACGCAATCCGCCGGTGCCGGCTGGAGGCATGAACCAAACGCTTCCTGCCGGACCGCAGCAGACTTTTGGTCCGACGGCTGTACCGGCCCGAAGAGCTCTCACGGTGCGACAGCCACGGGCCCGATTCCCCACCGCTGCGGCCTGGCCTGGCATGGCCTGGATGAAGGCTGAGAAGGATTTATTGATGAATGTGATCGTTTGGGAGAAGGCCGGATGAGTCTTCTAGGTCGCAGGGTCCCTCCCCGCCCGTCCAGTCAAGGCGACGACGTGCGCGGCGGGCTCGCCCGTTATGTCGTCGCAGCCACCCTGGCCCGCACCGCGGACGGAGGCGCGGTGGTTGCCATCGTTCTTCTCGTTGCGACGAGTGGGGCACCAGGATGGTTGGCTGGCCTTCTTGGTGCCTGCATTACCGCGCCACATCTGCTCGGCCCCCTCGTTGCCAGATGCCTTGATACAGCCCGCGACGGCCGTACCGTGATTGCGCTGGCCTGCATGGCCCACGGAGCGACTCTCGCGGCAGCTGTACTGCTATATCCGGTGACCTGGTCTGCCATCACGGGAGTGCTGCTGGTTGCTTCTGGACTAGTTGGTCCGTTGCTAACCGGGGGTATCAGCAGCCGGCTGCCAGCCATAGCGAAACCGGAAAGATCCAGCCAGCGCCGCGCCCAGGGCTGGGACGTGGCCACGTACGGTATTGGTGGCACGATCGGCCCCTCCCTTGTTGCCGCAGTTTCGGCATGGTCGAGTCCGGCGATGGCAGCGCTGATCCTGGCCGCGGCCACGTTTGTCGCGGCAGCAGCAATCAGGCTCCTGCCATATTCCCCGCCTGCTGCTGCAGCCTCGGATGTCCCCCAACCGGGACGGACACTGGTCATGATGTTCACGACGGGTCCCTTGCGCCGAACACTCTATATGACGGTTGTTGTCGCCTTATCTGTTGCGGTGCTGCCGATCACGGCCGTAGCCTCCACGGACGATCTTGCCGTCGAACCCGCTGCAGCAGGCATCCTTGCCGCTGTCTATGGACTAGGCGGTTTAGCCGGTTCAGCAGGCGTGATGCTCCGGCCAATGCGAGCCGACGCCGACCGACTGATGACGTGGCTGGCGGCCGCGGTAGGTATAACCCTAGCCGGAGCGGCATTTGCAGGAAGCTTCCCTGCCGCACTCATGACCTACGCGCTGGCCGGGATCATGAACTCGTGCTTCTTCGCCGCAACCCTGGCCGCCCGCAGCGAATACGCACCGCCAGAGGCACGAGGCCAAGTGTTCGTGTGGGTCGGAGCCCTGAAGATTACCGCCGGCTCGGCAGGAACAGCGTTAGCCGGTGCCGCGGTTGCGCACGCCACCCAGCTGCCGTTGTTCCTGGCAGTGGCCATCATCACTGCCGTCGTGGGCGCCTCGGTCATGGACCGAGGGGCAAGCGCAAAGATATGATCCCGACCCGCTCAACACCGCGGGCTGTTCGAAGGGTTGTCATGCTCGAAAGCGATGTCCTCTGTCTTCGGAGCCTGCTGCTTGGCTGGCTTACTTTGTCGGGGCGGATCAGCATGATGGAGGCTCCGTTGCGGGCGGCATCGAAGCGGGCCTGAACGTCGGCCCAGTTGACGATGTTCCAGAAGGCCTTGACATAGTCGGCCTTGACGTTGACGTAGTCCAGGTAGAACGCGTGCTCCCACATGTCGAGCATCAGCAGCGGGATGGTGCCGAAAGAGATGTTGCCCTGCTGATCGTAGAACTGCTCGATGCAGCGGGTCGGACAGGTTTCTTCAAAACAGGCGAACATGTGATCCCTTCGGCCGGAGGGTTCGCGGAAGCCCAGCAGCTCCACACACTTGAACACGGCCATGCGCAGGTAAGTAACGCGAGCAAAGATTTCCAAGGTCGGGTTTCGTTCGGGAGGCTCCCAGATGAGGGTGATTGTGCCCGACGTGAACGCGAGGTAGCCCATCGGCAGCAGCCAGAGGCCGAAGAAGACTTGCGCGAGGAGGAAACCCCGAGTGCTGCGGATCTCCGTCGCGGTAGCCGTACACTGGCCGTGAGGGGAGGCGATCATGGCTGGCACACTTCTCGATGCCAAGCTCCGCGTCCCCAGGCGGCGACGCGGTCTGACAGCGCGTCCGAGACTGAGCCGGCGACTGAGCCGTGGAGCGGAGTCTGCGTTGACACTCGTGTCGGCTCCGGCCGGGTTCGGCAAGACGACGATGCTGACCGAGTGGCTGGCATCCGTTTCCGCTGATGGAAGGTCGGCGGCGTGGCTCTCCCTCGACAAGCGTGACAACGATCCCGCCCTGTTCTGGACGTACTTCGTCACGGCGCTGAAGACGGCGTCCAACGGGGCCGGCGCCGCTGCGCTCTCGCTCCTGCAGTCGGCTCAGCCGCCCATCGAAGCGGTGCTTGCCACTTTGCTCAATGACCTCCACGCCATAGCGAAGGATGTCGTCCTGGTCCTCGATGACTACCATGTCATCGAGGCACGCGACATACAGGACGGGGTCGCCTTCCTGCTGGAGCATCTGCCTCCGCATGTGCATCTGGTGATCGCCAGCCGGGCCGACCCGGCGTTGCCGCTGGCGCGCTTGCGGGCACGGGGCGAGCTCGTGGAGATCCGCGCCGCGGACCTGCGATTCGCTGCGGACGAGGCGGCGGCTTACCTCAACGGAGCCATGGGACTGGCATTGACGGCCCGGGATGTAGCAGTGCTGGAAGGCCGCACCGAAGGGTGGATCGCGGCGCTCCAGCTCGCGGCGCTTTCGATGCAGGGTCGGGAAGACATCGCCGGGTTCATCGCAGGCTTTGCCGGGGACGACCGGTACATCGTCGACTACTTGGCCGAGGAGGTCCTGCAGCGCCAGCCAGAGGATGTCCAACGCTTCCTGCTCCAAACCTCCATCCTGGACCGGCTCACCGGGCCACTGTGCGATGTCGTCACTGGGCAGGACAGTGGCAAGGTCAGGCTGGCGGCACTGGAGCGAGGGAACCTGTTTCTGGTCCCGCTTGACGACCGCCGTCAGTGGTATCGCTATCACCAGCTTTTTGCGGACGTTCTCCAGGCGCGCCTGCTGGACGAGCGCGGCGAAGAGCTCCCGGGTCTGCACCGGCGGGCAAGCGCCTGGTACGAACAGAACGATGAGGCGTACGATGCGATCCGCCATGCCTTGGCCGCGAAGGATTTCGAGCGGGCGGCGGACCTCGTCGAGCTAGCGGTTCCCGCCATTCGCAGGAACCGGCAGGAGGCCGTGCTGCGCGGCTGGTTGAAGGTGCTCCCCGACGAGGTGGTCCGCGTCAGGCCTGTGCTCGGCGTGGGACTGGTCGGCGCGTTGCTCGTGAGCGGAGATGTCGAGGGAGTCGAAGGCCGGTTGCAGGAAGTCGAACAGTGGCTGAATTCACCGACAGATACGAGCAAGGAAATCCATGCCCGATCAACGGAAATGGTCGTAGCCGACGACGAGGAATTTCGCCGCCTTCCCGAGACGGTCGAAGTGTACCGGGCCGCGCTGGCGCTGGGCCGGGGCGACGGGCCCGGGACCGTGAGCCACGTCCGGCGGGCGCTTGATCTTGCGCCTGAGGAGGACCACCTTGGCCGTGCCGCGGCATCCGGTTTGCTCGGACTCGCCTACTGGGGGGCTGGGGAGCTCGAGGCGGCCCATCGGGCGTACGCCGAATGCATGGCCGGCCTGCACCGTGCCGGGCACCTCGCCGACACCTTCGGATGCGCGATCGCCTTGGCGGACATACGGCTTGTACAGGGGCGTCCCCACGACGCCATGCGCACCTACGAACAGGCCCTGGAAAATGCGCCTGGGCAGCGCGGACCGGATGTTCTGCGCGGGGCAGCCGACATGCATGTGGGCATGAGCGGGATCTGGCGGGAGCGCGGCGACCTGCAGAGCGCAACCCGACACTTACTGCGCAGCCAGGAGCTGGGTCCCCTCGGCGAGCTGCCGCAAAACTTGTATCGCTGGCGGGCCGCCATGGCCCGGATCCGCGAGATGGAAGGAGACCTGGCCGGGGCGCTTGACCTCTTGGATGAAGCGGAGCGACTCTACGTGAGCGATTACTTCCCCAACGTACGGCCGGTGCCGGCTTTGAGGGCACGGATCTGGATCGCGCAAGGACGGCTGGGTGAAGCGCACGGCTGGGTGCGAGAGCAGGCCCTGTCGGCGGACGATGACCTCAGTTACCTTCGCGAGTTCGAGCACATCACTCTTGCCAGGGTGATCCTCGCCCGGTACACGACAGAGCGCTCAATGCCCTCCCTTCACGAGGCAATCCGACTGCTGGGGCGCCTTCAGCGAACGGCAGAAGATGGAGGCAGAACGGGAAGCGTCATCGAGATCCTCGTGCTTCAGGCGATCGCCGGCCAGATGCGAGGCGACATCCCCGCGGCGCTTGCATCGCTCCATCAAGCCGTAGCACTGGCCGAGCCGGAGGGCTACGTTCGAATCTTCGCCGACGAGGGCGCACCGATGGCATCACTGCTGAGAGCGGCTGTGAAACAACGTACAGCCCCGGGCTACCTCCGCCGACTCCTGGCGGCCATGAACAACACCGAAAACACCGCACCCGCCAACCACGGCCTGATCGAGCCACTGAGTGAACGCGAGCTCAATGTACTCCAGCTGCTCGCAACGGACCTCGACGGCCCGAACATCGCTCGCGAGCTCATGGTGTCCCTGAACACGGTTCGGACCCACACCCGGCACATCTACGCCAAGCTCGGCGTGAACAACCGCCGGGCAGCGGTGCGCCAGGCCGAGGAACTCGACCTGTTGTCCCGACCCAGCGGCCGCTAGCCCGTGCCGCCGCCCCGCACGGCCGGGGAACACCGCGACAAGGCCCGGTGAATAAATCACCACGCTAATCATCATGTGTGATGACGCGCGGTCATCAGGTCTCCTTCTACCGTTCGATCAGGACAACGAACAGTCGAAACGCCGGCTGAGGTTCATCCAGACGGGCAAGCGAAAGGAGCGCCGTGAACGAAATACCCACCGGCCATCACCACAACCCCGGATGGTACGAGATCCGCCTCGAAGGCCGCCTGGATTCCCGGTGGGCAGCCTGGTTCGACGTACCGAGCCTCACGAACGAGAGCGACGGCACCACAGTCATCCGTGCTCATGTAGCCGATCAGGCCGCCCTGCATGGTCTGCTCCAGAAAGTGCGCGATATCGGCCTACCGCTGGTTTCCGTCACTCAGGTTGCGCACGACAAGCCCGAGCCCACCGCAGAGCCCCGATAACTCATCATTCACAAAGTATTGCCGAAGGAGAACGACACCATGACCAGCACCCAACCCGGAGCAGCAACGAAACGAGTCCCGATGAACCCGCTGCGAAAGACCGCGCTGGTTTCGGGCGTGCTCTATCTGATCACCTTTATCTCCATCCCGACACTCGCTCTCTACGGTCCGGTGCGCACCGACCCCAACTACATCGCCGGCCCAGGCCCGGACACCGCCGTCATCGTCGGCGGCGTCCTTGAGATCATCGTGGCCCTTGCCTGCATTGGCACTGGCGTCGCGCTGTACCCGGTGGTCAAGAGGCAGAACGAAGGGGTCGCGCTGGGCTTCGTCAGCGTGCGGGTACTGGAGGCCGCCACGATCTTCGCCGGTGTCGTGGCCCTCCTCGCCATTGTGACCCTGCGGCAGGCCGGAGCCGGACAAGATGCGCTGATCACCGGGCAGGCATTGCTCTCCCTGCACACCTGGACTACGCTCCTCGGGCAGGGCTTCCTCCCGGCCGCGAACGCCCTGCTGCTGGGCTCCCTGATGTACAAGTCACGACTCGTGCCGCGGATTCTTCCCGTACTGGGATTTATCGGAGCGCCCCTGCTCGTCGCTTCCGTTGCCGGCACGCTGTTCGGCCTCTGGGGACCGGTGTCCGTACTGTCCGGAATCGGCGCACTCCTGCTCGCGCTCTGGGAATTTTCGCTGGGCATTTGGCTGGTCGCCAAAGGATTTAGGCCCAGTCCCATCACGACAGGAATGGCGGCTGCCGCCACACCGACCACCCATCATGACGTTCCCGCCTAATCATCGAAACACCCGCATCCCGACATTTACCGGAACCAAAAGGGTACTTCCGCATCCAATAAGGGCAGGACGTGTCCTGGTCAAGAAATGTACCGGGAGCCGTTGCACCAGCCCGACCACGCTAACCCGCTACACGCTCACGAAGGCAAAAACCATGCTACCTATCGCCAGCCCACCTCTGGAAAACAAACCCTTACCCTGTTCCCGATCCGCCTCGCCGCCGTTGCGGGCCTGGCCGCGGCCGTGGTCTTGTTCGTCAATGCCGCAAAGCGTGCAGGACTGATTCCCGTCAGCTCGGCGACGCAGCTCGCGGCGCCACTGGCCCAGACTCTCGCAATCATCCTGGTCGTCGGCCTTGCCGCCGGTGCGATGCGTCAATCATCAAAGTTTTCCTCAATTTCCCTCGCACTGAACGTCCTCGGGCTTGCCGCCGCGACGGGCGTGGAATGGGTGATTAATCTGGTGTTTGTCGGACTCGACCCCTCCCAGATCACCGCGCTGCGGACCGGGCCGCTCGGAACAGCCTTTGTGGCCGCCTCGATAATCTTCCTGCTCGGATCGATCCTGTATTGCATGGCGCTGCTGCGGGACGGCAAGGCACCGCAGATCCCGACAATCGCCTACGCCATCGCAAGCATTCCCATCGCGCTGCGCAACCTCGTCCCCGAGCTAGCACTCGACGTGGCCTTGGGGCTGCTGGGCGCCTCAGTGATCTGGCTCGCTCTCTGGATGCTCCGGAACAGACCTGCAGTGGCCGCTCACCGGGTGTAAGCACGACGGCGGCCAGATCCTGACCTCGTTCGGAGGGCACGAAGGGCCATGCCCGCATTCCTGGATACGAAAGATTTCGAGCACCGACTAATTCCAAAATCCCCCAAGGTTGCGGCGGCTGTTTGTGGACCGCAGTTCTCTAAGACGGTGTTCCCGCAGGAATATCGGATTCTTGGTCTCGGGCAGGTTTGGCTAGCGCCAGGGATCTCCAGGAGTCTTAGCGAAATTCCGCCAGGACGGCACGGACGTCGTCGGCCTCTATCTCGGTCCAAGCCAGCCAGTCGGCCAGCCGGTAACGGCCTTCGGCCGCGAACTGGCCGCACTTTGTGGCGTAGTGCTCGGTCATCCGCCCGAAGACCGTCTCCGCTTCGCCGGACTCCAGCAGGCGGAGCCGGGCGAATTCACGCATGGATTCGTGAAGACGGTAGCAAGGGAACGCCGCCGTCAGGTCACGGACCACCAAAGACTTGTCCAGGAGCGAGAAAAGCACATCAGCGGTACCTGCCTCGGAGTCTGGATCGCGACGTAGTGCCTCCACGTCTTCAATCTGAAACCGGCCGGCAAAAACACCCAGTTGCCGAAGGGATGCGGCGTTCGTGCCCGTCCAGCAGGTCATAGCTCCACGCGATGGCTGCCTCAAGCGTCCGGTGCCGCGGGAGGACCGCGGGAGATCCTGCCGTCAGGAGTGAGAACCGTTGCCCGAGCCGGTTGCGGATCTGCTCCGGGGTCATGACCCGGGTCCGCACGGCTGCCAGCTCAATGGTCAGCGGAATCCCGTCGAGGCGCCGGCAGATCTCCACCACGGCGTTCCGGTTGTCGTCGGTGAGCCCAAACCGGCCCGATGCGGCTCCGGCGCGTTCAACGAAAAGCTGCACCGCCTCGTTCAGTCGCAGTCGCCCCAGGTCCGTATCGTCGATGCCCGGCAGCGCGAATGGAGGCATCGGCACTACTCGCTCTTCGACGAGCCCCAAAGGTTCCCTGCTGGTTGTAAGGATCCGGAGCCCAGGACTTTCTTTCAGCAGCTTGCTCACCAGCTTCGCCACGGGCTGGATTATGTGCTCACAGTTGTCCAGTACAAGCAGCAGACGCCGGACCTTCAAATGCCCGTACAGAGTCGTGGCAGCATCAGCGGCCCCCTGCTCGCGTAAGTCCAAAGCTGCGGCCAACTCAACGAACCAGGCGCCGTCCTCAAAGTTACGGTTCCGCTGGGCAGCGAGCTGGAGAGACAGTCGGGTTTTCCCGACACCGCCGGGGCCGACCAAAGAGACCAGGCGGTGCCCTAGAAAACTGTTCTTAGCTTCGCTGAGCTCGTGCCGGCGGCCGATGAAGCTCGTAATCTCCGCCTGGAGGTTCCCAAGAGGCTCAACTTGCTTCCCCATGCACACAACCTACAGCGTTTGGCACGGGTGGACATGGAAGCCGTGCGGTTCCCGGAAACGGGCACACCTTCCGGATTGCTCCTCGCTAGGTGCTCGCTTGCCACCGACTCCATGAAATGGTTCCTGTCTCCCCTGCCGGAGCCCACGCTGGTGACGGCTGCTTCTCCCCCTGCCGGCATCACAGCCGTGCTCAGGAAGTCTCCGCCTCGCGCGGTTCCGGAGTTGCAGTAGTCGCGGTTTTGCGGGGCAGCAGGAACAAGGACGCCGCGGCGAGGAAGCACAGGGCTGCGGCGGTGATCCAAGCGGGCAGGTAGCTGCCGGCGATGTCCCGTCCGATGCCGGCGGTGAGTGCTCCGATTCCGGCGCCGACCATGTGGGAGGCGAAGACCCAGCCGAACAACACGGAGGAGCGTTCAATTCCGAAATGCTCCCGGCATAGGGCGACGGTGGGTGGAACGGTTGCCACCCAGTCAAGTCCGTAAAAAACGATGAAGATCCATAGCACCGCTTCCACGGATGGTCCGAGCAGCGCATGGACGGTGAGCAGTGAGAAGCCACGCAGTCCGTAGTAAATGACCAGCAGAATCCAAGGGCGGACGCGGTCTGTGAGCCAGCCCGAGGCGAAGGTGCCGATAACGTCGAACACCCCGATCAGCGCCAACAGCCCAGATGCGGTGGTGGCGGGCATCCCGTGGTCGTGCGCAGCCGGGATGAAGTGCGTTTGAATCAGGCCATTGGTGGACCAGCCACAAACCCAGAACGTGAACACCAGGATCCAGAAAGCTCGGAAGCGGGTGGCGTGGCCAAGGACATGCAGCGTTTCGGCGGCCGCGCCGCGACGGCGGGCAGTGGGTGATGCGGGGGCTAATGCTGTCGTAGTATCGCTTTCCGCGCCGTAGGATGTGGTGCCGGCCTTCGCAGGGGTATCGGCGAAGGGCCAGAACAGCAAGGGAATGATGGCCAGGGCAAAGGCAGTCACCAGCAGGGACGCCACGCGCCAGCCGTGGTTGCTGGACAGGTGGACGATGGCGGGCAGGAACACCAGTTGCCCGCAGGCATTGGCTGCCGAGAACATGCCCATGACGAGCCCGCGGTGTTTTACGAACCACCGGTTGGCGACCACAGCGCCGAAGACCAGGGCCATCGCCCCCGTTCCCACACCGACGAAACCGCCCCAGAGGACCCACAGTTGCCAGATCTCGGTCATCACGAGGGTCAGGCCGCTTCCCGCGGCGACCAAGCCTAGGGCGCCGGCGGCAACCGCCCGCAGGGAGAATCGTTCCATGAGCACGGCGGCGAAGGGGGCCACCAAACCGTAGACGATCAGGTTGGCGGTTACTGCGCCGGAGAGCTGCGTGCGCGTCCATCCGAATTCACCCTCGATCGGGGCAAATAGTGCACCTGTCGTGGAACGGAACGCGGCGGCGGCGACCAGAGCCAGCAGGGTTACCGCCGCGACCAGCCAGGCGCGGTGTAAGCCGGCCCGTTTCCGGGTCCGGGCCGTGTCTGCAAGTGCGGGTGGACTGGGCATCATCATGAGGGGCTTCCGGTCGGCGCTGGGATGTTGATTAGATGGGGGCGGTGCCGCGGAGACAGGTGGTCGTCGTCCCGCCAACCCAGACTATTCCGTCGGAATCGGCGGTGATCGTGATGTTTCCCGCCCGGCCGAGCCGGGCGCCTTGGGAGACCCGATAAGTGCTCGGTGCTGCACCCGTACCGGTCAACCACTGCCCGACGGAGGCGTTCATGCTCCCACAGGCTCTCCAGGTCCCCGGTGCGCTGAGTAGCGGGAGCGGCGAAGGAGAGAATGCCCTCGTCACGCTGCACCTCAATCAATCCGCCCGCGCGCTCCTGCACGATACGTCCAGCACGCTGCGGTTCCCCCGGCCTCGAGCCAGGCATGCGCGGAACCGAGCGTGGGGTGGGCGGCAACAGGAATGTCGTTTCGGACAGGTTGGTCCAGCGGGCAACGCGTTGCATCGCCTCGGAATCCAGTCCTGTTCCGTCCAGCATGACGGCGACCGGGCTGCTAAGAGAGGGGGTCGAGGAGGACACCTCGACCTGAGCGAAGGGGCGCGGCTGATTCATGCGTAGAAACTTTCTCAGGAGATGAGATACGTAGTAATGGAGCACTACCTGCCCCAGGAATGAAGGCCTAGGAAAAGAGTAGAAGAATAATTGTGGAATGTGCTTCCAATATTTTCTCCCTGAGGCCGTCTTTGAGGAAGAATCTTCCCTATGGACGGAATTGACAGGAAGATCCTTGCGGAGCTCCAGGAAGATGGCCGGCTTTCCCTCACAGAACTAGCTGGGCGGGTAGGACTAAGCATGTCGCCCTGCCACCGCCGCCTCCGCGCCCTTGAGCAATCCGGCGCGATAGGCGGCTACCGTGCCTATCTAGACGCAGAATCTCTCGGACTGGGTTTTGACGCACTGATTTTCGTCACCATGCGCGACGCCAGCCGGGCCACCCTAGACGCTTTTGAACCCGCCGTAGCTGACATCCCTAACGTTCTGACGGCACAGCGGCTTTTCGGTGACCCGGACTATCTACTGCAGGTTGTCGCGAAGGACCTCAGGGCCTTCCAAAAGCTTTACGATGAACGCATTTCCACGCTTCCTGGCGTGCAGAAATTGAGTTCCACCCTTGTGATGAAGAGCGTCGTCGAGAACAGGCCTCTCCCACTGTGATCAGCTAGGTGGCCTCATTAGCGCCTTCCGAAAAAACGGAGGCTGAGTAGACCCAACACCGAAAACACATAATCCGAGCCCACCGTCGCAAAAAGGGAGCCGGCCACGGGGCGGAACAAGCGCCGATAACGGCGCCTAGGACGGCATCGGACTTTTTTTGGAGGATGCGTCTTTGGGCTACTAACCCCAACCGGATCAGTGCAAGCCGAAACCGGATATGGCTCAGGTTGTCATGAAGGCCTTTCGTCCTTCATCCAGTGTTTTTCCAATACTTTGGTGAAACCTTGGGACTGCAAGAGGTTCAGCCGGTGGTTTCCGGCGATAAGTGCCGGACTGGAGGGATGAGATGGCAGAAGCACTGTGGCGGCTCGGCCGGGTGAACAGCTCCGATGGGTTGGGCAAACCCGACCCAGGGGTACGTCTTCCCTCCGCCGATCTCTTCCTGGTGCCATTGCGCAGTTTGCACCAGCCCCGCTCCAAGATCGTTGCTGTTTTGTTCCACAGCAGCCTCACAGTTTGGCCACAGTGAAGCCTTATGGCCGGGCCTGACCGTGGAGGTAAGACAAATCTTCATAGGTCCCACTGTCCGCATCATCGTGTAGCAGCAGCTCCGGCCGCCGGTTCCGCTCCGGAATCTCCCGCAGCCGGGTCCGCCAAACAACCGACCGGCGTCCAGGACGCAGACTTGGGGGAGTCGACATGCGACGTACAGCATCCGTACCGCAGCATTTCCAGAACCATCCACATCGCCGCACCAGGCTGTGGACCGTTGCGCTGTGCACGGCCCTGGCTGGCGGCGTTGCCGCATGTTCACCCGAGCCGCGGACACCTGTGACCGTGGACCCTCCGCCCGACCGGTCTGTCGTTGAGGAAGTGGTGGAGCCCAGCGGGCTGACGCGGCATTTGGAGGCGCTGCAAGCGGCGGCCGACGCGAACGGCGGGAACCGGGCCGCTGCCACCGGGGGCTACGAGGCGTCCGCGGCGTACATCGAGGAGCAGTTGCGTGCTGCGGGGTACGAACCGCGTCGGCAGGAGTTCAGCTACGACGGCCACGACAACCCCGTCGACACGTTCAACATCCTGGCCGACACCGACACCGGCAGCGGATCCGGGAGCGTGCTGGTGCTCGGCGCGCACCTGGACTCGGTCCAGGAGGGGCCCGGGCTCAACGACAACGGCAGCGGGGTCGCCGCGGTGCTCGAGGTCGCGCTGCGGCTCGCTGAGGAGGGCGCCGTGCCGCGGGAGCGGATCCGGTTCGCCTTCTGGGGCGGCGAGGAGGACGGGTTGAACGGCTCGGCACACTACGTTGAGGAGCTCTCCCGCGCGGAGTCCGCCGCGCACACCGCGTACCTGAACCTCGACGTGGTGGGCTCGCCGAACGCGGTAACGTTCGTGTACGACGGCGACGGCTCGGACAGCGAGGAGGCCGGGCCCGAGGGGTCGGCGGCTGTCGAGCAGGTTTTCCTGGACATCCTGCGCGCCGAGGGAGTCAAGGCGCTGCCGTTCGGGTTCATCGGGGATTCGGACTACGACGCGTTCGTGCAAGGTGGAATTCCGGCCGGGGGCCTGTTCACCGGCGACGCGGGGACCAAGAGCGAGGCCGAGGCACGCTCTTTCGGCGGACAGGCCGGACTGCAGTACGACGAGTGCTTCCACCTCGCCTGCGACACCGTCGAGAACGTCGACATGGCCGTGCTGGAGCAAATGACCGAAACTCTCATGAGCGCGACGGTCTCGCTCGGCGGCATCGAGGCCGGCCTCACCAAGGGCTCGGCAACAGGGCAGGGCGCCGGCTGAGGCATCATTCCGGAACTCATCATGATGGCGTTGGCTTATCGCCGCCGTCAGCGGAAGCCACCTAAACACCGGCGATAACGGTGCATATGACGAGTCCCTGCTTTTAGCGTGTGAATCTGTAGTCCACGGTTGCCCAGGCAGCGGCGAATTCCGCGGCATTGTGTCGAAGTGCATGGGCAGTCACGGAGAGAATCACCGGACCCGAATTATCTCTGGATTAGTGCCGTTCGCAGCGGGCTTTCGTACTTCAGCGGAGCCTTTGCCGTGTCTGCTGTGAAAGACTGGAAGCATGTCAACGGCATTGTTCGGGAATGAGAGCCTCTCGGAAAGAGTGAAGCAGACTATTCTTGACCGGGTGATCGATGGCACATACCAGCCCGGAACCCGCTTGATAGAGCTGCAGCTGGCCAAAGAGTTCGGGGTCAGCCAGGCCCCGGTCCGGGAAGCACTGCGGGAATTGTCTTCCACGCGGTTGGTGGAGAACATTCCGCGGCGGGGCACCTTTGTGCGCGCGGCCTCGCAGGATGATCTGGCGGAGGTATACCTGGTCCGGCTGGCGCTGGAAGGTACTGCCGCTGCCTGTGCCTATCCCGTGCTGCATGCTGATCCCTCTCCGCTTCGTGATGCCCTCGAGGGCATGCGCGCGGCCGCCGCCGCCGGCGATGCCCACGGGATTGCCCGGTTCAGTACAGACTTCCACCGGGCGGTCATTGTAGCGACCGGCAACCGGCTGATGCTGGAAATCTGGAATTCGCTGTTCGTGGAGGCCCGGACGTTGGCGACCGTTATCCGCGGCCACGTGGACCTGCACGCCGCTGCGGAGGCCCATGCCCCGATTCTGGCGGCCTTCGAACACGGAACGCCGGAGGAATGTACCCGGCTGGTGACAGAGCACCAGCACGAATACTCGATCCTCCCCCAGGACTAAGGGCCACCCGGCCAGCCGCAGACCTGAAGACGGCAGGCAGATTAGGCTCGCGGATCCGAACGAGCACGGACGACACCGGTTCCCACACTCCGATCTAGGTTTACCTGCACCCCTTCGGATCGGCCCGGCTTGCCGAAGCCCGCGACCCTTTGCAGGCGCCGAACCGAAAGACCCCCGAAAAAGTTTTCCTCCCAACCTCTTGTGACGGCATTCACAGCCAGTTATCATCGAAATATCAATTATCGATAATCGATTCTAGGAGCTTGTTTTGAAGCTTGTTACTTTCCGTCACCAAGGCACCGAACTGACCGGCGTGCTCAACCAGGAGGCCGGAAACATCTCTCCGGCTGCCGCCGGTGAGGACCTGGTGACCCTGATCGGGACGTGGCAGGAGTCCGGTCCGCGGCTGGCAGCCTCCCCGGCGGCACCGATCCCGACGGCCGAGGTCGAACTGCTGGCCCCTATCCCGGTCCCCCGCCGCAACATCTTCTGCGTGGGCCGCAACTACACCGAGCACGCCAAGGAATTCGCCAACTCCGGTTACGACGCGACGGCCAGCGCCTCGCACCTGCCCGAGTTTCCGGTGGTCTTCACCAAGGCGCCCTCCACCGTGACTGGCCCGGGCGCCGCGGTCGATCCGCACACTGCGGTCACCTCCGAGCTGGACTATGAGGCCGAACTCGGGGTCATCATCGGCACCGGCGGCCGCGGCATCACCAAGGAGAATGCTCTGGACCATGTCTGGGGGTACACGATCATCAACGATGTCACGGCCCGGGACCTGCAGAAGAACCACAAGCAGTGGTTCCTGGGCAAGAGCCTGGACACCCACTGCCCGATGGGTCCCTGGGCGGTCACCGCCGACGAGGTCGGCACCGCGCCGCTGGACCTGCTTTGCACCGTCAACGGCGAGACCCGGCAAAAAGCCACCACGGCGGATCTGATCTTCGACATCCCCGCCATCATCGAAACCATCAGTGCCGGCATCACGCTCCAGCCCGGCGACATCATCGCCACCGGCACCCCCGTCGGCGTGGGCATCGGTTTCAACCCGCCGAAGTTCCTGCAGACCGGCGATGTCGTGGAAATCTCCATCAGCAAACTCGGCACCCTGACCAACACCATCGGGGGCCAGCAGTGAGCACCCGGACCATCGCCCCCTGGCTGACCCCGCTCGGAGAAAAATCCCTGTTCATCGAAACCACAGGCAGCGGTCCCGACGTCGTCCTGGTCCACGGCCTCGGCGGCAACACCAGCTTCTACGAACCCCTGGCCGCCGCCCTGAACGCTGACTACCGGGTGACCCGTTATGACTTCAACGGGCACGGGCGCTCCCCGCTGGCCGGCGAGGTCAGCCTCGAGGCCCTAGCCGAGGAACTCGCCGCCGTCATCGAACTGCAGACCGCCGGGCGCCGCGCCCACGTCGTCGGCCACTCCATGGGCACCCTGGTGGTGCAGCAGCTCGCGGCCACCCGCCCGGATCTGGTCGACAGCCTCGTACTGCTCGGAGCCGTGCGGGAACAACCTCCCGCAGCGAAAGAAGCCACCCGCGTCCGCGCCACGCTCGTGCGTGAACAGGGCATGGCAGCCGTGGCCGGTACCATCGCCACCGGCGCGACCGCCGACCACGCGGCAGGCAACCCGCTGCTGCGCCCGTTCGTCCGCGAAATGCTCCTGGGCCAGGACGCCGAAGCCTACGCCCAGGCCTGCGAAGCGCTGGCCGGAGCCCGGAACCCGGACCTGTCAGCCATCACAGCCAAAACCCTGCTGCTGACCGGCAGCGAGGACAAGGTCAGCACTCCCGCGGCCAACACCGCCCTCGCCGCCGAACTGCCCAACGCCTCCGCACACGTGGCCCCCGGGACCGGGCACTGGACCGTGCCCGAAGCACCCGAATTCGTCAACGGCGCCGTGCTGGAATTCCTCGCCGAAACCACTTCCGCACCGGCTGCGAAACCAAAGACCTGTGCCTGCAGCCATAACGGGTGCAGCTCAAACCGCAGGAACACCATCACCGTCTCCATCCGCAAAACCGCCTAACCACTTCCCAACACCCACCACCGATAAGGACAACGAAGTCATGTCAAAGATCCTCTTCACCAACGTCAACATCCTCGACAGCACCGGCGCCCAGCCCTTCCTGGGCGAAGTCCTCGTCGTCGATGAACGCATCTGCGACGTCAGCCCCGGCACCGGCACCCTGCCCCGCCAAGACGCACAGGTCATCGACGGACACGGCCAGACCCTCATGTCCGGCCTGTGCGATGCACACACCCACTTCACCTGGAACGACGGCGACCTCAACGGCCTGGAAACAATGAACGTCGAAGAACACCTGCTGCACACCGTCGACTCCGCCAAGGCATACATCGACTACGGCTACACCATGTGCTTCGGCGCCGCCAGCGCCAAGAAGCGCCTCGACGTCGTCGTCCGCAACGCCATCAATTCAGGCCAGATCCCGGGCCCGCGGTACCTGGCCAACGGCCAGGAAATCGCGACCACCGCCGGGGACCTCGTCCCCGGCATCACCCAGATCGCAGACGGCGTCGAGGAAATGCGCAAAATCGTCCGCGAAACCATCGGCCTCGGCGTCGACCAGATCAAACTGAGCATCTCCGGTGAAGAGATCACCGGTTCCAAAGCCGCCACCGACACCTACATCACCGAAGAAGAGCTCCAGGTCGCCGTCGACGAGGCCCACCGCCGGCATGTGCGCGTATGCACCCACGCCCGCAGCCGCGACTCCGTGCTCATCTCCCTGAAAACCGGCGTCGACATGATCTACCACGCCTCCTACATCGACGACGAAGGCATGGATATGCTCGAGGCCGCCAAAGACCGCGTCTTCGTCGCCCCGGCCATCAACTGGCTCGTCGCCACCCTCCACGACGCAGAAGCCTTCGGCTACTCCCACGAAGCCGCCGAACAGGCCGGCTACGCCCGCGAACTCGACATCGCCGTCAAAGCCGTGCAGGAAATGCGCCGCCGCGGCATCCGCGTACTGCCCGGCGGAGACTACGGCTTCGCCTGGACCCCGCGCGGCACTTACGCCCGCGACCTCGCGCACTTCGTCAACCTCTTCGGCTACACCGAAATGGAGGCCATCATCGCCGCCACCGCGCTAGGCGGCGAACTCTTCCAAAAGCCGGACGAACTCGGCAAAGTCCTCCCCGGCTTCTACGCCGACATGATCCTGGTGGACGGAAATCCCTTGGAAGACATCACCGTCCTGCAGGATCTGACCAAGATCACCGCAGTGATGAAAAACGGCCAGTTCCACCGTGAACCGGCCCAGCCGGCCCCCGCCACACCGGAAACAGCCGATCTAGCCCTCACCTCCCTCTAAACCCGGGTCCACTGCGCCCATGCCCCGGCCTCGCAAAACCCGGGGCATGGGCCTGAACCCGTCGCTGTCCGGCACCTCCCCTCGTCCAACCCGGCGGCTGACACCCAGTTTTCCGGTTCCGTCACGCCCTCTTGGCTGGCTCCCGGCCACCACTCATCTGGAGATTCCTCTGTGTGCAACCTGATCAATGAAGCTCACCAGCACTCCCTGTCCCGCCGCGGCATCCTCAATGGAGCCGCAGCCCTCGGCGCCGCAGCCCTGACCAGTGCCTTAACAGCCCCCGCCGCAGCCGCCGCCGCATTGGCGGCTCAAAACAACGCCGTGACCGGTAAGGGCCGTACCCGGGTCGTCCTGCTCGGAACCGCCGGCGGCCCGATGACCTGGCTCGCCCCGCACAACGGCCCCGACCGCGCCCGACACGGCATCGCCACCGCCCTGGTTGTCGGCGACAGGTACTACCTCGTTGATTGCGGAATGGGAGTGGCACACCAACTGCGGCTGGCCGAGCTGGGCCGCGACGGCGACTTCGCGGGATTTGAAGGACTCAACTCCATCTTCCTGACCCACCTTCACTCCGACCACACAATGGACTACTTCAACGTCCTGTTGGCCGGCTGGTACCACGGCTTGCCGGGCCCGGAGCCGGTCCAGGTGTACGGGCCCGGACGGCGCGGCTCCCTTCCTCCGATCCACGGAAGCGGTGAGGTCGACGTGATCAACCCGTCCAACCCCACCCCGGGAACCACGGACATGACCGAATACCTCATCCAGGCCTATGCCACCGACCTCAACGACCGCATGAGGGATTCCCGGAAGCCCCATATCCGAAACCTGCTCCATGCCAATGACATTGCCTTGCCCAAAGACGTCCTGGCTGATGCCAACCACGACACGGCACCCGAAATGGACCCCTTCATCGTCATGGAAGACGACCGCGTCAGGGTCAGCGCCACCCTGGTCGACCATGGAGCCGTGTTCCCTGCCTTCGCCTTCCGGTTCGACACCGACGACGGCTCCGTCGTCTTCTCCGGAGACACCGCCCCTTCCCAAAACCTGATCAAGATGGCCCAAGACACCGACGTCCTCATCCATGAAGTCATCGACGCCGACTGGGTGAACGCCCTGTATGGAGAGCCTCCCTACACCCCGGAAGAGGAAGGCTTCATCCAGCACCTCCTCCACTCCCACACCACCATCGAACAAGTCGGTCCGGTAGCCGAAGCGGCGGGAGCCAAAACCCTCGTCCTGTCCCATCTGGCCCCCGGAAATAATCCGCGCGATCGATGGATGAAAGCACAAAACGGCTACACAGGAAAACTGATCATCGGCGAAGACCTCATGGAAATCAACGTCCCGTAGGCGCCACAAACGATCCTGCAGGCCACAACGTTGCCGGCCGTGGACCAAAGAAAATCATGTTAGAACGCGCTACCTCTACCGCCGCCACACGAGCACCTGCCCGTCCGGAACACGGACACTCAAGGTTCCGCCATGTCTAAGAGCTCGAACGCCGAACGGCGCTTACGTCTGAGGTTTCCCGGAACGGCATCTCAGTCAACGACCAACGACGCTCCAAAGGTCGATGACGGCGCGGAACAGTGCGACGACAAGTCCCGCACCGCTGATCCAAACACCAGCGACCTGCGGTGTGGAGGAACAATCCTAGACGTGCCACGGCAGGGTGTGCCCTGCACTCTCCCGCACTTCACCCCCTTCCACAGGGTGTCCACACCGGCTGCCCTCGTATAGATGCAAAGGCACGCCGGACGGTGGAGAACCCGTCCACAGAAGGCGCCCGGCGGGGTCCGTCCTCCGGGAGTGTCGTTCTCTGCTGGGAGGGCACCATCAGCGAGCAACCTGGGCACGGGCGACGATCCCCTTGCGCTTTACTGAATAAGGATCGGCGGTCGGTAGGATCGCCGGTATGTTCGCAAGATTCGTGAAACAGGCCCGCGGGAATGCGGCGGCGGTAAGCCCCTGGCTGCCGTTGTCGACCGGAGCCGGGGACTGCACCGATGAGTAACCTGTCGTCCGGGCGGACTTTGTCGGGGTTGCTGCAGGATTCCAACACCGAGAACTGGTCGTCAGCCCGCCGGATCGCCCAGGAAGCCCAGGAAGCTCATAAGCGTGGGATCGCGGTCTCGTACACCTCTATCGCGAAGTACCTGCGCAATGTCCCGCTGCCCCCTCCGAGTCCGTGTTGGAAGCCTTTTCAGTTGTGTTAGGGATCCCCATGGTCCGGCTCCGGCAGGCGGCCGGCCTTCCAGGCGGGGAGCTTGAACCCTTCGTGTTGCCGGAACGGGCCAACCGGCTCACCGTCCGTCAGCGGGAAGTCATCCTGCACATGGTCAGGGTGCTGCTCAATGACGTGGAGACGTAGCCGCCCCAGGGGGCCGCCCAAAGAGCACAGCGAGCCTGCAATCCTTCAATGCCGCTAACGGCGCAGAAGCCACAGTTCTGACAGGCCATACGCAGCGTCAGGAAAGACGCCTGAATTCCCCCGGACCTAGCTGCACATAAATCTGCAACGCCATCTGGATAGGAGTAACGCCGACCGGCTCGCCGAGCAGCTCGTTGATCGACGTCTGCCCGTCAAGCTCGCAGGTCTGGCGCCTATCCATAACTTGACCCTAAAGGTGCCCTGCGCCGTGACCCCTTAGACACGCGCCCCGGAACCGACCTGCTGCCGGCGAGGAAGGCATGACAGTTCCCGCGGCGCACACCTGCTGTTCGGCTTCACAGCAGCAGCCTTAGAAGTCCCAGTCCTCGTCTTCGGTGTTGACGGCCTTGCCGATCACGTAGGAAGAGCCGGAGCCGGAGAAGAAGTCGTGGTTCTCGTCCGCGTTCGGGGACAGTGCCGACAGGATGGCCGGGTTCACGTCCGTCAGGGACGAGGGGAACATGGCCTCGTAGCCCAGGTTCATCAGTGCCTTGTTGGCGTTGTAGTGGAGGAACTTCTTCACGTCCTCGGCCAGGCCCACGCCGTCGTACAGATCGTGGGTGTACTGCACTTCGTTTTCGTACAGCTCGTAGAGCAGGTCGAAGGTGTAGTCCTTCAGTTCCTGCCGCTTGGCCTCGTCCACCTTCTCCAATCCCTTTTGGAACTTGTAGCCGATGTAGTAGCCGTGCACCGCCTCGTCGCGGATAATCAGGCGGATCAGGTCGGCGGTGTTGGTCAGCTTGGCCCGGGACGACCAGTACATCGGCAGGTAGAAGCCGGAGTAGAACAGGAAGGACTCGAGCAAGGTGCTGGCGACCTTGCGCTTGAGCGGGTCATCGCCGGTGTAGTAGTCCACGATGATCTGCGCCTTCTTCTGCAGATTCTCGTTCTCGTTGGACCAGCGGAAGGCCTCGTCGATCTCCTTGGTGGAGCACAACGTGGAAAAGATCGAGGAGTAGCTCTTGGCGTGCACCGACTCCATGAACGCGATGTTGGTGTACACCGCCTCTTCATGCTGGGTGATGGCATCCGGAATCAGACTGACGGCGCCGACGGTGCCCTGCACAGTGTCCAGCAGGGTCAGGCCGGTGAAGACCCGCATGGTCATCTCCTGCTCGGCCGGCGTCAGCGTGGCCCAGGACTGCACATCGTTGGACAGCGGCACCTTCTCCGGCAGCCAGAAGTTGTTGACCAGACGGTTCCAGACCTCCACGTCCTTCTCGTCCTGGATGCGGTTCCAGTTGATCGCCTCAACGTGGTGGAGCAGCTTGACCTTCTCCGTCATTTCTAACCCTCGGATTCCTTTGGTGTTTACTTCAAGTCTAGTTCGCGCGGTGTGGCGGTTAAGCGCCGAAGCCGCGCCCTTTTGGGAAAGGGCGCCGCTCGGTGGGCGTACGACGGCGGGCGCGCACCCGCCGTCGTACGTTTCAGTCGCTTTGGGCTACTACAGCATGCAGCTGACGCAGCCCTCCACCTCCGTGCCTTCCAGCGCGAGCTGGCGCAGGCGGATGTAGTAGATGGTCTTGATGCCCTTGCGCCAGGCATAGATCTGGGACTTGTTGATGTCCCGGGTGGTGGCGGTGTCCTTGAAGAACAGCGTCAGGGACAGGCCCTGGTCCACGTGCTGCGTGGCAACCGCGTAGGTGTCGATGATCTTCTCGTAGCCGATTTCGTACGCGTCCTGGTAGTAGTCCAGGTTGTCGTTGGTCAGGTAAGGAGCCGGGTAGTAGACGCGGCCGATCTTGCCTTCCTTGCGGATCTCGATCTTCGACGCCACCGGGTGGATCGAGGACGTGGAGTTGTTGATGTAGGAGATCGAGCCGGTCGGCGGAACGGCCTGCAGGTTCTGGTTGTAGATCCCGTGCTCCATGACCGAGGCCTTCAGCTCCCGCCAGTCCTCCTGGGTGGGGATGTGGATGCCGTCGAAAAGCGCCTTGACCTTCTCGGTCTGGGGCTCCCAGACCTGGTCCGTGTACTTGTCGAAGAACTCGCCGCTGGCGTACTTGGACTTCTCGAATCCGCCGAAGGTCTGGCCGGTCTCGATAGCGATCCGGTTGGACGCACGGATGGCGTGGTAGACCACGGAGTAGAAGTAGATGTTGGTGAAGTCCAGGCCTTCTTCGGAACCGTAGTAGACCCGCTCCCGGGCCAGGTAACCGTGCAGGTTCATCTGGCCCAGTCCGATGGCGTGCGACTGGTCATTGCCCTTGGCGATCGACGGCACGGATCGGATGTTGGACATGTCCGACACCGCGGTCAGGGTCCGGATGGCTGTCTCGATCGTCCGGCCGAAGTCCGGCGAATCCATCGTCTTGGCGATGTTCAGCGAGCCCAGGTTGCAGGAGATGTCCTTGCCGGTCTCGTCGTAGGACAGGTCGTCATGGTACGTGGTCGGCTGCGAAACCTGCAGGATCTCCGAGCACAGGTTGGACATGATGATCTTGCCGTCGATCGGGTTGGCCCGGTTCACCGTGTCCTCGAACATGATGTACGGGTAACCGGACTCGAACTGGATCTCCGCCAGGGTCTGGAAGAAGTCACGTGCCTTGATCTTGGTCTTCTTGATCCGGCTGTCGTCCACCATCTCGTAGTACTTCTCGGTCACCGAGATGTCCGAGAAGGGCATGCCGTAAACCTTCTCCACGTCGTACGGGGAGAAGAGGTACATGTCCTCGCCCTTCTTGGCGAGTTCGAAGGTGATGTCCGGAATGACGACGCCGAGCGAGAGGGTCTTGATCCGGATCTTCTCGTCTGCGTTTTCGCGCTTGGTATCCAGGAACCGGTAGATGTCCGGGTGGTGCGCGTGCAGGTAGACGGCACCGGCGCCCTGGCGCGCGCCGAGCTGGTTGGCGTAGGAGAAGCTGTCTTCGAGCAGCTTCATCACGGGAATGACGCCGGAGGACTGGTTCTCGATCTGCTTGATCGGTGCGCCGACCTCGCGGATGTTGGTCAGGGCAAAGGCGACGCCGCCGCCGCGCTTGGACAGCTGCAGGGCGGAGTTGATGGAGCGGCCGATGGACTCCATGTTGTCTTCGATGCGCAGCAGGAAGCAGGAGACCAGTTCACCGCGCTGCTTCTTGCCTGCGTTGAGGAAGGTCGGCGTGGCCGGCTGGAAACGGCCCTCGATGATTTCGTCCATCATCTGGGTGGCCAGCTGCTCGTCGCCGCGGGCGAGGTGGAGCGCCACCATGCAGACGCGGTCTTCATAGCGCTCCAGGAAACGCTTGCCGTCAAACGTCTTCAGCGTGTAGGACGTGTAGAACTTGAACGCGCCCAGGAAGGTTTCGAAGCGGAACTTCTTCTTGTACGCGCGGTCCCACAGGCCGCGCATGAAGTTCATGGTGTACTGGTCAAGCGTTTCACGCTCGTAGTAATCGTTCTTGACCAGATAGTCCAGCTTCTCCTCAAGGTCGTGGAAGAAGACGGTGTTGTTGTTGACATGCTGGAGGAAGTACTGGTGTGCCGCCTCCCGGTCCGCCTCGAACTGGATCTTGCCGTCGGGACCGTACAGATTCAACATGGCGTTGAGCTCGTGGTAACCCAAGCCCTTGTACGCCTCGGGCAGCTCCGGCTTCGAATCCGCTACTGCTGGGTCTTCAACTGTCGTTTCCAAAAGTCTTCCAATCCTTGTTTCACACGCTCGACGTCATCCGACGTGCCCATGAGCTCAAATCTGTAAAGGTGCGGTACTTCGCATTTGGCCGCGATCTTGTCCGCGGCCAGGCAGTAGGTAGTACCGAAGTTCGTGTTTCCGGCGCCGATCACACCCCTGAGCAGCGACCTGTTTCCCTCGTTGCTGAGGAACTTGAGCACTTGCTTGGGAATCGAATTGCGGCCTGATTCCCCACCGTAGGTGGGAACGATCAGAACATAGGGTTTCCGGGCGTAAATCGTTTCTTCCTGGGTACGCAGCGGGATTCTTGCCGCTTCCACACCCAGCTTCGTGACAAATCGGTGCGTATTTTCCGATGCCGAAGAGAAGTAGACCAGTGACGCACTGGTCGATGAACCGGGGCCTGCTCCGGAGCCTTGCATGGTGGCTCCTTCGGCCATCAGCGCAGCTGCCATGGAGATCGCCTCCCGACTTTGTTGGAGGTCAGGCCACCGAGGTAGCAGCAGACTGGGCGAGCTCGGCGATCTTGTCCGGGCGGAACCCGGACCAGTGGTCCTGCTCGGTGACAACTACAGGAGCCTGCATGTAGCCGAGCGAACGGACGCGCTCCAGCGCAGCCGGATCCTGGGAGAGATCAACGCTCTGGTAGGCGATGCCCTTCTTGTCCAGAGCTCGGTAAGTTGCGTTGCACTGCACGCATGCTGGCTTCGTGTAAACCGTTACAGTCATGGTCCCTCTCCCCTAAAACTTGGTGACTATTAGTCGCTGTCTGTCGGGATTCAAGTTGGTAGTTCAGGTGTTCCTGAGTCTGTCCCTGCCAGCGGTTTCAATCTACTACATCCACTACATCTAGTGCACGCTTCTCGGGCGAACCCCTAGATGATGTATTACAAGTATGTCATTTGTGCGTCCGTCCGTCCACAGGCATTGGGGATAATTCCTGCTTCCGGCCCTTGATTTGGCGCAGTTTTCACTCCCCCGTCCACAAGCTGTGGACAACGATCCCCACAGGCACAAATAGTTCGTGTCGCCGACACTCCGGGCGTGTCGAATAGCGTCGACCGTCACCCTGGCCAGTGTCCGGTTGCACAGATGTGTTGGATGGATGCTGCTCCCGCCGACACCGGCTCTGCAGGTTCAGCTGTCCTGCGCCCGCCGGTGCATAAGATGCCATTAATACAACATTCGCCGAGCGTGAGGAATTCCGATGGTCAACCCCGTCCATTTGCGCACGCTGTTGGAGGTGACCCGGCGTGGTTCTTTCGCTGCCGCTGCCGTGCAACTCGGCTATACCGCCTCCGCCGTCTCGCAACAGATGTCCGCTTTGGAGCGGGAGTCCGGGGTGACGCTTTTTGAGCGTTCCGCCCGCAGCGTCCGTCCGACCGAGACGGCATTCGTCATGGCCCGCCATGCCGCGAAGGTCCTGACCGACATCGATGCGCTGCTGGCGGCAACCTCGCGCACCCATGACACCACCGCCCAGGAGGTCCGGCTGGGGATCTTTCCAAGTCTGGCTACGTATGCATTGCCGAGACTGCTCCGCTTGCCGCAGTGGCCCAATCTGGGCATCAACCTGAAAGTCTTCGTGGCGGAACCGGCCCAGACCATCCAGGGCCTGCGGACCGGCGGCGAACTCGATCTGGCGCTGGTGTACCAGGTGGGCCAGGGCGGACTGGCCTGGCCGCATTCGGTCAACAGGCAATGGCTTGGCGACGATAATTTCCGCGTGGTCCTGCCCGAATCGTGGGGCCTGCAGGCCGGGTCCCAAGTCTCCGCGTCGCAGCTGGCGGAAATGCCCTGGATCATGCATCACCCCGGCACCGCCGATGCCACGGTGATCGAACGGCTCTTCGCCAGCTGCAACCTCCACCCGCGGGTGGTCGCCTATTGCGACGATTTCAACGCCAGCCTCGAAATGGCAGCCGCCGGTTTCGGGGCGGCCCTGGTACCCGAGCTGGCCATGCAGCACATGGACAGCGGTGTGGTGGTACTGGATGTGCCGGAAATCCGCCTGGCCCGGAACATTTTTGCCCTGCTCATCAACGAAAAGCAGAATGCACAGGTCGGACTGTTCATGGAACAGCTCTCCGACATTCTCCGCGGCCTGAGCATCAGTCCGCGGCGCCGCTGATCCCACCCCGGGCCGCAGTGTAAAACGCGATGTCCCGGCAGGTAGCAGCCGGCCGGGACATCGCGTTACTGAATATGTTGAAAGTGCTATCCGGCCAGGCTATCCACCAGTGACGCGCGCACCGTCCTGGCGGCCTCCACAAGGTTCTCCAGAGACGCCTTGGTTTCCGGGTAGGCACGGGTCTTCAGACCGCAGTCCGGGTTGACCCACAGCTGCCGTACCGGCACATGTGCGACGGCGGCACTCAGCAGTTCCTGAAGCTCGCCTGCCGACGGGATGCGGGGCGAGTGAATGTCGTAGATCCCTGGTCCCACGCCGCGGGCAAAGCCGTGCTGCTCAAGGTCCTTGACCACTTCCATTCGGGAGCGGGCCGCCTCGATGCTTGTCACATCCGCGTCCAAGGCATCGATGGCGTCGATGATCTCGCCGAATTCGGAATAGCACAGATGCGTATGGATCTGCGTAGCGGCGGCAACGCCGGCGGTGGCGAGTTTGAAGGAGCCGACAGACCAGCGCAGGTAGTCCCCGTGGTCGCGCCGGCGCAACGGCAGGAGTTCCCGCAACGCAGGCTCATCGACCTGGATGATCTTGGTGCCGGCTTCCTGCAGGTCCGAAATTTCGTCCCGCAATGCCAGCGCCACCTGGTTTGCGGTCTCCTCCAGCGCCTGGTCGTCCCGGACAAAGGACCAGGCCAGAATGGTCACCGGTCCGGTCAGCATTCCCTTCACCGGCTTATCCGTCAGCGACTGCGCGTAGCGCGTCCACGGAACCGTGATGGGCGCCGGCCGGCTGACGTCGCCCCAGAGAATCGAAGGGCGGGTGCAGCGGCTGCCGTAGGACTGGACCCAGCCGTGCACCGTGACGTCGAAGCCTTCCAGGTTCTCGGCAAAATACTGGACCATGTCGTTGCGCTCGGGTTCTCCGTGCACCAGCACATCGAGCCCCAGTTCCTCCTGCAGTTCGATGACGCGCTTGATCTCGTCCTTCATAAGCTGCTCGTAGGCGCCGGCCCCCAGTTCGCCTTTGAGCGCGCGGGCGCGGGCCAGCCGGATGTCGCGGGTCTGCGGGAAGGATCCGATGGTGGTCGTAGGCAGCGCGGGCAGCCGGAGTACATCCTGCTGCGCGATCCGCCGGCTCTCGAAGTCATCGCGGGTGAAGTTCGCCGGGACCAGTCCCCCTGTCCGGGCACGCACTGCGCTTTGCCGTACGCCCGGAGACTGCCGGCGGGTTTCCAATACGGCGGCAGCGGCGGACACCTCTGCGGCAATTGCTTCCGGCTTGCCAATCGCGCGAGCCAGGGTGCGGACCTCGTCCACCTTCTGGTCCGCGAAGGCGAGCCAGCTGCGCAGGACCGGGTCCAGCTGCTGCTCCTGCTCCACATCGTGCGGAACGTGAAAGAGCGAGGTTGACGTGGCGACGGCGAGCTGGTCGACGGACTCCTCCAAACGTCCCAGCTTGGCTGCCGCGGCGGCCAGATCGGCCTTCCAGATGTTCTGGCCGTCCACCAGGCCTGCGACCAGCACGGTACTGCCTAGGGCCTCCAACTCCGCCGCTGCCGGGACGGCGCCGTTGACGAGGTCCAGGTGGAGGGCATCGACGCCGGACGCCGCCAGCACAGGCAGCAGCCCGCCCAGCGAGCCGTAGGACGAGGTCACCAGCAGGCGCGGCCGCTGCGGGGCCTGAAGTTCCGTGGCCAGCACGGTGTAGGCCAGGCGAATCGCCTCCCCCAGTTCCCCTTCGGACAAGTCCTGGTCGGCCACCAGGGCCGGCTCCTCGAGCTGGACCCACTCGACCCCGGCCCCCGCCAAGGCGCGAAGGACCTCGGCGTAGACCGGCAGCACGTCCGCCAGGCGCGACAGCGGCTCGAAACCCGCGCCGGCGCCGTCCGCCGCTTTACTCAGAAGCAGGAAGCTCACCGGCCCCACGAGCACCGGCCGGGTGGTGAAACCTGCCTGACGTGCCGCCGTGAAGTTCTCCAAGATCCATTCATTGGCGAGGCGGAATCCCGTTTCCGGTCCGAGTTCGGGGACCAGGTAGTGGTAGTTGGTGTCGAACCATTTGGTCATCTCCAGCGGAGCGCGGTCGGCGTCGCCGCGGGCAAGCGTGAAGTAGGCGTCGAGCCCCAGCTTGCCCTCGCCGTCGAACAGGTCGGCGAAGCGGGACGGCACCGCGCCCAGCGTCACGGCGGTGTCCAGGACCTGGTCATAGTAGGAGAACGACGCCGGGACCGCCGACGCGTGGGCGTCCAGACCGAGCTCGGTCAGGTGCGCGTAGCTGCGGTGGCGCAGGTCCTGGCAGGTTTGCTCCAGCTCGGCGGCGGTGCTGGCGCCGGACCAAAAGTTCTCCAGGGCCTTCTTCAGCTCCCGCCGGGGTCCGATTCTGGGGTAGCCAAGGATGGTGGCGGCGGGGAAAGTATTGTCAGTCATGGGATAAGTCCTTAATTCTGGTGTAGCGCAGAAGATGAGTTGCGGCGGTAGCCCTTAGGGCGCCGTCGTGGGTGAGGTTTTACGCCCGGGCCAGCACCTTGTGGCGGACCGGGGCAGTTGGTCGGGGCAGCTGCAGTTTCTCCAGCAGTTGGAGGGCGGACACATGCTCGTTGAAGGTATAAACATGGAGTCCGGGAGCCCCGGCGTCCAAAGCGGCGTTGGCGAGATCGACGGTGGCCTGGATCCCGATGCGCTGACGCGTCGAGTCGTCACCGGCGCTGGCCAGCCGGTCGCGGACAGCAAGATCCACGTCGATGCCGGCCAGCTGCGCAAGCCGGTCCAGCCTGCGCACACTGGTCAACGGCATGATGCCGGGAATGATCGGGATGCGCACTCCCGCCTGCCGGGCACGGCGCAGGAGCGAGGAATATTCGTTGGCGTCAAAGAAGATCTGCGTAATTGCGAAGTCCGCGCCCGAGGACTGCTTGGCCAGCAGCACTTCGACGTCGTGCTCGAAGCTGGGCGATTCGGGATGGCGGCTGGAGTAGGCGGCAACACCGATGGCCACTTTCCCGGCCGCCAGATGGGCGGTCCGCTGGCGTTCAATCCGCCGGATCAGTTCGACGAGCTGCTGCGCGTACCGCAGTTCCCCCGAGGGCCGGCCCGAGCTGCCGGCAGGGGCATCGCCGCGCAGCGCCAGGATACCCCTGACTCCCCTGCCGAGGATTGCCTCGATGGTCCGGGCAAGCTCCAGTCCGCTGCTCCCGACGCAGGTCAGATGGGCCAGCGGCCGCAGCCGGGTCTCGTTCTGCAGGCGTTCGAGCAGCTCCAGGGCGGTCCCCTGGTTGGAGCCTCCGGCACCATAGGTGACCGAAACATAATCGGGTGCAGTGCCTTCGAGTTCGCGGATGGTCCGCCAGAGCGCATCGTTTGCCTGCGCATTCCTGGGCGGAAAGAGCTCGTAGGACAGGGCGGGATGGTTGGTGATTGCCGCATCGATTTGCGGAACCGTGGGGGTTGGCGGTGACATTTGTATCCTTACGGGGAGGTCACACACGGCTGCACGGCATCCCGGCGGAAGAACCGCAGCACATGTGATGGTTCGGAAAGGAGCTCAGGAGCCGTCCTGCGTTGCATGCGCCCGCACGCAACGGGGACTCCTGTGCCAAATGTCAGACCCACACCCGGGGCACCCACACCCTCCTCGAGAGGGTCGCTGACCTGTTACGGAAGTAACTTCTCCAGAACTCTACGCACGGGCAGCAAACCGGACAAGCAAACGGTCAATGTTGACGGCACGTTTCCGTTCTTGACGGCGCCCGGGGCAATATGTGACGGCAGAGCGTCATCCCGACGGAATGTGACGCGCGTCGACAGGGCCGATGGCCTCCAAGGCGGTTGGCGGGAAAAAGAAAAGAGCCGCTCAATTTGAGCGGCTCTTTTCATCGGTGGAGCTGAGGGGACTCGAACCCCTGACCCCCTGCATGCCATGCAGGTGCGCTACCAGCTGCGCCACAGCCCCGTTTCCGGTTTCTACCGTGTTGCCCCGCCCGGTTCGTTTCCTCCCGTGCCGCAGCAACTTGAATATTCTATGCAGAGGATCCACCAGATTCCAAATCGAGTCCGCCCCGGCTCCAATTCCCGCAAAAACCGCGCGATTCCGCGGCTTTCGACTCAAATCCGCGAGGTTCTCGACCCCGACAACGTCTGAGCTTGATCTAAATCACATCGCTGTTATTCCCCGCGGACCGTCTGACATTGCAAAAATCCCCGGACTACCGATAACGGTATCCGGGGATCATTCAAAGCCTGAAGCTTCGAGCGTTAGTCAATCAGTCGCCGTCGGACGCTGTTGCCGGGGCTTCGTCGAGCTGCAGGTCGATGGGCGGGCAGTCCTTCCACAGGCGCTCCAAGGCGTAGAAGACCCGGTCTTCCTCGTGCTGGACGTGGATGACAACTGTGGCGTAGTCGAGCAGCACCCAGCGTCCTTCGGACCGGCCTTCGCGTCGGACCGGTTTTAGATCACGCTTGTGCAGTTCTTCTTCGATGCCGTCAACGATCGCGTTGACCTGGCGCTCGTTGGAGGCCGAAGCAATCACAAAAACGTCCGTGATGGCCAGACGCTCGCTGACGTCGAGGGCGATAATGTCCTGGCCGATTTTGTCGGAGGCAGCTTTAGCAGCCATCCGCGCAATGGAAATCGAATCTTCTGAGGCTGCCATAGGGCTCCTTTTGGTTAGGTACTGGTGGAACTAATTGCTGAGACCGACGATCATCATAATCAGTCCCGTAATAAAGGCTGCTCCGCCGAGCACCAGAGCCGCGATGACAGCAATCCTGGCGCTGTTGGCCTGGCTAGCGGTCCGTGCGTCCAGCGGATCCAGTCCATGAGCGCTCCTGGCACTAAGCGGTTCCACTTTCCTGCCGCGCCCATCGGCGACGGCTTCGGCCTGAGCCAGGAGCCTGGACCTGGCCGGCGCTGCCGGCCTCGCGCCCGGTGCCGCTGGTCGAGAGCCGGGCGTTGACGGTATTTGTCCCGGTGCTGCCGGCAAGGACTTCGACTTGGCCAAACTGCTCGGGACAGGGCCGCTGTTGCCCACTGGCTTTCCTGCCGCGGATGGCCTGTCCCCCGGCGCGGGCCGTTCTGCAGGCGCCGGCTTCCGCTGGGGTGCCTCCGACCGCTTCGTGGCCAGTGGCTGAGCGGGTGCAACAGGCCGCACCGGGACGCCTGTCAGAGAGTCCGCGGCAGGCTCCGGCGCGTTGCTTACCAGCGGGACATTGGACGTCGGGGACGGACGTAGAACATGCTTATCGCTGCCCGGCAGGCGCACGAATTCCATCGGAGCCGAGGCGATATCACCCGGCCCTGCGGTCTGCCGCCGCTGCTGGTTCTCCTGGCTCAACCGCTGTTTGTCCGCGGCCCGGCGATTCAACACCGCAGCACGCTCGGCCAAGGCTTTCTGCTGGGCAAGGATTTCCAGATCCACGGTCCTTGGATCCTGGTCCTTGCGCGCCTCCATCATGGTGGCGAGGTTCTTGGCCTGGCCCATCAGCAGTTCCC
Organism: Arthrobacter crystallopoietes; assembly: GCF_017603825.1. Taxonomy (NCBI): domain Bacteria; kingdom Bacillati; phylum Actinomycetota; class Actinomycetes; order Micrococcales; family Micrococcaceae; genus Crystallibacter; species Crystallibacter crystallopoietes. The sequence continues at coordinate 3,452,523 of NZ_CP072014.1, forward strand.
TGGCCACCAGTGCCTGCTCCACGGTCATCTTTCCGGCGTCGACCGCTTCAGCGGCAGCGTCCGGCAGCGCCGCTTCACCCGTTGTCTGGGGCTCCGCTGCCCCGGTGGCTGCGCCCGTGCTCCGGCGGCGGCGCTCCCTGCGGCCTCCCTCGATGGGGGGCCGGTTGGGCCGGTACTGCGCATCGGTCTGCGGTGTTTGAAGGGGACCGTCCTTTGCCGGTGCCTCCCCCGCTGCTGCGGAGGCAGGCTTGGCTGACCGGTTCGTGGGGGCGGATGCCGATGGGCGCGATGTCTCGGTCTGCGGGCCCTGTTCCCGTTCCAGATGCTGCCGCCTCAGTTGGCGACGGGTCGGTTGCACCTGCTCGGCCGGAACAACGGGAATCGCCTCCGTCAAGGCACGGTAGGCACGGTGCGCTTCACGATCCCGGGCGCGGGCTTGGGAAGACCGCTCGGTACCTTCGGACGGGCCCGACGGCGGGGTCGTACCGCCCGCAGTTCCTGCCGGCGTATCACCGCCGTCCAGAGTCCCGCCGGGCCCACGCTGCAGCCGGGCTTCTCTCCGGCTGCGCGGCGTCTGCGATTCCTTACTCATTGATAACTTTTCACCCAGAATGTGGAGGTATATACGGCTTAGTTTGTTGCGGGGAACCGATCAGCCGGTTCCAGTGCCCGGTAGAGACCATATTTGGCAATGTACTGTACTACGCCGTCCGGAACGAGGTACCAGACGGGGTGGTCTTCTGCCACCCGGTCCCGGCAGTCGGTCGAGGAGATGGCCATGGCCGGGACTTCGAGCAGGCTGACGTCCTTGCGTCCCAGATCATGCAGTTCGTGGCCCGGACGTGTGACTCCGACGAAGTGCGCCAGCGACCACAGTTCGTCGATGTCTTTCCACGACATGATCTGGGCCAGCGCGTCCGCACCGGTGATGAAGTACAGCTCAGCTTCCGGACGGGCGGCCCGCAAATCACGCAGGGTATCGATCGTGTACGTTAACCCGGGACGGTCGATGTCCACCCTGCTCACCGTAAATCGCGGGTTCGAAGCGGTGGCAATCACTGTCATCAGGTACCGATGCTCGGCGGGTGAAACAGACCGGGACGATTTTTGCCAGGGATTACCCGTGGGGACAAAGACTACTTCGTCCAGATCGAAAACCGCCGCCACCTCGCTGGCCGCGACCAAGTGTCCGTGGTGGATCGGATCGAACGTGCCGCCCATGACCCCGAGCCGGAATTTGCGACCGGAGGCTGTGCTGCCAGGCAACGTAGCCGCAGTTCCGGTTGAGAGGGAAGCCATAGGCACTTTAGCGCTGGGCTTGGCCGTGATCGTGCTTGTTCGGGTGCTGGCGGTGCGGATCCGCATGCTCCTCGACGGCGGAATGGCGGTGGCCGACACTGGTAAAGGCGACGGTGGAGAACATCAAGATCAGGAAGACCGTGAAGATTCCGCCGCCGATGACGAGCGGCGACACCGGAAGTTCAACGTGGGCCTCGCTTGCCACCAGCGCGGCGCCGAATACCTGAGTCAGCATAGTTTCTCCCTTGGGAATGGATGGACCGCCTGGGCAGGCGGAAGTTCAGTTCTGTCTAATGGTACGCGTTCGCGCGGCGGAACACCCATCGGCGCGCGTCAGAGCAGCAGGTTTGGGCCGGTGGATGCGGAGGGTGCTTAGTCCCGGATCTGGCCTTCGCCCTGCACGATCCACTTCGTGGTGGTCAGTTCCCGCAGGCCCATGGGGCCACGGGCATGCATCTTCTGCGTGGAGATGCCGACCTCGGCGCCCAGGCCCAGCTCGCCGCCGTCGGTAAACCGGGTGGAGGCGTTGACGATCACCGCAGCGGAATCAATCTCCGCAACGAAACGGTCGGCGTTACCAAGATCATTGGTGATGATGGCCTCGGTGTGTCCGGTGGTCCACCTGCGGATGTGATCGAGCGCGTCGTCCATCGAGTCCACCATGGCCACGGCGAGGTCCAGATCCATGTATTCACGGCCCCAGTCTTCATCCGTTGCCCGCTCGACCTGGATTCCGTCCGGCACGATCGCGGCTACGCGGTCATCGACGTGGAGCCGGACGCCGGCCCCCGCGAGCGAGCGGAGCACGTCCACCCCGGCGCCGGCACCAGAATGCAGGAGCAAGGTCTCTACGGTATTGCACACCGACGGCCGCTGCGTCTTGGCATTAAGCAGGATCTCCACTGCCATTTCGGTATCTGCGGATTCATCCACGTAGATGTGCACGTTACCTTCACCCGTTTCGATCACAGGCACCTTGGCAGTATTAAGCACGGTCTGGATCAGGTCCCGGCCGCCGCGGGGAATCAGTACATCCACCTTGCCGCGGGCCTCCATCAGGACTTTCGCACCCTCGCGGCCATACTCATCAACACTCAGTACCGCGTCCGCGGGCAGGCCCACCCTGTCCAGCGCATCCCGGATGATCCCCAGCAAAGCTACGTTCGTCTCGGCTGCCGCACTCCCGCCCCGCAGGATGACGGCGTTGCCACTCTTGAGCGCCAGACCGGCGATGTCCACGGTGACGTTGGGACGGGCTTCGTAGATAGCTGCCACCACACCCATGGGCACATGCACCTGCCGCAGTCGCAGGCCATTGGGCAGTGTCTGCCCGCGCATCACGGTACCGACGGGATCCGGCAGGCCGGCCAGGCTGTGCAGTGCCGCCGCGAGCGAGTCGATACGGGCAGGATCCAGCTTCAGGCGGTCAAGCATCGCCTTGCTCGTGCCGTTGTTCCGGCCTTCCTCGACATCCAGCCGGTTCGCATGCAGCACAATGTCGCGCTTGGCGACCAGCTGCTCGGCGATCTCTACCAGCGCCCGATCCTTCCAAGCCCGGTTGGCGCGGGCCATCCGCCGCGAAGCCGCGCGGGAGCGCTCGGCAATACTGTGGACGGCAGCAGTGACATTCGGCTGCTCTGCAACGGACTGCTCGGTAACGGCCGGGGTCTGGGAGTCAGCTGTCTGGGTCATAGTCCGATTTTAGCCGTTATAGTCACTGACCGTTTTCGCATTACGTAGTCTGCGCTACAGCATCACCAGGTCGTCCACGTGGATGACCTCACGCTCGTACTGGCGCCCCAGGCTGGCGCTCAGCTCTTTGGTGGAGCGTCCAAGCATCCGGGGCAGCTCGTAGGAAGAGAAGTTGACGAGTCCGCGGGCCACGATGCGGCCAGCGGAATCGGCTATTTCCACCGGGTCTCCCGGCTCGAAGGTCCCTTTGACCGAGGTTATCCCCGCTGGCAACAGCGAGCGGTGGCGTTCGCGCACGGCCTGCACGGCGCCGTCGTCGATTGTCAGGCGGCCCTGGATGGTGGCCAGGTGCGCCAGCCAGAGCAGCCGCACGGGGCGGCGCGTGCCGTTGGTGCTGAACCACGTTCCAACGTCCTCGCCCGACAGTGCGGCGGCGGCATTGGCTGTGGCCGTGACAAGAGCGGGAATGCCGGATTCGGCAGCCATGGCGGCGGCCTCGACCTTGGTCACCATTCCCCCGGTACCGACGCCGGCCTTGCCCGTACGGCCGATGCTGACCCCGTCCAGATCGGCGGGCCCGGCAACGTGCGCGATGCGTTTGGCCCCGGCCTTCGGCGGCCCGTCGTAGAGTGCATCGACGTCGGAAAGCAGGACCAGCGCATCGGCCTTGACCAGATGGGCCACCAGCGCCGCCAAGCGGTCATTGTCGCCGAACCGGATCTCATGCGTGGCCACGGTGTCGTTCTCGTTAACCACAGGAACGACGCCGAGGTGCAGCAACCGGTTCAACGCCCGGTAGGCATTCGCATAGTGCTGGCGGCGCATCAGGTCTTCGGCGGTCAGCAGCACTTGGCTGACTGCCACGCCGTGGGCGCCGAAGGCCTGGGTATAGCGGGCCATCAACAGCCCTTGGCCCACGCTGGCAGCCGCCTGCTGGGTGGCCAGGTCACGGGGACGGCGCCCCAGACCCAGCGGAGCCAGTCCGGCTGCGATGGCACCTGAGGAAACCAGGATCAGCTCCGTGCCGGTGTTGCGGCGCGCGGCGAGCACGTCCACCAGGGACAGTAAGGCATCCTCGGAGATCCCCCCGGCCACGGAGGTCAGCGACGATGAGCCGACCTTAACTACTACCCTGCCGGCGGTCCGCAGCAGTGTACGGTCCGCCGGTTGAGCGCTAGCTTTCATCGTCTTCTTCCGATGCCCCGCTTCCGGCGTGGTGCTTGTAATTGACGGATTCGGTCCAGATGCCGGCCTTTCGCTCGGCTTCCAGCTCCGCGCGTGCAGCAGCCCGGGCGTCCTTGCGCTCCTGCTGGTCCTGGCGCTTCTGGCTGCGCGTGGGACGGCTGCTGAAGTCGTCGAGCCGGATATCGGTCCCGCGTGGTGCCCCGGCCAGCAGCTCGGCGCCGCCCATCATGGTTGGCTCCCAGTCGAAGACAACGGCGTCGTCTTCGCCGATGACCACAGTGGATCCCGGCACGGCTCCGGCCTTGAAGAGTTTGTCCTCGACACCCAGTTTGGCAAGGCGGTCCGAGAGGTATCCCACGGCCTCGTCATTATTGAAGTCGGTCTGCTTGACCCAGCGCTCTGGCTTTTCGCCGAGCACGCGGTACAGCGGCTCGAGGTTCTTTTCTTCCTTGCGGATGATGAACCCGGCCTCGTTGACGGCCCTCGGCCGCAGGACAACCTTGACCGGTGCCGGCTTGGCTGCCGCCTCCTGACGTGCCGCTGCGACGATGTCCGCCATGGCAAAGCTCAGTTGGCGCAGTCCCTCGTGGCTGACCGCGGAGATTTCGAAGACTTTGTAGCCGCGCTTCTCCAGTTCGGGCCGGACGAACTCCGCCATATCCTTGCCGTCGGGCACATCCACCTTGTTCAGCGCCACCAGCCGGGGCCGCTCGTTCAAGGGCACGACGGCGCCGTCGGCACCGGCGTAGCTGAGGTCGACGGCGTAGGCCGCCAGTTCCGCCTCGATGGTCTCCAGATCAGAGATCGGGTCGCGGTCGGCTTCCAAGCTGGCGCAGTCGAGAACATGTACCAGGGCAGCGCACCGCTCCACGTGACGCAGGAATTCGTGGCCTAGGCCCTTGCCTTCGCTGGCACCGGGGATCAGTCCGGGCACATCGGCGACGGTGAAACGCACGTCGCCGGCCTGGACTACGCCCAGGTTCGGCACCAATGTGGTGAACGGATAGTCGGCGATCTTCGGCCGCGCGGCGCTCAGGGCCGCAATCAGGCTCGACTTACCGGCCGAGGGGAAGCCCACCAGCGCGATATCCGCCACGGTCTTCAGCTCCAGCACGATGTCGCGCTCGTCGCCCGGTACACCCAGCAGGGCAAAGCCGGGGGCCTTGCGCTTCTGCGAGGACAGCGAGGCATTGCCCAGCCCGCCCTGGCCACCGGCCGCCGCCACGTACTCGGCGCCTTCGCCGATGAGGTCGGCCAGCACTTCGCCGTCCTTGGTCTTGACCACGGTGCCGTCCGGGACAGGCAGGATCAGCGTTTCGCCGTTGCTGCCGTGGCGCATATCGCCCTTGCCGAAGTCACCGTTGCTGGCGTGCCGGTGCGGTGCGTGGTGGTAGGACAGCAGGGTGGTGGTCTGCGAGTCGACCCGCAGGATGACGTCTCCGCCGTTGCCACCGTTGCCGCCGTCCGGGCCGCCCAACGGCTTGAACTTTTCACGCTTGACGGAAACACAGCCGTGGCCCCCGGTTCCACCGGATACATGCAATACAACCCGGTCAACGAAAGTTGCCACGTTTATCTCCTTTTACTTCAGGTGATCCCGGTTCACACCGGATGTGCCCATCAGTGATTCTAGTCTGGTTAAACACCAGTGAGGCGGACCCGCGGCCCGCCTCACTGGAAAGCTGAATTACTGCCGAAAATTACTCGGCAGCTGCTGCAGCAACGATGTTCACAACGCGGCGTCCGCGGCGAGTACCAAACTCAACCGCGCCGGCCTCGAGGGCGAACAGGGTGTCGTCGCCGCCACGGCCGACGTTGGCGCCCGGGTGGAAGTGGGTGCCGCGCTGGCGGACGATGATTTCACCAGCGGAAACAACCTGGCCGCCGAAGCGCTTTACGCCCAAACGCTGAGCGTTGGAATCGCGACCGTTGCGAGTGGAGCTCGCACCTTTCTTATGTGCCATTTGCTATGCCTACCTTTTGTGTCTATGGAAACTGTTGGAAGCCTGCCGACCGCAATTACGCGATGGAGGTGACCTTGACCTTGGTCAGTTCGGAACGGTAGCCCTGGCGCTTCTTGTAGCCGGTCTTGTTCTTGAACTTCTGGATGACAATCTTCGGCCCGCGAAGATTCTCAATGATCTCTGCAGTGACCTTGACCTTGGCCAGCTCATCAGCTGCGGAGGTGACCTTGTCGCCATCGACCAGGAGCAGCGCGGGCAGCTCGAAGGTGCTACCGGCTCCACCGGGGACGCGGTCAAGGGTTACGAGGTCTCCAACGGAAACCTTTTCTTGGCGGCCGCCTGCGCGGACAATCGCGTACACCACTTGGGAACTCACTTCTCTCGACGTTTAATACAGTTATGCGCTTTGAATACAGGCGGTAAAAGGATGCCTGCCAGCACTGTGCAGTGACGCCTACGGGATTTACCCTTCGAAGGCGTTCGCACCGAAGATCAAGATTACGCTATTTGCGCTACGTCCTGCAAATGGCGACCCCGGCGGCGCGCCGCGGAACTGCACTGTTGCCTCTGCCACACCGGCCGTCACTTATGCATAGAGCCTCGGCGCATCGAAAAAGTGGAGCTCATAGCGCGCCGAATGCTCGAAGGCGGCCATCATCCGTTCGCGTTCCTGCTCCGGCAGCTGCTGGGCAGCCGCGTCCATGATTGCCACGGCCTGCCGGGTGGCATCCGCAAATTCCTCGTCCGCATAGGTCTCGATCCAGGCACCGTAAGGATGGCCCGCGGCGCCGACGGACTTGTACCGGCCATACAGTTCACCGCCTACATGGGCGTACAGCCAGTAGCAGGGGACCACGGCGGCTACCAGCTCCGCGTAGCTCCCCGCGGCGCTGACGGCCAGCAAGTGGTCCACGTACGCCTTGGTGACCGGCCCCTGTTCCGGCCGGACGTCGCGGCCGGCGAGCCATTCCCGGTGCAGCTGTGCCTCGACTTCGATGCAGTTATGCGCGCCCTTGGCCCAGAACAGCTTTTCCTGCTCGGTGGGCGCCAGGGCGCTGGCACGCGCCAGTGCCCGCGAGTAGCCATTAAGGTAGCGCGCGTCCTGGGCCAGGTAGTAGTCGAACTGCGATTCGCCCAGGGTCCCCGCCGCGAGCGACCGCACAAAATCCAGTTCCATGATCTCCGCCCGGATGTCGGCAGTGCGTTCCCAGACTTCCGTGCTGAACCGGCCCGCCGGACGCGGCGTGTGCTGATGGAAATGGTGGATGGGCCCGCTGCCCTTCCCGACCTCCAGCTCGTCAGCGCGCACCAGCGCGCCGAACAGCCACTCCTTGACCTCTTTGAGCGACTCCGTCCAGTCCCCCGTCCTGGCCTGCACGGTCGCCATCGCCGCCGAGAGCGAGCAGCCGGTCCCGTGGGTGTTTTTCGTCGGCACCCGCCCGGAGCGGAATTCAACGACCTCGCCGGCCAGCCGGCCGTTCACATCCACCAGCGCATCGGGACAGTCCTCCGCAGGCAGGTGTCCGCCCTTGACCAGAACCATGACGTCATGCCTGCGGGAGAGCTCCCTCCCCTGCGCCAGCGCCTCCTGCCAGTCGGCGGCGGGCTCGGCACCGAGCAGCACCGCCAGCTCGGGCAGGTTCGGCGTCACGAGGTGTGCCTGGTTGAGCAGCCGGCGCAGCGCTTCCTCTGCTTCCGCTGCCAGCAGCCGGTCGCCGCTGGTGGCCACCATCACCGGGTCCAGAACAACGACGGCGGGGCCCACCTCGGCGAGCCAGCGGCCTACCGTTCCAATCACCTCGCTGTCGCCAAGCATGCCGATCTTCACCGCATCGATGCAGACATCGTCGCTGACCGCAGTTAGCTGCTCGGCGAGGAACGATGGCGGCGGTGTATGGACGGAGCGGACGCCCTGCGTGTTCTGGGCCACGAGCGCGGTCACCGCGGCCATACCGTAGCCGCCGTTCGCCGCGATGCTCTTCAAGTCCGCCTGGATCCCGGCGCCGCCGGACGGATCGGTCCCTGCAATGCTCAGCACTCTGGGGGTGGTTCGAATGGTCATGGCTGCTCCGTTGCTGCTCAGGGCGGAACACGCACGGCAGAACTCCACGCTGGCCAGCCAGCGGCCCGAAGACTGCAGCGACATCCCTCCGCCAGTCCTAACTGGTTCAGGTTCAACGGGTCTCAAATCTCAGCCGGCCAGTCGCCGGCACCCCGTGTCACTGCTGCCAGCCTAATGCATCAGGGGCGGTCCTTTCGACATGAAAGGACCGCCCCTGTTTCCAGCAGCAATTACTTAGTGCTGGATCAGAGTTCCGACGCAGGAACTCCCACTCCGAGAATGACCGGCGGCACCGGAGTCTTCTTCTCGGCACCAGGCTTAGCCGCCGCTTCATCACGGCCCGCCGACGCATCGGCGCCGCCCGCGCCGGAGACCGGCTGAACTGCCGGGGCAGCCTTCGCGGACTGCTCCATGCCGTCCCGCTGCTCAATGGGCGCTTGATTCGCTGCTCCCTGGGGGCTGCTTGCGGCACGACGACGGCGGCCGCGGCGTTCCGGTACCGCCGTCACTTCAGGTTTTGCCTCCGGTTCCGGTTGCGGTTGCGGTTCCGCTTCCGGCTCCGGTTCCGTGACGATCCCCGGGCTGACCTTGTTGAAGGCATCCGTCAGGCTTGCAAGAGTCAGGACCGGCTCTTCGCGGGCAGCCACCGGGCTATGTTCAGCGCGGGGCAGCACAACCTTTTCGCCGTTAATGGTCAGGACCGGAGCCTCGGAGGTGGCAGCCGGTTCTGCCTTGCGGGCCGCCTCGTGTTCCTCCGCCTCATGGGCGGCGTGGGTTGCCGCGGCAATGGACGCCAGTGCGGCACGCGCCGCCTGGGCCTTGGCTTGCCGCTCGGCGTCGTCCTCATGCTCCGGTTCCACAACCGCGTCAGGAGCGGAGGGCGCGCCCCCCTGGTTGTTCTGGCTCTTGCTCCGGCGCTTTTCGCTGCGGGACGGCTTCTCCGGCCGCCCCGGCTTTTCGGCGCGCACATGGTGCTGATGGTGCTCGGCAGCCACCGCGGCACGACGATGCTCCAGCGGTTCATCATGGGTGACTACGCCGCGGCCGCCGCAATGTTCGCAGTTCTCGCCGAAGACCTCCAGCAGCCCGGTACCCATCCGCTTGCGCGTCATCTGGACCAGGCCCAGGGACGTGACTTCGGCTACCTGGTGCTTGGTCCGGTCCCGGCCCAGGCATTCGACCAGGCGGCGCAGCACCAGATCGCGGTTGGCCTCGAGCACCATGTCGATGAAGTCGATGACGATGATGCCCCCGATGTCGCGCAGCCGCAGCTGCCGGACTACCTCCTCGGCCGCTTCCAGGTTGTTCTTGGTGACGGTCTCTTCGAGGTTGCCGCCGGAGCCGGTGAATTTGCCGGTGTTGACGTCGACCACGGTCATCGCTTCGGTGCGGTCAATGACCAGCGACCCGCCCGATGGCAGGAAGACCTTGCGTTCGAGGGCCTTGTGGATCTGCTCATCGATCCTGTTGGCCGTGAAGATGTCATCGGCGCCGGTCCACTTCTCCAGCCGGTCCACGAGGTCCGGTGCCACGTACGTCACGTAGGCCTCGATAGTGTCCCAAGCCTCTTCACCGGACACGATGAGCTTCGAGAAGTCCTCGTTGAAGACGTCGCGGACCACCTTGATGGTCAGGTCAGGCTCGGCGTAGAGCAGTTCCGGCGGCAGCGTCTTGTTGGAGGTCGACTTACGTTCGATCCCTTCCCACTGCGCGCGAAGCCGGTTGATGTCGTTCATCAGCTCTTCTTCGCTGGCGCCTTCGGCCGCGGTGCGGACAATGACGCCGGCGCCCTCGGGAACATGTTCCTTCAGGATCTTCTTGAGCCGGTTGCGCTCCACGTCAGGCAGCTTCCGGGAGATGCCGGTCATGGAACCGCCGGGCACGTAGACGAGGAAGCGTCCGGGCAGCGAGATCTGGCTGGTCAGGCGTGCGCCCTTGTGACCTACCGGGTCCTTGGTGACCTGCACGAGCACCGAGTCGCCGGACTTCAGCGCGTTCTCGATTCGGCGGGGCTGGCCCTCCAGATGCGCGGCTTCCCAGTTAACCTCACCGGCGTACAGCACGGCATTGCGGCCGCGCCCGATGTCGACGAATGCGGCTTCCATGCTGGGCAGCACGTTCTGGACCTTGCCGACATAGACGTTGCCGATCAGGGAGTCCTGCTGCGTCTTGGACACGAAATGCTCGGCCAGCACGCCGTCTTCGAGGACGCCGATCTGGATCCTGTCATCGCGCTGGCGGACAATCATCTGGCGGTCCACGGATTCACGACGGGCCAGGAACTCTGCCTCGGTAATCACCTGGCGCCGCCGGCCGGTTTCGCGCGATTCACGCCGGCGCTGTTTCTTGGCCTCGAGGCGGGTCGAGCCCTTCACCGAGGAGACACGGTCGCTCGGCGGGGTCTCGCTGACCGGACGCGGAGCGCGTACGCGGGTCACGGTGTTGGGCGGATCGTCGTCCTGCCCGCCGGTAAGTTCGAGGTCCTGGTCGCCGCGGCGCCGACGACGACGGCGGCGGGCAGTTACGCCGTCGCCGGACTCCGTCGGGGCTTCTTCGGCACCTTCACCCTGGGTCTCTGGCTCGGTCTCGGTGCCGGTTTCCACTGCGTCTGCACGGTTCCGGCCCTTGCTCCGGCGGTTCCGGCGGCTGCGTCGGCGGCCGCCTTCTTCATCTTCGTCAGCCTCTTCCTCGGCAGCGGCCGGACGGGCAGGGCGGACAGCGGTCAGGTCCGGTGCGTGGAAGAGCACCTGTACGGGTGATTCGGGGACGGCGAAGGGGCTCAGCACTGCTGGCTCGTTGACCTCTTCCGCCTGTTCCTCTACCGCCGGAGCAGTCTCGGGCCCCTGGCCGGATACCGGCCCTGCGGCAGACGGCGCTGTGGCGGGCGAATCCGCGGGGGACGCATCCGGTTCGGTTGCGGCGGGGCTCTCCTGCGTTGCCTTCGAAGCGGCCGTCCGGCGGGCACGAGTGCGGGTACGCGTGGCGGGCTCGGCGGTTTCGACGGGCTCCACACCGGTGTCGGTGCCAGCGGCGGTGGTGCCCGCAGCGACGTCGGCCTCCGTACCAGCGGCATCCGATGCCGCTTCAACGACGGCTTCCTGCGGGGGTGTGCCTGCTGCGCTGTCCGCGGCAACCTCCGGTGTTTCGGTGCGGGGCTGTGCCTTCCTGCGCTTGCGCGGCGTCTTGGCCTCGGCTGAGTCGGCCGGTTCTACTGCCGGAACCGTATCGGCAACGGCCATTGCGGGGGGCTCGGTCGGCATAGGCGGCACTGCGACGCCCGCTGCTGAACCCTCGTCGACCGGTGCCGCTGCCGTCTTGCGGGTCCGTCGCACACGGGTCTTCACCGGTGCCGCTGCGTCTTCCCCGGCGGCCTGTCCTGCGGTTGCCTCCGACGGCTCCGCTGTGGCATCCGTAGCCGCGGTGGCGGCGGTGCTCTCCGTCCCGACTGTCGGCGCGGCCTCGGTTGTTTCCGCCGGGGGTTTGCGCCGGGCGCGCGTGGCCCGCTTGACCGGCGCCTTGGCCGTAGGTTCAGTTGCTTTTGGTGCTGCGATTGCGGCGGCGCTGTCTGCGCCCGCCGCTCCGGGAGTATCCGACTGATCGGATGTTGCCGGGTTTACCTGTTCATTATCCATTTATTACTGCACTCCAGCCCCTGGAGGCACCGGCCACATCCCGGCACCGCCAAGGAAAGTAGCCGGTTATCCTTCGGGCCACGTGGCCACCCGTCACCGGAAGTCCTTGTCGTATCTCCCGAGCTCGCGCCATCTGTGGGGCGCAGTACACTCAGGGACCAGCGGCGCTTTTCCTAACTACCGCATATATTCTCTTCATCGGTAGGGTCATCTGGCGGATTCCGCAGGGCCCATCCGGATGATGGGCTCCGACACCGGAAGCATCGCCGACAAACCTGGAAGCCTGTCGCTGGACCGGTAGTGGCATGTGGTTCCATTACCAGCCAAGAGCCATTCTCTCATATGGGCCCGGTTTTCGTTATCATTTGGCGCTTCTGCAGCGGTTAGAATCGTCCCAGACATTCCCTGATGGAAGAGGAGCCCGGTGAACCACCATGCGGCCCACGCCGAATCCGGCGCAGAAACCGTCCCGGCCGGACATCGTCCGGACAACGCCGTGGCGGTACATTCGCGGCACAAACCCTTCGCCTGGCTCCTGCTCGCCACCGGCGTCGTCGGTTGGATCGCCTCGGCCATCCTTGTCCTGGAGCGGCTGGCCGTCTACGTGGACCCGAGCCACATCACCAGCTGCGACGTCAATCCGTGGGTGTCCTGCGGTGAAGTCTTCAAGACCTGGCAGGCAGCGCTCTTCGGGTTTCCGAATCCGTTTATCGGGATCGTGGCCTTCGCCGTTCCGATTACGACGGCGATGGCGATGCTCGCCGGCGCCCGGCTCCGGCGCTGGTACTGGATCGGTCTGCAGGTCGGCGTGACCCTGGGATTCATTTTCGTGGTCTGGCTGTGGAGCCAGGCCTTGTTCGACATCTTCATCCTCTGCCTTTACTGCATAGTGGTCTGGGCCATGATGATCCCGATGTTCGTCATGGTCACGGTTCGCAACCTGGTCCACGGTGTTTTCAAGGCGCCGGCGGGGGTGCTCAAATTCGCCAGTGAATGGGCGTGGACCCTGACGATCATCCTCTGGGTCGCCACTGCGGCCAGTGTCTTCATCCGCTTTATGAACGTGTTCCTCGGCGGCTGAGCCAAGCGGCAGTGACGTGCCGCTCACTCCGTACGGCAAAGGCCGCGCACATCCGTAAGGATGGGCGCGGCCTTTGCCGTTGCAGCCGGAGACCGGACTGCGGGAGTTTCAGCTGAACCAGATACCGATCTCGCGCTCGGCAGACTCCGCAGAATCCGAACCGTGGACAAGGTTCTGCTGGACCTTCAGGCCCCAGTCACGGCCGAGATCACCGCGGATTGTCCCCGGTGCCGCCGCCGTCGGTTCCGTGGATCCGGCCAACGAACGGAAGCCCTCGATCACGCGCTGCCCTTCGAAGACTGCTGCCGCAACCGGCCCGCTGAGCATGAACTCCACCAGCGGCTCGTAGAACGGCTTGCCGACATGCTCGGCGTAGTGCTGCTCCAGCAGTTCACGGGTTGCGTTGACCAGTCTCAGCTCGACGAGCTTGTATCCCTTGGCTTCCACCCGGGCCAGGACGGTTCCGGTCAGCCCGCGGGTCACACCGTCCGGCTTGACCAGTACAAGAGTGCGTTCAACGCTCACGTTTCTTCTCCTCAAATAGCTTCAATCTTGGCTCGAAAGCCCGTTCAATCCTATGCGACGCCGCCGGGGCTAGCTTTCTGTTGCCTCCGGGCCAGGTGTTGGCCCTTCCTCCGGGTGTGCCTGTTCCCATTCGGCTTGTTCGGCGTCGCGCTGGGCATTCTCCCGGTCCAGCCGCATCCCCGTCCTGACGCCGTACCACCACGTCAGCGCGAACAGCACACCGACGACAAACATCATCGGCTCGACGATTCCCGTGGCGATGATCAGCAGCTGCAGGATCCAGCCCAGGGCTATTCCGGCCGGCTTGCGGACCAGCGCACAGCAGAGAACCAGCACCAGGGCCAGCGCAATACCGACACTGAGAATCACCGGCTGCGGGAAGCGGTCTTTGTGCAATCCGAAAGCCACGAGGGTCCCGAAGAATACGACGAAGGCCTCCAGCAGGAGCACCGTCGAGGCGAACATGACCTTGATGGAACGCCGCTTCTTCGGCATATCCGGACGCCATTCACGTTGTGCTTTTGTCAGTTTTGCCATGTGTTATTTTCCCAGCAGTATGCGGGCATCGGCGACCAGGGTAATGGACCCCGTGATCAGGACTCCGCCCGCGAGATCGTTCTGCGATTCGGCCCGTTCCACCGCCCATTCGATCGCGTCGTCCAGCTTCTGGGCCACATGGATGGAATCTTCGGCAAAACCGGCGGCCATCGCATCCTCCGCCAGCTGCTCCGCCGGGATGGCACGCAGCGAATTGGACGCCGTCACGCAGATCTCGTCCACCAGTTCGCCCAGGTGTTCCTTCAGCTGCTCCAGCAGACCCACGGCGTCCTTTTCCTGCAGCACGCCAACGATCGGCACCAGCCGCGAGAGGTTGAAGGCCTCTTTCACCGCGGCGGCCGTGGCGCGCATGCCCTCAGGGTTGTGGGCCGCATCGACGATGACGGTGGGCGCGGTCCGGACCACTTCGAGGCGTCCCGGCGAGGTGACCTGGCTGAATCCTTCGCGCAGCAGTTCGACGTTCAGTTCCTTCACACCGCCGCCCAGGAACGCTTCAAGGGCGGCTACGGCCACAGCGGCATTCTGCGCCTGGTGTGCCCCGTGCAGCGGCAGCAGCAGGTCTTCGTAGCGTCCGGCCAGACCGGCGATGGTCAGCTGCTGGCCACCGACGGCCATGAGCCGGGACTCGACCCCGAATTCGACTCCTTCGAAGCGGAACGGCACACCCACGTCCCGGGCCTTCTCCAGCAACACCTGTGCCGCATCGGCAGGCTGGGCCGCGCTGACCAGGAAACTGCCGGGCTTGATGATCCCGGCTTTCTCCAACGCGATCTCTTCGGTGGTCTCCCCCAGCAGGTCAGTGTGGTCCAGCGAGATCGGCGTGACGACTGAAACCTGGCCGTCGATGACGTTGGTCGCGTCCGTGATGCCGCCAAGCCCCACTTCAATGACCGCCACCTCGACCGGTTCGTCCGCAAAAACGGCGATAGCCAGAATGGTGACGCACTCGAAATAGGTCAGCCGCGGCTCACTCGCAGCAGCCAGTTCGGTATCGACGATTTCGAGATAGGGACGGATTTCATCCCAAATACGCACGAAAGTCTCGTCCCTGACCGGCTCGCCGTCGATGCTGATCCGCTCGGTCACCTTGGTCAGATGCGGACTGGTGTAACGGCCGGTCCGCAGACCATGGGCGCGCAGTCCCGCTTCGATAATCCGGGCTGTGGACGTCTTGCCGTTGGTGCCGGTCAGGTGGATGCTGGCGAACGCCTTGTTCGGCTCCCCCAGGATCTCCATTGCCCGGTAAAGGGGCTCCATCCGTGGCTCCATCTTGTTTTCCGGAGCACGGCTGAGCAGTTCTGCGTAGACACTCTCTACGCCGAATTCGTCGCTCATGATTTTCCCTCGACCTTCTCGACAGTGACATTCTGGCCGTCGTCCGAAGGCACCAGCACCAGCTCGACGGTCAGTGTTTCTTCGGAAACCAGCGACTCGTGGGTCCCCAGGGCGTCCAGCACCGATTGCTCCGCGCTAACCGTGGTGCGGATCCGGTCGCTGACCACCAGATCGGCGTCCTTGCGGGCTTGCTGGATGGTACGGACAAAGTCGCGCGCCACGCCCTCGGCTTCCAGGTCAGGGGTCACTTCAGTATTGAGCACCACGAAGCCGCCGCCGGGCAAGACCGCGACAGAGGCAGAACCTCCACCGGCGCTGTCCGTCACGACCGTTTCCAGCGTGTATTCCTGCGGTTGGAGTTCCAGTCCGCCGGCGGTGACCGTACCGGCGTCGTCCACGGACCAATCTCCGGATTTGGACGCCTTGATGGCGGTCTGCACATCCTTGCCCAGCCGCGGACCGGCTGCCCGGGCATTGACCACAAGCTTCTGTTCGATGCCGAACTCCTCCGGGGAAGCGGTTCCTGCGTCGATCAGGCGGACAGACTTGATGTTCAGCTCGTCCTTGATGATGTCCTCGTATCCGCCGGCCAGTTCTTCGGCACCGGCGGCGACGACGGTCAGTTCGGACAGCGGCAGCCGCACCCGCAGATTCGCGGCCTTGCGCAGGCTGGAGCCCGCGGAGCAGATGATCCGGGTGCTCTCCATCCGGGTGACCAGATCCTCCTTGGCGGGGAACATGGCGGCATCTGGCCATTCGGCGAGGTGCACCGAACGGCCTCCGGTGAGGCCGCGCCAGATTTCCTCGGTTACCAGGGGAAGCAGCGACGCCGCGGAACGGCACACCGCTTCGAGGCAGGTGAAGAGCACGTCGAACGCGTCCTGGTCCTCGTCGAAGAACCGCTGGCGGCTGCGGCGCACGTACCAGTTGGTGAGCGTGTCCAGGTACTCGCGCAGCGCGTCGCAGGCTCCGGAGACGTCGTAGCTGTCCAGGCTCTCCGTGATGGAGCGGACCAGGTCGCCGGTGTGGGCCAGGATGTACTGGTCCAGGGAGTCCAGGGACTCGATCCTTGCGTTGTCGCCGGCAACGGACTTCGCCTCGTAGCCGGCGCCGTTGTCCGCGGTGTTGGTGTAGAGCTTGAAGAAGTGCCACACGTTCCACAGCGGCAGGATGACCTGGCGGACGCCGTCGCGGATGCCCTGTTCGGTGACGATGAGGTTGCCGCCGCGCAGGATCGGCGAGGACATCAGGAACCAGCGCATGGCGTCGGAGCCGTCGCGGTCCAGCACCTCGGAGACATCCGGGTAGTTGTGCAAGCTCTTGGACATTTTCTGCCCGTCCGAACCGAGCACAATGCCGTGGCTGATCACGTTGCGGAACGCCGGCCGGTCGAAGAGTGCTGTAGCCAGAATGTGCAGCGTGTAGAACCACCCGCGGGTCTGGCCGATGTACTCGACGATGAAGTCACCCGGGTTGTGGTGCTCGAACCAGTCCTGGTTTTCGTGCGGGTAATGGACCTGGGCGTACGGCATCGAACCCGAGTCGAACCAGACGTCCAGCACATCCTCCACGCGTCGCATGGTGGACTTGCCGGTGGGGTCGTCCGGATTGGGCCGGGTGAGTTCGTCGATGAACGGCCGGTGCAGGTCCGGCTCGCCGGCTTCGTTCAGCGGCAACCGGCCGAAGTCGGCTTCAATCTCGGCCAGTGAGCCGTACACGTCCTGGCGCGGGTAGTCCGGGTTGTCCGACTCCCAGACCGGAATGGGGCTGCCCCAGTACCGGTTGCGGCTGATGGACCAGTCACGGGCGTTTTCCAGCCACTTGCCGAACTGTCCGTCCTTGACGTTGTCCGGGATCCAATTGATCTGCTGATTCAGCTCGACCATCCGGTCCTTGATCTTGGTGACCTCGACGTACCAGGACGAGATGGCGCGGTAGATCAGCGGGTTGCGGCAGCGCCAGCAGTGCGGGTAGCTGTGCTCGAAGCTGGCCTGGCGGACCAGCCGCCCCTGGGCCTTGAGGACACGGGTGATCGGCTTGTTGGCCTCGAAAACCTGCAGCCCGGCGATCTCCGAGAGCGGCCCTTCGCTGAAGTAGGGCAGGAACTTGGCGCCTTCGTCCACGGAAACGATGACGGGGATCCCGTGGGCTTCGCAGACCCTCTGGTCATCTTCACCGTAGGCCGGAGCCTGGTGCACCAGACCGGTACCGTCCGTGGTGGTCACATAGTCCGCCACGACGAAGCGCCATGATGTCCCGGTGCCCCACTTTTCGGCGTCCGTGTAGTAATCCCACAGCGGTTCGTACTGCAGGCCATCCAGCTGGGCGCCGGTGTAGGTTGCGGCGACAGCGTCGGCCGCGGCAGCGCCGTCGTCGTACCCCAGGTCCTTGGCGTAGCTGCCGAGCAGATCCTGCGCGATGAGGAACTTATCACCCTGGGCGGTGCTGCCGTTGGGGCCAACGGGTACCACGGCGTAGCTGATTTCAGGCCCGACGGCGAGGGCCTGGTTGGTGGGGAGGGTCCAGGGCGTGGTGGTCCAGGCCAGGGCGTTGACGCCCGCCAGTTCGCGGCCGAGCGCGCTTTCGCCCCCGACGATCGGGAAAGTCACGGTGACCGTCTGGTCCTGGCGGTTCTTGTAGACGTCGTCGTCCATGCGCAGCTCATGGTTGGACAGCGGTGTCTCGTCCTTCCAGCAGTACGGCAGCACGCGGTAGCCGCTGTAGGTCAGGCCCTTCTCGTGCAGCTGCTTGAACGCCCAGATGACGGACTCCATGTATTCGACATTGAGCGTCTTGTAGTCGTTCTCGAAGTCCACCCAGCGGGCCTGACGGGTGACGTAGGCCTGCCATTCGCTGGCATACTTCATCACCGACGTGCGGCAAGCATCGTTGAACTTGTCGATGCCCATGGTTTCGATCTGCTGCTTGTCGGTCATGCCGAGCTGCTTCATGGCCTCCAGTTCGGCGGGCAGGCCATGGGTGTCCCAGCCGAACCGGCGTTCAACCCGCTTGCCGCGCTGGGTCTGGTACCGGCCGACAATGTCCTTGACGTATCCGGTCAGCAGGTGGCCGTAGTGCGGCAGGCCGTTGGCAAAGGGCGGGCCGTCGTAGAACACAAACTCGTTGGCGCCGTTTTCGCCAGCGTCGCGCTGGTCGATCGAGGCCTGGAAGGTGCCGTCTTCTTTCCAGTACTTGAGCACCAGTTCCTCGATCTCCGGGAATTTCGGGGAGCTCTGGGCAGCGGCTGTGCCGGCGGTGGTGGCCTTGGGATAAATCTGGGGCATATTCGTCATCCTGGAAAGACAGCTAGCAAGCGTGGACACTTCCTGCGAGGACGTGCTCTGAACCAAGCAGCCGTGCCAGTTATCTCAACTCGCCCGGCGGCCGGGAGCGGAACCCGCGGTACCACCTCACTTGCTGACCTCTCCGGGCTCCTCACGGGAACCTGAAGGGGCAGCCCCTCATTCACTGCTGTGACGGGCTTACCCGTCCGGTTCTACTGGGCGCCGCGCCGGTTGGCACGGAACTGTTCTTCCGGAAGCTCACCGGTGATGGCCGGGTCCAAGCTGTTGCCTTCCAGTTTAGATGGCTGCGCCCTCCAATGTCGAAACATCGGCGGACTAGCGCCGGCTTCAGCGCCGGATCACCTTGTGTGCCGCTGCCTGCGCGACTGGCCGGATGACTATCTGGTCCAGGTTGATGTGATGCGGCAGATTCAGCGAATAGGCGACGACGTCGGCGACATCAGCGGCGACGAGCGGCTTTTCCACGCCGTCGTAGACCTTGTCCGCCGCGGCCCGGTCACCGCCAAGCCGGTTGAGCGAGAACTCCTCGGTGCGGACCAGCCCGGGGGCAATCTCGATCACGCGGACGTTGTGTTCTGCTTCTTCGAGCCGCAGAGTGTTCGCCATCGAGTGCTCTGCAAACTTGGCTGCCACGTATCCGCCGCCGTTTTCGTAAGCCGCCAGCCCCGCCGTCGACGTCAGCAGCAGCACAGAACCTTCGCCGTTTTCGCGCAAGGCCGGGAGGAACCCCTGGATCATGCGCAGTGTGCCGAGGACGTTGACGTTGTACATCTGCTCCCAGTCGGCCAGCTTGCCCTCAAGCATCGATTCGGTGCCGAAGGCGCCGCCGGCGATATTGACCAGCGCATCGATTCCGCCGGTTGCCAGCACATCCGCGACCAGACTGTCCACTGAGGCATTATCGGTAATATCGGCGGCATAAGCGGCGGCCCCGGTTTCGGCCGCCAGGTCTTCAAGCCGCTCCGCCCTGCGCGCGACCGCTATCACGTCCCAGCCACTGGCACGCAGCGCCCTCACCGATGCCTCGCCGATGCCTGAACTTGCCCCGGTCACCACTGCACGTTTGCTCACAGGACCAGCGTAAACAGGTCAGGTGCGCAATCTCCCGTTTAAGTACTCGTATAACACCACGGCTTGGTTGTGCTCTTCGTCCTTCGCGCTGAAGAGCAATGTCATCCGGTCGTGGCTCCCTGCGGCGTCGATCAGGACCTGGACAGCATCGGACTGCCGCAGCTCCTTGCGGTAGGCCTGGGCAAAATCATCGAATTTCTCCGGATCGTGGCCGAACTCTTTACGGAGCCCGTCGGAGGGACCGACGTCTTTGAGCCATAGGTCGATCTGCGCGTCGTCCTTCTTGATGCCCCGGGGCCACAGCCGGTCCACCAGCACACGGTATCCGTCCGCTGGATCGGCTTCTTCGTAGATGCGTTTGACCCGGATACTTCCCATAGGCGCATGCTACGCCTATGGGAAGGGCGCTTCCGGCAGAGCCCTGCGAGCGGGCCGCTACCGCGGATATGAATCCGTTCCCGCTGTCATGGGAGAATGACCCCATGGCTGAACATGAACCGGGCACAGACACGCCCGCAACCGTAAACGTCCCCGACAAGCCGGCCCTCGAAGGCCTTGAGGCTGTCCTCACCCAGCAGTGGCGCGAAAAAGGAACCTACAAGTTCAACCCGGACACTACCCGGGAACAGGTTTACTCGATCGACACTCCGCCGCCGACCGCATCGGGATCGCTGCATGTGGGCCACATGTTCTCCTACACGCAGACCGACGTTCTGGCCCGTTTCCAGCGCATGCAGGGCAAGAACGTTTTCTATCCGATGGGCTGGGATGACAACGGCCTGCCCACCGAACGCCGGGTGCAGAATTTCTACGGTGTCCGCTGCGACCCGTCCGTGCCGTACAACCCCGATTACCAGCCACCGGCAAAACCCGCAAAGAACCAGCGTGATTTCGACGTCGTGTCCCGGCGGAACTTCATCGAGCTCTGCGAGGAGCTTGCCGTCGAAGACGAAAAGGTCTTCGAAAACCTTTTCAGCACGCTCGGCCTGTCCGTCGACTGGGAACTGACCTACCGGACCATCGACGACGTTTCCCGAGCAGTCTCCCAGCGTGCCTTCCTGGCGAATCTGACCGCCGGCGACGCATATATGGCCGAAGCCCCGACGCTTTGGGACGTCACGTTCCGCACTGCGGTTGCCCAGGCTGAACTCGAAGACCGGGAAATGCCCGGGGCGTACTACCGTTATGCCTTCGAAACGCCGGACGGCGAGAAGATCCACATCGAAACCACCCGGCCCGAACTGCTGGCCGCTTGTGTGGCACTCGTTGCCCACCCCGACGACGAGCGCTACCAGCCGCTGTTCGGCACGAAGGTCAAATCCCCGTTGTTCGGCGTCGAGGTAGAAGTCAAGGCCCACCCGCTGGCTAAGCCGGACAAGGGCGCCGGCATTGCCATGGTCTGTACCTTCGGCGACCTTACCGACGTCACCTGGTGGCGTGAACTGCAGTTGCCTACCCGGGCCATTGTGGGACGGGACGGCCGCATCGCCGCCGAAACACCGGAATGGATCACTTCCGACGAGGGCAAGGCCAATTACGCCGAGATCGCCGGCAAGACTGTCTTCTCCGCCAAGGAGAAGGTCGTCGAACTGTTGGACGCTGCCGGAGAACTGGACGGCGAGCCGAAGAAGATGTCCCACCCGGTCAACTTCTACGAAAAGGGCGACAAGCCGCTCGAGGTCGTCACGTCTCGCCAGTGGTACATCCGCAACGGCGGCCGCGACGCCGACCGCCGGGAGCGGCTGATCGGCCGTGGCCGGGACATCGAGTTCCATCCGGCCTTCATGCGTTCCCGCTACGAAAACTGGATCGAAGGACTCAACGGTGACTGGCTGGTCTCCCGCCAGCGGTTCTTCGGGGTTCCGATCCCGGTCTGGTACCCCTTGGATTCCGCAGGGAACCCGGATTACGACAACCCGGTGCTGCCGGCGGACGAGATGCTGCCAGTGGATCCCGCAGCGGAACCAGCCCCGGGTTACGCCGAATCCCAGCGCGACGTTCCCGGCGGCTTTACCGGAGACGCCGACGTACTGGACACCTGGGCGACGTCCTCACTAACACCTCAGATCGTGGGTAAGTGGAGCCGCGACGAAGAGTTCTTCGGCAAGGTCTTTCCGTTCGACCTGCGTCCGCAAGGCCACGACATCATCCGTACCTGGCTCTTCTCCACCGCGGTGCGCGCGGATGCGCTCAACAGCTGCGCACCGTGGAAGCATGCCGCGATCTCCGGCTGGATCCTTGACCCGGACCGCAAAAAGATGTCCAAGTCCAAGGGCAACGTCGTGGTTCCGACGGATGTCCTCGAGCAGTTTGGTGCCGATGCGGTGCGCTATTGGGCCGCATCGGCCAAGCTGGGCGCAGACACGGCTTATGAAATCGCACAGATGAAGATCGGCCGCAGGCTGGCCATCAAGCTGCTCAACGCCTCCAAGTTTGTGCTCAACCTGGGGGCCACCGAAACGTCGGTCATCTCCTCCGACGCATCGGTGATCACCAACCCGCTGGACAAGTCGCTGCTGGGACAGCTGGCCGATGTGGTCGAGCAGGCTACTGCGGCATTCGAGAAGTACGATTACGCCCGGGCGCTCCAGATCAGCGAGAGCTTCTTCTGGTCCTTCACGGACGACTATGTCGAGCTGATCAAGGACCGCGCCTACGGCGGCGCCGGTGATGCGGAGCAAGCGAGTGTGCTGGCGACGCTGGCCACAACCCTGGACGCCCTGCTGCGACTCTTCGCACCCTTCCTGCCGTTCGCCACTGAGGAAGTCTGGGGGTGGTGGCGCGCCGGTTCCGTCCACCGAACGGAGTGGCCGACGACGGCGGCGCTGTCAGGTATCGCCGCGGACGCCGACAAGGATTTGCTCGGCACGGTCGCACTGGCCCTCGGCGGCATCCGGAAGGCAAAGTCCGAGGCCAAGGTCAAGCAGCGTACCGAGGTCGTGACTGCTTTGATCAGCGGATCCGCGCAGCAGGTGGCGCAGCTGGAAGCCGGTCTGGGCGATCTGAAGGCGGCAGGCAACGCCAATGAGCTGAAGCTCACGGAAGCGGACGGTGAATTAACAGTCTCCGGCGTCGAACTCGCAGCAGCTGAAGAGCCGGCGTAACCAGCCGTTAACGAGGGGAAGCCCCATCAGCGTTTAGCCGTTGGTGGGGCTTCGACTCGATGATTCATGTAGTGACATTCAGAATCTCCCGAACTCCGCAGAACTTCAGGTCTTCCAAGCCTTGTCACTGGCTGGCAGTTGGTGGAACTGAGTCCATTCAACTTGTCTCTGAATCTTTGGTGTTCGTTCCCGCATCTTTTGGGGGATGCGTATAAACATTTATACTCCCCCGCAAGCCGACACGCCAGAGGTTGAGAAATTTTTTTCTGCTAAATCTCCAGCGTGCCGCTGCTTTAGTCGAACTCGGGACTGGTCGTGCGGGAGCGCTTGATCTCATAGAAGTACGGGAATTCCGCCAGCGCGACGGCGCCATCGAAGATCCGTCCGGCCGTATCTCCACGGGGAATCCGTGTCAGTACCGGTCCAAAGAAGGCGGTTCCGTTGAAAGCAACTACCGGGGTTCCGACCTCATCGCCCACCAGACTGATGCCTTCCTCATGGCTGGCGCGCAACTGCTCGTCATATTCATCAGAGGTGGCGAATCCAGCCAGGTCTGCCGGAAGGCCTGCTTCCGCCAGCGACGCCGTGATGACGGCCTCGATGTCCTTGTTGCCTTCGTTGTGGATACGGGTTCCCATGGCGTCGTACAGCCGCTTGACGAAGTCGGCACCGTGCAGTTCCCGGGCGGCAATGATGACGCGGACCGGGCCCCAGGCGGTCTTCAGGAATTCCTTGTAATTGTCCGGCAACTCATCCCGGCCATCGTTCAGTACTGCCAGGCTCATGACGTGCCAGTCCACTTTAACCTCACGGACCTTTTCAACCTCCAGCATCCAGCGTGAGGTGATCCATGCGAACGGGCATGCGGGATCGAACCAGAAATCAACGGTCGATGGTGAGTTGTTATCGGACATACTCAGAACTCCTTATTGTGGAAACACTTGTGGTACTGAAATGCGCAACCGGGAATCAGGCGGATTTGTTCCGGCGCAGGGCAGCAACGTCCTGCGGGATCAGGATGGGATTGCCTTTACCCTTGATGACGTCGCCGGTTATGACCACGGAAGCGATATCCTGCCGGCTCGGTATCTCGAACATCACCGGCTGCAGCGCTTCTTCCACAATGGCACGCAGTCCGCGGGCGCCGGTCCCCCGCTCGAGGGCGAGATCCGCAACCGTTTCGAGGGCCTCCGGCTCGAACGAAAGCTCCACACCGTCGAGTTGGAACATCTTCTGGTACTGCTTGATCAGTGCGTTCTTCGGCTCTGTCAGGATCTGGATAAGCGCCGGGCGGTCCAGTTTCGATACCGTGGTAATCACCGGCAGGCGTCCGATGAATTCCGGTATCAGTCCGAACTTCAGCAAGTCCTCCGGCATGACCTGCCCGCGGCTGTCCACGTCCTTCGAAACCTCGCGCAGCACCGCGCCAAAGCCGACTCCCTTGCCTCCGGACCTGCTGTCAACGATTTCCTCTAGTCCGGCGAAGGCGCCGGCCACGATGAAGAGCACGTTGGTCGTATCAAGCTGGATGGCTTCCTGCTGCGACTGCTTCTTGCCGCCCTGCGGTGGAACGGAGGCTACGGTTCCCTCGAGGATTTTCAGCAGTGCCTGCTGGACACCTTCACCGGAAACGTCGCGGGTGATGGATGGGTTCTCGCTCTTGCGCGAGATCTTGTCGATCTCGTCTATGTAGATGATCCCCTGCTCGGCCTTCTTGACATCATAGTCAGCGGCCTGCAGAAGCTTGAGCAGAATGTTCTCGACGTCTTCGCCCACGTAGCCGGCCTCGGTCAGGGCCGTCGCATCCGCTATGGCGAACGGAACGTTGAGCCGGCGTGCCAGGGTCTGCGCGAGAAAAGTCTTGCCGCAGCCCGTCGGACCGACCAGCAGGATATTGGATTTGCCGACCTCGACGTCGGCCAGCGGACCGGCGTCGGCGGAATCAGGAGAAGCTTCGGATACCGGAGCCGGCTGGGTACGTTTGTAGTGGTTGTAGACCGCAACAGCCAGGGCGCGCTTCGCAGGCTCTTGCCCAATGACGTATTCCTGCAGGGACTCGAAGATCTCCCGCGGTTTGGGCAGTTCGAAGCCGTCAGGCTCGGACGCTACCGAAAATTCTTCCACGAGCATCTCGTTGCACAGCCCGATACATTCGTCACAGATGTAGACCCCGTGGCCCGCGACCAGCTTTCGGACCTGTTTCTGGCTTTTGGCGCAGAAAGAGCATTTGAGCAGGTCGCCGTTTCCACCAATGCGGGCCATATTCCGTCCTCTACCTGGTCGTCTTTCTGGATTGTGCGGCGCCCGTTCCGGTCAGGCGGACTTGTTACGTCGCTTGGCAACCACGTCATGGGAAATCAGCGAAGGCTCCCCCTTGCCGTTCACCACATCGGCGGTAATCACCACGGAAGCGATGTCTTCGCGGCTGGGCAGGTCGAACATCACAGGTTGCAGAGCTTCCTCGACAATGGCCCGCAGTCCGCGGG
Source organism: Arthrobacter crystallopoietes (assembly GCF_017603825.1). Lineage (NCBI taxonomy): Bacteria > Bacillati > Actinomycetota > Actinomycetes > Micrococcales > Micrococcaceae > Crystallibacter > Crystallibacter crystallopoietes. The sequence goes on from NZ_CP072014.1 coordinate 3,477,822, forward strand.
CACCTGTCCCCCGTTCGAGCGCGAGCTGGGCCACGGCATCCAGAGCCTCCGATTCGAAGGAGAGCTCGACACCGTCCAGTTGGAACATTTTCTGGTACTGCTTGATGAGTGCGTTCTTGGGTTCGGTGAGGATCTGGATCAGCGCGGTGCGGTCAAGGTTCGACACCGTAGTGATCACCGGCAGGCGGCCGATAAATTCAGGGATCAAGCCGAATTTCAGCAAGTCTTCCGGCATGACTTCGCCGTAACTGTCGGCGTCCTTGCTGGCGTCGCTCAGTGGGGCACCGAACCCGATGCCCTTGCGTCCGGCGCGTGAACCGATGATTTCCTCCAGCCCGGCGAAGGCGCCGGCCACGATGAAGAGCACATTTGTGGTGTCGATCTGGATGAATTCCTGATGCGGGTGCTTCCGGCCGCCCTGCGGCGGAACGGAGGCTACGGTCCCCTCGAGAATTTTCAGCAGTGCCTGCTGGACCCCTTCACCGGAAACGTCGCGGGTGATGGATGGGTTCTCGCTCTTGCGCGAGATCTTGTCGATCTCATCAATGTAGATGATGCCCTGCTCGGCCTTCTTGACGTCATAGTCGGCGGCCTGGATGAGCTTGAGCAGAATGTTCTCGACGTCTTCGCCGACGTAGCCGGCCTCGGTCAAGGCCGTTGCATCCGCGACGGCAAAGGGAACGTTGAGCCGGCGTGCCAGGGTTTGGGCCAGATAGGTCTTGCCGCAACCGGTGGGGCCGATCAGCAGAATGTTGGACTTGCCGACCTCAACATCGTCCAGCGGACTGGTGTCAGCGAGGTTCGCTGAGCTCTTGGGTGCGTGCCCCGATTGGATGCGCTTGTAGTGGTTGTAGACGGCAACAGCCAGTGCCCGCTTGGCCGGTTCCTGTCCGATGACATATTCCTGCAGGAAGTCGAATATTTCACGCGGCTTGGGCAGCTCAAAGGAACCGAGGTCCGAAACCTCGGACAGCTCTTCTTCGATGATCTCGTTGCAGAGCTCAATGCATTCGTCACAGATATAGACGCCGGGGCCAGCGATCAGCTTCCGGACTTGCTTCTGGCTTTTGCCGCAGAAGGAGCACTTGAGCAGGTCAGCGCTCTCACCAATGCGAGCCATATTCAGTCCCCTTACTTGGTCCTACTGGAATCGGTCAACGCCCGGGAGCGGCACCTGGAGCTCCCATGCTCAGACGAATGAAGGCGGCTGACTAGCTTCCACTCTAAATCACTTGGCTGACAGTTTCAGTAACCACAGAGCCCGTGGTGCCATGTTAAGCACCACGGGCTGAGTGGATCAGCAATGACGCTGCCAGTACACAATCATTAGGCCTTGTTGATGGCCGGCTTGTGGATCTTACGAGAATCGAGGACCTGGTCGATCAGTCCGTAAGACAACGCATCTTCCGCCGTCAGGATCTTGTCTCGCTCGATGTCGACGTTGACCTGCTCCGAAGTCCTGCCGCTATGCAGCGCCAGAGTGTCTTCGAGCCAAGTGCGCATACGCATGACCTCGGCTGCCTGGATCTCCAGGTCAGAAGCTTGCCCACGCTCACCGCCCCCGAGTGCCGGCTGGTGGATCAGCACGCGTGCGTTCGGCAACGCCAGTCGCTTGCCCGGGGTACCCGCCGCCAGCAATACGGCGGCAGCGCTGGCCGCTTGTCCGAGGCAGACAGTCTGGATCTCGGGACGAATGTACTGCATCGTGTCGTAGATAGCCGTCATTGCGGTGAAGGAACCACCCGGCGAGTTGATGTACAGCGTGATGTCGCGGTCCGGATCCGTGGATTCCAGGACCAGCAACTGTGCCATGATGTCGTCCGCCGAGGCGTCGTCCACCTGCACGCCGAGGAAAATGATCCGGTCCTCAAAGAGCTTGGTGTAGGGGTCCTGGCGCTTGAAGCCGTAAGGCGTGCGCTCCTCGAACTGCGGCAGCACATAGCGGCTGGTCGGAAGGTTGGCTGCGTGGCCGCCGGCAGCGGCAGCAAAATTGTGGTTCATCGTGATTCTCCTGCTTCTAATGATCGTAGGGACGTATCGCAGAACCTGCGATCATGAATCCTGTGAAGTTCCGCCGCCGCCGGTAACGCCGCCGGCGTGGGCCGAAATCTTGTCGAAGAAGCCGTACTCGAGGCCTTCCTCAGCGGTAAACCACTTGTCGCGGTCATTATCCTTGAGGATCTGCTCCACAGTCTGGCCGGTCTGCTCTGCGGTCAGCTCAGCCATAACGCGCTTCATGTGCAGAATCAGCTCGGCCTGGATCTTGATGTCGGACGCAGTACCGCCGATACCGCCGGAGGGCTGGTGCATCAGGATGCGCGCGTGCGGAGTGGCGTAGCGCTTGCCCTTGGTTCCCGAGGACAGCAGGAACTGGCCCATGGAAGCTGCCAAGCCGGTGGCGACCGTGACGACATCATTCGGAATGAACTGGATGGTGTCATAGATGGCCATGCCTGCCGTCACCGAACCGCCGGGCGAGTTGATGTAGAGGTAGATGTCCTTGTCAGGATCCTCGGCCGAAAGCAGCAGCAGCTGGGAACAGATGGCATTGGCGTTCTCGTCCCGCACTTCCGAGCCAAGCCAGATAATGCGTTCCTTCAGCAGGCGATTGTAGATGTAGTCTTCCCGGGTGGCCGGGTCGACGGTGGCCATCTTCGGAGTGGTTGATTCACTGGACATTCTGAAATACCTCTCGCTTGTCCCCACAGGCTGCACCGGTGGCCGGTGCAGTCCCCAGGTTCTTTTTCCTTCTTGGACACTAACGCGGATCAGTGCCCGTTTCTGCCTTATTTACGGGCTGTTCGCTGACGGCGCATCAGAGCGCCGGGACGTTGCAGGCAGGTGGTTAAACGCGGCAGCCGCCCACCCCGTGAAGGGCAGGCGGCCGCCGTGAAACTCTGCTGTTTAGGCCTTGGACTCGGCAGCGCTGTCGTCCGCGCTCTCCTCCGAGGTGCCCTCTGCCGGAGCTTCCTCCGCCTGAGCGGCTTCTGCTTGCGCAGCCTGGATCATGTCCTCAACGTTCGGCTCTTCTTCACCGGCGGGGCGGACGAAGTCGCTGAGGTCCACCTCGGCACCGTTGGTGTCCGTTACCTTGGCCAACTCCAGCACCTTGGCCAGCGCCTTGCGGCGGCGGACCTCGGAAACCATCATCGGCACCTGGCCGCTCTGGTCGATGAGCTGTGCGAACTGGTTCGGATCCATGCCGTACTGGCCGGCGGAGGAAACGATGTAGTCGATCAGCTCTGCCTGGCTGACGCCGACCTCTTCCTTGTCCGCCACGGCGTCGAGGATGATTTCGTTCTGGAAGGCACGCTCAGTGTTCTGGCGGACCTCGGCGCGGTGCTCGTCGGTGTCGTGCTCTTCGCTGCCGTCGCTGTTCTCCGGGCGGAAGTGCTGCTCGAGCTGCTCTTCAATCACGGAATCGGGCACGGGAACCTCAACGAGTTCCACCAGCTTGTCCAGCACCTTGTCGCGCGCTTCAACGCCCTGCTCCATGACCTTGCTGTCGGCGGCCTGCTTCGCCAGGTCTTCCTTCAGCTCGGCAATGGTGTCGAATTCGCTGGCCAACTGGGCAAAGTCATCGTTTGCCTCCGGCAGCTCGCGCTCCTTGACGGCCTTGATGACAACCTTGACTTCGGCTTCTTCACCGGCATGCTCGCCACCGGCCAGCGTGGTCATGAAGGTAGCGTCCTCGTCGGCGCTCAGGCCGGTGACGGCTTCGTCCAGGCCCTCGAGCATGGTTCCGGCGCCAACCTGGTAGGACAGGTCCGCTGCGGAGTCAACCTCTTCGCCGTTCACCTTCGCGGTGAGGTCCATGGTGATGAAGTCATCCTGAGCAGCGGGACGGTCAACAGACTTCAGCGTGCCGAAGCGGCCGCGCAGGTCGTCCAGGGCCTTTTCGACGTCGGCGTCGCTGGCTTCGGCAGCTTCCACGGTGACCTCGAGTCCGGAGTACTCCGGCAGTTCGATTTCGGGGCGGATGTCCACCTCGACGTGGAAGGACAGCTGGCCTTCGGTGGCAGCCGGGTCCGGGACCTCGGTGATCTCAACCTCGGGGCGGCTCAGGGGGCGGATACCGCTCTCCTGCACAGCATTCTGGTAGAAACCGTTCAGGCCCTCGTTGATGGCCGTCTCGATGACGTAACCGCGTCCAACCCGCTGGTCGATGAGCTTGGAGGGAACCTTGCCCTTGCGGAAGCCAGGCACCTGGATCTGGGAGCCGATTGTCTTGTAGGCCTCGTCAATGCTGGGCTTGAGTTCCTCAAAAGGAACCTCAACATTGAGCTTGACCCGGGTGGGGGTGAGGTTTTCGACAGCGCTCTTCACAGCGTTAGAACTCCTGATAGCTATAGGGGTTGGGTCTGCACCAAGAATACAGAGTCGGGGCGACAGGACTCGAACCTGCGATCTCCTGCTCCCAAAGCAGGCGCGCTAGCCACTACGCTACGCCCCGTAGTGCACGGCAAGTCTACGGCCTAAGCAGACTCCGTGCACAATCGGCGGCGGCAAAGGACTGCCGCCTTAACGAAAAAGACGGACCGCTGCCGGCCCGTCTCATCGCAGAGGGGATGACGGGAATCGAACCCGCGTAATCAGTTTGGAAGACTGAGGCTCTACCATTGAGCTACATCCCCAGGACGTTGAAACTCTAGCATGACCACAGACCTGTTTCGCAAATCGGCGGGCACGGCGCTCCGTTCAGGCCTGCTGGCAGCTGGGACACCAGTAGAGCTTGCGGTTTCCCATCTCTGCCAGCACGACGTCAGCGCCGCAGACGCGGCAGCCGAGCCCCTGGCGCTGATAGACATAGTGCGCGTTGTCCGGCCACACCGGCCGCCCGCTGCCATCACGGTGTTCGGCACGCGTCGTGATGATCCGCCCGTCCCGGACACCGTCGTGCATTACCAGGGCAATGTCCTCCCACAGCAGCGCCGCTTCCTCCGATGACAGGCTTTTGCCCGGGCGCCAGGGATTCAGCCCGCGGCGGAACAACGTCTCCGCCCGGTAGATGTTGCCGACACCGGCGATGACATCCTGGCTCATCAACAACGTGCCCACCGCGGAGCCTTTGGATGTCAGCCGCTGGACAAACTCGTCCGTGCGGGCCTCCGGCTGCAGCGGGTCCGGCCCCAATTTGGCGACGACGGCGGACCGCTCGCCTTCGGTGATCACTTCGCAGGCCGTCGGCCCGCGCAAATCCGCCCAGCCATGCGCTGATACGAGCCTTGCGCGCACCTGGCCCACCGGCTCCGGCGGGCCGTCGTACGCAAGGTGGGGATCGTCGTCGTACGCTTCACGCTCCCCCACCCGGCGCGGGGCACCAATGCTGGAGGCGCCACGGAACGTCTCGTCGCCGCCGAAGTCCCAGGCGCCGTAGAGACCCAGGTGGACGCGCAGAATCAACTCGTTGTCGAAGTGCAGGAACAGTTGCTTGCCGTGTGCGCGGGCGGCGTCCAGGATGTGTCCGTTGACCCGCTCCGCGCCGGCAGCGAAACGGCCCTGCGGACTGCTGACGGCGAGGCGCTGACCGCCAAAGACGGAATTGAACTGCGCGGCGAGGCGGTGGACCGAGTGGCCTTCAGGCATGTGCTTTAGGCGGGAACTTCGCGGGTGGTTTCGTACGCGGCGATCTTGCCGATCCGCCGCACATGGCGTTCGGCGTTGGAAAACGGCTCGGCCAGGAAAGCTTCGATGATCGCGGTAGCCTCTTCGACGCTGTGCTGGCGGCCGCCGACCGCGACGACGTTCGCATCATTGTGCTCGCGCGCCAGTTTGGCCGTATCCAGGTTCCAGGCCAGCGCCGCACGTGCGCCCTTGACCTTGTTGGCCGCGATCTGCTCGCCATTGCCGGATCCGCCCAGCACGATGCCGAGGGCGTCCTGGCCCGCTGCCTGGTCTGCCACTACTGCGAGCGCCGCGTTGATGCAGAACGACGGGTAGTCATCCTCGGCGTCGTATTCCTTGGGGCCGTGGTCGATGACCTCGTACCCTTTGCCGGTCAGGTGGTCGATCAGATGGTGGCTTAGCTCGAGTCCGGCGTGGTCGGTGGCAATGTGAACGCGCATGTACGGTCCTTCAGGCGGGAGGGGCGGAAGAATGACGGCTTCAAGCCTACTCTGAACCAACGTGCTTGCTAGCGGCCACGGGCGGACCGGGGACGCAACGGAAGCGCAACTTTTCCTTCATCGCATCACGCCGGTGCTGTACATCCGCTGGGGCGGTGAAAGAATGGCCGCACTGTGCAAGGGTTCCTTCAGACAGCCCCTGCACTCCGCACCGTCCCGCCGGGACCCGCTACGACACTGGAGGCATCACTTTGCCAGGTTTGAATTTGACCCGCGCCGAAGCCCGCGAGCGCGCCGCATTGCTCAACGTTGAGTCCTACGACGTCACCCTCGACCTGACCCGGGGCGAGAAGGTCTTCGGCTCCACGACCGTTGTGAAGTTCTCCGCAACGGCGGGTGCGTCAACTTTTATCGACGCCATCACGGAGACGGTGCGCTCCGTAACGCTGAACGGTGTGGAGCTGGACCCAGCGAAGGTTTCCGACGGCGTCCGCATCCAGTTGCCCAACCTGGCGGCATCCAATGTCCTGACCATCGACGCGGACGCGCTGTACATGAACACCGGCGAGGGGCTGCACCGCTTCGTGGACCCGGTGGACAACGAGGTCTACCTCTACAGCCAGTTCGAGGTGCCCGACTCCCGCCGCATGTTCGCCGTCTTTGAGCAGCCGGATCTGAAGGCAGCCTTCCGGTTCACAGTGACTGCGCCGTCGCATTGGGACGTCATCTCCAACTCCCCCACTCCCGAGCCAGTGGCCGCAGGACCCATCGGGGAAGACGGCGGCGCCTCCACCTGGGACTTCGAGCCGACTCCCCGTATCTCCTCCTACATCACCGCGCTCATCGCGGGCCCGTACCAGTCGGTGCGCAGCGAGCTCACCAGCTCCGACGGCCGCACCGTCCCGCTGGGCGTCTTCGCCCGCAAGTCGCTGATGCAGTACATGGACGCGGAGAACATCTTCGAACTCACGCGCCAGGGCTTCGCATTCTACGAAAAGCAGTTCGGCACGCCCTACCCGTTCGCCAAGTACGACCAGCTCTTCGTCCCCGAGTTCAACGCCGGCGCGATGGAGAACGCGGGCGCCGTGACCTTCCTGGAGAACTATGTCTTCCGGTCCAAGGTGGCGGAGGCCATGGTGGAGCGCCGGGCCATCACCATCCTGCACGAACTCGCACACATGTGGTTCGGGGACCTGGTGACCATGCGCTGGTGGAACGACCTGTGGCTGAACGAGTCCTTTGCCGAGTTCATGTCCACGCTGGCTGCTGCGGAAGCCACCGAGTGGAAGCAGGCCTGGACCACCTTCGCCTCCATGGAGAAGTCCTGGGCCTACCGCCAGGACCAGCTGCCCTCCACACACCCCATCGTCGCGGACATTCCGGACCTGCAGGCGGTGCAGGTGAACTTTGACGGCATCACCTACGCCAAGGGGGCCTCCGTCCTGCGCCAGCTCGTGGCCTGGGTTGGCCAGGAGCAGTTCATGGCGGGCGTGCGTGAATACTTCGGCAAGCACGCCTGGCAGAACACTGAGCTGGAGGACCTGCTCTCGGAGCTGGAGGTTTCCAGCGGCCGCGACCTGAAGGAATGGTCCGCGCTGTGGCTGGAGACCGCCGGCGTCAATACGTTGCGACCGGAAATCACAACGGACGACGGCGGCAAGATCACCTCGTTCGCCATTCTCCAGTCCGCGGTCCCCGACTTCCCGACCATCCGGCCGCACCGGCTCGCCGTCGGCTTCTACAACCTCGACGCCGAGGGCAAGCTGGTACGCACCCACCGCGAGGAGCTCGACGTTGACGGCGAGCGCACGGAGGTGCCCGAACTCGCCGGCTTCGAGCGGCCCGCCCTGGTGCTCCTGAACGACGACGATCTGGCCTACGCCAAGATCCGGCTGGACGAGGTCTCTCTCGCGACGTCGAAGGCCCACGTGAAGGACTTCACCGAGTCCCTGCCGCGGACCCTGGTGCTCGCCTCCGCTTGGGACGCTACCCGCGACGGCGAAACCCCGGCACGCGAGTACGCGGAGCTGATCCTGAACAACATCGCCTACGAGTCCGATTCCTCAGTGGTGCTGGTACTGCTGCGCCAGCTCGCCACCACGCTGGCCTTCTACGTCAACCCGGCGGACCGCAAGCGCCTGACCCTCGCTGCGGCCGACCGGCTGTGGGAACTCGGCCAAAGCGCCGAGGCCGGCTCAGACGCCCAGCTGCAGTTCGTCAAGGCCTTCGCCCTGCATGCCCAGACCGATGCCCAGCTCGACGCGGTAGCCTCGCTGCTTTCCGGCGAGCGCGTCTTGGACGGCCTCACAGTCGACGCGGACCTGCGCTGGGAGCTGCTGACGTCGCTGGTGGCCGGCGGCGAATTCGGGCAGCCGGAGATCGACGCCGAACTCGAGCGCGACGCCACGGCCACCGGCCAGCGCGCCGCAGCCCTGGCCAAAGCCGCCATCCCCACTGCCGACGCGAAAGCGGAAGCCTGGGAAGCCGTCGTCGTTCGCGGTGATCTGCCCAACGCCACGCAGCAATCCGTCATCGCCGGCTTCAACCGGGTCCACGATACTGCCCTGCTGGAGCCCTACGCCGGCGCGTACTTTGCCGCGGTCGAGGACATCTGGAACACCCGCACGCATGAGATCGCGCAGCAGATTGTGGTGGGGCTCTACCCCTCGCAGCTGGCCACGCAGTCCACCGTGGACCTCACCGATGAGTTCCTCGCGGCGCTCGGCACAGACTCGCCGGCACTGCGGCGCCTGGTGCTGGAAAGCCGCGACGGAATTGTGCGGGCGCTGAAGGCCCAGGCCGCCGACAAGTAGCGACGCCGAAAGACTCTCCCCCGAGAGGTCGCACAACTCAGGACATGCCTGCGGAACTGGTTCCCCGCAGGCATGTCCTGTCTATATTCTGGCAGGAGGCAGCACACCGGGCTGTGAGGTGGATCTATGTCCTGGGTTGCGATCGGCCAGCTAACAGCGCTTCTGGCGGTCTTCTATATCCCTGGGTATATGGTTCTGCGCGGGCTACGGCTCAGCCGCCTGAGAGCCGTGGTCATGGCCCCCGCGGTATCCGGATCCCTCGTAGCTGTCGGAACCGTGCTGTGCCGGATCACCGGCATCCGCTGGGGCCCGACGGTGCTCCTTGCTGTTAGCTTGTTGGCTGCCCTTCTCACCGCTGGCCTTCACCTGCTGATCCAGCCACGGCAGCTACCGACGGCTGAGCCAGGTCCTTCGTGGCCAATGAAATTCCTCCTAGCGAGCTCGCTGCTTGCTGCGGCGGCATTCAACGCGTGGACGATGCTCGACGCTATGGACAACGTCGATAGAGTCAATCAAGCCTGGGACCCCAGCTTTCACTTGAACGCTCTCCGCTGGATCAAAGAGAACGGCCAGGCATCGCCTTGGGATATCAATCCCGTCTACAGCCAGGGAACAGGTTTTTTCTATCCGTCCGGCTGGCACGCGCTGGTGGCACTGGCGCCGGGTGACGTTGTTACCTCAGCAAACCTGGCCACGCTCATCGTGGCGTGCATCGTGTGGCCCGCTTCGCTGACGTACCTGGCCGTAGCCCTGTTCCCTCGTCGGAGCATGACTTGGCTGCTGACGCCCATCGTGGCCGCCGGAGTCATTGCTTTTCCTATCATTCAGCAGAGCCGCAGTGCGCAATGGCCAAATGCGTTCGCGGTAGCGCTGGTGCCCGTAGTCCTCGCCCTGGGAGTCGAACTCGCTGCCGGTCGGCACCAGCAGCGCGTGAGTTCAACCGCAGATGGGCTGCCCATGCATCCGGACGGGCGGAACCACAGCGTAAAAACACTCGCGCTCCTGCTAGCGGCGGCGGGTGCAGCCTGGATCCATCCCAGTGCCATCTTCGCCCTGCTCGCCCTGGGCTGTGTCTACGTTCTGCGGCACATCGTCCTGCTGGGCCGCGCCAAATGGTCGCAGGATCAGCGGCAAGGTTATCTCTGGTTTGCCTTCTGGGCTCTTTCTACGGGTGGGGCAGTCTGGCTGGTCAGCGTCTCCCCCATTGTCGCTGGCATGGCAGATAACACTGGTGTCAACGCACCGTTCCGGGACGCCGTCGAACGCCTGTTCTTCGATCTCCCTCGGTCCCCCGATGATGAGCGGATCCAGCTCAGCGACTACAACTTCTGGATCGGCCCGCTGGTTATCCTCGGCACCTTCTGTGCACTGCGGCGGACGCGAAGCTGGCCTGCTGCCGTGGGCCTTGGCATAACCGTTGTTCTCTACCTGGCCGCTCTTCACCACGCCAGACCGCTCTCGTGGATAACAGGTCTTTGGTACCACGATGCAGTACGCATCGCGGCCGTCAGCGCCGTGTTCGCCTGCGTATTTGCCGCCTACGCACTCGATCAAATATTCGCGGTGCTGTTGAGGTATGTGCCGATCAGGGGAAGAACCGTGACCGCGGCTGCCATCGTCGCCGCAACCGTCTGCACCATGGTCGCTTCGGGCGCCTTCCGTTACGACACGCGACTGCTAGCGGCGGCGCCTCACTATGACGTTGAGACGGACGAGTTCGGGCGCAGCATATTGTCAGGCGAGCAAGACTTCATCGAGTCGCTGGCCGACGTCCTGCCCGCGGACGCAACCGTCATAGGGGACCCGTTCAATGGATCGACGTTCATTTATGCGCTCACGGGACGACACGTCGTCTATGCCCAGTACGGTTTTGCTGACCGCACTGCGGACGCGAAGTTCCTGCGTTCACGGTTCCGCGACATTCATCGTGATCCGGAGGTCTGTGCAGCCTTAGAGCGCACTGGTGCAGAGTACGTGTACCTAGGTGGAGCCGAACGGGCGCGGCAGTTCAACCCTTATCTTCAGTGGCCCGGTTTTTACGACGTGGACGTTTCCCAAGGATTCGAGTTGTTGGCGTCCGCTGAACACGCTGCCCTGTATAAAATCACCGCGTGCGGCTGAATGAGCACGAGGCAATACCGTTTCTCTCCACGCATATGTCCTGGGCGTGCTTTAATCCGGTCATGGACCTCAGCAACCACCGCTACCGTGTATCACTGGCCTGGACCGGCAACCGTGGCGAAGGCACTTCGTCATACCGGAGCTACGGACGTGAACACGTCATCACCGCACCGGGACTTCCGGACCTGGCCGGCACCGCCGACCCCACCTTCCATGGGGACAAAGACCGGTGGAATCCGGAGCAGCTCCTGCTCACCGCACTGTCCCAGTGCCACATGCTCTCCTACCTGCACCTCGCGGTGAAACACGGCATTGTGGTCACCGAGTACACGGACGACGCCGAGGGTACTCTACGCCTGAACCGGGACGGCAGCGGGGAATTTACTTCCGCAACGCTTCATCCGCGCGTCACTGTTGCGGACCCGGCACACAAAGAACTGGCCCAGAAAATGCACCACGACGCGAACCAAGTGTGCTTCATTGCCCGCAGCGTCAATTTCCCTGTAATGCATGAACCTGTAACCGCGAACTGACGCGCATTGCGCGCCAGAGCCCGCCCCGCTCCACCCCGCCCCCGCCCCGGATGAGGCTTGGACGCACAACGCGCCCGTGCAGGGTGTTCAGCGGCGGCGGGCCAGATCGCTCAACGCGGTGAACCCGGCGCGCCACGCCGTGAGGTTCACCGCTGCCAGTTCGCGGGCTTCCACCATCGACCCGGCGATCTGCTCGAATCCATGCTCGATCACAAAGAGCCTGGTGCCGGTCCCCTCCGGCTCCAAGCGGAAGGTCACCACGGTACTGGCGCCCAGTTGCGGTTCCGTCTCGGGCTGTGCGGCGTATCGGTACTGGAAAAGTCCGTACGGCTGGACCTGCAGCACCTTGCCCAGGAAACGGCCATGTTCACGCCAGGTGTGTTCGATCCGGCCGCCGTTAACCGTTTCGCAGACCGCACCGTCGAACGCGTACCAGCGCCGGATGGAGTCGGGATCGGTCAGCAGGCTCCAGACACGCTCGGGCTGCGCATCGATGACCAGATCATGTTCGATGCTGATGTCCTCATGCATGCCTGCGCCCTCCTGCTCATCGCAACATCTCCCGCTGCCACCAGCCTAAGTCCTCTCCCCCGGTCCGGCTTCAGAGCCACCGGGAATTAGCGGCAACAGGTCATCGTTGGAGACAATGGGACCCAGACACCAATGAACAGGCTGCCAATAGTTATGACTGACAAAGACCTCCCCTCTGCCTCCCGGCCGGAAGCTACCCCCGCCGCGGCCACGGCCGGCGGTGCCGCTGGCGTCCCCCTGCAGTCCCGGTTCGGCCAGCCCATCGCGACGCTGCAGCCGGCGGCAAGGGCTGCCAACGCATTCCAGCAGCCCGAGTACACGGACAACTTCTACGACGCCGTCGGCGGGCACGAGACCTTCGTGAAACTTGTGGATGTTTTCTACGAGGGCATCGCCGGGGACGAGGTGCTCCGGAAGATGTACCCGGAGGAGGATCTGGGGCCTGCCACGGTGCGCATGCGGATGTTCCTCGAACAGTACTGGGGCGGTCCCGGCACCTACAGCGAGCAGCGCGGCCATCCCCGGCTGCGCATGCGCCACCAGCCGTTCAAAGTGGACTTCGATGCACGCGACCGCTGGTTGAACCACATGCGCAAGGCCGTGGACTCGCTTGAACTGCCGCCACTCTACGAACAGACGCTATGGGACTACTTCGAGCGGGCGGCCCACTCCATGGTCAACAGCGCCTGAGCCTGGGCCGCCGTGTGCGACGGCCCATTGGTGTCCTAAATTAACGCGGGCTGCTGCCCGGGACCGCCCGGCTCAGAGGGCCGCACCGCTCCGGATCAGCACATGTCCTCTGGCCGTCGACAGCCGCAGCCACCGCCCGCTGCGGAACAGCGACGCCGGTTCGTCGTCGAGGAAGCCCAGCGTCAAGGCGGCGAACGCCGCGCCCGCCGGAAGCGCCACGGTTGCCCCGGGTAGAGTCCGGCCCCACACCTTGCTGCGGGCATTGTTGACCATAAGTTGGCCCGGGTTCTGGGGCACGGCCGCCGCAACTTCCCGGATTCCAGCCTCGGCCGCGCTCCGCAGGTCTCCGGCGGCCAGCTGCTCGACCGGTTCCCAGCCTGACCGCGGCGGCAATACCCCGGTCCATGATTCCTTCACCTGCATCGGGGGCAGCGGCAGGACAACGTCGTTCTCCTCCATCCTGGCCAGGCGGTCCGCCATGGACGACAGCGAAACCGTCAGCTCCGTCTGCGCGGGCCTGCCCAGCGGCATGGTCCGCAGTCCAAGGATGGTCGGCGTCGCCTCGCCCAGCAGTCGCGGCCGCATGAGGCATACATAGGCCGCCAGCACCGAGCCCATGGCCTGCAGGTGCACGGCGCCGTCGTCGGCAGCGCGGGCACGGGTGACGTAGGTGCGCAGGTCAGCCGTAACCTGCGGATCGGCCAGGGTCAGCATCTCCGGCGCGTTCACGTGGTTTCCTTCCCCACGCACTGCGAAGCACGACGGCGGAAGGGCACTTCCGGGCCCCGGCGGCGTTCCAATGCGGCCCTGTACTGCCCGGGCAGGGCGACGGAGCGGCCGGAGTCCCGATTCACCAGCACCATGGTCGTGGCGCCAACGGCAAACGTCTTCGACTCGTCTTCCTCGGACACGACGTAGCCCAACTCAAAGCTGGATCGCCCGATTCCCGCCACCCATACGCTGACGTAGACCGGTTCCGGCCTGAACAGCAACGGCGCCAGGTATTCGATTTCCTGCCGGCCCACCAGGGCGAAGTTCTCCGCCCCGGCAAGTTCGCGGACGGATGGTTGTCCGCCGTCGTTCGTAGAAATTCCCGACGGCGACTCGTGCAGCCGCACGCGCGCGGTCTCCAGGTAGCTCAGGAAGGCCACGTTGTTCACATGGGCGTAGGAGTCTATGTCGCTGAATCTGAGCTGGAGTGGGAACCGGAAGGCATTGGGCATGGGCCCATACTCTCAAAACCGGGGGGCACGGCGCGAACCATGCGTCGGTAGTTGAGCAGTGCGAACGCGCAAACTACGCTCTGAAGAAGGTTCCACTACTCCCGGGTAACACCAACAAGGAGAAACATGACTGCTTCTGACGAACGGATCGACCCGACTGCGGCGCTGCTGAAGCTGCTGGATCTCTCGGATGCCGATGGCGCAAACACGGACGAGGACATCTTTGTCGGGATCTCCGAGCCACAGCCGCACGGGCGGGTCTTCGGTGGCCAGGTACTAGCGCAGTCCATCCTTGCCGCCATCCGCACAGTGCCCGGCGACCGGCAGATCCATTCCATGCACGGTTACTTCCTGCGCCCGGGCGATGCGAACGAACCGATCACGTTCGGTGTTCAGAAGCTACGGGACGGCCGGTCGTTTTCGGCCCGCCGGACCCATGCATACCAGAACGGCGTGCCGATCCTGTCGATGATCGCTTCCTTCCAGGTGCCGGCCGAGGGGCTGGACCACTGCGAACCGTTCCCCGAGAACATCCCGGATCCCGAGTCCCTGCCCAGCACGGCGGACCTCCTCGGTGAATTCGACCATCCCATCGCGCAGCAGTGGGCTTATCAGCGGCCCTTCGATATCCGCCATGTGCAGCAGCCGCTGTACATCAGCGCGGAAGGCGAGCGGGAACCGACCAACGCCGTGTGGATGAAGTCCAAGGGACCGCTGCCTGATGATCTTGACCTGCATCGGGCCGCCCTGGCCTATGCCAGCGACTACACGCTGCTGGAGCCGATCCTGCGCCGCCACGGCATCGCGTGGATCAGTCCCGGCATGAAATTCGCCAGTCTGGATCACGCCATGTGGTGGCATCGTCCCTTCCGCGCAGACGAATGGCTGCTCTACGTCCAGAATTCCCCCAGCGCGTCCGGCGCCCGCGGGCTCGGGGTCGGCCGGGTCTTCAGCCGCAGCGGCGAACTCGTAGCAACGGTGGCCCAGGAAGGCATGATGCGGGTCCCGGTGGAAGCAGCCGACGCGTAGGAAAGCGGAGAGGATCCGGGCGGCTGCAGTAACAGCCTGCCGGATCCTCTCCGCTGACGAAACGTCCCCCGCTATAGGCTAGCGGGGGACGGTTTGCCTTAGTCGCGCGTCAGCTTGCGGTGCGTGACACGGTGCGGCTTGGCCGCATCCGGACCAAGCCGATCGACCTTGTTCTGCTCGTAGGCCTCAAAGTTGCCCTCGAACCAGTACCAGTTGGCCGGGTCCTCTTCGGTGCCTTCGTAGGCGAGGATGTGCGTAGCCACGCGGTCCAGGAACCAGCGGTCGTGGGAAATCACCACGGCGCAGCCGGCGAATTCCAGCAGAGCGTTTTCCAGGCTGGAGAGGGTTTCGACGTCGAGGTCGTTGGTAGGCTCATCGAGCAGCAGCAGGTTGCCGCCCTGCTTGAGTGTCAGCGCCAGGTTCAGGCGGTTGCGCTCACCACCGGAGAGGACGCCGGCCTTCTTCTGCTGGTCCGGCCCCTTGAAGCCGAAGGCCGAGACATAGGCGCGGGACGGCATCTCCACCTGCCCCACCTGGATGTGGTCAAGTCCGTCGGAGACGACCTCCCACAGGGATTTGTTCGGGTCGATGCCCCCGCGGCTCTGGTCCACGTACGAGATCTTGACCGAATCACCGATCTTCAGGTCGCCGCCGTCGAGTTCCTCAAGGCCGACGATCGTCTTGAACAGCGTGGTCTTACCCACACCGTTGGGACCGATGACACCGACGATGCCGTTACGCGGCAGGGAGAATGAGAGCCCGTCGATCAGCTGGCGATCGTCAAAGCCCTTCTGCAGGTTCTTCCCTTCAACAACCAGCGAACCCAGACGCGGTCCCGGCGGGATCTGGATCTCTTCGAAGTCCAGCTTCCGGGTGCGGTCGGCCTCGGCGGCCATTTCCTCGTACCGGGCCAGCCGGGCCTTCGACTTGGTCTGGCGGCCCTTGGCATTGGAGCGCACCCATTCCAGTTCCTCGGAGAGGCGCTTGGCCATCTTGGCGTCTTTCTTGCCCTGGACCTCCAGACGGGCGCGCTTCTTCTCCAGGTATGTGGAGTAGTTCCCTTCGTACGGGTACAGGTGCCCGCGGTCGACTTCGGCGATCCATTCGGCCACATGGTCCAGGAAGTACCGGTCGTGGGTGACGGCCAGGACTGCGCCTGCATAGGCCTTCAGGTGCTGTTCCAACCAGAGGACGCTTTCGGCGTCGAGGTGGTTGGTCGGTTCATCGAGCAGCAGCAGGTCGGGCTTCTGCAGTAGGAGCTTGCACAGTGCAACGCGGCGGCGCTCACCACCGGAGAGCACGGTCACGTCCGCATCGGCCGGCGGGCAGCGCAATGCGTCCATGGCCTGCTCCAGCTGGGAATCGAGGTCCCAGGCGTCCGCTGCATCAATGGCTTCCTGCAGCTTGCCCATCTCTTCGAGCAGGGTGTCGTAATCCGCGTCAGGGCTGGCCATCTCTTCGGAAATCTCGTTGAAGCGCTGGATCTTGCCGTAGATTTCGCCGACGCCTTCCTGAACGTTACCCAGGACGGTTTTCTCTTCGTTCAAGGGCGGTTCCTGCAACAGGATTCCCACCGAATAGCCGGGGCTAAGCCGGGCCTCACCATTGGAAGGTGTGTCCAGTCCGGCCATGATCTTCAGAATGGTGGACTTACCGGCGCCGTTTGGGCCGACGACGCCGATCTTGGCACCGGGGTAGAAGGACATGCTCACGTCATCGAGGATGACCTTGTCGCCAACGGCCTTGCGGGCCTTGGTCATTGTGTAAATAAATTCCGCCATGACCACAAGGCTAGTGGTTGCCGGGGCATAACTCATATTCCTAGGAAGCGGTTTCGGCCCGGAAATGCCTCCTAGCAAGCACGGCGGACCACACCAGGGCCCGTGGTCAGGATTCGCCGCCTACGAAGCAGTCGCCGTCAGCCAGCACGGGGAGCACGGACATGGCGACCTTCCCCTCACGGACCTGGCCGATAACGCATTGGTCTTCCAGGGGTACCGCCGCCTCAATTGCATCCACGGCTAGCCCCGTTGGAGTTATGTCCGCGGACACTTCGACTTCGGATTCGGCAAAGCCCGCTTCGGCCATGGCCGCAAGCATTTGCGAAGAGTTCGGGCGGGGAGAGGAAGCTGCGAGCTTCTCCAGCTCCTCGCGCACCCTATCCTTGCTCGCTTCCGCGGGCGTCGGTTCAGCCGGCTCCTCCGAAACCTCGGCTTCCTCAGCTGGCTCAGTTGTGGAGCCACTTGTTGGAACCGAGGGCACGGATTTTGTCCCAGTCTCCTGAGCTACCAGCGAGCAGGCGCTCAGACCAGCCCCGATCGACAGGAGCAACACAGAGCAGGCAAGTCGCTCGACAGCTTTGGACGGGGTCGAAGGTTTCACTGTGCCATTCTGACATGCACGCGTGCGCTTCGACTTATCCCGCCATCCGCAGCTCATCGGGGTCGGCATCAATTTCGGGTTCGCCCCTAGCCTCGTCCTGATGTAATGCCTGACCCGACAACGACGGCTCCGCCGTCCATGGGTAGACCTCCCCTGTAGCAGCCGACACGTTCTCGGGCACCTCTTCGTCCGCGGCCATTCCTTCGAAATTCCCACCGTTAGAGACCTGGGCCGGTTCCTGGCTACTGCCGTACCGGCCCTTGTTGCTCTTGACGAAGTTTGAGGTGCCCCATTTAAGGTCGTGCCCGATACCATCTGCTTCGATCTCAGGTGCGGTTCCGTGGCGGCCGTCGTCGCTGCTCCATTGCCGAAGCTTCAGCTTGCCCGTAACCACTACGGGGTCGCCTTTGTGCAGGCTCGAACCGACGTTCTGCGCCAGATAGCGGTACGTCTTGACCGTGTACCAGTTCGAGGCCGCGTCGACCCATTGGCCAGTCTCCTGATCCTGGCGGCGTTCCTTCGAAACAAGGCGGAACTCTGCCGCCGGCCATCCATTCTTGGTAGATCCACTGTTGATATCCGTGCCGACGATGCCGCGAACAGTAATGATGTCTGACATGGTCCTGCCTTCTTTCGGTCGGGCCGGCAATGTCGCCGGCAACATCAGTCTGGTCACCACAGATACCGCTCTCAAGGACAAAAACATCTCATGTGGGCAACGTTGCATCAGCGGCTCCTTGTGTAGGCATGGTGCCCGACTTCGAAGATCGACGGTCAAGAGGATAAACTTGCTGACTGGTGGAGCCCATCCACCGTCAGCCTCGGTAGCTCAGCGGATAGAGCAGGAGCCTTCTAATCTCTTGGTCGCAGGTTCGATTCCTGTCCGGGGCACACAATGTGAATCAACATCCGTCAGTTCAACGAAGGCTCCCCCTAGTGCATCCACTGGCGGGAATCTACAGGCTGTTAGCGTAACGATCCGGTGACACTTGACGGCGGGCAAGCGCCCCGCCCGGGATACGCCCTGTAGCGTCCCCCGGCCTGCAGTAATCTCGAGTTATGCAGCCGACAGTCCATTTCCCCGTGAGTACGCTTGCCCTGCAACGAGGCGGGCTGGTCAAGGCGGTCCGCAACCGTGCAAACACGCTGGCAGAGCACTCGGGCTTGGACCACATCCATATCGATGTCTTGGGGTTCCAGCCCCGTCTCGAGGCCGACGTGGCCAGGTTGAAAGCGGAGGGGCATCTGCATCCGGACGTCCAGGTTTCCAGCGTCCTGTTTTCCCTTGATCCGAGCCCGTCCGTCGAACGACGGCGGGCATCCGTGCCGCATCTAGACAAGCAATTGGTTAAGATCCAGGACGGCGCCGACGCACGCTCGAACCGTTACTTCCGGGACGGACTACTTGAACTGTTTGTGCGGGCCGACCCCAACGGTACGCCCCGTTATATCGACTACTTCAACAGCGAACGGCACCGAGTCAGGCGCGAAGAGATGGATCAGTCAGGACGTACCGTCCGGGTTGTCCACTACCCGACCGCCCCTAACAACGTCGTCGTACAGCGTTATATCGGCCGCGACGGGCACTGTTTCTTAACGATCTGGCAGGCGCCCGGCAGCAGCCACTGGGATCAAAGCTTCCTGTTCGGTCCAACCCCCCTCCATTTTTCGGACACTGGCCAGCTGTACACGCACGCTTTCGAGCGGCTTCTCGCCAAGCACGAGAGCGCTGCCATCACCACGGAATTCCGGGAGAATCTGGATATCCTCCCCCACCACAGCCTCGACGAAGTGGTGCGCAGCATCCGACACCCGAACTTACGCAAGATCGTCACCGCGCACAGCAACCATCTTGAACCTCCGTACATCGCCGGGTCCCGGGTGAGCCGCAACTGGCGCGCACTGATGGACCGTCTCGACGAATACGACGCCTTGGTTGTCCTGACCGAGGCGCAACGTAAGGACATGGCAGCCGACTTCGGGCATGCCGAACGGCTCGAAGTCATTCCCCAGGTGGCCCCGCCCCGGAAGAACCACAAGGCTGACACCGATAGCAATCGGCTCATCCTGGTGGCCCGGACTCATCCCAAGAAACGCGTGGACGAGGCAATCAGGGTGTTCCGCAAGGTGCTTGACGGCAACCCCAACGCGGTCCTGGAGATTTTTGGCTTCGGGTACAACGACGACGAAGAGCAGCGCATCCACCGGCTGATCGCGGAGCTAAAGGTCGAGGACCATGTCCGGTTCATGCCCTTCACCAACAACCCCGAGCGCATCTACGCCACGGCCTGCGCAACGTTGCTAACGTCGGCGTCGGAGGGGTTCCCGCTCATCCTGCTGGAAAGCATGTCCTATGGCGTCCCCGTGGTTGCCTACGACTCGAATTACGGGCCGCGGGACGTCATTGTCGACGGCGAAAACGGCTACCTCGCGGATTTCGAGGACAGCGACGCCTTGGCCAAGAAGATCCTTCAACTAATGCAGGACCGTGAGCTCCGCTCCCGCTTTGGAGAAGCGTGCTTCAGCACCCTGTCCCGCTTCGACACAAAGACCTTCGTCGCCAACTGGGTCCGGGTCGTGTCTGCCCCGCCCCGATCTGACCGCGTAAACCGGACGCCTGGCGGCGCCGTCGTCGATCAGGTGTCATGGAACGGGAGCAGGATGCTTCTGCGTGCCGGCTCCGACGTCGCCCCGGGGACGAAGCTGATCTTCCGGCGCAGGCACGGCAGCAGCGTTGCAGTCGCAGCCCTGGCCGAGGGGCAATGGACGATCGAGCTGCCCGAAAGCCGCCCCGGCGACATTTTCGACGCGTATGTCCGCGCTCCGGAACAGCCGGCGGAAAAGCGTCTGGCCTACGCCGGCCTTCAGGCTTTCCAGCGGGCACCCTTGGAGGTCTATCCGACCAAGCACGGCTCGCTGTCGGTACGCCACCGGGACAACCGGTTCGTTGTGCGGGGCCGGAAGTGGCTCAGGCGCCAGCTCGGCAGGAAGCGTCAATAAGGGCAGGCCAGCCAACAAATGGCAACTCGTTGACTGCACTTCGGCCGCTTGGAAACGATGGTGCAATGTCAACTTCAATAGCCGCCGAACCTGATCGGCTCCTTCCTGCTGAACCAGGAGTCCGTGCCATCGCGCGGGGCCTGCTGGAGCTGGTTCAGGACCTTCCCATCATCTCTCCGCACGGCCACGTGGACGCTGCCGTCCTCGAAAAAGACGTGCCCTTCCCTGATCCTGCAACGCTGCTGATCAGCCCCGACCACTACGTCACACGCCTCATCCACGCCAGCGGGGTTCCACTGGAGCGACTGCGCGCCGGCGGCACCACCAACGTTTCTCCCCGCGAGGTCTGGCACGAATTCGCGAAGGCCTGGCCGCTGTTCGACGGCACTGCCTCTGGCTACTGGCTGCGTTCTGAGTTCGAGCATGTCTTCAAGCTCAAGCAGGACATCTCGGAGGAAAGCGCAGACGCCACCTTCGACGCCATTCAGGCCAGGTTGGACGAGCCGGGGTTCCGGCCGCGGCAACTGTTCAAGGACTTCAACATCGAGGTCCTCGCCACCACAGACGATCCCCTGGATAGCTTGGAGTCCCACGCAGCTTTGGCTGCGGACAGCACGTTCCACGAACGGGTCCTGCCCACCTTCCGCCCCGACGCCTACCTAAACATCGCCCACCCGACATGGCTGGAAAACGTCGACCGGCTGATCACCGCCGCGGGCGATGGCACCACCGGGTACGCCGGGTACATCCGTGCTCTCGAGAACCGCCGCCGGCACTTTATTGACCACGGAGCCGTTTCGGCCGACCACGGGGTCCGCACGCCGCTGACGCTCAAGCTGGACCGGGCCGAAGCGGAAAGCCTCTTTAACAAGGCGCGCCGCGGAGAAGCAACGGATGCCGAGCGTGATGTGTTCGAAGGACACATGATGTACGAGATGGCACGCATGTCGGTTCAGGACGGGCTCGTCATGACCGTCCATCCCGGTTCTTTCCGCAACCACCATCTACCGACCTTCGAGCGGTTCGGCGCGGACACCGGCCACGACATCCCCTTCGCCATCAACTACACCGAGGCCATCCGCCCGGTCCTGCAGGACTTTGGCACTTCCAAGGACTTTAACCTCATTCTCTTCACCCTGGACGAGACCGTGTTCTCCCGCGAGCTCGCCCCGATGGCCGGCTTCTACCCCTCGGTGTACGTGGGCGCGCCGTGGTGGTTCCTGGACGCACCGGATGCGATGCTGCGCTTCCGGTCGGCCATCACGGAGACGGCAGGCTTCTATCGTTCCTCCGGCTTCATCGACGACACCCGCGCCTTCTGCTCCATCCCGGCCCGCCACGACGCGTCCCGCCGGATCGAAGCTTCGTTCCTCGCGCGGCTGGTTGCCGAACATCGCGTTTCCGAGTCCCGTGCCGCAGAGCTCATCGTGGACATCGTCGATGCCGCACCGCGGAGGGCTTTCAAACTATGACTGCACAAACCGCAACCCAGCCGCTGAACCGGCAGACGTATAGGGCAGGCAAACCAGCGCCGATCCGGATTGTCCACATCGGGCTGGGCGCCTTCCACCGTGCCCACCAGGCGTGGTATACGCACAAAGTAGACGCCAGCCACGAATGGGGTATCGCTTCCTTCACCGGACGCAGCCCGCAAGCTGCCGAAACTCTTGAGGCGCAGGACGGGCTCTACACCCTCGTCGAGCGGGCGGAAGAGGCAGACAGCTTCGAGGTTATCGAAAGCATCAGTGCGGCGTACGACGGCGGCAATATCGGGCGGCTCGCAGAGCTACTGTCGCTATCGACGACCGCGATCGTCACCCTGACGGTAACGGAAGCTGCGTACAACCTCGCATCCAACGGACAGCTCGATTTGACGGCAGAGGCGGTAGCGGCCGACGCAGCCTTGCTAAGCCAGTGGTGGAAGGCATCGGCAGCGCTCGTTGGTTCCAGCGGATCCGGCCGTCGCGGCGTCCCCTCGACCGCAGCTGCACGCTTGCTTACCGGCTTGGACGCGCGCCGCCGGGCAGAAGCCGGGCCTATAGCGGTGGTCTCCTGCGACAACCTCAGCGCCAACGGCACGGCTGCACGCAATGCCATCAGGGGATTGGCATCGGCGATCGCGCCGGAACTGGCAGGATGGATCGACGCCAACGTGTCCTTCGTGGATACGTCCATTGACCGGATTACGCCACGGACTACGGATGAGGACACAGCCGGCGTGGCCGCTGCAACCGGTTTTGCTGACCAGGCACCGGTGGTGACCGAACCGTTCCATAGCTGGGTCCTCTGCGGCGCTTTCCCTGCCGGCCGTCCGGCTTGGGAAAAGGCCGGCGCAGTATTCGTCGAGAAAATTGAGCACTTTGAACGGCGCAAGCTGTGGTTGCTGAACGGAGCCCACTCCCTGTTGGCCTATGCCGGCCAACTGCGTGGCAGCGACACCGTAGCGCAGGCTTTGCGTGATCCCGCTTGTGCGACCTGGATCGAAGAATTCTGGAATGAGGCCGTCGAACACCTGACGGAGCCGGAACTCAAGGTCGACGAGTACCGGGCAGCACTGCTGGAAAGGTTTGGCAATTCGCGTATAGCCCACATGCTGGCCCAGATCGCCATTGACGGGAGCAGCAAACTGCGCATGCGCGCCGTTCCTGTGATCCAGGCGGAACGCACGGCCGGACGCCCCGGACAGGCAGCCGCCCGCCTGATCGCCGCGTGGATCGACTACCTGGCAAAAGCCGCTGACGACGGCGCCGGCGTGCGCGATGCCGAGGCCGAACGCATTGAGCCCTTGCTGTCGTTGAATGGGCGGGAACAGACCGCTGCGCTAGTGGAACTGCTGGACCCGGACTTCGCCGCAGAGGACGGCATCATTGATATGGTCCATGCCCTGCGCGGATCGTTCCAGGACCAGTAAGGAAAATGGGCGCTGTGCCGGGAATCCGGCAACTTGTGGCAACTCCTTGCCACCGGGTTTCCGGCATAGCTACGGTTACGTGAAGATTTGAAATCATTGAAAGGCCTATCTTGAAGATCATTGCTGCTGATGTCATTGTGACCAGCCCCAGCCGGAACTTTGTGACCCTGAAAATCACCACGGAGGACGGTGTGACCGGGCTGGGAGATGCCACTCTGAACGGCCGCGAGCTGGCCGTGGCGGCTTATTTGAAGGAACATGTTGCCCAGCTGCTGATCGGCAAAGATCCGCACCGGATTGAAGACACGTGGCAGTTCCTCTACCGCAGTTCCTACTGGCGCCGTGGCCCTGTCACCATGGCCGCCATCGCTGCCGTCGACATGGCTCTGTGGGACATCAAGGGCAAGGTTGCCGGGCTGCCGGTCTACCAGCTGCTGGGTGGCGCCTCAAGGACCGGTCTGCGCACTTACGGGCATGCCTCCGGCCGCGACATCCCGGAGTTGTTCGACTCCATTCGGCAGCATCTGGAAGAAGGCTACAAGTCCATCCGTGTGCAGACCTCCGTGCCGGGAATCAAAGCACTCTACGGTGTTGCTGCCCAGGCACAGGCGACGGGTGAGCGCTATGACTTCGAGCCCGCCGGCCGCGGTGCGCAGCCCACCGAGGAAGACTGGGACACTCGGGCCTACCTGCGCCATCTCCCCACTGTCTTCGAAGCGGTCCGCAACGAATTCGGCCCGGAGTTGCCGCTGCTGCATGACGGCCACCACCGGATGACCCCGATCCAGGCAGCCAAGCTGGGCAAGTCACTTGAACCGTACGATCTGTTCTGGCTCGAGGACTGCACCCCCGCTGAGAACCAGGAAGCCCTCCGTCTGGTCCGCCAGCACACCACAACCCCGCTGGCGATCGGTGAAATCTTCAACACGGTCTTCGATTTCCAGACGCTGATCAAAGAACAGCTGATCGATTATGTCCGTGCGGCTTCCACCCACTTCGGCGGCATCTCCCCGCTGAAGAAGGTCATGGACTTCGCCGCCCAGTACCAGGTCAAGTCAGGTTTCCACGGCCCTACGGATGTCTCTCCGGTCGGCCTTGCTGCGCAGACCCACGTCGGGCTGGCTATCCATAACTTCGGTATTCAGGAATACATGGAGCACAGCGAGAAGACCAACACAGTGTTTGAACAGTCCATGGTCTTTGCCGACGGCTACCTGCACCCAGGCGACAAGCCCGGACTCGGCATTGAGTTGAACGAAGAAGCCGCGGCATCTTTCCCCTACCAACAGGCCTACCTGCCGTACAACCGTCTCGCCGACGGCACGGTACACGACTGGTGATCAAGTTCAAACCGTTCCACGTCGTCGTTATGGGGGTTTCCGGTTCTGGGAAATCCACCGTCGGTGAACTGCTGGCCGAACACCTCGGCGCACAGTTCACCGACGGCGATGCCCTGCATCCGCAGGCCAACGTGGACAAGATGGCGGCGGGTACGCCCCTGAATGACGACGACCGCAAGCCATGGCTCGAGGAAATCGGGGCGGCCTTTGCCCGTAGCCCCGGCCCGCTGGTCATCGCCTGCAGCGCGCTGCGGAGGTCATACCGTGACCTCATCCGCGCCACGGATCCCACCGTCGTCTTCATCCATCTCGACGGCGGCAAGGACCTGTTGTCGAGCCGCTTGTCCGCTCGCAACGGGCACTTCATGCCCGCCGCGCTGCTAGAGTCCCAGCTGGACACCTTGGAACCGCTCGATGCAACGGAGTCCGGCGTCGTCCTTGACATCGCCGCTTCGCCGCCGGAGTTGGCGCAGTCGGCCAAGCTGTGGCTGGAAAAGACCAGCTAACGCTTGGTCCGCTTGGCTGTTGAATTACGCACAATCAATCGGGTCGGCAGGACAACCGGCTGACCCGATTGGGACTTAGCCCCAGCGGCGAATGCGAGCAGATTATTCACCGCCGTTGTGCCCAAGGCATATAACGGTGCCGCAACGGTCGTCAGCGCGGGCGTTATCAGATCGGCGCCGTAGCTGTTGTCAAAGCCCACGACGCTGACGTCTTCGGGAACGCTAAACCCCTGTTGCTGGAGCGCTCGGATGAATCCGATGGCCATCTGGTCGTTGTATGCGACGACTGCCGACGTGCGATGCTGGAGCCACTCGGCTGCCACGTCCTCGCCACCGCGAACCGTGGGCTGAGCCGGCGCCGTGCGTCGGACATTCAGTTCAAGCTCCAGAGCCGCTTCCCGTAGGGACCGCCAACGCATGCCGTCAGCCCAGGATGCTTCGGGGCCTGCAAGATAGGTGATGGTGTCGTGGCCGTGTTCGCCCAGATGCTCTGCGGCACGACGGATCCCCCTGGCGTTATCGGTCACCACGCTGGCAACATCGGCAACTGCCCTGTTCATCACGATGGTTGGTTTCTGCTTGGCCATCATTCGAATGGCAGAATCCGACATACGGGAACTGGAAAGCACGATTCCGTCAACCGTGGACATGGCCCGCTCCAACGCCTGGCGTTCGCGGCGGTCGGATTCCTGGGTGTGTGCAAGGAGCATCGTGTAGCCAGCTTCGGCTGCCGCAGCTTCAGCGCCACGGACCATCTCCGCATACACTGGGTTGCGGATGTCGGCGATGACCAACGCGATCATGGATGTGCGCGTTCCGCCAGGCTGCCCTGCTCCATTCATCGGCTTGGACCGATAACCGAGCTCGATCGCGGCGGCAAAAATCTTCTGCGCCGTTTCATGGCTTACCCGACCCGGCCGGGCAAAGGCCCTCGAAACCGTGGATGAGGACACGCCAGCAACCCGGGCGACGTCGTAGATAGTCGGCGTCCCCTGAATTTCACTCATACTTGTCCTCCTGCAGAACATCTTACGGGTCGGCCAAGGCAATATATGGCAACTGCTTGCCGCGCACCCTCCATTTTTGGCTGAATCATTAGAACGCATGCATGGCGCTACATGCCATTCCGGTGCACGCACAACGGGGCGTGTGCACAGATTGGGGCGGATTCGCAGCATGCCTGAAGACAACGGTTCCGCTGCGTTTAGCAGTTGGAACAGGCAAGGGAAATGCCGCGGATTCTCTGCGGCGACACACAATGCCCGCTCAGTGGGCAGGAAAAGGTAAACCATGAAGGGCAACAAAGCTTTTGCAGTGATGGGGTCCGTGGCAGCGATGGCGTTGGCACTGACAGCCTGTGGTGGCGGTTCCGGCGGTGCTGATGGCGGCGCGGACGGCAAGACCATGCGACTGGCGCTCAACCAGACCGAAACCCACCCCTCTTACATCGCCCTGAACAGCTTTGGCGAACGGCTGTCGGAATCGACCGAAGGCCGCTGGGACATCGACGTCTACGCGAACGAAACTCTTGGCGCGCAGCAGGAAGCCATCCAGCTGGTCAGCAACGGAACTGTGGAGATGGCCATCGTCTCCGGGACCCAGCTGGAGAACCTCAATGAAGACTTCCGCGTCTTCAACCTGCCTCAGGTGTTCGACGATGTGGAGCACCAGATGCAGGTTGTCGGCGACCAGGAAATCACCGGGGAACTCTACTCGTCCCTCGAGGATCAGAAGATCACTGTCCTCGGCGGCTTCACTCAGGGAACACGAAGCGTTTACAACACCGAGAAGCCAGTCAACACCCCCGAGGACCTCGCAGGGATGAAGGTCCGCGTCCAGGAGTCGGACGTCCACATGAAGATGATCGAGCTCATGGGCGGCTCCGCAACTCCAATGGCATTCGGCGAGGTTTACACCGCACTGCAGTCAGGCGTGCTTGACGGTGCGGAGAACAATGAAATCTCCTACCTGACGCAGAAGCACAATGAGGTTGCCGAGTACTTCTCGAAAACGAACCACCTTGTTGGCCTCGACTACTTGGTGATCAACACCGACGTGCTCGCTGAAATGTCCGAAGAGGACCGCGCTGCCTTCGACTCCGAGTGGGATGCAGCTGTAACCGAGCACACTGAGCTGTGGCTTTCCGAGACCGAGAAGGCCATCAAGGAGCTTGAAGCCGCCGGGACCAAGTTCAACGAGGTCGATACCGAGGCCTTCCGCACAGCACTGCAACCGCTCATCGATGAATACGTGACCACAGACTCTGCCAAGGCACTGTACGAAGCCACCCGAGCCGCGGCCGAGTAATCCCTTATGGCGATACCGGTTACCGGTGTGAGCATCATTTTCTAGGGCATTTTTCACACGATTGCCGTTCTGCGAGGCGAAGACGAAGCTACCGCAGAACGGCAATCCGGACGTTATCTAGGATCTCGTGCCGATAATCACCACAGCGGCCAGCGCCTGCGCTGCCCGCCCTCAACGGAGGAAAGTATGAGCAGCAAGAAGCGAGCAGGTGCGGGCGATGACGGCCTGGCCGGATCGGGGCGGACGCCAGCGGGGCCGGGCGAGGCACGCCCCACCGGCGGGCCCCTTGTAGCGGCCCTGAACACAACTCGACGGTTTATTGATCGCGTCTTGGCGGTGACGTGTGTGGCAATCTTTGCCGCGCTGGTCATTGTGGTCGCCTGGCAGGTGATTTCCCGCCAGGTACTTCAATCACCAGCATCGTGGACGGAGGAATCGGCACGATACGTCTTCGTGATTCTGGCCCTGCTCGGGTCGGCACTGGTGTTCTCAGAACGCGGACACATCGCCGTCGAACTTCTAGTGAATAAGTTTCCCGTACCGGCTCAGAGGATCGTAGCCCTCGCCGTAGAAGGTTCGATTATCTTCTTTGCCGGGTACGTGATGATCTACGGAGGTTTTGCGGTGGCAGCGAACGCCTGGACTCAGAACATCTCGACCATGCCGGTAAGTGTAGGCCAGGTGTACCTCATCCTGCCGGTTGCGGGCGCGCTAATCACATTTTTCGCGCTCTGCCACATTGTGGGCATGTTCGCTGGCACCGAAAAGCTGGTGCCTGAGATCGACGAAAACAACCAAGGCATCTGAGGTCATCATGGAACCCACCACACTCGCCGCGATAGTCCTAGTCGGCGGCTTCATCCTCGGGCTCATGTTGGGTGCCCCAGTGGCGGTTGCCATGGGCGTTCCCTCGGCCTTGGCCATCGTGGTCCTCCTTGGCTGGGATGCTGGGGCGCTGACGTCGGCGCAACGCCTGTTCACCGCTAGTAACTCCTTCGCACTGCTTGCAATACCGTTCTTCATCCTCGCTGGCGGCTTGATGAATACCGGCGGAATCGCGCAACGACTTATCGACCTGGCACAAGTTGTCGCAGGGCGCCTTCCCGCCTCTCTAGCCCAAACAACCGTTGTCTCCAACGCTATGTTCGGTGCGGTATCCGGCGCCTCCGTCGCTTCTGCCGCCGCCGTAGGGTCTGTGCTGTCCCCACCAATGCGCAAGGCTGGCTACGACCCGGCTTTTTCCGCTGCGGTAAACGCGGCCGCCTCGCCTGCAGGAATGCTGATTCCGCCCAGCAACACGTTCATTGTCTACTCTCTCGTCTCAAGTACTTCTGTCGCAGCGCTTTTCATGGCCGGCGTCGGGCCTGGGTTGGTTTGGGCGCTCGTCTGCATTGTCATGGTTGCGCTCTACGCTCGCAAGCATCCCGAGCTGCGCGGCGGGCAGCGTCCTACAGTTCGCCAGGCCGGAATCGTCTTGTTGCGCGCCCTACCCGCCCTGCTGATGATCGTTATTGTCATTGGCGGCATCCTTACCGGGTATTTCACCGCCACGGAGTCGTCCGTCGTCGCAGTGTTCTACGCTCTTGTTCTCGGCTTGATTCAAAAGACCTTGCCAGTGCGCGCGCTGCCCTCAATCACTCTTGAGGCCGCGAAAACTACCGCGATCGTCATGCTGCTCATCGGTGTCTCAGGCATTCTCGCGTGGGTAATGTCCTTCGCCCGTGTGCCTGTACTCGTCGCTGACGCTCTCCTGGGCTTGACCGACAACCCAATAATCATCCTGGTTTTGATCATGATCATTCTGCTTCTGGTCGGCACCGTTATGGACCCGACACCAGCAATCCTGATCTTCACGCCAATTTTCCTGCCAATCGTCACCCAACTGGGCGTCGACCCCATCCATTTTGGAACAATGATGGTGTTTAACATGTGCTTGGGGAACATCTCCCCGCCCGTAGGTAACAACCTCTTCGTGGCGGCACGAGTGGCCAAGGTACGCATCGAACCTATGATCAAGCGAATCATGCCCTTCTTCTGGGCGCTAACGGTCGCCCTATTTATCGTCGCGTTCGTCCCTGCGCTATCCATGTGGCTGCCCACAGTCATGGGTCTCGTCACGCCGTAACACTGATGAGAATGTACGCCAAAGGGCCTCCGTGACACACGGAGGCCCTTTGCTTTACCTAGGAACTCCCCTAGTTGAGCCGAAGATGTAACATCATTAACTCTAGTCACAATTTTCACATCGGTGCTACGGTTTAACGGTCGACGACCACAACTGCCGCTCTCTCGGGCAGCCAAACCCCGTCGCTTGGGGAAACTCCGGAGTAAATCTATGAACACTCGCCCACTGTTCCACTCCCCTTCGGCCGCCACGCGGATACGGGGAACCGGGATCGCCGGCCTGACCGCCCTTTCTCTCGCCGTCTCGGGTTTCATCCTCCCTCCAGCCGCTAACGGGGCCAACGAAACAGCACCACCGGTGGTCACTTCGGATCCGGCAGCGACCGATCCGTCAGTTCCTGGCAGCACGGCCACCGCTGTGCCCACGGTGGATGAACTCCCCCAGCCCTCGCCGGCCGCAGATGCACCGGAAGAATCGAACCCGGCGGACACGCCTGCACTTCACGAACCCAGCGTCATTGAACAACCAGCTCCGTTACCGTCAGTAGAATCTACCCACGAACCCCGGCCTACATCGACGGAGGGTGGAACTCCTTCTAATAACGCTGACGTCGAAGTTCCGGTAGAGGAACTCACTCAGGAGCAGCTGAGGGAATTGCTTGAAGTGCTTCAAGGCGACCATGGTGCCCAGATGGGCCATGGACTTGCACAACGACAGCAACGAGAGGCCGAACTAAAGCAACCAGAGAAGCAGGAAGAGCTCCAAGAGCAGCTGGACGTCCTGGAAATCGATCGGACCAGCTCCTTGCAGGCATTGTCGGTCCCCATGGTCAACCGCGACAAGTGGAGCCCGGATGGGATCCAGGGCATCGACGTCAGCAGCCACCAGCCCAACGTGGACTGGACCACCGAGTGGAACTACGGATCCCGGTTCGCCTATGTCAAAACCACGGAGGCCCTGTCCTACCAGAACCCGGAATGGGCAGAGCAGTACACCGGCTCCTACAACGTCGGCATGATCCGGGGCTCGTACCACTTCGCTATCCCCAACGTCTCGTCGGGCAAGGACCAAGCCGACTACATGGTTGACAACGGCGGCGGCTGGTCCGCGGACGGCCGGACGCTGCCGCCACTGCTCGACATCGAATACAACCCCTACCCCGAGCTCGGCAACACGTGCTACAACATGTCCCCGAGCGAGATGGTCGCTTGGATCGACGATTTCTCCAACACGATCAAGGCGCGCACGGGCAGGCTGCCTGCAATCTATACAACGGCCGACTGGTGGAACTACTGTACGGGCAGCAGCACGGCTTTCAAGGACCACCCGCTCCACGTGGCCCACTATCCCCTGGATGGGTATACTCTGGCCGAACCGCGCCTGCCCGCGGGCTGGACGAGCTTCGATATCTGGCAGTACAGCTCGAGCGGTCCGTTCGCCGGCGACTCGAATGTCTGGCACGGCACCATGACCGAACTGCGCGACTTTGCCCAGAACAGGGATACCGTCACTACCTCGGTCCTCAGCGCAGCCCCAGGAGACTTGAATGGGGACGGCCACGGCGACCTGCTTTCCCGCCGCACCGACGGCGCCCTTTGGTACTACCCGGGTAACGGCGCCGGCGGCTACGGCACGCCGACCCGCGTTGGCGGCGGCTGGCAAATCTACAACGCGCTGATCGGTGTAGGAAATTACGACGGCGATGCGCAGCCCGATCTCCTGGCCGGCCACAGCGATGGCTCTCTGTGGTTCTACAAGGGCAAGGGCGGCGCTTCGTTTGAACCGCGCGTTATGGTGGGCACCAGCGGCTGGAACCAGTTCACCGATGTCGTCGGAGCCGGGGATCTGAACTCCGACGGCCACACAGACCTCATTGCCAAGCGACCCGACGGCATCGTCTACCTGTATCCTGGCCGCGGAACCGGCCAGACCGCTTCCAGGATCCGGATTGCGGACGGCTGGCAAGGCTACGACCAACTGGTGGCGCCCCGGGACTTCTCTGGTGATGACCGCGCGGACCTGATTGCCACGAAACCCGATGGTTCGCTCTGGCTACTCCGCGGCACAGGCAGGGCTCCTGCCCTCGACGCTTCCTTTTCCAGCGAGGAACGTATCGGCGCCAGCGGCTGGCAGGCGTTTACACAAATCCTGGGCGTGTGGGACAACAACCGCGACGGCAAACAGGACCTGCTAGGAATCTATGCCGACGGACAACTCGGATTTTATGCCGGCACCCGCTTCACAGAGAGCGAAGGATACAAATCACGCGTCGCGACGCGTAACTCGGGCTGGGAAGCCTACAACCAGATGGTCACGCCAGGCGACTTCGACGGCGACGGCACCGCCGACCTCATCGGCCGTATGTCGGATGGCACCCTGTGGTTCGTGCCAGGCAATGGCGAGGGCGGCTATGGGAGCCGGATGCGGATCGGCCACGGGTGGCAAATTTACTCCGAGATCCTTGGCGTCGGTGATTACGACAGTGACGGCACGAGCGACCTGCTGGCACGGCAAGCCGACGGAACGCTGTGGTTGTACTCGGGGACGGGAAGGGTCGACTCGTCGAACGAAGGCTACGAACGGCGCGTGAAGATTGGCACCGGCGGCTGGCAGCAGTTCTCGCAACTGCTTGGGGCAGGGGACGTCAATCGCGACGGCGACAATGATTTGCTGGCTGTCCGCCCCGATGGTTCCGTTTGGCTCTACGCCGCCCCCGGCGACGGCGGGCACGGTCCCCGCAGCCAGATCGCTTCCGGGTGGGACGCCTACAACCACCTGACGGCAGCCGGCGACTACAATGGCGACGGAACGGGCGACGTTGTCGCTAGGAAGCCCGATGGCACGCTCTGGTTCCTCCCAGGAAAGTCAACCTACTCATCGGGCTGGTTTGCGGCCGAACGGAAAATCGGCAACGGCGGCTGGAACATGTTCCGCAGCATCATTGGCCCTGGCGACTTCAACAGCGACCGCCGGGTCGATCTCCTCGGAATCGAACCTGATGGAGCGATGTGGTTCTACGCGGGCACGCAGTTCAGAACCGGAGCTGTTCTGCCCAGACAGATGGTCGGCTCACTCTAGCCAAATCGCCGGCACGAGTGCGGCGCTGCTCGCGAGAATTTCAGGCGAAGACCTCCCCAGCATTCTTCCGGCGCAGATCACCCGGCATTTACCTAACGCAAATCCAGACTGAGGTTCCCATGAATGGTCGAATAGGCCCGGACACCGTTTTCGCGGGAGGGCAGCGGCACGTCATCGCCTATGAGCACTCGCTGTGGCGGCCCGGAGAAGCCGCCGACACTGGCTTCCACAAAGCAGTCCACAATGTTCCCCTGATAGCCGCGCAGCAGCCCACCAGGCACTGTGACCGAGTAGATGTCTGAACCGGCGGAGCCGGACTGCAGCAGCAACTTCTCGTCCTTGCCACCACCGCGTCTTCTGAGGGCAAGGAACAGCTCATCGAAACCGCCGGCTGGCTCCATGCGGAAGGCGAGGACGGCCGAGCCGTCGCTGTTAATCTGCACGGATGACGAGTGGGGTATCGCCCGAAGCAACGCCTCAGATCCGGCGAGCCGTTCCAGGCCGTCAACATCCCGGGCACGGACAAGTTGTGACCGCTGCCGGAAGATCGGTGATAATTCGCTCTCCAGTGACTCAGGGATGTAGCGCTCCACGAACTCCGCGTGCGCTTCTACCCATCGGCTCCGGATAGAGCGGCCAAGCCGGCCGAAGCGCTCAGGGTCGTAGGTCCGCAAGCACTTGCGCCGGTACAGGTCCAGGACCATCAGGTCAGCCCGGTCCTGGTCCTTCTCGTTCTCCTTGATGATGCGGGCGATCTCCCCCACCGACCAGGTGTAGCCCTCGGCCACAGTCCGCTCGGAGCTGATGTTGAGCCCATCGTCGCGGGTCCTAATGAAGTAATAGTCGTAATCCGCCAAGACGGATACCCTGTTGGCGAGCAAATAACACCGCGCCATCACCATGCCGTCTTCCAACCGAACCTTGTCCTCGTGGAATCTGATGTTGTGGTGTTCCAGTAATTCACGGCGGATCATCTTTTGTGGTGACAGCGTCCCAAGAATCTTGCGCCTGTCGATGTCCAGTTCCGTCACCTTGAATAGTGACGCTTGGACTCGACGGCCGTTGATGCCAACAAGCTTGGGAACCAGAACATCCACGTCATGCTTAAAGGCGTAGTCCACCATGCGTCGCAATGAATCGGGCCCAAGCCTGTCATCCGCATCGCAAAAGAAGACATAGGGCGCCGCGCTCGCGGCAATGCCAACGTTCCGAGGCTTGCCGGGCCAACCACTGTTTGGCTGATGGATAACGCGAAAGTGAGGATTTGTCCTGGCATAATCGTCCAACACCTTACCGCTGGCGTCAGTCGATCCGTCATCAACGGCAATGACCTCGAACAGCGCCTGATCCAGCTCTTGTGCCTGTAGGGAATCGAGCATTTCTGTCAGATATGGCATAGCGTTAAAGACCGGTATAACCACGGACACTTTGGCAGTTTCCGCGCTTGAGCTGGGTCCGCTGTCCCCCGGCAAAACCTGCGGGGCCTTGCGTTTGGCGGAAAACCTCTTCAGGCGCCGTTGAAGGGCCGCAACCCGGTCCCGGACGATCATTCGTATCCCTTTGCTGGAAGGAGTTTTAGTAACTGTATCGGTTCAGAAGAGCTGGTCGACTACGCGCTCTGCAGCATGACCATCGTCCTTGGGAGCAAATTTAGCCACGAAGGATTCATGCTTCGCCTCGCGTTCGGGATCCGGAAGTGACGCTCCCTCGATGGCTTTGTATAGAGACTCCTCTGTTTCCACGATAGGCCCAGGAAGTTCAGTGTTGTAGTCAAGGTAAAAGCCACGAAGCGTATCCCGGTACAGTTCCAAGTCATAGGCGTAAAAAATGATCGGACGGCGCAGTAGCGAAAAGTCGAAAAACACCGATGAGTAGTCTGTTACCAGAATGTCACTGGCCAGATACAGTTCCTGAATTTCAGCGTAGCCTGAGACATCCAGAACTGCATCCCGAACGCTTTCCGGGATTTGAATTCTGTTACTAACCAACACATGCATACGGAGCAGCAGAACTGTATCGGTTCCAAACTTCTCATGGAAGCGCTCGAGGTCGAACGGCAACTCAAAAGAAAACTTGCCTGCCCCACTGCTTTGGGAGTCACGGAACGTGGGCGCGTACAGCACTACCCGTTTATTCTCTGGTATGCCTAGTTTGCGACGCACGTCCTTGCTTAAACCACTGTTCTGTCCGGCGGCTAAAACGTCGTTCCGCGGATATCCTTCCTCGAGTACTTTCCCATCGTATGCAAAGGCACTGCGAAAGACTGCGGTCGCGTACGGGCTTGGGGAAAGCAACACACTCCATTGCCGTACAGCATTACTGACTCTGCGAAGGTAATCCTCATCGCGGCCGTGGACCTCAACCAAGTCGTGAAGCATGCGTTTCAAGGGTGTTCCGTGCCAAGTCTGGACCATGATGGCGTCTTTTCGACGCCGTATGTAGTGAGGAAAGTTCTGATTGTTGACCCAGTACTTGGCCTTGCCGAGATACCAGTAGTATTCCGGTGACAGTCGCTTCACCACGCGCGTGTTTGCGTCCTCGTGCGGCAGCTTACCCCGGTAGATCCAGATCTTGGTACGTGGATCTTCTCGCCTCAAGAGCTCTTCATATATGTATCGGGGGCTATCTGCGTACTGTTTTCCCAGACCGCTTTCAAAAACGATCAGATTCTCGTCCATCGGCATTCGCCGCACCATTTTATAGAACTGACGCATGGCTGGGAAATAAAACCGGCTTCGTCGAAAACGGCCAAATACCCGTTCGCTTAACTCCGGATCAATGAATTTACGCAGTCGGGATTCTGTCGGCCGGGCTTCGCTGACTGCCTCGAAGATCCGACTGCAATTGTTCTGATCGCGATACTTTAGAAAACGGCGAGCACGCCCCATGTACTCCTCCGGCATTCGGCATTCGGAAGTGTAGGTTTCCACAAGCCCAGTTATCAGTGAGTCAAGATCAAATGAAATGCGGCCCGGCAGCTCGGCGTCGAGGTCGAGGTGCGACCCCCTCGGGCCAAGGAAGCGTTCCCTGTCGAACTGGTAGTAGTGGACCGGCTTTTGCAGAAAACTGAAATCAAAGCCCACGCTCGAGTAGTCGGTGACCATAACTGCGCTTTGCTTAAGCAGGTATTGGACGTCCACTTCGCCTTGAGAAATAACTCGCGCCGGAACACCTTCGAAGTGGTGGCGGAATTGCTGCATGTTTGGATGCAAGCAGAAAATGATTTCGGTGCCGAACCGGTCCACTAGTTCCCGCAGTCGCCGGTCATGCAGCAGTTCGTTCCATGCCTGGAAGTACTCAGACTCGGTAAAAACTGATGGATCTTGCAGCCAGTCCCGCCACGTCGGAATGATAAGGAGCTGTTTGGGTTTGACTTCGACATCTCCGGCGAACAGCGCGTCAAAGCGGGACAAGCCAGTGACGACCACGTCCTTGTTAGCGTATCCGAAGTCGCCAACGATGTATTCCTTCTCGCGCTCAGAACTGACGACGAAGACATCAGTGTCGAAGCCAGGTGCCTTCTTTCCATAATTGGGAACCATCCATTTAGTACCCATGACGCCGTGCTGCAGGAAGACCTTGACGCCACCCACGGCCCTGCGGAACTGCGGAAGCCGCGTCGGGTAGAGGAAGTCTGGATGATGCGAACCGATGAACCGTTCCGCTTGTAGAGCTAGTTCAAAGTGGCGTTTGGACCGGTATGCAACGATATTGCCCAATCCCTCGAGGTTTCGAACCTCGGGCGAGGCAAAATCGATCACATAATAGGCGTCTATTTCTGGTTTGTGCTCCCGCAGGTACCGAAAAAAGTGCAGTCCCGTATCCTGCGCCTTATAGGGGCGCTCCCCCACTAACCACACGGGTTTGTCTTGTGTCCTCTTGGACAGAGGCATCCGTGTCTTCTTCTGCAGGTATTCAAAGGCCTCAGTATCCAACAGTTCTAAATGGAAAGAGGTCTTCTTCGCCTTGAAGGTGTAGTACGGGGTGATGCTCAAGGTCTTATCGCCGCGATTTTGCCAGCCGGCCCGGGACAGTTTCCGAACTATGTATTTAGTCCTGCCGACCCGCACGCGATGGGGATCTTGGGCACCGCCCTCGTGGACTTCCAGCCATGCATCAAGCGTATCGTCGGCGGATAGTTGTTCATTTGAAAAAGTCTTGAGGTCCAGTCGGGCCCGGAGCAGATACTCGCGCAAGCCAAAACGACTGGCAGTACGCTTTTCATCCAGCTTGATATTAGTGGCACCAACATAACGGATGCCGCTTTGCCGGCCGACTAGTACCAGTTCGGCTTTAGTCGGACTGCCATGACGTACCAAAAGCCTGGCGGAAAGCCGGATGGAGCCACCGGCAACGGACAGACGCTTAACGTAAACTGCGTTGTACGGTTTTAGAACCCGGTTGAGGGCAAGAGTTAGGAAGCCCTTGCGATTCACATAACCGACGATTGTGTTGTTTGCCGCAGCGACCGCTCGTAGCAAACCGACGTTGGTTCGCAAGAATCGGCCGAAGGCCAGGCGCGCTGTACACGTTGCATCAGGTTCCACCGCGCCTGACTCTAATGCTTCGCGAAATTCCGCGAAGGACATGCCTACTTGAGCCCCGCCTACCACACTAATGTGCCGGCTGTATCGCGGAACATCGATCGCAGAGCATGAAATCTCCAGGAACAGGGGAAATAAACCTTCCGCGTCTGCGTTCCCTTCACGAGAAATCTGCGCCGTGTCTAACTGATGAACCAGGTCTGTGGCCAACCGTTGAAGATCCACAGACACGGCGAAGGAAGGGTATCCCGTCCGTGCAAGCTTTCCGGTGGCTTCCGCATCAACTAACCTGATCCAGGAGTCGCCCTCATGAAGTGTCCACAGAGCGATTGGAGTGAGCCCATGGCTCAACTCAAATTCTGAAGTGAGTACCGAACCGTCTTGCGAAATGGCGAGTTCACGCAGTTCTTGCCGTGCCGATCTGGAACCAGGATCAAGAAGACGCTCCACCTTCGACCTAGCTTTGGAAAACGCAGATTTCGGATCGGACATTACTCTCCTAGTTCGAAGGAACTTGGGACGGGAAAATAGGATTGTAGGAACCGCTGCATGAGCTGATCCTGTGAGGGCAGGTTGATGGCCGAGCCCCCGATTTCATTGAGACAGAAAACATCGGCATCGCGGTCTCTTAATAGCCGAAGCAGCTTCGCTTGAGCAGAAGCCTCTCCAATATCGCAATAGCGGTACTTGAGATTGCTTGGTACCGCCGCGCCAATCATGTAGCCGTAATAGTGTGCCAGAGAGGACGGGATGGATATGTCCGACGGACTCCGGAACTGTGACCGGGACGTTTCTGCGTGCTTCGCAGTAAAGTCCTCCTCCAATTGACGCAAGGTGCTCACTCTTTCCGGATGAGCAGTGTGCTTGAACTTGAATCGAACTGTGCGGCCGAATCGTTGCTCAATCAACGCCCTGTTTTGTTTGGCAGCGCTATCAACCGGTAGGTCAGCGGAATTGGGAGGTCCTCCATCGATCTCTTGATCCGAGAGGAAAAACCGGCTTAGGCCGCTGCCCTCAAAAAACAGATCTGGCATCACCCTGCGGCCCAGGAACACGTCATCGTTCAGATAGAGAAAGTGTTCGCTCAGTCCCGAGATGTGATGTAGGCGAGCTTCAATTGCATGCGAATTGAACGTTGGCAAGGCGTCGTCTGGGAAAATTGCCTCGTGATCGACCATGGTTATGCGTGGATTCGATGTGTCCAGCCAATCCGGGGTCTGTCCCGCAGACACTAGATAAATGTGGCTGATCCACGGTGCAAAATAGTCCAATGAACGAAGCGAATAGCGTAGTTCGTCGTGTGAACGGTAGCGCTCGTCATTGGCAGAATATTGATTCAGTTCGCCCATGTGTATTCGGGACAGTGCCTCTGCCTTTTGCGCGCGCCACTTCGGATCCCCGCCGTCGACCCATGTATACACAACGTCGATCGGCTCCAACAGTTCAGTGACAGACGAATAGGGAGTCCGTTCCGGCTCCTCTATGACCTCGCAACCAAGTTCATGACCTGC
Source organism: Arthrobacter crystallopoietes (assembly GCF_017603825.1). Taxonomy (NCBI): domain Bacteria; kingdom Bacillati; phylum Actinomycetota; class Actinomycetes; order Micrococcales; family Micrococcaceae; genus Crystallibacter; species Crystallibacter crystallopoietes. The sequence goes on from NZ_CP072014.1 coordinate 3,516,531, forward strand.
CAGCATCAGACCGTCGGCTGACTGCGGCTCAAAGACGGTGAGCTGCGGCACGTCGACTTGGTCGAGCTCGCTGAGCAGTACAGGCGCAGACCGGCCCAACTTGGCATACAGCGGACGCCCGACGGAGACGCCTTTAAGAGCATGAAGGAGTTCTGGCAACTTACCCGTACCGAGCACCAGGAATGCAGGCTTGTTTGGGTTCGGTTGTTCGACCCGATACTCCATGTCGGCCACGTCCGCAGCGAACTGGACTAGTTCACGGTTTGTCCTGATGGCTTCAACAGCCGAAAACCGCTCCACCGGCCGGGTCGCGAAAACTTGTCCATCGGATATTACGGGAGTCACACGGCCCGTCATGCCGGCGAACTGCGTTCGGGCAAGGAAACGTGCGGTATGTGAGTGTACTGACGTCTGCAGCTGTGTCCTGCCGTGGAATACGTCGAAAACAGTCTGGACGAGGGGCTGCGGTAACTTACGCGCGAAGGCGCCACGCAGTCCGGCGATCATTAATTCCTTCCAGAAGCACAGTGTTCCCCATGGGCAGTCCAAGATTCGTTACAGTTTACCAACAGAAAGCTGAACGGATTCTGAACTCTACAGATACTCCCCCTGGCTGCTTCGGTACGCTGGGTGCTTCCCGATCCTCTAACAGGAGACTCTGTGTCATTCAACGCGAAGGCCCGCAGGGGCTTGAACCTCATTGCCGATCACGTCGGCAACTTCTTGTTGGATAAGAGGGTACGTAAAGAGCTGGATGCTCGAAACTCTACGGCACCTGCACGGTATGAAGCCGCTCTGTACTTTGCAGACGATCCCTCGAGCGCATACCAGATTCGGCAGTGGTTCGGTCCGATGCTTAAACTGTCCGAACGGCATCCCGTGGCTGTCCTGGTTCACAAGGCGACGACTGCCGCCGCCATTTTGGGGGATTGTCCATTGCCGGTCTACCTGACGAGCGGCATTGATGAAGTTGAACGGTTCGTTAGCGCCAACGGAACACGTGTCGTGTTCTACGTCAACAACAACCAGGCCAACTTTACGGTCCTGCGGCTGACGAATCCTGTGCACATTCATCTAAGCCACGGGGAAAGCGACAAGGTCTCGATGGCCTCCAACCAACTCAAGGCATACGACTTCGCGTTCATTGCTGGCGAAGCATCCAGACAACGCATCCTCGCCAATGTCCCCCGACTGGATCCCCAAAAATTGGTTGAAATTGGACGTCCTCAACTCGACGGTGCTGCCGCACAAGGAGCACAAAATAACCACGGCGGCCGTGTGACTGTACTTTACGCGCCTACTTGGGAGGGTGACCGTGATGCCATGGCCTACGGCTCCGTAGTTTCCCATGGCCTGCCCCTTGTTCGATCACTCCTTGCTGATTCCCGCTACCGCCTGATTTTCCGACCTCATCCGCGCACAGGCGTACGTCTTCGAGCGCATGGGGACGCTGTAAAACAGATCGATTCGCTGATCGCCTCCGCCGTGGAAAACTCCCCGGATGCCGGGCATTACCGTGATCACTCTCTGGATTTCAACAGTGCCATGGCAGAAGCTGACATTTGTATCTGTGATGTTTCGGCAATGGCAATGGACTGGCTTCCTCATCGCAAACCCCTGCTGATAACCAAACCAACCGAACCGGCTGCCGTTGTCGATCCCAAAGGGATCACCAGCGTCGTACCTCTGTTGGCTGCAGTTGAGGCGGAGCGGACGCCCTCTGTGCTAGACGACCTGCGGTCCCGTCCAATCAGCGAAAAGCAGCTCGACTTGATCCGATACCACTTCGGAGAGACGGACGCTGGTGCAAGCACCCGACGTTTTCTGTGGGCGGTTGATAGAGCCATGCAGGAGCCAAGCTTGTAAAATAGTCCACCACCGCCGTACCGTTCGCCGAACTTCGTGGCCTTCAGGAGGAAGAATTATCAAAGAAAACCCACCTGCAACATCAAAGAACAGCGGATTTCGTCCGGATATTCAAGGGCTGAGAGCTCTCGCCGTCTCGTTGGTTATCGTGTATCACTTGTGGCCGGAACGGCTTACAGGAGGCTACGTAGGCGTGGACGTTTTCTTCGTCATTTCCGGCTTCCTCATTACTTCCCACCTGATTCGCAAGCCGCCGCGAAGTGGCGTGGAAATGGCTCAATTCTATGGGCGCCGGATCAGAAGGCTACTGCCTGCTTCTTTTACAGTCCTCGCTGCGACCGCAGTTGCAACCCGGCTAGTAGCCGCTCCCACGCAATGGGAAGGCATCGCGAAGGAAATCATTGCCTCCGCCCTGTACGTCCAGAACTGGGTTCTCGCTGGCAGTTCAGTGGACTATCTGGCGGAAGGAAACGATCCGACGCCAACCCAGCACTTCTGGTCACTGGCAGTAGAAGAACAGTTCTATTTGGTCTGGCCGCTCATGATCATGGCCGTTTTCTGGACTGCAGCCAGAGGACGGCTCAAGGCAGCTGTTGTGGCACGATGCGCTATTGCCGGCGTCGTTGTTGTTTCACTCGTGATCTCGGTACTGGCAACGACGGCGGACCCAGGTGCTGCATACTTCATTACCCCTACAAGGATGTGGGAGCTCGCCGTCGGCGGCCTGATTGGTACGGTCGCCCCGTTGGCCGCCACTCGTCTAAATCCGTCGGCCAACGCGCTACTGGCCTGGGTAGGGATACTCGCAATTGTGGTGGCCGGCATTACCTACACCGATGCCACGCCCTTCCCCGGATCTGCAGCGCTTCTTCCCGTCCTAGGAACTGCTTTGGTCATCTTGGCGGGCACTGATCACGGCTTCTCCCCCAGCGGTATCTTCCGTTTGGCACCGGTGCAATGGCTGGGCGGGATTTCGTACTCCGTCTACCTTTGGCATTGGCCTCTTATTGTTTTGTTGCCCTACGTGAGCGGGGGCGAACTCGGGTGGCTGGATAAGGCCGTCATCCTGATAGGGACGTTGGTGCTGGCAGCGCTAAGCAAGACGTTCGTCGAAGACAAATTCCGTTTCACTAAGTCAGCACAAGGTCTCATACCGACATTCAGGTTCGCGGCCGCAGGAATGGTCTTGATAACTGTCTTGGGCGGGGCGCAGCTTGCGGAGGTCAACTATCGCACGCAACAGGCACAGCAACGGTTGTTGGCCGTAGAGACGAGCGACGACCCCTGTCTCGGCGCCGCCGCTATCGCCAAAGGGTTCGAGGTATGCGAGCCGAATCCCAGCTCCGAGCTAGTTCCAGAACCCGAATTGGCGAAGGATGACCGGTCAGATGCCTATGCCGACGGCTGCTGGTCAAACGCGCCGTTCACAGAACGGCCTATCTGTACCTATGGCAGTGGTGAGAAGCAGGTTGCTCTCGTGGGGAATTCACATGCGGGCCATTGGCTCCCCGCCCTGCAGAAACTGGCAGAACGCAATGACTGGACGATCTCAACGTTCTTGGTTTCGCGCTGCAATCCCACCGACGCGCCTCTGCAGTTGGAGACGCGAGAACAAACCAATAACTGCCTCGCCTACGGCGACTGGGTCATGGAGCAAACCAAGGGCGACAAGTTTGATCTCGTTGTTACATCGGAGAGACAATCCGTACCTGTCGAGGGCGAGTCTTGGGAAACGACGAAAGCCCCTGCAGCCGCCGGTTACAAGTCCTATTTGTCCAGTTGGGCAGAAGCAGGCACCAATGTGGTTGTCATAAAGGATCCATTGTTTCCAGGCGGTTCGATCCCCGATTGTCTAGCGGAGAATCCCGGGAATCCGGAGGCTTGCGCCGGTACGCCCGAAGACTGGTACTGGATGGACCCACTGACCGACGCGGCGAAAGAGCTGTCCCTGCCCAACATAGAAATCGTCAACATGGACGAGTATTTCTGCGAGCACAACATTTGCCACGCAGCAATCGGATCCGTCGTCACCTTTTTCGACGGCTCCCACATCACCGCAACGTACGCCAAAACGCTTGCACCGTATCTGGGCCAGTCCCTGCAGAAGGTGCTGCGAAACTAGCCGGCCCCGTGGTGCCTCTAGCGGCGGAGGTCCAGGCTCAAGCTGCCATGAATCGTGGCGTACGGGCGTCGGTGGTCTCTCTGCGTGGGCAGATCCAGTTGCTCGCCCACGGTGACGCGCTGGAGCTTGCCCGTCATTCCTCTGCTGCTCGCCTCCGTGAAAAAGTCCACAATCGCACTCGGAAGATCGTCCAGCTGCGAATAGGGCAACTCCGCATGGAAAAGGGAAGCTTCGTTGCCCGCGCGTCGCATCGTGAAGGAACGTTCGGCCCCTGCGTCTCGACTGCGAACCAGCAGATCAACAGTGTCCACGTCGCCATGCTCGAGGGAAACCTCCATAGCGAGACCAGAGGCGCGGAATTCCATCCCCGTTGCCCGAGCTGTCGGCTGAAGCGAGCTCTCCAGCTTGCAGTATTCCAGCATTCCGGCCACATCCCTGTTACGGATAAACTGCGTTTTCTGCTTGAATGGCGTCACCAGTTCGGCCTCAAGATCTTGAGGAATGTACCGATCAACAAAGTCCGCATGTGCTGCCATCCAGCGCTGCTGGATCTCAGACGTGAACTTCAGGAAACGTTGCGGTTCGTAGACACGCAGGCATTTCCGCCGATACAGGTCAAGGACGAGCAGTTTTGCCCGGCCCGCGTCTTTGTCGCCTTCCGTTAGGATACGGGCGATTTCCCCGACAGACCACGTGTAGCCCTCGGGGATGGTCGGCGTGCTGCTGATATTGGCGCCGTCCTCGCGGGTCCGGATGTAGTAGTAATCGTAATCGGCGAGGATGGACGTCCGCTGCGAGAGCAGGTAGCACTGGGACATAACCATCCCATCTTCAAGCCGAACCTTGTCTTCATGGAACGTGATGCCGTTCTTGACTAGGAGTTCCCGTCGCACCATTTTCTGTGGGGAGAGGGAGCGCAGGATCTCCCGAAGGTCTACGTCTTTGACTGTCCGCTCGAACAGAGAAGCCTGTACACGGCGACCACCGATACCGACCATCTTGGGGACAAGGACGTCCACGTCGTTTTCGCACGCATAGTCAACCATCCGCCGCAGGGCTTGGGGCCCGAGACGATCGTCGGCATCGCAAAAAAAGACGTACTGCGCCTTGCTCGCGGCTATCCCGACGTTGCGGGGTTTCCCGGGCCAGCCGCTGTTCTCCTGATGAATTACCCTGAAGTTCGAGTTGCGCGCAGCGTAGACATCAAGAATTTCTCCGCTGAAGTCTGTTGAACCATCATCGACAGCGATAAGTTCGAACAGGGAAGCATCTAAGTCCTGAACCTCAAGCGAGTTTAAGAGTTCAGTAAGATAAGGCATGGCGTTGTAGACCGGAACGATGACGCTTACTTTCGCGGTATCGGCGCTGCCGCTCGCACCGCTGTCGCTGGTGACATTGGCCACTTGCGCCTTCGCAGCCCCCCGGACGTCGCGCCGTATAGCAGCCCACCGCTCACGAATAGCCATTCATAAACTCCGTAGTCGAACTAGTAATCATTAGATTGACTTCATGAATTCTGCCATGGATCGACGGCATTAGAGATGGTACTCCCGCTACGCCAGTAGTTTCCGTCGTGTCGATCTGATTGAACTAGTAACGTTGGCACAGTTCTGCCCACAATTTCCGAAGGACCGGCAACTCCCTTGAGTCAGGATCTATCGAAACCCCAAACAGCACTTTCCGTCCGCCAGACGTGGATAGACCAGGCCCGGTGGTGCGCCATCGTGCTGGTAGTAGTTGGACACGCTGTAGGTCTGCTTCGAGGTACGAGCGATCTGGCAGTTGTCATTTCCAATTTCGTCTACATGTTCCATATCCCAGTACTCGTGCTCCTTGCTGGCTGGGGTGCACGCCGGACCAACGCGGACGGCAACACGTTAGCGAAGATCTTCTGGCAATTGCTCCTGCCTTACGTCATTTTCCAGCTCATTGCATTCCTGTTTAACTTCCTCTTCGAAGACGACTCCCCCAGCTGGTCCTTCACTTCGCAGACGTTCGGCCTTTGGTTCCTGGTTGCCCTAGCTGGGTGGCGTTTGCTGGCGCCCTGGTTCCACGGGCTGAAATACGCCGTCCCGCTAGCCGTCCTTGTCGCATTGCTGGCCGGGTTAAGCCCTAACATCGGCGGATTCCTATCGCTTTCACGCATTCTTGTCTTCCTGCCGATGTTTCTCGCCGGCCCGTGGCTTATCGACAAGATCGCCGTATGGCGTCACGACCTCCGGTACAAACTCGCGGCCGCTGCCGTGCTGCTTGTCGGAGCAAGCGCCACACTGCTGATGCGCCGCGACTTCTGGCGCACGCCATTCTTCGGAAATGCGGGTTATGAAGCCTTGAACGTCGATCCGGTAGAGGGGATGCTTTGGCGTCTGCTTGTACTTACGGTCGGAACCGCGATGGCTGCGGCGTTCATGCTCGTACTGCCAGGAAAGCCGGGTGCTCCTTCGCCTATCGGCGCTTGGGTTGCAAATGCCGGTCAAAGGACGATGTACGCGTATCTGCTACATTTGCCGGTTATCACGGTCATAGGCTCAACCGCCGCGACCGACATATTCGCACCGAGTGCTCAAACAGCCCTCTATGTCGCAGGAGCCTTCGTCTTCTGCATCCTCGCAGTGTCCAGACTCGTCACGACGCTGGCTACTCCTTTGGTTGAACCGAGAAGGATTCTACTGCAGAGATAACCTGCCGGTGTTCGAGTGACAACGTACTGCGCCCAACTCACCGCGCTGGCACGGATGTATCTGGAGGCGCGGCGTTACGTCAGAGGTAGGTGTGAGATCCGGATCATGACGACGAAAAAACATGGGGCTGTGCAAGCTGCCGTTGTTCGATTTCGACGCGGACCAAGCAAAGGCCAACATTGCGGTCCCGGCCTCGAACCTCAGCTCCTGCTTCAGCTCGCAGCCCTCCCGAACGGCGCCATGCCAGGCCTGGGACAAGAAATGCTGGCCGCCACCGGCTCTTCGCCCATCGCCGGGACAATCATCACAGAGCTGGCAGGGACTATCTACTGCTACCCGGTACCGCCCTCGGAGCGACCGCCGATCAACATCCTACTTGAGGCATGCTCTCGGATCACCGGAGCCAGGCCCCGTTGCTAACTTAAGCTTCAGGTTAACAGTCGTATTGGCTCATCAAGTGAACCGCCACAGTTATGCGAGGGATCCTCAGACCTGACAAATCGGACTCAGCTCAGCTCTTTTACGATCTGGCTAAGACTGTCCAGAGTTCGCTTCAATTCCTCTACATGCCGTTCGTCGAAGGCGCTGAGAACTCGCTTCATTTCTGTGGTCGAAATACCGCTCGTTCGGGGCAAGTAGACAACTTCGACTTTGTCTTCAAGCTCGTCAAACTTCCCTTTCCAATCTTCCCCGATACCAAATATCTGGACACCGAATTTTTCGATGTCCTCCCGTTTTTGGCTCCAACGCTCCTCAGGAATCGCCATGTCCACATATTTGATGGAGCGGACAATTTCGATGCGTTGCTCGAACGGCACAATAGGCCTCTTGCCTTTGACCGCATTGAATTCGTCAGTCGAAACCCCCACGATCAAGCGGTCACCCAAGGCGCGCAACCGCTTGAGGACGTTCAAGTGACCTATATGAAATAGATCAAAAGTTCCGTAGGTCAGTACTGTCTTGGTCACGCTTGCACCTCATGTTGTCTATGACTGGGTAATTCCGCTGATGAGTATATGGGACTATTCGTTACGATTATTCTCACCGCACAGGCAATGTACGAATCGCCGGTTCAGGTGCGAGGGACAAAATTCCGCTACTGACGTGCCTACGGATCAAGGGGCCGAACGGCGTCTCAATGTACCTCCAGATGGCCCATGCCACACCACAGCACACACCGAGGGCCAGCAATAAGGTTATTTCAGAGGGCAGTGCATCGTGGATGAGGTGAATGACCCACCAGCCAACGTACTCATGTATTAGGTACAGCGGATAGGTCAGCGCACCGGCGAAGCTAAGTCCTGTCCATGAGAGGCGACTCAGCTGGCTTAAGGTAGCCGCAGCGACAACGGCAAAGCAGCCGGCGACGACAAGCCAACATGCCACGGAGGGAAAGGACAAGCCCGTGATGTCTTCCATGCGCTTGAATTGACCCGTTTGGGTTTGTTGCGCGGCCAGTGCCACGTTAATCAGAATTCCAAACCAACAAACGAAATTTCTACGGTCCTCAAGCAGCACGAACAGGAGCATCCCACCAGCGAACAGGGGCGCATAATCCGGCATGAGGATCTCGGAGAGGAGGTTATTGTCTGCCATCTCCGCTATTGCGGCCACAATCGGCCACATTATCGATACGGCCAGGACGCGCAGCTTGGTGATCCCGAGCATCATGAATAGGCCGATGAGCGCATAAAACTTCAACTCCACCCATAACGTCCAATAGACTCCGTCCACATGATCAACCCCCAGAGGAGTCTGGAGCATCGTGAGATTGGCTAGCACTTGAGTAATGCTGAGGTCCGCGGCCTCGGGCCAGACAACAAGCAGCAAACCGCCAGTGAGCAGGACTCCTGCCCAATATCCCGGCAGCAGCCGGCCAGCTCGCGACGCGATGTAGTCTCCAATGGACCTTCCGGACGCAGACATCAAGATGACAAACCCACTAATGATGAAAAATAGCTGCACTCCCAAAGCACCAAAAGCAGCAACCGGAGCAAAATCGGGGAATACGTCCAAGACCGGGCGACCCCAATACGGATTCTCTCTGGCGGTGAAGTGATACAGGACAACGGCGAGGGCTGCAAAGATCCGCAGGCCGTCCAAAAGCCGGAATCGGGGCTTGGGCAGGGATGAAAGGTTCATGTCATCCGCGCTTTTATTATCGGATGGATGCTTCCTTCCCGCGGACGACACAGGGATCGGTGATTCGTCGAGTGCAGCAGGCCCGTCTGCTGCACTCCGTTGCTCGCCCAAGCCTTCCAACGCCATGATCCACCTAACTCGGTTACTCAATACTGGGTGGCCTTACACGACGTGCCCAGCAGTTCCTCCTCCCCCAAGCCAGAATGAGTCTAAGCAGGACTTTGGCACAAATTGAAACGGAATCGTAATACGATCACGGAAAGTCGGGCCCTGCGAGTGGGACGTCTAGACTATGGGCCAGCGGCCCGCGACACCCATCCGGAAAATTGTGGCCCATCTTAGTTTCCGACGCTCTTCGTTCGGGCCCCACGGATTTTGCTGCCACCCGGATCGCCAACCAGCGAACCAAGGTTTGAGCTGCTCCGGTTGCCTGCGAGAGCGCGCGACCTGCACCAAGGTCCATGAGGCGACGTAAATCCAGCTAAAGGGCCAGTGGAGGTTCCTGCGTGCCAGCCAGACTCGGTTCCGTGCGTTAAGCCGGAAGAACTCCTCATGGCGCCGGGGATCGATCACCGGATGCCCGGCGCGGAGATCACCGGCATACCACGTCCGGAAACCTGTGTCCCAGACACGCCACGCGAACTCGATGCCTTCATGGGCGTACCAGAATGTCGCAGGCCAACCGTTGGTTCGGTCAAAAACCTCCCGGCGCATGACGATGGCCATCTCGACAACGGAGAATACGTTGCTGGACTTGGTATCTTCACGTTTATTCAGACGCGGAATCCACCGCTGGGGCGCATCGGGATTGGCAGGATCTTCGATGCGCGGCTGGATCATGCCAATGTCCGGCTGGCTCCGAAAGAGCTGGGCTGCATTCCACAGGAAGTACTCGTCCGGCAGCCAGGCATCGTCGTCAAGGAAGAACAGATACTCGCCCGATACGTGCGGCACCCCCGCATTGCGCCCGGCAGGAATGCCCAGGTTCTCTTGCAAATGGAGTGACTTGAATCCCGTAGGTAATCCCTCCGGCCGCCAGCCGTTGCCAACCACCACAACGTCCAGCGAAACGCCTTGCTGTGCCTGCAGCGAGGCGAACCCACGCTGCAGGTCATCCGGGCGAGTTCCCTGCGTCAGGATTACGACGCCGAAGGTCGGCGACGCTGTGGACTCATCTCCCGCCGTCGTTCTCTCTTGGGTGCCTTCCATTGCGCTCACTTCCGCAGCCTTGGCGAGGCCATGATGGCGACGAAATGGCCTAGATTCACAAAAATCACTCCGGGTACGAGGATGTAGAGCAGCCAGCGCTCCCCCAGCACCGGCTGCGCGGCGACGAGGGACACGATCGAGGCCGCCAGGATGAGCAGGCTCATCTCCACCGAGTGCAGCACACGGTGGAAGGGCAGGAACCGTGCCAGCCGGCGCAGGCGCCCGACGAAGCTGGCGGAAGGCACGGCCTTCGCATCCACGGTGTCCGGCAGCTTGTCCATTCCGGCCAGGGCACGGGAGGCATGGACCATCTCGTTCTGTGCCTTGTTCAGGACGATCCCCAGTGCCAGGACGGCGCCGAGGAAAAGGTGCAGGTACGCGATGCCCGGATCGGTTTGCAGCAGGTCGAGGTCACCGAGGCACCGCAGGCCCAGGGCCAACGGGATCAGGCCCTCCGTGGTGTAGTGGCCGATCTTGTCCAGGAAAATTCCCTTGGGGCTCTGGGTTCCGCGCCAGCGGGCGACTTCGCCGTCGCTGCAGTCGAAATAGAGCTGGAGCTGGGAAAAGAAGACCGCAAGCAAAGGTCCCCAGATTCCTGGGATCAGGAGGGAAGCTGAGATGGCCCAGCCGGACAGAATCATGAGGCCGGTGACGCCGTTAGCCGAGATCGGCGTGCGCACCAGCGCGCTGGTCAGATAGATCGAGATGTGGCGCAGGTACAGTTCCGCAGTCCAGTGCTCGGCGTTCTTGCGGCTGCGCACCTCCGGAGGCTGGGCGACTGCGCGCAACTGCTCCAGGGTGGGTCGGGCGGGACGCTCGGTGCGGGTCATGACTTCCTCCTGCTGGTGTCCACGGCTCCGCGGGCGCCCATGATCCGGCCGCGGACGTAGCCCAGCCCCCAGCTGATATGAATGCTGGGCAGCACGATAAGCATTCTGAGGCGCTCGGTCATGGTCAACCGCGCTTTGATGGTGAGCGCAGCATAAATAATGCCTAGCGCGTACAGGACCGGGACGAATCCGGCCAGCAGCACCAGCACGGCGAGCCAAACCGGCCACGTGTCCGGGACTTTCGCCAGCAGGAGTACCTCGGCCACGAGGCCCAGGGCGAGCCCCAGCACAAGCAGCGGCGGCAGGAAATGCCGTATAGACTTACCTTCTTTGTGGCGGCGGGCGAGTTCGGCACGCCAGATGCCGGCGGCATAGAACTGCCGGATCAGCTTGTTCCAGTTTGAACGCGGCCAATAAGTGACTGTCAGTTCCGGATCGAACCAGACGGTGTATCCGGCCTGGCGGAGGCGCAGGCACATATCCCAGTCCTGTCCGCGCCAAAGGGACTCTTCGAAAAGCCCGACGGCGTCCAAGGCTTCGCGGCGAAAAATCCCTAGGTAAGCAGACTCTGCCGGACCTTCCGGAGCTCCGCTATGATATGCCGCGCCGCCAAGGCCGAGCGGGGAATGGTAGGCCGTTGCTACCGCCCGTTGAAAGGCAGTCTTCCCCTGCGCATCCATCAGTCCGCCAACATCGGCGGCACCAGTGCGCAGGAGGGTGGCAACTCCCCTGGCAGTGTAGTGCGGCTCCAGTTCCGTATGTGCGTCCACTCGGATGATGACCGGGTACTGCGAACCCTCGATCGCGAGGTTCAGCCCGGCCGGAGTCCGACCAGTGGGACTCGTCACCGTGCGCAGCCGCGGTTCCTCGCGTTGCAGCTGCTCGATGACCTCATTGGTCGCATCCGTGGATGGTCCCAGGGCCAGCACGACCTCCTTGGGGCCTGCGTACTCCTGATGCAGGATGCTGCGGATGGCTCCCTCAATGTGCTCAGCCTCATTGAGGACAGGCATCACATAGGAGACACCGGGATGCGGAGCAAGCGATGCGAGTTCAGGCGTCAACGGCACTACTTCTTGGTTTCCTGGTAAGCGTCGACAACTTCCTTTGGATCTCCGTCCATCTGCAGGACACCTTTGTTGATCCAGATGACGCGGCTGCAGGTATCCAGGATGGACTTCATGGAGTGGGACACCAGGAAAACAGTACCGGCGTTCTCACGGATCTCGCGGATGCGCGCCTCGCTACGCTTCCGGAATCGCTGGTCCCCTACAGCCAGCGCTTCGTCCACGATCAGGATCTCGTGCTGCTTGGAGGCGGCGATGGCGAACTTTAGCCTGGCCTGCATGCCGGAGGAATAGGTGCGCATGGGCAGGTCGATAAACTCTTCCAGCTCGGCGAACTGGACGATGTCATCCCGCAAGCCGTTGATTTCCTGCTTCGAAAAGCCGAGCGCAAGACCGCCGAGCTGGATGTTCTTTTCACCCGAAAGGTCCGGGATCAACGCTGCGCCGACGCCCAGCAGGTTCGGACGGGAAGAGGCATAGACCGCGCCATCGCTGGGCGGCGTCAGACCTACCAAAGTCCGCATCAGCGTGGACTTGCCGGAACCGTTGGAGCCGATTACGCCGATGGACTCGTTTTCGTAGGCAGTGAATGAGACACCCTTGAGGGCGTGCACCTCGCGGATTCCACCGCCGCTGCGCTTGAGCAGCGACCGGCCCGTGCCTTTGACGGGCTTGCCCCCCGCATAGACCCGGTACTTGACGTGCAGATCATCAACCACCACTACCGGCTTCCGCCCGTTGGCTGACGCGTCCTGATTGGCCAAATCCACTCCCGTTTTAGTCGACTCGGCCATAACGCTCCTCAGCGGACCAGAAGAACAGTACGCCCGCAACGAATACCGCTACGGACCAGACCGAAAAGTACAGCCAGTACATCGGGTCGTAATCAAGCCCGGGCATCAGCGCTCCACGGGCAATGGATAGGACCTCGTGCAGCGGATGGTAGTCAAACAGCGCAATCGCCCACGGGTGGGATGCCAGTATCGTCTCAATCGAGAAGAGGACACCGGAGGTGTAAAACAGGATCCGCGTGAACAACGGCAGCAGTTGAGTCAGGTCCCGAACATGCACGGTCAGACGCGCGCCGATCAGCGCGACGCCCAGGTTGAACATGGTGAAAATCGCTACCAGCGGGATCATCAACAGCCATTCCAGGGTGATGGGCGCGCCCAGCAGCAGAATGTAGACAACCATGACGCCCAGCATCGGGACCAAGGTCATCAGTTGCTGGATCACTGTGGAGACGGGCAGCGTGATGCGAGGGAATGCCAGCGACTGGACCAGCGCGCCGTTGCCGGTGATGGACTTGGCGCCGTTATTCATCGAGGTGGAAAAAAACTCGAACAGGAAAACGCCGATAACCACGTACATCGGAAAGTTTTCCGGCCTGCTCGCGCCCTGCAGGATGCCGAAAATGGCCCCGTACAGCAGCGCGTTCAGCGTCGGCTTGATGAAAATCCACAGCATGCCCAACCGGTTGCGCTGGTTGGATGCCTCGATTTTGTACTTGGCCATGGCGATGGCGAAGTCACGGCGCCCCCAGGCATCAGCTAGATATCTGGGCAGTGACGGCCGGGCCCCGACTCGGTGGAGTCGGTTCCGGTCCGCATATTCGGCAAGGCTCATGCCAGGTAGTTCCCTTACGCGCGAATGGTTTGGTGCGGCGCCTGGCCCGGACTCGGGCCGGAGGCGCACATACCGAGTTTAGAGGATTTAGCTGGGCAGGCCGTTTACCGGCTCTGTGCGAAAGTACACACGCAGTTCCAAGCTGTGCTGACCGCTGGCGTCCTGGGAGTACGTGGCCTTGCCAACGATTCCTTCCAGGTCGCCGGTGCCGGATCCGGGAATGATGTGTCCGGCGCTGGCAGCTGCTTCGCCTTCGGCGAGGCCCCAGTGCTGGATGATCATGCTCCCCTCTTTGCCGTCCACCGTACCGGTGAATACCTCGGAAGCGACGTAGCCGGCGCCTCGCGTGTTTCCGGCCATCAGCAGCTCGGCCCGGCTGGTGCCAGTGATCAGTCCGTCAAAAAGCTTGGTGACCCGGACCCGGCTCAGGTCAGAGTTCGAACCTTCAATTTCGTAGGGTTCCGGATCCCATTCGGTGACGTCAAAATCTGCTGCAATTACTTCTTCGGCCTCACTGGTCATTGCACCAGTATCTCCGGTATTGCCGGCGGTTGCATCTTGATGCGTTCGCGCGCGGCCCTAAATCCCGCCATCGGAAGGTCCACAGGAGGTCAAATCAGAACAGCCGGTTATCGGCAGGGTCTTCGTATTTCTTCCGGAAAAGCGTGCGCGTTTTGGGGTCGAAAAACACCAGATAGACGGCGAACGCAACGGCGACAAAAGCAGCCAGCAGCCGGGCAGCGCCGAGGTCGAACTCGATGTACGGGAAGATATCCAGCTGGTCGGCTATGGCATAGACCATCAGGAAGGACGTGACGGAGTACACGGTTTTAACCTGCCAGTCATTCCGGATTCCGGTCGCGGCAAAGAGCGGGAGCAGCCAGACGACATACCAAGCCTGGATCATCGGGGCGAGAAACACGACGGCGGCCAGGGCTAGAGCCAGCCTGCGGACTATCCGGTCATGTTTGCCACGGAACATCAGATAGAGCACGACGCCGATCGACGCCACCGTGCCAGCCTTATGTACCAGCCAGGTGATCAATTCGCCGTCGAACGAGAACGCTCCTCCTATACCGCCGAGGACGGCGCCCAGCAGCCCGATCGGCGCGTACCAGATCCAGACGCTGCCAGGAGTACTCAAGGCTCCTACCCAGCCGAATCCAAAGCCGTTCATCAGACCGAGGATGCCCAATAAACCAAACGATAATCCGGCGGTAAGCGCCCAGAATCCGAATTTCCGGCCCCAGCTCGCCCCGCGCCCGGCCCAGAGAAGTCCGATGAAGGGCAAGAAGATGATGGTAATCGGTTTGATGCCGATGGAGAGCGTGACCAGCAGAACGCCCAGCAGCGGCTTCTTGGTCGCTGCCAGGTACAGCCCGCCCAAGGCCAGGCCCAGCATCAACGCGTCATTGTGGATGCTGGCGATGAACGTCGTCAGGAACAGCGGATTCGCGCAGGCGAGCCACAATGCACGGTTGGGGTTGATGCCGTGCAGCTCGGCCAGTTTCGGACCGTAGTAGATGCACATTGCGGCCCCCGCCAGTGCGATGATGCGGAAGAAAATGATGGAGTATTCCGGGTGGCCGCCTGTCAGCCAGACGACGAATTCTTCCATCCACAAGAAGATGGGTCCGTACGGCGTCGGACTTCTGGCCCAGAGATCGTCGGCACCTGTCTGCAGATAGTTCGAAAGCTGGTCATACCCGTCAACGTACGGATTGAGGTTATTGACCATGACTTTGCCCTGGGCAATGTAGGCGTAGACATCGCGGCTGAAGAGCGGGATGCTCAGGGCAAGCGGGGCGCCCCAGGCAGCTATCGCCGTATAAGTGGCTTTGCGCGCTTCGGCCCCCCAGACGGTGAACTGCTGCCCCAGCCGCAGCCAGGAGCGGATCATCAACATGCCGCCCAGGGCGAGGAGGACAACCGAGACGACGACGCCTTCCGGTTCAATCCGCAGCCAGATCAACAGCGGCCATCGCCGCAGGTCCGATACTGATGCCAGCCATCCCACTCCCAGCGAGCCAAAAAACATCATGAAGGAACCAACGGTCCCCTCGATAATGCTCTTCGCCGAACGCCCCGGGCCCTCTTCGCCTCCGGCAGGCGTGGAGGGATCAGTCGCGGGCATGTTGGCGGTCATCTAAATGCGGTCCAATCAATCTGGGGGTGTACGTCGTTCGCAGCCTGTGGCTTGGCCGCGGGTGCCGTGGAGAATGCACGCCTCAGAACGGTCAGGCGAATGGGTGCAGCCCGGCTGGCTCGCCGGGGCACTTGTTGTGGATTTTAGCACCGTGGACCGGACGTTTTGTCGGAGGATCCGCGGTGGCCGCTTGGTTCACCGGGCATGGGCCGTTGCCGACGCGGTACATTTGAGCGGTGCCTATCTCTAATGAACATATTGTCTGGATCGATTGCGAAATGACCGGACTGGACCTCGAGGCAGATGCGCTCATCGAGGTGGCAGTGCTGGTCACCGACTCGGAGCTGAACGTGCTCGGGGAAGGTGTGGACGTGGTCATCAAGCCCTCCGATGAGTCCGTTACCCAGATGAATGACTTTGTCCGGGAAATGCACACCACTTCCAAGCTGCTCGATGAACTGCCGCACGGCATGACCATGACTGAGGCGGAAGACAAGGTCATGGAGTACATCACCGCTTGGGTTCCCGAGCCCCGCAAGGCACAGCTCGCCGGGAACTCGGTGGGCACCGACCGCAACTTCCTGGCCAGGGACATGCCGAAGGTCATCGACTTCCTCCACTACCGGATTATCGACGTCTCGACGATCAAGGAACTGTCGCGCCGGTGGTTCACGCGCGCATACTTCCAGTCCCCGGCCAAGAGCGGCGGGCACCGGGCCCTCGGAGACATCAAGGACTCGATCAATGAGCTGCGCTACTACCGCCAGGCAGTCTTCGTCCCCTCCCCCGGCCCCGACTCGGCCACTGCCAAGAAGATCGCTGCCGAGATCACCCAATCTGCTGTGCTCTGACACCGCCCCTGCGATGTTAGCTGCACCACATTTTGCTCGATTCGGGCCAAAATGGCGGGAGGCGGTCAAAAGCACCCCGAAAAGCATGTAGACTTATCTGCGTTGCCTTTTGTGGTTGAAGACCGGCAGGAACCGCTAGAGTGGGATCTGCCGGGAGGAACAAAGAGGCATATGGTGGGTATAGCTCAGCTGGCAGAGCGCCTGGTTGTGGTCCAGGAGGTCGCGGGTTCAATCCCCGTTACTCACCCCGAATGAGGCTGGTGGCTTACACCGGTAGCTTCACAAGAAAGCCGCCTTGGAGATGATCCAGGCGGCTTTCTTCATGTTCAGCCGGTCAAGCCCGGCACTCAGCGGACACGATGCTGAGCCGAGTAACAGCTTGAGGAGAAGACGGTTATGGAGCGCGATCTCTACGAAGTAGATCATGAGATGTTTCGCGAAGTAGCCGTTGAGCTCAATTCGCGCGACGTCGCGCCGCACCACCAGCAGTGGGGCCACCTGCTACCGACCGTTGCCGGCAATTGCACGGCGGTTACGGCTACATCCCGGAATATTCTGTCGCCCAGGCCTACCTGGCCGCACGCCTGCTCCCGATCTTCGGCGGCAGCAGTGAGGCCATGCGCGATGCCGTTGGCCCGGATCGCCAACTAGCATTTCGAGCTTTCGCACTGAGGAGAAGCATGCCCGTCCGTCCAGTCACCATCACCGGTGAACCCGTCCTGCACCGCCGCGCCGCCGCCGTCACCGAGTTCGACGACGACCTCCGCGACCTCGTCGAGGATATGTACGAGACGATGGATGCGGCCCACGGGGTGGGACTGGCCGCGCCGCAGATCGGTGTCGGCCTGCGCCTGTTCACCTACGAATTCGCTAACGACGACGGTGTACCGGCGCGCGGCGTGGTGATCAATCCTTCGCTGACTCTCTCGAAGATATCCGGCGCCGACCCGGACCCCGAGGAGGAAATCGAAGGCTGCCTGTCTGTGCCGGGACTGAGCTACCCGCTCAAGCGTGCTGAATGGGCCAGAGTCCAGGGTTTCGACGTCGACGGACAGCCGATGGACTTCGAAGCCACCGGCTGGTTCGCCCGCGTCATGCAGCATGAATACGACCATCTTGACGGCAAGCTGTACATCGATCGGCTCAATGATCGGTGGGGCCGGCGCGCACGCAAGCACATAAAGAATGAGGGCTGGGCCAAAGAAGGACTAACCTGGATGCCGGGTGTGGACCCGGATCCATTCGGACACTAATTCCAGTCAGGAGTCCGTCAATCCCGACCGATGCTCCTTCTCGCACCGCAGATAGTCTTCCTCGGCGATGTCCTTCAGCCGGGTCAACTCGTCAACGCGCTTCTGCTGGACGTCTCCCCGTGCGAAGGCAGACTGCGCTTCCTTGAGCAAGCGCTGCGCCTCCTTGTAGTTGGCCTGCGCCCGTTCCCATCTCGACAACTCCGTCTTTTCAGTCATGGGCCCATTCTAGGAACGGCCTCGTAGCAAAAGCCATAGCCGCTGCCCGCGTGCCGCAAATGCCGAGAGGCCGGCGACGTATAAAACGCCGTCGGCCTCTCGATATACAAGGTTCCGTCAGGTCAGCTGATCGCCTCGACCACGGGTTCCTTGGCGACAACCGGGAACAGCATCGGGTGCACCCCGGCCATTTCCTCGAGGACTCGGATGACCTGGCAGCTGTAGCCAAATTCGTTGTCGTACCAGACATAGAGGACGGCGTTCTTGCCGTTGGCAATCGTTGCGAGGCCATCGACAATGCCGGCGCGGCGCGAACCCACGAAGTCGCTCGAGACAACTTCGGGCGAGTCGATGTAGTCAATCTGCTTGTGCAGTTCGGAATCCAGCGACATACCGCGCAGGTACGTGTTCAGTTCTTCCTTGGTGGCATCCTTTTCCAGATTCAGGTTCAGGATGGCCATCGAGACGTTCGGGGTAGGAACGCGGATGGCGTTGCCCGTCAACTTGCCTTCGAGCTCGGGCAGAGCCTTGGCGACTGCCTTGGCGGCACCGGTCTCGGTGATCACCATGTTCAGCGAAGCAGCACGGCCGCGGCGCTCACCCTTGTGGAAGTTGTCGATCAGGTTCTGGTCGTTCGTGAACGAGTGCACCGTCTCCACATGGCCGTGGACCACGCCGTACTTGTCGTTGATGGCCTTCAGCACCGGCGTGATGGCATTGGTGGTGCAGGACGCGGCCGTGACGATCTTGTCGTCGGAGGTGATGTCCTTGTGGTTCACACCGTGCACAATGTTCTTCAGGCCGCCCTTGCCCGGGGCCGTCAGTACAACGCGGGAAACACCCTTGCTCTTCAGGTGCTGCGACAGGCCCTCTTCATCGCGCCAGCGGCCGGTGTTGTCCACAACAATGGCGTCGTTGATGCCGTACGCGGTGTAATCAACCGTGGACGGATCGTTGGAGTAGATCACGTTGATCAGCGTGCCGTTGGCGAGGATGGTGTTCTGTTCCTCGTCCACCGAGATTGTCCCCTCGAACGGGCCGTGGACGGAGTCGCGGCGCAGCAGGCTCGCGCGCTTGACGAGGTCATTCTCGGATCCCTTGCGGACCACGATGGCGCGCAGCCGCAGGCCGTGCCCGCCGCCCGAGTGGCCGATCATGATCCGGGCCAGGAGGCGGCCGATGCGGCCGAAACCGTAAAGAACGACGTCGGTGCTGACGCGGGCGTCCGCTCCACGCTTACCGACAATCTCGGCCAACTCTTCCCGCAGGAAGTCCTTCAGTTCGCTGCCCGCGGCTTCGGTCTTGAACTTAGCCAGCAAGCGGGCCAGATCGACAGAGCCGGCACCGAGGTCCAGCTCGGTCAGTGCCTGCAGCACCGGGAAAGTTTCTTCCAGCGGCAGTTCGACTTCATCGATCTGCCGGGCAAACCGGTGGGCCTTGAGGATGCCGACTACGGACTGGTTGATCAGGCTTCGTCCGTGGATGGATGTGACCACGTTGTTCTCGCGGTACAGGCGCCCGATCAATGGAATCATCGTTTCGGCAAGTGCCTCGCGATTGATCCACGTATCCAGGGCCGCTTCTGACTTCTGGTTCACAGAATTACCTTCCTACATCAGCCGGACTCTCCCTCGAGACCGGTTGGAACTCGCCGCGCAATCCACGGCGACGCCTGCAACGAAGATCCGTCTACTTCGTGCAGAGCACACAACTTCCGTAACCAGCAGCTGTGTTGAGGACTATGCCCATATCTATTCTAGAGACTCCGGAGGGGCGCTGACTCCAGATACGTGTGAAGTCACTCACAGCCGCGCTGCACGTGGTCGTCACGGGTATTGAAGCGTTGGCTTGAAGGCTACTTGCGTATAGGCGGAACATGTTCGGGGAGTTCAGCGCCCAATAGGACATTCTCGTAGCTGGAGGACAGATGACCGATATCCAAGGCCTGGATGCCCTTGGCCGCCAGCATGTCCGCCGCAACCGTGGCAGCGGGACCAAGCGAAAGTAGAACCAAGTCGCGCCCCGTGTCTTCAATTTCGCCGATGAGACGATCAAGGTCGAAGAATGCGTCCGTTGGCGTGGAGAAAACCTCGGTAACGCTGCTGACATTGTCGAATAGCGCAGGAACCATCTGGAACCGAGACCCCTGTCCAGTCACCACCACAACGTCCCGACCTTCCCACACCGATCGCCAAGCATCCACGGCATCCTGTCCATGATGGTCGAAGAACATCGGCCTGGTTACGTGAGAGTTCCCGAACCGCTCTTGCGATGCGACCAGAGGGCCGACGAAGTGCCATGTTTCCGCGAAAACGATCGACCAATGGAGACCCAGAAATACCTGCGGCATGCCAATCAGCGTATTCTCAGAGGGATCGGTAAGTACACGCTTGAGCGCGACCATGAGTTCAGGCGAGTTCCTATGAAACTTCAGCTTATGCTCGAGCCGATACATTAGTCGGAACTCTCCATCGCCATAGCGTGCGAAACTCCGTCGCTCGTCGCGGAGGGCTTCAATCGTTTCCATGAAACCGAGCTGCCGAGCTTGCATGACTTGGGCGATCTCCTGGCGAATAGGAGCCATAGCAACTCCACGAATATTCTCGACCGCATCGCGGGTGCGCTTGAGCTCGAAAGCGATTTTCGTCAATCGCTCATCGTCTATGGCAGATGTGATCAACTTATTCTGCTCGACAAGCAACTTGTTCTGCCGTTCCAACAGCTTGGCCTGTTGTCGCATTACATCGAGCTTCTCTGCCGCAGCACCCGTCATGAAACGTTTCAAACGCTTGAGACCTGCCACTATTCCCCCTTGCCAACGACTGTTCCAGGCACGGTTGTGCCGAGCCCGTAAAGTCTAGCCGCTGGTTGGGAGCAACGTGTGCCGTCTTGCTGATCTTGGCCCAACTTGTCGAGAGCTACTGCCAAATATTGCTGACCATCAATCGGATTTTGCCTGGAAAGAATGCGCTTTGATGGATGGGTTGGCTTTTAAGCCGGGTTCTGTCGCCGGCGGCAGTTACCCGCCGCCGGGTGGCAATCATCCATCTAGGGGCACCGTTGCCGATGCCCTCAAGCGGCCTACCCGGGCACTCGGGCGAGCAGCCCTCGCACGTACCCTGTATGGCCTTGCTCCGAGTGGGGTTTACCTAGCTCTCCCGGTCACCCGGGACACTGGTGGTCTCTTACACCACCTTTTCACCCTTACCAGATCCCGCCCATAGGCGGTCCTGGCGGTTTGTTTTCTGTGGCACTGGCCTGCGGGTTACCCCGAGTGGGCGTTACCCACCACCCTGCTCTGCGGAGCCCGGACTTTCCTCGGCAGCAGGTCTGCACCTGCCAACGCGATCGCCCAGCCAACCCATCCAGTTCCAAGGATACAGGCCGCGGGACCACGCGCGGGCGACCTCCGTCGGAATCTGTAAGCTCGTAGGGTGCTGATTCTGCTTCCTCCCTCCGAAGGTAAAACCGCCGCTGCCAAGGGCCATCCGTTTGAGCTCTCGGAACTGCATTTCCCGGAGCTGAATCCAGCCCGCGAGGAAGTCCTGAATGCCCTGGCCCACGTCAGTTCGCAGCCCGATGCGCTGGTCAGTCTCGGCGTCGGGGCGTCGCTGGCCGCCGAAGTGGAACGCAACACGCGCCTGCACAACGAGCCGTCGGCCGCCGCCCATACCGTCTATTCGGGCGTCCTTTACGACGCCCTGGGCTACCGCACCATGACCCCGGCGCAAAAGCGCAAGGCCGATGCCGCCGTCGTTATTGTCTCTGCCTTGTGGGGTGCCATCGCTTTCCCCGACTTCATTCCCGCGTACCGGCTGTCCATGTCGGTGGGCCTGCCCGAAACCGGGAAACTCGCCAGCTACTGGAAAAAGCATCTGCCCGCGGCGCTGGACGCGCATGCCGACGGGCACCTGCTGGTGGACTGCCGCTCCAGCAGCTATGCCGCGGCGTGGTCCCCGGCCGCGGACAGGACGGTAGTGGTCAACGTTTTCCAGGAGCGGAACGGCAAGCGGACCGTGGTCTCGCACTTTGCCAAGCACACCCGCGGGGAGCTCGCCCGCCATTTGCTCACCCGCCGGGGCAAGGCGCCGGAGACTCCGGGCAGCCTGCTCAAGGCCGCGCAGGAGAAATGGCAGGCGGAGCTGGCTGCAGGCAAGGCCCGCAAGCCGCACGCGCTGAACATCATCCTGCCGGAGTTGGCGGGGTAGCAGGTTGACGCTTCAAGAACTGGAATTCAGGCACGGCGGCACTACCGTTCTTTACAAGCGGCGCAAGGCGAAGCTGGACCGTCGGCATTTGATCGTGATGTTTGCGGGAATTCGCCCCATTGACTCGTACGAGTTTGATGGCCGGGCTTCACGGAACAGCCAGTCGCACTGGCTATGGATCAAAGACAAATTCCACGGCCAGTTCGCCTACTACCTCTGCCACGGCATGGACTTCTCTATCGAAGTAGCCGTTGTAAAACTCATCGAGGCGGAGCTGGATCGGCTGGGACTGACGAAGGACCAGTGCACGCTGGCGGGCTTTTCGAAAGGCGGCTTCGCGGCTCTCTATCTGGGTATCAAGTATGGCTTCAAGAACATTCTCGCCAGCGCTCCGCAGCTTTTCATCGGCTCCCATACACGACGGCATCGGCCCGTGATTTTTGATCATATGACGCTGGAGGGTTCGTCCGGGGAGCAGCAGGTTCTCGACGAACTCCTCCCGGAGGCGATCGTGGCTGATACCGACAAGAACAGAAACATCTATTTGTTCAGTGCGTTGGAAGACCAGTTCCATGCTGAACAGATCGTTCCGGGGCTTCCGTTGCTCTCGGAGTACGCGAATTTCAACTACATCGAAACCCATTCGGACCTGGTCAACGAGCATTCCGACGTCACGCGGTACAATCTGCCGCTGATCCTGTCCACGTTGTATGCCCTGACTGAGAACGTTCCGCCGCATTTCGGCGTGATGCGCAACGGTCAGCGTTTGGCTCCCCAGCTCGCTGCCGACATGCTGGCTGATCAACAAGCCGCAGGAGAAGTGGTGGCCAATCTCGTGTCCTGCCGGACCGGACCCGAACGGCTGTTTCCGGCCGGCGTCGCCTTCCCCAAAGGGCACGGCGTCGGCCACCCTTCCGCCGTGCCCGCCCAACTCCTGCTCACCAGTGCTGCCGGCTCGTTTGCCTACGCTCTGGAACGGACCAGCAACCGCAGTCTCTACTTCAAATACTTCGAAGATGCGTTCGCTGACTACCGGTATGCCCAGTTCCGCACCCCTCGGGATGCAGGAATCGATGTCAGCGGGCTACCGGAAGGGCTCTACGACCTTGAGCTGGAAATGGACTCCGAAGACGGTCCGGTCAGGGTCCCCTGCACCGCAGCCGACCGGCTGGAGGCCGAAGTGAACTGTGGCCCGCACCTAATCCGTCTGCGTTCCGATAGCACCGGCAGCAGGGTGGACAAGAGGCCGATTACGGGCACGACGGCGGCCCAGTATGAGATCGCCTTGAACCGGACGTGGGTGCGTGGAAACCTCCTACACGTCGAAGGCCCGTTTGCGGTTCGAGGCGTGGAGATGCCTGATTGGGGCTCAGGCCTCTATTACCTGCTGCTCTCGGACAGCACCAGGACCTATTCGTTCAGGCTCGGCACAGGACGCGTCAAAGTTCCCGCTGATCCCTTCGGCGACGGATTGAGCGACTATACCCATGCTTATTTCGCCACCAACAAATTTGCCGGTGTAGATACCTCGCAGCTCCCCGCTGGAGACTACCGGTTGACCATTTCCCTCAGTGCCGCCGGAGCCATCGTCAGCAGCCACGCTCTGGCCACGCTACGCATCCGGGCCACGTCTGAGGGCGGCCGGACCGTTACGGTGGAGCGCCGCGACTCTTCGAAACGCCTGCCCGTCCCCGCGGTTTCGGCGGGACGGAGGATCGTCCGGTCTTTGCGGCGCAGGGCCCGACGACGGATGGTGGCCAGGCGCGGAAGATTCAGCTAGATTTTGCTCCCCGGCGGTTCAGCTGGCCCATTCAGCGGAGCGGACCAGGATGCAGCCGGAATCGGGGCAGAAGACAATGTCGTCCTCGGCGGCCTTCTTGATCTCGGCCAGATCGCCCGGGCTGAGCTGCATCCCGGAACCTTCCGACTTGCCGTGGAAGAGCCTGGCCGCGCCCACGCCCCGCTGGGCGCGGGTCTTCTCATAGAGCGCCAGCAAGGCCGGCTCGAAGGTACCTGCCAGTTCGGCGCGCTCCCCCGCTAC
Organism: Arthrobacter crystallopoietes; assembly: GCF_017603825.1. Taxonomy (NCBI): domain Bacteria; kingdom Bacillati; phylum Actinomycetota; class Actinomycetes; order Micrococcales; family Micrococcaceae; genus Crystallibacter; species Crystallibacter crystallopoietes. Next base: position 3,540,789 of record NZ_CP072014.1, read on the forward strand.
GGCTGCACGCTCGGATGCGATGGCGGCCAACTCAGCGTCCCGGGTCTTCTCCAGAGCGGCCAGTTCCTCCCGCAGGGAATCATGGGATTTCTGGTGGTCGGCCTGCCGCTCGCGGACGGCCTCGAGCCGCTCCATCACCTCGAGTTCAACGTCTTCTAGATCCGAACGCCGCTTGTTCAGCGACACGAGTTCGCTCTGCAGGGCGGAAAGGTCCTTGGGTGATCCGGATCCGCTGTCCAGCCGCTTCTGGTCCCGGTCGATCCGCGTCTGGACCATTTCCACGTCCGTCTCGGCCCGTTGGAGTTCGCGCTGCGTGTCGCCAACCTCGGTGTTGATCGTGACAAGTTCCGAATCGGCAGTGGCCAGCTTCTCCAACAGGGCATCGATGTCCGCGTTCTTGGCAACGGTGGCGCTGCGGCGGTCCAACTGGGTTACCTTGCTGTCCAGTGCCTGGAGGTCGAGCAGCCGCAGCTGCTCCGATGCTGGTGCTTTCGCCATGAAAATCCTCCGGATCCTGCCCGGCCCCTGCGGCCCGGCGTGCCTTCTAGCCTATCCTTTGCGTCCAATATCCCGGGGCGGGATCAGGACCCGGGCGTCAGGATGAAATCCCACGGATCGGTGTTGATGCCGCTGACACTGACCTCAACGTTGTATCCCTGGTCCGTAAGCACGTTGTCCAGCGCATCGGCCGCCGGTGTGAGCCACAGCCACTCGCTGCCGAAATGCGAGACATCGATCAGGTAGGGCCGCCCGTCGATCGCACCCTCACGGGCTTCCGACGCCGGGTGGTGGCGCAGGTCAGCGGTGACGTAGACATCCGCCTGTGCCGCCCGGACGGCGTCGAAAAGCGAGTCGCCGGCGCCCCCGCACACCGCTACCGTGCGGACTATACCGTCCTTGTCTCCTGCCACTTTCACTCCCCCGGCTACCGCGGGCAGCATACTGAACACGGTCGCGGCGAATTCGCCCAGCGTCGTCCCGTCGGCCAGTTCCCCGACCCGCCCGATGCCTTCCTCGGGCAGGCCGTTCTCGGCGGCGGCCAGCGGCCGGACATCGCGGAGGCCCATGGCGTCGGCCAGGACATCGGAAACCCCGCCCACGGCGCTGTCGCCGTTGGTATGCACGGTCACCAGCGCGCACCCGCCCTCGATCAGGCGGTGGATGGCGTCACCTTTGAAGTGTGAGGTCGCCACCGAGTTCACCGGCTTGAGCAGCAGCGGGTGGTGCGTGACCAGCAGGTCCGCGTCCCAGGCCAGTGCTTCGGCAATCACGTCCGCCGTGGGATCCACCGCGAAGAGGATCCGTTTTACCTCCGCCGATGGCCTGCCCACCACGGGGCCAACAGCATCCCACGGCTCGGACAGGGATTCGGGCCACAGCTCTTCGATGGCCAGCAGCACGTCGCCCAGAATAGGGGTCCCACCGGCCTCCGGCGCAGGCTCGCTGGACGTGTCTTCGGCGTCCTGCTTGGTCTCGGGCTGCTCGTCGTCGTTCATACGTCCTTTTCTACCCCATCGGCCGGTTCGAGTGCGCGTTTTTGTCGTGACGTGGAACACATTGGGAATCTTGGCGCCCCGTCTGACATTGTTAACGACCATGAAGACTTTTGTTTTGGGCGGCGGCTGCTTCTGGTGCCTGGACGCGGTGTACCAGAAGACGCGCGGAGTGACCGAAGTGGTTTCCGGCTACGCCGGCGGCCACACACAGAACCCCTTCTATGAAGCGGTATGCTCCGGAACCACGGGGCACGCGGAAGTCGTGGCGGTGACCTTCGACGAGGCGGTGGTGCCCGAAGACGTCATTCTGGACATGTTCTTTGTCTCCCATGATCCGACCACCCTGAATCGCCAGGGGTACGACGTCGGCACCCAGTACCGCTCGGTCATGTATTACGCGGACCAGGAGCAGAAGCAGACGTTCGAAGCCGCGATCGAGCGTGCCCAGCCGCTGTGGGACAACCCGATTGTCACCGAGGTGTCCGCGCTGCCGACGTTCCACACAGCCGAGGAATACCACCAGGATTTTTACGCCAAGTACCCCGAACAGGGGTATTGCCGCGTCATAATCGACCCGAAGCTGGCCAAAGCCAGAAAATATTACGCCCAGTGGCTGGCTGCTTAGCCCGGCGCTGTAGGCGCTGGCTAGGCTGAACTTATCTTTGCTCCGGGCGTGTCAGCACTGCCCGCTGCGCGTACATCCATATCGGCCATGGGCCGGAAAAGGCAGGAATCAGCAATAATGGCACGTATTTACGACGACGTAACCCAGCTTGTTGGACGCACTCCCCTGGTTCGGCTCAACCGTCTGGCCGAGGGACTGCCAGCAAAGGTCGCGGTGAAGCTGGAGTTCTACAACCCGGCCAACAGCGTCAAGGACCGGATCGGCGTCGCCATTGTGGATGCCGCCGAGCGGGCCGGCGCGCTCAAGCCCGGCGGAACCATTGTGGAGGGCACCTCCGGCAACACCGGTATTGCGCTGGCCATGGTGGGCGCTGCCCGCGGCTATAAGGTCATTCTCACCATGCCGGAGACCATGTCCACCGAGCGCCGCGTCATGCTGCGCGCCTTCGGCGCCGAGATCGTGCTGACCCCGGGTTCGGAAGGAATGCGCGGCGCCGTTGAAAAGGCCAAGGAAATCGTGGCCACCACGGAAAACTCCATCTGGGCGCAGCAGTTCGCCAACCAGGCCAACGTTGCGATCCACCGTTCCACCACGGGCGAAGAGGTCTGGGCCGACACCGACGGCGAAGTGGACATCTTCGTGGCGGGCATCGGCACGGGCGGCACAATCACCGGCGCCGGCCGCCTGCTGAAGGAACGCAAGCCCGGCGTCCAGGTCATCGCCGTCGAGCCGCAGGATTCCGCCATCCTCACCGGCGGCAATCCCGGCCCGCACAAGATCCAGGGCCTCGGCGCGAACTTCGTCCCCGAAATCCTGGACACCGATGTCTACGACGAGGTGCTCGACGCCCCCACGGAAGCTTCGGTGGCCGTGGCACGCCAGCTCGGCATCAAGGAAGGCATCCTCGGCGGCATCTCCGCCGGCGCCGCCGTCTGGGCCGCCCTCGAGGTCGCCAAGCGCCCGGAGAACGCGGGTAAGCTGATTGTGGCCGTGGTCCCGGACTTCGGAGAGCGTTACATCTCCACCATCCTGTACGACGACATCCGCGGATAAGTTGTCCGGACCGCCCAGCGGTTACCGCCGATCAGAAAGCTTCCATGGGTTTCATAGCGCGACTGCGTGAAGATCTCGAGACCGCCCGGTCACACGACCCGGCGGCCCGCGGGTCCGTAGAGAACTTCTTAGCCTATTCGGGCCTGCACGCCATCTGGATCCACCGGGCGACGCACAAGATGTGGGCCAATCCGTCGCTGCGCTTCCCTGCACGGCTGCTCTCGCAGCTGGGGCGGTTTGTGACCGGCATCGAGATCCACCCCGGTGCCACGATCGGCCGCCGGTTCTTCATAGACCACGGCATGGGCGTGGTGATCGGCGAGACGGCGGAGATCGGCGAAGACGTCATGATCTACCACGGCGTCACGCTCGGCGGCCGTTCGCTGGCCAAGGTCAAGCGCCACCCCACCATCGGAGACCGCGTGGTTATCGGGGCCGGCGCGAAAGTGCTGGGACCGGTTGTCATCGGGGCGGACAGCGCAGTGGGAGCCAACGCCGTCGTCGTTAAGGACGCGCCCCCGGAATCCATCATCACCGGCATTCCAGCGACGTTCCGGCACCGTGATCCGCAGCGGGAAACGACGCCGGCCGTGGATCCGGCCGAATATATCGATCCGGCTATGTGGATCTGACCTGCTCACTTCCGAAGGCCCCTGACTGCTCCTGCGGCAGCCCGGGGCCTTCGGCGTTTCCGGCCCCGCATCCGCAGGCGCCGTGACCGTCCTGGACGTGCCGCCGGGGCTGCTCTCGGACAAGTCCGCAGCCGACACGCGCGCCGAATTGCTGTAGTCATGCCGAAGCCGGCGGTCCTGCCGGAGCGGCCCATCAAGCCGCCCCGGCAGGACCGTTCGGAATGTTAGTGCGTGTCGACAGCCTCGACCTCGGCCTTATCGCCGCTCCACTGCGTGTGGAAGGTGCCCTCGGCGTCAACGCGCCGGTAGGTGTGGGCGCCGAACAGGTCGCGCAGGCCCTGAGTCAGGGCCGCCGGCAGGCGCTTGCGGCGCAGTCCGTCATAGTAGGCCAGCGAGCTGGAGAAGACCGGGACCGGGATGCCCAGCTGCACGGCGGTGGCCACCACGCGGCGCCAGGCCGGTACCGCTCCCGCAATGGCTTCGGCAAAGGCCGGGGCGAACAGCAGGTTCGCGGGGCGGTCCTCGTCGGCGTAGGCCTTCATGATGTCGTCGAGCAGCTCCGCGCGGATGATGCAGCCGGCACGCCATAGCGAAGCGATTTCGTCCAGCTTCAGTTCCCAGCCGTATTCCTTCGCGGCCGAAGTGAGCATGTCGATGCCCTGGGCGTAGCTGACCAGCTTCGACGCGAACAGCGCCTGGCGGACGTCCTCGACGAAGCCCTCGGGTACCTGCACCTGCTCTTCGTGGCCGGCCAGCACGTCCTGCGCCAATGCACGCTGGTCCCGCTGGGAAGACAGGCCGCGGGCGAAGACCGACTCGGCTATACCCGAAACCGGCGAGCCCAGTTCCAGCGCCGAGACCACCGTCCAGCGCCCGGTGCCTTTCTGGCCCGCGGAATCAACAACAACGTCGATAAACGGTTTCGAGGTCCTGGCGTCCGTATGTGCCAGTACCTCGGCGGTGATCTCGATCAGGAACGAGGACAGCTCGCCCTTGTTCCACTCGGTGAAGATCTCTGCCTGCTCGGCAGGCTCGATGCCTGCGCCGGACCGCAGCAGGTCGAAGGCTTCGCCGATGACCTGCATGTCTGCGTATTCGATGCCGTTGTGGACCATCTTCACAAAGTGACCCGCGCCGTCGGTGCCGATCCAGCGGCAGCAGGGATCGCCGTCGTACTTTGCTGAAATCTTTTCCAGCATGGGGCCGAGGGAATCGTAGGATTCGCGCGAACCGCCCGGCATGATGGACGGACCGAGCAGGGCGCCTTCCTCGCCGCCGGAGACTCCGATTCCGACGAAGTGCAGGCCCTTCTCGGCCAATGCGGCTTCGCGCCGGCGGGTGTCCTCGTAATGCGAGTTGCCGGCGTCGATGACGATGTCGCCCTCTTCAAGCAACGGAGTCAGCTGCTCGATCACCGAATCCACCGGTTTTCCGGCCTTGACCATGATCAGCACGCGGCGCGGTTTCTGTAGGGAGTCCACCAACTCCTGGAGTGACTCGGTGCGGACGAAGTCGCCTTCATCCCCGTACTGGTTCAGCAGGGCATCGGTCTTCTCCACCGAACGGTTGTGCAAGGCAACGGTGTAACCGTTACGGGCAAAATTCCGTGCCAGGTTGGCGCCCATGACTGCCAGACCTGTCACACCGATGTGTGCGCTCATTACTCTCCAGTGCTTGATTACTTGCGTGGACCGGGCCTGCTCGCGTGGGCAGCCGGGATAGGTATCCACGCTCCAGCCTAGTCCGGCAGCGCCCGGGCGGTTAAGCCGTTGCACTATTTTGCACGGCCAACTCTTGGTGCCCGCCGGCATTGCAGGGGCTCAATTGGACTCCTGAGTCCCCCGGGCTGCATCGCTGCGTTCGAGGTCATGAATGATGCCCGCGACGTCTTCGATCAGCGAGACACCGTCTTCCATCTCCGGATTGCCTGACGAGAGAACGGTGATCCCGTACTCCGTGCTGTCCTCACTCACGTAGCCGATGCTGTTTACATTCCATTTGCCGTCGTCGTCCTGCAGCCAGCCGTTCTTCAGTGCCACGGAGGCATGAGTGGTGCCGGAAGGCACTCCCCAGTACTGGGACGCTTCCACACCGTTCATGAGTTTCCGGAGGTAGGCCAACTGGTCTTCATTCAGCCAGTCCGTTCCATAGATGACGGCGTTGACGATCTTGAGCTGGTCCGCCGCCGTGGTGGTCGACGCGCCCCAGAGCGGCCCTGCCTCCGTGCTCCTCAAGGCCAACAGGTCGTAGGTCTCCTGCAAAGCCTCGGCGCCGCCGATGTTCCGATAGAGCTCGTTGGTGGCGTCATTGTCGCTTGACTGGATCATCCGGGCCGACAGGTCCATCTCACCGGAAGTCAGCCCGCGGCCTTCCTCAGTGGCTTGCCGAATCAGCGTCAGGACCATGGACACCTTGACGACACTTGCTTCCATGTAGCCTTGGCGGGCGTTGTAGGTCCAGGTCTCATCCGTGGCGGGATCGTACACCGCGGCGGAGAACGTCTTCCCTGTTGCGGCTGCATACTCATCCATGGCGGCGGAAAATTGCTGCTCATCCAGGCTGGATTCGGGCGTCTTCGCATCCGCACCGGAGCCTTCATTGCGGCTCACCTGGAGATTCTCCACCTGACTTGCCCTGGAGAGGGCCTGGGCCTGCAGGTCCTCGTCCCCGGCCCGGCTGTCAACCGCTACGTCCACAGTCTGCGCGGCAAGGAGGATGGCGGCCGCACTGCCCACAAGGGCAAAGAACGGCCGACGCTTGATGCTTGGCATTGACTACCTTCGGGTCGGAAACCGGTTTCATCTTTGCTACCACAGCTACATGGCCGGGGCCTCTGCGCAACCTATGCAGGAGCTGAACGCTGCGCCCTGGAACTCGCCACTTTGCCGTTAAACACAGCAGGGCTCCGTTGCCGGAACCCTGCGAGGGTGGGTCCTACCGGGATCGAACCGATGACATCCACGGTGTAAACGTGGCGCTCTACCAGCTGAGCTAAAGACCCAATGGTGATGTTTTGTACAGTGCCGCAGTGCGTTATCCGCCGCAACATCACAAGGAAATACTCTACCGGATAACTGGTCCGATGTGCCAACTGGACTCACTGGCACCATCTGCATCATCGGCGGACTGGGCAGGAAGCTCCGCTGCAAGGCTCTCCAGACTCTCAGAGACGCCTGCCTCGAGCTTCACCGCCGCCAGTTCATCCCCGCGAGTGCTGCCGCGGTTGATGATGACCACCGGCTTGCCTGTTTTGGCGGCATGGCGGACAAACCGCAGCCCGCTCATGACCGTCAGCGATGTTCCCGCCACCAGCAGGGCCTCGGCCCGGTCGACCATGGCATAGGCCGCGGCAACGCGGTCCTTGGGAACGTTCTCGCCGAAATAAACAAAGTCCGGCTTCAGCATCCCGGCGCACACTTCGCAGTCCGCGATGACAAAGCGCGCCGTGTCACCGACGTCGGCGTCCGCATCAGGGGCTACATCGCCGGGATCGGCCGAGGAGTCGGGCCATCCGGGATTCAGTGCTTCCAACCGGTCCGCGAGTGCGGAGCGGTCAATTACCCGGCGGCACTGCAGGCAGATGACCTTGTCGAAGCGCCCGTGCAGGTCAATCACATTGATACTGCCCGCAACTTCATGCAGACGGTCCACGTTCTGTGTGATCAGCCCTGTCAGCAGCCCCGCATGTTCCAGCGCCGCCAGAGCGCGATGGCCGGCATTGGGCTCGGCGCGGTGCATGTGGCGCCAGCCGACATGATTGCGCGCCCAGTACCGGCGCCGCAGCAAGTCATCCGACACGAACTGCTGATAAGTCATGGGGCTGCGCGGCACGGAGTCCGGCCCCCGGTAGTCCGGGATGCCCGAATCCGTGCTGAGCCCGGCACCGGTGAGGACAGCAAGAGGACGGCCGGCCATGGCATCAATAGCCTGGTCCAGCCGTCCCCGGTTCATAAGCTGCCTAAAGTTCTTTCAACAGGCGGTGATACTCCTGAATATCCCGCGCCTGGGTACGAGGGCTATTGATCACGTGGCGCAGGATTCCGTCCGCGTCCACGATGAAGGTTCCGCGTCCTGCCATTCCGGATTCTTCGTCGAACACGCCATAAGCCTTCGCAACGCCGCCATGCGGCCAGAAATCGGCCAGCAGATCGAATTCATAGCTTTCCTGCTCGGCAAAGGCCCGCAGCGCGAACTTATGGTCAACGGACACGGCCAGCAGTCGCGCGTTTTGATCCTTGAAGGACGCCAAATCGTCACGGAGCGCGCACAGTTCGCCGGTGCAGATCCCGGAGAAAGCGAAGGGGTAAAAGACTATAACGACCGACTGGCCGCGGAGTTCGGAGAGACGGATCGGCTCCCCGAACTGGTTGGACAGCTCAAAATCCGGGGCAGCCTTGCCGACGGTGGGAAAACTCATACGGTTATTTATTCCTCTTGCTTACAAGCCGGGCTGCTGCCCAGTCATCGGAGACTCCTGCGGACGTGGTGACGTGCAGTCCTGCCGTGGGTGCTGCTTCCTGGATATCCGACGGCGGAACGTAGCCGTCCCGTCCCGATTTCGGTGTCAGGACCCATACGACACCGCCGTCGTCCAGCATGGTGAGGGAATCCACCAGCGCGTCCACCAGGTCTCCGTCACCGTCCCGCCACCACAGGATGGCAGCATCTACGGAATCCTGGTCGTCCTCGGCGAGCAGTTCGGAGCCAGTCAACTCTTCGATGTCGGCACGCAGATCGAAATCCACATCCTCGTCGTAGCCGAACTCCTGTATTAGGTCTCCGTCTTTGAAACCCAACTTGCCTGCCACATTGTCAACCGTGGCGGCCTCGGCCTCGCTCACTGTGCTCCTCCTGGTTGGAACTGTCTTGCAACTGTCATACGTGCATGTACAGGACCGGGTCGGTCCTGTAATGGATACTACAAGCCAACACCCTATTTGCGGATGCATCAAGCCAGTCGCAGTGTACGACGTGAAAAAGGCAGCCCCTGCCGCAATTGTGATAGTGCGTCCTTCCACCGCGTAATCAACGGGTTCGCGCACGGTACCGCGGCTACGCTATGGCACTATGAGCGGCTAGAGTTGCACGAAGAATATCCGTGCGCGTCCAACCCGGACTGCCTCGGGATTCAGCAACCAATGCCTCCGCTTGAAGCCGGAGACATTGCCCGCCGTAAGAGCGGCCGGGACGCTTGACTATGCACGGCGCAGACACAATCTGCACATAAGAGAGGTTGGACGTGAGCGCAGGAGAAGATACCTCGCACATCCTGAGCGGGCTGACAAACCAGCTCCCGGACCGCGATCCTGAGGAAACCGCGGAATGGATCGAATCGCTGGACCAGCTGATTCAGTCCCAAGGCACCGAGCGCGCACAGTTCATCATGCGCTCCCTGCTGCAACGAGCGGGCGCCCAGAGCGTCGGCGTGCCCATGGTCACCACCACGGACTACGTCAACACCATTCCCGCCGACCAGGAACCCGCGTTCCCGGGCAAGGAAGAAATCGAACGCAAGTACCGTGCCTGGTTGCGCTGGAACGCGGCGGTGCTGGTGCACCGCGCGCAGCGGCCCGACATCGGCGTCGGTGGGCATATCTCTACCTACGCCGGCGCCGCCACCCTCTATGAAGTCGGACTTAACCACTTCTTCCGCGGCAAGGACCACCCCGGCGGTGGCGACCACGTCTTTTTCCAGGGACACGCTTCGCCCGGCATGTATGCCCGCGCCTTCCTCGAAGGCCGCATGAGCGAAGAGGACCTGGACGGTTTCCGGCAGGAGAAATCCAAGGCCGGCCACGGACTCTCGTCCTACCCGCACCCCCGGCTGATGCCGGAATTCTGGGAGTTCCCGACGGTCTCCATGGGTATCGGCCCGATGAACGCCATCTACCAGGCGCAGTCCAACCGCTACCTGCACAACCGCGGCATCAAGGACACCTCGGACCAGCATGTCTGGGCCTTCCTCGGCGACGGCGAAATGGACGAGCCGGAAAGCCGCGGCCTGCTCCAGCTGGCCGCCAACGAAAACCTCGACAACCTCACCTTTGTCATCAACTGCAACCTCCAGCGCCTTGATGGCCCGGTGCGCGGCAACGGCAAGATCATGCAGGAGCTCGAAGCGTTCTTCCGCGGCGCGGGCTGGAATGTCATCAAGGTTGTTTGGGGCCGTGAGTGGGATCCCCTGCTGGCCGCCGACAAGGACGGCGCCCTGGTGGACGTCATGAACGGGACCCCGGACGGCGACTACCAGACCTACAAGGCCGAGTCCGGCGGGTTCGTCCGCGAGCACTTCTTCGGCAAGACCCCGCAGACCAAGGAAATGGTGTCCCACCTTTCCGACGAGGAGATCTGGAACCTCAAGCGCGGCGGCCACGATTACCACAAGGTCTACGCCGCCTACAAGGCTGCCACCGAGTTCGAGGGCAAGCCGACGGTCATCCTCGCGCACACGGTCAAGGGCTACGGGTTGGGCACCCACTTCGAGGGCCGCAATGCGACCCACCAGATGAAGAAGCTGACCCTGGATGATCTGAAGCAGTTCCGCGACCACCTGCGGATCCCGATCAGCGACGAGCAGCTCGAAGCCGACCCGTACCGGCCGCCGTACTACCATCCAGGACAGGACTCCCCCGAGATCCAGTACCTGCAGGAGCGGCGCAAGGCTCTGGGCGGTTACGTGCCGGAGCGGCGGAACACCGCGGAGCCGATCCATCTGCCTGACGACAAGGCCTACGAAGTTGCCAAGCGCGGCTCCGGCAAGCAGATGGCCGCGACCACGATGGCCTTCGTGCGTCTGCTGAAGGATCTGATGCGGGACAAGGACTTCGGCAAGCGGGTTGTCCCGATTGTGCCGGACGAAGCCCGTACCTTCGGCATGGACTCGTTCTTCCCGACGTCGAAAATCTACAACCCCAAGGGCCAGAACTACCTGTCCGTGGACCGCGACCTGGTCCTGGCCTACAAGGAGTCGATTTCCGGGCAGATCCTGCACGCGGGCATCAACGAGGCCGGTTCCACCGCAGCCTTCACGGCAGCAGGAACCGCCTATGCCACCCACGGCGAACCGCTGATTCCGATCTACATCTTCTACTCGATGTTCGGTTTCCAGCGCACCGGTGATTCCTTCTGGGCCGCCGGGGACCAGATGACCCGTGGCTTCATTATCGGCGCCACCGCCGGCCGGACCACGCTCACCGGAGAAGGCCTGCAGCACGCCGACGGCCATTCGCCGCTGCTCGCTTCGACCAACCCGGCGGTCATCACCTACGATCCCGCGTACGGCTACGAAATCGGACACATCATGAAGTCCGGCCTGGAGCGCATGTACGGACCGGATTCCAAGGATCCGAACGTCATGTACTACCTAACGGTCTACAACGAACCGATCCTGCAGCCGGCAGAGCCCGAAGAGCTCGACGTCGAAGGTCTGCTCAAGGGCATCTACCTGCTGGCGCCGGCCAAGGTTGACGGTCCCAGGACCCAACTGCTGGCTTCCGGCGTCTCGGTGCCGTGGGCCCTGGAGGCGCAGCAGATCCTCGCCGACGAGTGGGGTGTCTCCGCCGACGTATGGTCCGTCACGTCCTGGGCCGAGCTGCGCAGGGACGGCCTGGCGGCGGAGGAAGAAGCCTTCGTTAACCCAGGCTCCGAGCCGCGCAAGCCGTTCGTCACGCAACAACTCGAGGGTGCTACCGGACCCATCGTGGCCGTCAGCGACTACATGAAGGCCGTGCCGGACCAGATCCGCCAGTTCCTGCCTCATGAGTTCGCCACGCTCGGTGCGGATGGCTTCGGCTTCTCCGATACCCGTGCAGCCGCCCGCCGGTTCTTCAAGATCGACAGCCACTCGATCGTGGTCCGCGCCCTGGAAATGCTCGCCCGCCGTGGCGAGGTGGACCAGAACGCCCCCAAGGAAGCCTTCGACCGGTACAAGCTCAACGACGTTACGGCCGGGACGTCCGGAAACGCCGGCGGCGATTCCTGACCAAGCGGCATGAGCGGGAAAAGCAGCGGGACCTCCGGAAGGAGTCCCGCTGCTTTTTTATCTCCCCGACCCGCGTCGGCCGCGGGAACAGTTCCTGCAGTTTTAGTAGGAACCGCACAAAAGAACGAATGGAGCGCAGGCCGCCGAGTGCGTATGCTCAAGGCATGCCCCAGCCCCGGACCAACGCCGCAACCCCGGCCCCGCAAGCGTCGCCGAAAACCACGGCTCGCGGCGCCAGGCCGTCCTCAAGCAAGCAGCCGCCAGCTACCGCTGCCACCCTTGACCGGCTCAGGTCGAAAATCGGCGCATTGTCTACTACTACGCTCAAGCGGCTGGAAAGCGAGCTGCCCTGGTACCGCAGTCTTCGTCCCGACGAGCGGGCCGCGCTGGGGCTGGTTGCACAAAAAGGTATCGCCTCCTTCGTGACCTGGTATGAACGGCCGGCATCGCCTGCCTGGGTCATGAATGACGTTTTCGGCACCGCTCCGACCGAACTTACCCGGTCAATCAGCCTGCAACGCGCCCTGCAGCTGATCCGGGTTGTGGTTGAAGCCGTGGAGGACCAGGTCAGCGACTTGGCGGGCGGCAGCGACGAAGCATCGCTGCGTGAGGCGGTCCTAAGGTATTCCCGGGAGGTGGCCTTCGCCGCAGCAGACGTCTACGCTCGTGCCGCCGAGACCCGCGGCGCTTGGGACACAAGGCTGGAGGCGCTTGTCGTGGACGCCATCCTGCGTGGCGAGAGCTCGGACGCGTTGCGTTCTCGTATCGCCGCCGTCGGCTGGAAGTCCGCCGGCAGGATTACCGTCATGGTCGGCAGCTCCCCGCCGGAACCAAGCCCATCGTTCGTCGCCGAAATCCGCCGGGCCAGTTCACGGTTTGCCGACGACACCTTGGTGGGGATCCAGGGCGAGAGGCTGATTCTGGTACTGGGCGGCATCTCAGACCAGGGCACGGCCTTCATCCGGCTCAGCGAACTGTTCGGCCCCGGCCCCGTTGTCTACGGACCGGAAACCAAATCGCTGGTGGACGCGAGTATGTCGGCGCAGGCAGCTTTCGCCGGCCTCTCGGCCGCCCGGGCATGGCCAGGCGCGCCACGTCCCGTGGCGGCAAACGATCTGTGGCCCGAACGTGTCATGTCGGGAGACGACGCCGCACGCCGCGATCTGTACAAGTACATCTACGTGCCGCTGGTCAACGCCGGAAACGGACTCAGCGAAACGCTCTCCAGCTACCTGTCTCTCGGCCATTCCCTGGAGGCGACCGCCAGGGAACTCTTCGTCCATGCGAACACCGTGCGGTACCGTCTGCGGAGAGTGTGTGACGTGACCGGCTGGGATCCGCTGCTCCCCCGCGAGGCGTTCGTTCTGCAAACAGCCCTCGTTGTTGGCCGTCTGGTGGCCGCGGCGCGGCCCGCCCAAGAGCGCGCGCCTACTCGGCAGTAACAACCTGTCCTTGTAGACTTCCTACAAAGGGATCAGGCGAGCTTCGTTTGCCAAAACACCCTAAGAAACCCAACCTCTTTGGAAAGCTGGATAAGTGCTTGCAATTGTCTGCCCGGGCCAGGGCTCCCAGACCCCAGGATTCCTCTCCCCTTGGCTAGACGTCCCCGGCGTCGCTGAGCACCTGAGCTTGCTCAGCGACATTGCGAAGCTGGACCTCGTAGCCCATGGAACCACTTCCGACGAAGAGACCATTAAGGACACAGCCATCGCCCAGCCGCTGATCGTCGCGGCTGGTCTCATTGCGGCCAGAGCGCTGACCGCGGACGAGCCGCTGGATCTTTCCACGGTTGTAGCCGGACATTCCGTCGGCGAGATTACGGCCTCGGCAATCGCCGGCGCCCTGACGGAAAACGATGCGATGGCCTTCGTCCGCGAACGCGCCAATGCGATGGCCCAGGCCGCGGCCCAGACGCCGACAGGTATGAGCGCAGTGCTCGGCGGAGCCGAGGCGGAAGTCCTCGCAGCTATCGACGCTGCGGGGCTCACCCCCGCGAACGCGAACGGCGGCGGGCAGATCGTGGCAGCCGGCACCTTTGACCAACTCCAGAAGCTGGCAGATAACCCACCGGCCAAGGCCCGCGTCGTCCCGCTGAAGGTGGCTGGCGCTTTCCATACCGAACACATGGCGCCCGCCGTCGGCGTCCTGGAAGGGTTGCGTCCGCAGCTTTCCCCGGCTTCGCCGGCGCTGACGCTGCTGTCCAACTACGACGGCGAACCGGTTGCCGGCGGCGAGCAGAACCTGGACAGTCTGATCGCCCAGGTCTCCAGGCCCGTCCGCTGGGATCTGTGCATGGAAGAACTGCTCTCCGTGGGAGTGACCGGCCTACTTGAACTACCGCCGGCGGGGACACTGACGGGGCTGGCGAAGCGCGGCATGAAGGGTGTCGCTACAATGGCCCTGAAATCCCCCGACCAGCTCGAACAGGCCCGTGCCTTCATCGCCGAGCATACACAGCAGACACCGGCCGGCGTCGCACTTACCAATGAACATAAGTCTGGAGACATCCACCAGTGAGCACCCCCGTCATGCGCCAGTCACAACTGCGCGAACATTCCCGCATCCTCGGTATGGGAGCCTTCCGGCCCGATGTCATCGTCACGAACGACGATGTCTGCCAGTGGATTGAGTCCTCGGACGAATGGATCCGCCAGCGGACCGGAATTGTGACGCGCCACCGTGCCGGAGCGGACACCTCCGTTGTGGACATGGCCGAGGGCGCTGCCAATGAAGCACTCCAGAAGGCCGGCATAGAAGCCTCCCAGCTCGGGGCCGTCATCGTCTCGACAGTCTCGCACCCGTACGCCACGCCGTCGGCCGCTGCTGCCTTGGCAGACCGGCTGGGGGCAACGCCCGCGCCGGCATTCGATATTTCCGCTGCCTGCGCCGGCTACTGCTATGGCATTGCCCAGGGCGACGCCCTGGTCCGTTCCGGCGCGGCCGAATACGTTCTGGTGGTAGGAGCCGAGAAGCTCTCGGACGTAATCGACAACTCCGAACGGACCATCTCCTTCCTGCTCGGCGACGGTGCAGGCGCCGTTGTTATCGGCCCTTCCGACACACCCGGCATCGGACCGTCGGTCTGGGGCTCGGACGGGAGCAAGTGGGACGTCATCGGCATGACCCATTCGCTGAACGACGTGCGGGAGCTGTCCTTGGCGGCAGAGGCCGCAGGCTCTCTCTCCGCAGCTGCCGAAGAACGGACCGAGGACGGCAAGAAGCTGTGGCCCACCTTGCGGCAGGACGGACAGTCGGTCTTCCGCTGGGCCGTGTGGGAAATGGCGAAGGTTGCCAAGCGCGCCATGGACGAGGCCGGGGTCAAGCCGGAAGAGCTGGCCGCGTTCGTCCCGCACCAAGCCAATATGCGCATCATCGACGAAATGATCAAGCAGCTTAAGCTTCCGGATAGTGTTGCGGTTGCCCGCGACATCGCAGACGCCGGGAACACGTCCGCGGCGTCCATCCCGCTGGCCGCGCACCGGCTGCTGCAGGAAAACCCCCAGCTCAGCGGAGGCCTGGCGTTGCAGATCGGCTTCGGTGCGGGGCTGGTCTTCGGTGCACAGGTCGTCGTTCTGCCGTAGTATCGCAGTCGTTCCGCTGCATTTTCCCCTGCATGTGAACAGTTTTCCATTCCAAGCCGTATTCAGCGGTTTGACAACCCCGGCCGGACACCGTGCCGGCACCATAAGAAAAGGAGCCTTCAATGGCTAGCAACGAAGAAATCCTGGCAGGCCTGGCCGAAATCGTTAACGAGGAAACCGGGCTCGCCCCCGAGGCTGTCGAGCTGGACAAGTCCTTCACCGATGATCTGGACATCGACTCCATCTCCATGATGACGATCGTCGTCAACGCCGAGGAAAAGTTCGGCGTCCGCATCCCGGATGAAGAGGTCAAGAACCTCAAGACCGTCGGCGACGCCGTGGACTTCATCGCCAACGCCCAGGCGTAAGTTTTCCCTTCACAGGGACCGGCGGCCGGATGGAAATCGGTCCGGCCGCCGACTCTTGCATTTTTTGCCCCACACCCTTGGAGAGAATAAGTAAATGGCACGCAAAGTAGTCATCACCGGCCTTGGCGCCACCACGCCCATCGGCGGCGACGTCCCCACGATGTGGAAGAACGCTCTCAAGGGCGTGTCAGGCGCCCGTACCCTTGAAGACGATTGGGTAGCCCGCTACGAACTCCCCGTGACCTTTGCCTGCCGGGCCTCGAATAAACCGGACGAAGTACTGACCCGTGTCGAGGCCAAGCGGATGGATCCCTCCACGCAGTTCGCCGTGGTCGCCTCCCGTGAAGCCTGGAAGGATTCGGGCATCGAGGAGATCGACCACGACCGGCTAGCCGTGGCCTTCGCTACCGGTATCGGCGGCGTCTGGACGCTGCTGGACGCTTGGGACACCCTCCGGGAAAAGGGCCCCCGCCGGGTTCTGCCGATGACCGTGCCCATGCTGATGCCCAACGGCCCGTCAGCAGCGGTGAGCATGGATCTGGGTGCCCGCGCCGGCGCCCACACTCCTGTTTCCGCCTGCGCCTCCGGCACCGAAGCCATCGCCTTGGGGGTTGATCTCATCCGCGCCGGCAAGGCCGACGTCGTCATGACCGGCGGCGCCGAAGCTGCCATCCATGCCATGCCGATTGCCGCCTTCAGCGCCATGCAGGCGCTCTCCAAGCGTAACGACGACCCTGAGCACGCCTCACGGCCGTACGATCTGGACCGCGACGGATTCGTCATGGGCGAAGGAGCCGGCGCGCTTGTCCTCGAAGCCGAGGAACACGCCCTGGCCCGCGGCGCCCGTATCTATGCCGAACTTGCCGGCTCCGGAGTCACCGCCGATGCCTACCACATCACTGCCCCGGATCCGGAAGGCCTTGGAGCGACCCGGGCACTCAAGGCAGCCATGTTTGACGCTCGCGCTCAGGCCGTAGACGTGGTCCACGTCAACGCTCACGCCACCTCCACCCCGGTCGGCGACAAACCCGAGTACACAGCACTCAAGGCTGCGCTAGGCAGTCAGGTGGACAATGTCTCGGTCTCGGCGACCAAGTCACAGACCGGACATCTCTTGGGTGCCTCGGGCGCCGTTGAATCTGTCATGACGGCCCTTGCTGTGTACGAACGCAAGGCACCTGTGACCATCAACCTCGATAACCAGGATCCGGAGATCCCGCTGGACGTCGTGACCTCCGCCCGGGATTTGCCGAGCGGCGACATTGTGGCGCTGAACAACTCCTTCGGTTTCGGCGGACACAACGCCGTCGTCGTATTCCGGAACGCCTGACCGTACGGGAGCAGAAATCCCTGCCGTCGATTGGCAAAGGAGAGGCTGCCCAGCGATTCGCTGGGCAGCCTCTCCTTTGCTTTGCTGTTGGATGAGCGGCGAAGACGTTTGATGCAGAAGTGTCAGCCGACTTGGTGAAGCCACCGGACGGGCGCGCCTTCGGCTGCATGCCGGAAAGGTTCCAGCTCTTCGTCCCAAGCCTCGCCCAGCGCGAGGGAGAGCTCATGGTAGACCGCTGCCGGATCACCGGCACCCGTCTCATAGGCATAGCGGATGCGGTCTTCCGAAACCATGATGTTGCCATGTACATCTGTTGCCGCGTGGAATATGCCGAGTTCGGGCGTATGCGACCAGCGGCCGCCATCGACGCCGGGGCTCGGCTCTTCTGTCACCTCATAACGCAGGTGGGCCCAGCCACGCAAGGCGGACGCCAACATAGAACCTGTCCCCTGTGGACCGATCCACGAGAGTTCGGCCCGGAACATTCCGGGCGCAGCAGGTTGAGGGGTCCAGTCAAGATCCGTTCGCTTGTCCACGACGGATCCGACGGCCCACTCGATGTGGGGGCATAGCGCTGTAGGCGCCGAATGCACAAACAGCACACCACGCGTCATCACAACAGACATCCCATCCTCCAATTTGCTGTAGGTACGTCTTCCCCAACGACCTTCAGCCCACGGACAGTTATCTGATTCCGACGCTGCTATTGCTCAGGTTGATTCAACGATACTTCTCTTAGTATTTCGTCAACCCGATGGATTATGTGACTCATTCTGCCGCATGTCCAGGAATTCCGCCAGCGTAACTACCGAGTTGCCATTCATCGCAAGCATTAGGCACGCGGATGCGCCTGCTTATAGCTTGCTCGCAGACGATCCACCGAGACGTGGGTATAGATCTGTGTAGTCGCCAAGGACTCATGGCCAAGAATCTCTTGGACGGCACGGAGGTCCGCTCCACCGTCGAGAAGATGCGTAGCGGTACTGTGGCGCAATGCGTGCGGGCTGGTGGCCGCGGTGTCGCCCAGTCCAGCAAACAAGCGTGCGGAAACGTCCCGCACCTGCCGCTGGTCGATCCGTTTTCCCCGGCGGCCCAGAAACAGCGCCGGACCACTGGCATCCGTGGCAAGTGCTCCCCGACCGCGGCGAAGCCAGTCGTCCAACGCAGTTGCGGCAGGAACGCCATAGGGAACAGCTCGCTCCTTATTGCCCTTACCCAGCACGCGTACCAGCCTGCGGTCCTGGTCAAGGTCGTCAATGTCCAGTCCGGACAACTCCCCAACACGAATTCCTGTGGCGTAGAGAAGTTCGATCAGCGCCCGATCCCGCAGCGGAACGGGCTGCCCCTCGGCTGCTTCCGCAGCCAGGGTCGAGAACAGTTGATCCACCTGGCGCCGCTGCAGGACGTGGGGCAGCGTCCGTTGGCGTTTGGGGGCCTGCAGCCGCACTGCCGGATCGCTTCCTATCAGTTCTTCGCGCAGTGCCCAAGCGGTAAACATTCGGGCGGCAGCGGCACGGCGGGCGATGCTGGACCGGGCCAGGCCGTCGGCATTCATACCGCCCAGCCAGGCGCGTAAAGTCAGCAGACTGATTCCACTTAAATTTGTTACGGAGTTGTCCGCCGCGAAGTTGAAGAGCTGTTGGAGGTCGGCCAGGTAGGCACGTGTGGTGTGTTCAGAATGAGCACGCTCGGCAGTCAGGTACTTTTCAAACCCGTTGAACGCTAAGCTGAAGCTTTCCGGCCATGGCCGGCCCAATGCAGCTTGCGGCGTCTCACGAGCATTCATCGTTCCACTG
Organism: Arthrobacter crystallopoietes; assembly: GCF_017603825.1. Lineage (NCBI taxonomy): Bacteria > Bacillati > Actinomycetota > Actinomycetes > Micrococcales > Micrococcaceae > Crystallibacter > Crystallibacter crystallopoietes. Next base: position 3,559,651 of record NZ_CP072014.1, read on the forward strand.
TCCTCGATCCCGGTCGCGAACTCAAGACGCCACACGTTAGGCGCCGGCAGGATTTAGGAAGCGACGACTACCCAGCATTCAGCCCCGCCGGTGCCGCCGCCAACCCGACGAATCCTGCTGGGCAAGGGACATGATTTCCAGCCGGCCGAGCCCCGCCAGCACCGCCCTCAGGGGCAACCCGGCTACAGCCGAAAGCTTCTCGACCGTGGTTCCCTGCCTCACGGGCAGTGCGTCCAGCAGGAGCAGGTCCTCCACGCTTAGACCATCATGATCGGACAGTGGCGCCTGTTGCTCTGCGGCCGCCCCGGCATCAAGGGGTCCCGCTAATTCAGCGGCTTCCGCAGCGTCGGTTACGCAGACTGCACTGCCGTCCCGCAGCAGCCGGTGCGTGCCTGCCGAGTTCGCCGAGTAAATGGATCCCGGTACTGCGCCGACCGGACGGCCCAGTCCTGCAGCATGGTGCGCCGTGTTCAGGGCTCCCGAGCGCCACCGGGCTTCTACGACAACAGTGGTACCGGCCAGTGCGGCGATCAAACGGTTGCGCTGCAGGAACCGCCAGCGCGTGGGCGCGGCCCCCGGCGGCAGCTCGGAAAGCAGAAGACCTCGGCTGGCCACGGTTCGGAGCAGTTCCTCATTCCCCGCCGGATAGTAGCGGTCCAGTCCGCACGCCATAATGGCAACGGTAGCTGGCCACTGCCCTGGCTCCGCGGCTGCCAAGGCGGACCGATGAGCCTGGGCGTCGATGCCGTAGGCACCTCCGGAAGCCACGCAATAGCCCTTCTGCGTCAGGCCCGCTGCCAGGTCGCCGGTAGCCGAGTTGCCGTAGTTCGTGCTGTCCCTTGAACCGACCAGGGCTACGGTGCGTTCTGCTGGGGGAATTCCGCCTGAGTATTGCCCGCGAATCCACAGGCACAGCGGTTCTGCGAGTTCCAGATCAGCCAGTGCCAGTGGCCAAGACTCATCGCCTGGCACCAGTACATTCCCACCCAGGCGCTCGATCGTGGCTAGGTCCCGATCCGGGTCCAGATCCTTAACACGCGGCTGCCAGCGCTGCAGGGCCTCGGAAAGCATTCCCTGCTGGCTGCGTGACTGCTCCCGGTTCAGCAGGCGGTAGAGCTCACCCTGCAGCTCCGGCCCCGGTTTCACCTCGCCTGTAGCGATACGCAGCCCATCCAGGGCACCAACGGCCGCGACAAGGGCGAGTCCCACCCAGTCCGAAGGCTCCATGAGCCGTGATAAGGCCGCCCGCGCCCTGCGGTCGGCGGCCCGCGTAGTTGTCGTCATCATGCCGCACCTACCTGTTGGCGGAAAGCCAGCGCCGTGCTGACGCAGTCTCGACCGGGAACCGCCAGGCCGGCCAGGTCGGCCATGGTCCAAGCCACTCTGAGCACCCGGGCATAACCCCGGCCGGTCAGCACATCGCGCTCCATGGCCTTGTCGAGGTCAACCGTTGCCGTGCGCGAAAGCCTCAGCTCGGTCTTGAGTAGCTCGGCTGAGACTTCAGAATTCAATTCGTGCCCCCAACGTCCCAGCCGCTCCCTTTGGGCCCGCCTGGCTTCGTGCACCCGTGCCGCAACGGTACGGCTCGCTTCCTGCTCCGCAGCACCGGCCATGTCGGCCAGCGACAGCCGCTTGAGCCGCAGCTGAAGATCTATACGGTCTATCAGGGGTTTGGATAACTTGCCGAAGTACCGGCGGCGTTGCATGGGCGTGCAGCTGCACTCCAGTCCTTTGCCGCTGGCCATCCCGCAGGGACAGGGATTTGCGGCCAGCACCAGCTGGAACCGGGCAGGATAGGCAGCCGTCCCCGCTGCCCGGTGGAGCACGAGGTTCCCGCTCTCCAGCGGCTGTCGCAGCGCATCCAGTACGGCGCGGTCATATTCGGGCGCCTCGTCGAGGAAGAGGACGCCGCGGTGTGCCCGGGATGCGGCCCCGGGACGCGGGACTCCGGAACCGCCGCCGATGATGGAAGCAGTGGTGGCCGTGTGATGTGGGTTTTCGAATGGCGGACGCCGCAGCAACTGGGTCAAATGCGCGGCTGTATTGCTCAGCGAATGGACTGCCGTGACTTCCAAGGCGTGATGGTCCGGCAGGTCAGGCAGCAGACCGGGCAGGCGCTCCGCGAGCATCGTCTTGCCTGCCCCGGGCGGCCCGACAAGCATGATGTGATGCCCGCCGGCGGCGGCAACCTCCATGGCAGTCCTGGCTTCGTGCTGGCCCGTGATGTCTGCCATGTCGGGTTCGCGGCAATCACCGGCTGATGGGCTCCCGTGCCCGGCCGGCGTTTCTTCTGCCCCGTCCAATGGGAGCAGCAGCGGGACCGGATCCGCGCCATAGGCAAGCAGCAATTCAGCCAGAGTTCCATAACTCCGGACCTTGACGCCGGGAACCAGTTCCGCTTCCGCCCGGTTGGCCGCCGCCACAACGACCTCTGGGTGGCCGTCATCAACGGCTGCCATGACGGCGGGCAATACTCCCCGGATGGGCCTCAGCCTGCCGTCAAGCCCCAGCTCGGAGAGGAACACTGTCCCGCCGCTTGGCCGGACATCACCGGCTGCCTGCAGGGCGGACATCAGGATTGCCAGATCGAAGCCCGAGCCCTTCTTCGGCAAGGAGGCCGGAATCAGGTTCACGGTGATTTTGCGCCGGCTCAACGGGATTCCGGCGTTCTTGGCCGCCGCCTTGATCCGGTCCTTCGCCTCATTCAGCGACGCGTCCGGCAAGCCGAGAAGGACAAATGCCGGGAGGGTCTGGCCTATGTCGGCTTCCACTTCGACCATGTGCCCACACAGGCCGACCAGTGCCACGGAAAATGTTCTGCCCAGTCCCATCAGCCCACGGCCTTCACATGCTCGATGACTGGAGGGGTCTGCCCGTCATGGAGAATGGCTACGGCATCGATCCGGTACCCGGCGCCCGACATGCCGTGCGCACGCAACCATTGCAGGGTGAGAATCTGCAGCCGCTGCACCTTGGCAGGCGTAATCGCCTCGAGCGGATGCCCGTGGTCCGGACTCCGCCGCGTTTTGACCTCGGAAACGACAACGGTCGCACCTTCCAGTGCAACGATGTCGATCTCCCCCGTGCCGGAACGCCAATTCCGGTCCACGACCCGCTGCCCGGATTGCTCCAAATACCTGGCGGCCAGGTCCTCGCCGTCTTTTCCCAGTTTGTCTTTGGCTCTCATACCCCCAGCGTTGCGGCACGGACCGCCACGGGACAGAGGCCAAGAGTGTTATGTGGACGTTGAACCTGACCGTGATTGCTGTGCAGGAAAAGTGCAATATCCACTGGGCCGTAGGCAGGCGGGGAAAACGCTAGTTGCCGAGGTCTGCGTCCTTGGGCAGCGTCAGGTCATCGGTCTTGGTCAACTCTTCGATGTTCACATCTTTGAAGGTCAGCACGCGAACCTTTTTGACGAAACGTGCCGAGCGGTAAATGTCCCAGACCCAGGCATCCTGCAGGGTCAGGTCGAAGTAGATTTCGCCATCGGCGGAGCGGGCCTGCAGATCAACGTGGTTGGCCAAGTAGAACCGCCGCTCGGTCTCCACAACGTAGCTGAACAGACCCGCAACGTCGCGGTATTCGCGATAGAGCTGCAGCTCCATGTCCGTTTCATAGTTCTCAAGATCTTCGGCGCTCATGCCACCATCTTCTCGCAGTTCGGGTAGGTCTGTGTTCCCTGCCGGACGTCGACCCTCTTGGAGGCGATTTCGGCGGGTGGAGAACCGGTCAGAGCGGTTCTGCTCCGCTCAGTTCAACGGCGGCCATGGCCGGGCTGTCCGGCGTAAGCCGCCAGCTCTGCCTGTGCTGGCTTGAAGGACCCTTGTCCAGAATGGCAGCCCGATGGCTGCCCGTAGCGTAGCCCTTGTTGGCCTCCCAGCCATACGCCGGGTACTCGTCGGCAAGCTTTATCATCATTGCGTCGCGTTCCACCTTGGCCAGGACACTGGCGGCGGCCACGCTAAGGCACTGCAGATCGGCCTTGATCTTTGTGTGCACTGGCGCGTCGCACCCGGCGCCGTCGGATACCTCGAAGAGCGATGCCTGCGGCTGTGCCGAGAGCCAGTCATAGTTACCGTCGAGGATCACGACATCCGGCCGTGCTACGGCAAGAACCTGCAGCCAGGCGCGGGTTCCGGCCAAGCGCAGTGCCGCCATCAGCCCCAGGCCGTCAATCTCTGCAGGGGAAGCATGGCCAACGCCGTAGGCAGCGGCCCAGGTCCGGATCACCGGTACGAGAGCTTCACGGTCCGCGGCGCTGAGCAGTTTGCTGTCGCGCACACCTTTGAGTGCCTTTGCCGTGGTGGCGTCGATCAGGACCATGCCCACGGAGACGGGGCCGGCCAAGGCTCCACGGCCAACTTCATCCGCACCGGCGATCAACCGGTGCCCCTGCGTCTTGAACGAACGCTCGAAGCGCAGATGCGCGTCCTTCGGCGTCATCGGCTGGCCCCCTGTGCCGGTTCGGTTTCCTCCACTGAGCCCGACTCCTGGCCGGGGTTCGCTCCATCAGGCGCCGGGACGGCGTCGAACACCTCCGGATAGCTGCCCAGCACACTCATCCGGCCCAACGGCCAGGCGATCACGGCGGCCCTGCCTTCCACCGCGTCAATGTCAATGAATCCGCCGGATTCCTCGTCGCGGTGTTCACGGGAATCGGCCGAGTGGTTCCGGTTATCCCCCATGACCCAGATTTTACCCTCGGGAACAACGACGTCGAAGGGCTGGCGTGCGTTGTCGGATTCCGGATGCAGATAGGGCTCATTGAGCGGATACCCGTTCACGGTAATCCGTCCGTCTGCATCGCAGCAGACCACCCGGTCGCCGCTGACACCGATCACGCGCTTGACCAGATGCTGCTGCGAGCTGTCCGGCAGCAGCCCAACAAAAGTGAGGGCCTGCTGGAACCAGCCATCGCCGTCGTTCGTTTCCGCCGGAGGCAGCCAGCTGAGGTCGTCCTCGAAGACAACAACGTCCCCGCGGTTGAGACTGAACGGCTGGGGCACCAGCAGATTGACGAAAATGCGGTCGTTGACCTCCAAGGTGTTTTCCATGGAAGTGGACGGGATGTAGAAGGCCCGAAACAGGAAGGTCTTAATCAGGAACGACAACAACAGGGCTACAGCCACAATGACCGCGATTTCGCGCAGCCAGGCCAGAACCGGGTTTTTCCGTTTGCCTGCCGCCTGCTCCATGTTCACTTTCCTTTGTCCGTTTCGGGATCGATGCCAAGAGCGGTCCGCTCCAGCGGGCCGGACCGTTCCAGCGGCCAGACGATTTCCATCGGCCTTCCGATTACCCTTTCCAAGGGAACCATACCGCCGCCGGGCGCACCGAGCAGTACACGCGAATCTGCTGAGATTGACCGGTGGTCCCCCATCAACCACAACCTATCGTGCGGCACCTCAACCGAGAATTCCTGTTCACTGGGGGCATCTCCGGGATACACGTACTCTTCCGTAACCGCTTCCCCATTTATCATGAGCCGGCCGTCCGGAGCACAGCACTCCACCGTGTCGCCCGGAAGCCCGATGACCCGCTTCACGTAAACGGTATCGCTGCCGACGAGACCAAACCATTGCCCCAGCCCGAGCAAAGCGTCCACGTAGGCGGGGTTCCCGCTGTCGAAGGGCGCAAAGGAGCCTCGGCCGTCGAAAACCACCAGGTCGCCCCGCTCGATGGGTCCAAAGGCATAATCCGTTCTGGAGACCAGTACCCGGTCACCGCTATCCAGCAGCGGCTCCATCGAATCCGAGGGAATGTAGTAAACGTCGATCAGGGTAGCGCGCACCACGGCGCTGAGCACGATTGCCGCAGCGAGCACAGCTAAGACAAAACGCCAGCCCGGGAATCCGGACCGGCGTTTTGCATGTTCCCCGGATGAGGCCCGGGGAACTGGAATTTCTTGCACCACTTAGTTCAAGCTGCCCTAAGAAAAGGGATGCTACTTGGCAGTACCGAAGTCGCGCTTTTCCTTGATCTTGGCAGCCTTGCCGTGGCGGTCGCGCATGTAGTACAGCTTGGCACGACGAACGTCACCCTTGGTCAGAACTTCGATCTTGTCGATGATCGGAGAGTGAACCGGGAAGGTACGCTCCACGCCGACACCGAAGGAAACCTTGCGGACGGTGAACGTCTCGCGGACGCCGTCGCCCTGGCGGCCCATCACGAAGCCCTGGAAGACCTGGATACGGGCGTTCTTGCCTTCGATGATGTTGACGTGGACCTTGACGGTGTCACCGGCGCGGAACTCAGGAACGTCGCTGCGCAGTGAAGCTGCGTCTACGGAATCGAGGATATGCATTGTTATCACTCCTGGTGAACGCCACAGGTCATCCACTTTGGTCACGGCTGAGACTCCGGCGCGCGGCCGGACCTTCAATACCGAAAGATCTGATAAACCGGCGCGTCCGGAAATGGTACGCCGGTGTGTCTAGCTGTTGGCTCCACGCCCCCTGTGGCAGGCGCGAACCCAGCAAACACAAGTCTTCATTTTGCCACACCGCGGCGGGCACCGCCAATTGAACCGGCTTGGGTCAGCGGTTAGCTGGGTGCGGCACGATGCCGGTCGCCGAAACGGTGTAGCCCTGGCTGTCGAGCAACGCCTTGTCCGCCTTGTCCAGCGTGCCTGGATCCAGCCGGGCAATCAGGTCCGGGCGACGGCGGAGAGTGCGCAGCAATTGCTCGTCGCGCCGAAACCGGGCGATCTTGGCGTGGTTGCCGCTGAGCAGCACCTCGGGAACCTCTTTGTCCCGCCACTGCGAAGGCTTGGTATACACGGGGTACTCAAGCAGGCCGTCGGAATGCGATTCCTCGACCAGGGATTCGGGGTTACCCACCACACCCGGAATCAGGCGTCCGATGGCCTCCACCATCGCGAGAACGGCCACTTCCCCGCCGTTGAGGACATAGTCCCCCAGACTCATCGGCCGGACGGTAAATCTCTCTTCGGCCCAGTCCAGCACGCGCTCGTCGATACCTTCGTACCGGCCGCAAGCGAAGACCAGATGTTCTTCCTCAGCGAGCTCGTGGGCGGCCGCCTGTGTGAAAACTTCACCCGCCGGAGACGGCACGATCAGCACGGGGCGGTGGGATTCGTCCGCAGGCAGCACGGATTCGAGGGCCTGCGCCCAAGGCTCGGGCTTCATCACCATGCCGGCGCCGCCGCCGTACGGCGTGTCATCCACGGTGCGGTGTTTGTCCGTCGTGAATTCCCGCAGGTCGTGCACGTGCAGCTGCAGCAGGCCGTCCTGGCGTGCCTTGCCGATCAGGGAAAGCTCCAGGGCGGCCAGATATTCGGGAAAAATGCTAACGACGTCGATGCGCACTTAGCGCTCCCCTTCGCCGTCGTCGGGGGTGCTTTGGCTCTCGGCCGAGTTGAGCTCGAAAAGACCTGCGGGCGGCGTGACCCGGATGAAACCGGCCTCTACGTCGACTTCGGGGACAATCTGTTCTACAAAGGGAACCAGAACTTCCTCGCCGTTGGCTGCAGTGACAACCAGAAGGTCCTGGGCGGGAAGGGTGTTCAGGGCGGCAACTTTGCCGACTTCCTGCCCATCCACCAGCACGCGCAGGCCGACCAGTTCATGTTCGTACCAGGCGTCTTCATCGTCGTCGACATTTTCCGTGTCGACGAACAGCTTGGCGCCGCGGAGCTCCTCGGCCTCGTTCCGGTCCACCACTTCCGCAAAGCCCAGCAGCAGGATGTCCTTGTTCCAACGGGCCGACTCAATCGTCAACGGCCCCAACCGCTCCGGCTCAACGACAAAGGCGGTACCCGGAACGAAGCGTTCCTCCGGCGCATCCGTCATCACCTGGACAGTGACCTCGCCTCGTATGCCGTGGGGTTTGCCAATCCGCGCAACCTGGACCTGCATGGAATCTCCTGTCGAACTACGTCAGAGGGTAGAAAATCGGGGCACAAAAACATCCGGCCCACACACCATTATCTGGTGCGGGGCCGGATGCGATGACTGATGTGAAGCGTGCTCAGCGGCGGCGGTCAGTATCCACTACGTCCACGCGGACCTGCTCGCCACCGGCCAGTGCGGCGATGACGGTGCGCAGTGCGCGTGCAGTGCGGCCCTGACGGCCAATGACGCGGCCCAAATCATCCTGGTGGACCCGCACCTCAATAATGTCTGAGCGGCGGTTGGTCTTTACCATGACCTTGACGTCCTCGGGACGGTCAACGATGCCACGGACCAGGTGTTCGAGCGCTTCAGCCAGCATTTACTCAGCCTTTGCGGTTTCGTCGGCAGACTCTTCAGCCGGCGCTTCTGCAGCGGCTTCGTCGGCGGCCTCTTCCTTCTTGGCCTTCGGGGTGATGGCCTCGGGGATGATCACGGACTCCTTCTCGGGAGCAGCGAAAGCTTCCTTGGGAGCCTTGGTCTTGAGCGTGCCTTCCTGGCCCTCAATACCCTTGAACTTCTGCCAGTCACCGGTGATCTTGAGCAGGGCGGCAACCTGCTCGGACGGCTGGGCGCCTACGCCGAGCCAGTACTGTGCACGGTCGGACTTGATGTCGATGTACGACGGCTCCTCGGTGGGGCGGTACAGTCCGATCTCCTCGATGGCACGGCCGTCGCGCTTGGCGCGGGCATCCATGACAACGATTCGGTAGTGGGCTGAGAACTTCTTGCCGAGGCGCTTAAGGCGAATCTTTACGGCCACTTTAGTGGTCACTCCTGGTTCTGAAAATGGGCGAACCCGTATGTCTGCACCCGTGGGGCGGGCCGTGGTTGGGGTTCAAAGGACAAGATACTTGCACGGAGAGAGGGGCCGCGCAGATCGAGTACCTGTCTATTGTGCCAGATGCAGCCCAATCCGCGCGACTCGACTTCCCGGAACGTTGCGAGCGGCGACGAATACCGGTCAGACGGACTCCGTACCGCTCCAGATATAGAGCTGCTGGCGGCCGTCTTCCGCGGCGTCCGCAGCGAGTTCGCCGATCCGCTTTACCGACTCCACTGCGGCGTCGCCATTGAGCGGCATGTCCTCTTCGGAAGCCCACGCGGCGGCGACGTCGGGCAGGACGGGCGCGCCGTCGTCGGACGTTTCGGCCAGCAGGTCGGCCAAGGCGCGGACCATCGGCTCCGGTGCGACATACAGGGTCTCGCTGGCGACGTCGGCAATGGCCAGCTCATCGTCACCAACGGAATGAACCGCCTGCCCTGCCAACTGGCCCAACCGTTCGATTTCCCAATCGGTGATGCCGTTGATCCTCGTGTGGGGAGCATCCGGAATTTCCACCTGGGCTCCGCCTTCGCCAACAGCCTCCAGCGCCTTATCAAGCGCGGCGGCGCGCTGCACCGCCGCGTCGTGGGTGGCCACAAAAACTTCAGTAATTCCGGACATAGCGCCTCCGCCTCGGATTGGATGCATTTGGTTTCACCCTATCCTGCGCGGGGCTGCGGCCAAACTGCGCAGTATCAGGAGACGGCGACGCGCAGCTGGTTGCGCCAGGGATCCTCAAACCGAAGCTCCGCACCGGTGTGATGATGGCCGACACCGGCACTCGCGAGCCGCTGGGCCAGCGCGCCGACCTCGTCGTCGTTCGGAACGTGGATCAGCACCTCCCCCAGGCCCAGGGTGTCCTTACGCGGGCCAGCGCCGCGGCTGTTCCACACGTTCATCGCCATATGGTGGTGGTAGCCGCCGGCGGAGACAAACAACGCCTGGCCGTGCCAGCCCGCCGTGCGCTCGAATCCGAGGGTATTGACGTAAAACTGCTCCGCCACCGAGGTGTCGCCAACCTGCAGGTGAACGTGGCCGATGGCCGCGCCAGCGTCGCGCTGCTTGCGGACGGAGTCCTCGGTGAGGTGGCTGTGCAGGTAGGACTGGGGGTTCAGGGCCAGGCTGTCCATGTGGACTTCTTTGCCCGTGGCAGTCTCGTTCCATTCCCACTGTTCGCGGGGCCGGTCGAAGTACAGCTCGATGCCGTTGCCCTCGGGATCGGTGAAATAGAAGGCTTCGCTCACCAAGTGATCGGCGCTGCCAACGAAACGCGTGGGATCCGTTTGGGCCGCAGAGGCAACAGTAGCGGCAAGGTCCGACTGGCTGTCGAAAAGGAATGCCGTGTGGAACAGTCCCGCTTCGCCGCGCGACGGCAGCTGGAGCCCGGCGGCGGGCGCAAGGTGGACCAGCGGCGTGGTGCCGCGGCCCAGATACACGCCGCCGAGACCTTCCGCAACAGGATCCAAGCCCAGCGCGTTCTGGTAGTACTTGGTCATGTTCGCCATGTCCCCCACCTTGAGCATTACGGTGCCCATGGTGATGTCGCCTGCCAACAGATCCTGGTCTTTTGGTTGAAAGTTCATGTATATAAGAATACTTGAAGCTTCACGTTTATTCCAGTCCCCCGTGGTAAGGCGGTCGAGTTCCCGGATCTGCCACTGGGCGACCCAGCGGGGCAAGATCAGCGACGGCGGTTCCGCCGGGACTTGAGAAAGCCGTAGAGGACGAGCTCGCTTGCTGCCTCGGTAACCAACGACAGCGCGCCCGCGCGCATGATTCCGTTGCGGGGGCTTCGGTGTCTGGCCGCGGCGCGGAAAAGGACTGCAGCAGCACTGGCCGCCACGGCCGCACTTCCGGCCAGCAGCTCCGGATGCGCCAATACGGTCCGGTGCCATTTGGCGAGGGGAGAATGTCCGGAGGTGGGAGTAGCGATGACTTCGAGCAAAGCCCTGGCCATCGGTAGCGGGGGCATCACCGTGACCGGCTGTCCCACGGCGGCCATCGGCGCTTCGGCCAGCCGGCCGGCCAGTTCCGGCAAGCCCAGGGACACCGCTGTCCGAGCCAGGACCTCGCCGTCCTCCGGCCCCTGCATCAGGTCCCTGAGCCGGGACTCCGCCTCAGCATCCAGGTCGAAGGCTTGGGCGATGCCGGAGGTGCTCGGCTCGGTGGAACGGACCAATGTTCCAAGCAACCGCAGGGCTTCGGCCGAGGCCTTGTCGGTGGTTGCGAACGGTTTGGGCTGCGGCTGCCAGGCGTGCCAGAAGTTATTGCGCGCGTCGTTCACAGCACCGGGAAGCCAAACTTCAACGGCTCGCAGTCCGTCCAGGTTCATTAACGCGACCAAGGGCTTGGTTTCGGCCGGCCAGTTGTAGAGCCCGGGCGCGGCTTCTCCTTCCACAACCACCACAGAGCGGCCCGGCACGGCTTCGTCTTCAAGGATCTGGAGTTCGACGCGGTTCAGCGTGCCGAACATGATCAGATCCTCGTGACGGATCTGTCCCACGAGCACGGTGCGCAGCAACATCGAATCTTCCACATCCGTCGCACTGGGATCCCCGAGTTCAGGCTCCTCGGCCAGCCGGAACGCGGCCTCTGCTGCGGGAGCCTGGTAGCTGAAGCCATCCATGTCCACGGCAGCGCCGAGGGCTAACGAGAAACTTTGGGCCAGCATACGGTAGTCGGGGCCCGGCACGGCGTCGCCATCCTGGTCCAGGACAGCGACGCGTCCGGCAGCATTTCGGGCCAGCAGCATTTCAACGACCGTTTGGCCCGCCTCCGGCTGGCCTGCCGCGAAAGCACCGAGCAGTGAACGGTCCGTGATCTCTTGCATCAGGGCCGCTACACCAGCCTCATCCAGTGGCCACGGCCACCAAAGTTCACCGGTCATGGGCTCCCAGGCAGATTCACTCATGGCATCAACGCTAGCAAGTCCCGCTAGCCGTGCTGTCCAGCGGCCAGGAAGTCGACCAACAGCCCATGGCCTTCCGGGGTGTCCTGCGGACGATGGTTGTTGGCTGCATGGCGATGCGCCGCGCCGGTGGTAGCCAGATATTCCGCGACCTCTTCATACAACGGCTCCCAGCCGCCGGTAACGACGAGGGTGCGGACGCCGGGAACGATGTGCAGCGGGGCGGTCCAGGGCGGATCCTGCAGCCGGAGCCGGCGGGCCTGCAGGCGGTCCGCGGCCGAGGCAAGCGGCTTCGCCGACGCACCAAGGACGAGGCGCGAGAATTCACGATGGTACTGCTCGTCGTCCAGCCCGTCCCGTGCGGCGAACAGGGGCTCCAGCCGCTTCCGGTGCGCCTTTGTTGCCGGCAGGTCCGCAGTCAGCGACAAACACGCAGGTTCGAACAGGGTCAGGGAGGCCACCAATTCCGGCCGTTCCACCGCCGCCATCATCGCCGCGACGGCCCCTTGGGAATGCGCGACGAGATGACCGCCGTCGCCGAGGTTTTCCACGATGATGTTCATATCTGCACGGAAATCCGTCCGCAGTGGGGCGGTATCCGGAGCGAAGCCGTGCCGGCGGACAAACAGGCAATCGTAGGTGCTGGCGAGACGGTGCTGGTACGGCCATGCGGCGATGCCGAAGAGACCGGTTCCGTGCACAAAAACCACACGGGGCTTGGGGCTGCTGCGCTGCATAAGGGCAGTCTAGGATCCGGAACTGATTGTGTTGTCGAAGTCCGGAAGCAGCTCGCGTGGCGGCACGTCCCGCTGTACCGTATCGATCCGCTGCCCGTCCCGCAGCTCCAGCACCGAAAGCAGTTCATGAGCGTCGAGGGCGGCTTTCAGCTGGGCCGACTGGGGACGGCCCAGGCCGGCCAGCGCCAGGTCCGCCGCGAGGAACTCGGCTTGCCCGCCCGCCACAGCGGCGAGCGAACCGCCGTCGTAGGTTCCGCCGTCGTAAATAAACGTGATGGCCTCCGCTGGGGAGGCCGGCGTCTGCTGGTAGTCAATAGCCAGAATGCGGCCCAGCGGCAGCGACAGCGAGGTTGCCTGCAGAACGCGTCCGGCCGTTGAGCGCGGGTCCTCCCCCGATTTCACCATCCCGGCAGGCAACGATGCTTGGCCGTCGGCATCGGGGCTGAGCAGAATGGAACCACTGACGGTGCGTACCACCACCGCCACGTTGGCAGGGCGCTTCCATTGGGAACTATAAAATCCACTCAGATCGTGCCTGCTCACAAAAGCCCTTCGTAGAAGCCCCAACTCTTACCAGGATGCGGAACGGTATGCTGCCGCGGTCCGGCCGTGCCGGCGCGGACCGCGGCCAGTCTACTTGCCCAGGAACTTTTCGAACCCCTTGGGCAGGTTAAGTGCGGACGGATCGAAGTCTTCCTGCTGCTGGCCGAAAGCTGCACCGGTAGGCAGCGCCTTTTTGGCGTTGGCGCGGCGCTCCTCGGCTTCCCGCAGTTCCTGCGCGGCCTTGGCCGGGTTTCCCGAGCGCGCCTTCTTCTTGCCCTTCGAGACTTGCTTGCCCTTGCGGGCTCCACCGCTGAAGCCGCCCGGACCAGCCATGCCGGGCATACCCGGGATGCCGCCGCCCTGCGCCATCTTCTTCATCATCTTCTGGGCCTGGCCAAACCGCTCCAGCAGGCCATTGACCTCGGAGACGTGGACACCCGAACCCTTGGCAATGCGGGCGCGGCGCGAGCCGTTGATGATCTTCGGTGCAACCCGCTCATGCGGGGTCATGGAGCGGACAATTGCCTCGACGCGGTCGATTTCGCGCTCGTCGAAGTTCTCCAGCTGCTGGCGCATGCCGGCAGCGCCGGGCATCATCATCAGCATCTTCTTCATCGATCCCATCTTGCGGATCTGCTGCATCTGCGCAAGGAAGTCATCGAGCGTGAAGTCTTCCTGGTCGGCGAACTTCTGCGCCATGCGCTCGGCTTCGCCCTTGTCCCAGGACTTCTCCGCCTGCTCGATCAGGGAGAGGATGTCGCCCATGTCCAGGATGCGGTTGGCCATCCGGTCCGGGTGGAAGATTTCGAAATCGTCCAGGTTCTCACCGGTGGAAGCAAACATAACGGGCTTGCCGGTCACGGACGCAACGGAGAGCGCGGCACCACCGCGGGCATCGCCGTCGAGCTTGGATAGCACGACGCCGGTGAAATTCACACCTTCATTGAACGCCTGCGCGGTGTTGACCGCGTCCTGGCCGATCATGGCGTCGATGACGAAAAGGACCTCGTCCGGGTTGATGGCAGCCCGGATGTCCGCGGCCTGCTGCATCATTTCCGAGTCCACACCGAGGCGGCCGGCGGTGTCCACAATGACCACGTCATGCAGCTTCTGGCGTGCTTCCTCGACACCCTGGCGGGCGACGGCGACCGGATCGCCCGTGGCGGATTCAAATTCAGACTGCACGCCCGGGTGCGGCGCGAAGACCGGCACACCGGCGCGCTGGCCGTTGACCTGCAGCTGGGTGACGGCGTTGGGCCGCTGGAGGTCAGCGGCGACCAGCAGCGGGCTGTGGCCCTGTCCCTTGAGCCACTTGGAGAGCTTGCCGGCGAGCGTGGTCTTACCTGCACCCTGCAGGCCGGCCAGCATGATCACGGTCGGCGGGTTCTTGGCCAGGCGGATGCGCCGGGTCTCGCCGCCGAGAATGTTGACAAGTTCGTCATTGACGATCTTGACGACCTGCTGGCCCGGGTTCAGCGCACCGGAGACTTCCTCGCCGAGCGCACGCTCCTTGACGTGCGCGGCGAACTCACGCACCACCGGTACGGCGACGTCCGCATCCAGCAGGGCACGCCGGATCTCGCGGACAGTGGCGTCGACATCCGCCTCCGAGAGACGTCCCTTGCCGCGCAGATTCTTGAAGGTCGAGGCCAACCGGTCAGAGAGTGAATTGAACACGCGCCGTGTACTTCTTTCGTCGATCTAGGCTCACAGTCCCCGGCCGCGCCGGAGTTCAACTATCTAGGGTAGCAACTGCGGACGGGCAATGTCCCAATTCCCACAACGACGACGGCGACCGGACCGTACTTGATGGCAGCGAACCGGCGACATCGGGCGCCGTAGATGGCAAGGTAGGAAAGGTGACTGCCGAACAGACCTCAACCGGGACAGAATCCGCAGAAACCACCGGCGGAGAAATGAAAGTCCAGACCTTACTCATTCTGGGTGCTTCCGGGGACCTGACCGGACGGCTGCTGCTGCCCGGACTTGGAAAACTCATCGCCCAAGGCAGGACCCAGGGCCTGAACCTCGTGGGCGCGGGATCCGACGATTGGAACCAGGACCGGTGGCGCGAACGCGTCGACGAAGCCTTCGGCTCCTGCACGGAGGGAGCGAACGACGCCGGCCTGCGGGAACTGCGCAAAGTACAGGAAAATACCGAGTACCACATGGTGGACGTGACCGCCGAGGGAGCTTTGGCGGAACTGCTCCGCTCGGTCCCGGGACCGGCAGCGGTCTACTTTGCTTTACCGCCCGCCGTCAGCCAGCTGGCCTGCGAGGTCCTCAAGCCTGAGGACGTGCCCGAGGGCACGCGCCTGGTGATGGAGAAGCCGTTCGGCTCCAGCCGGGTCTCGGCTGCTTCGCTGAATGGGACGCTGCTGCGGCTGGTGCCCGAGGACCATATCCACCGCGTGGACCATTTCCTGGGCAAAGCCACCGTGTTCAACATCCTGGGCCTACGCTTTGCCAACCGGCTGCTCGAGCCGCTGTTCAGCAATGAGCATGTGCAGAAGGTGGAAATCTTCTACGACGAGTCGCTGGCGCTGGAAGGACGGGCACGGTACTACGACAAGGCCGGTGCCCTGCGGGACATGATCCAGAGCCACCTGCTGCAGATCATGGCGCTCATGGCGCTGAACGCCCCGGCCACGCTGCATGAGCGTGACCTGCGCGACCACATCGGCAGCGTTCTGCGCGCCAGTTCGGTCAAACCGGACTTTGCGAAAAGCACGCGCCGCGCCCGGTATACGGCCGGCGAGGTGGAGGGGCGGAAGATCCCCGACTACGTGGCCGAAGAAGGGATCGATCCCGCACGGAACACGGAGACGCTGGCCGAGATCGAGGTGTCGATCAACAACAGCCGATGGACCGGCGTCCCGTTTATCCTGCGCTCGGGCAAAGCATTGGGCAAGAAGCAAAAGGAAGCCATCGTCACCTTCAAGCACGTCAATCATCTGCCGACAGGTTTCAAGGGTGTGGATGCCCCCACGCGCCTGCGGATCGGTTTCGGCCCCGACACCCTGCGGCTCGAGATCGATGTCAACGGGCCGGGCGACATCTTCACGCTCGACCGCGAGGTGATGGAGACCAACCTGCACGCCGCGGATCTCCTGCCGTACGGCGAAGTCCTTGACGGCATCCTGACCGGTGACCCGATGCTCTCGGTCCGCGGGGACATTGCGGAGGATTGCTGGCGGATTGTCGAGCCGGTCCTGAAGGCATGGGAGGCCAACGAAGTGCCGCTGGAGGAGTACGCAGCGGGATCGAACGGACCTACCGGCTGGGAAACATCGAGGGACGATACGCCGATGCGTACGGTGGACACCGAGGCCTGAACCGAGGGGTAAGGGATCACACAGAACTGCACCTCCGAAAGCCGGACCCGATGATTCGGTTCCAGCTCCCGGAGGTGCAGTGAGAGCTTTCCGGTCCTGCTAGATAGCGGCTTCCCCGCGCTCGCCGGTGCGCACCCGCACGGCTTCCTCGACGTCGATAAGCCATACTTTGCCGTCGCCGGCACGTCCGGTGTTGGCCGTGGCAACCAGGACATCGACAATGTCGTTGGCCCATTCGTTGGCGACCAGGACCTCCACTCGTACCTTCTGCAGCAGATCGACGGTGTATTCAGCGCCGCGGTATACCTCGGTGTGTCCGCGCTGGCGGCCGTAACCGCTGGCCTGGCTGACAGTGAGTCCCTGCACGCCGTAACTTTCCAGGCTGCCGCGGACCTCGTCGAGCTTCTCGGGACGGATGATAGCGGTTACCAGTTTCATGCCTTGACCTCTTCCTTGATGTGCGCGCTGCGGTCCGTGGCCGGATGCGGCACAAAAGTGCCTCCGGTGCCCAGTCCGCCGAACTCGTACGCCGTTTCGGCGTGCTGCGTCAGGTCCACGCCGATGACCTCCTGGTCCTCCGTGACACGGAAGCCAATCGTCTTGTGCACTGCCAGACCGATGACAATCGTCATGATCGCGGTGAACACAACGGAAACAACAGCTGCCACCGTCTGGGCCCCTAGCTGGGCGGGACCGCCGCCGTAGAACAGCCCGCCACCGGCCCCGTCTGCAGGGAGGGCAACAAAGCCAAGGGCCAGCGTGCCGACCATTCCGGCGACGAGGTGGACGCCAACGACGTCCAGGGAATCGTCATAGCCGAACTTGTACTTCAGTCCCACGGCGAGGGCTGCCAGTGCACCGGCAACGATACCGAGCCCGATGGCACCGACTGGAGAGACATTCGCGCAGGCCGGGGTGATCGCTACCAAGCCAGCGACGACGCCGGAAGCGGCGCCCAGGGACGTCGGACGACCGTCACGGATGCGCTCGACGACAAGCCAGGCGAGCATCGCGGCACCGGGCGCCACCATGGTGTTGACCCAGATGAGCCCCGCTTCCTCCGCAGTACCGGCGGCGCCACCGTTGAATCCGAACCAGCCGAACCACAGGAGTGCGGCACCGAGCATGACGAACGGGATATTGTGCGGTCGCTGTGCAGGATCCTTGCCGAACCCTTTGCGCTTGCCCAGGATCAGGGCCAGGACCAGGCCAGCGATGCCGGCATTGATGTGGACCACGGTGCCGCCGGCGAAGTCGATGGCTTCTCCCGCCCAAGCACCCACAGCACCTTCGGCGCTCAGGAGGCCGCCGCCCCACACCATGAAGGCCAGCGGGCAATACACCAGAGTGACCCATATCGGGACGAAGACTGCCCAGGCGCCGAATTTCGCGCGGTCGGCAATGGCACCGGAAATGAGTGCCACGGTGATGATCGCGAAGGTAGCGCCGTAGCCGGCGCCGATCAGGTCTTCCGTGTTCAGCAGTGTCTGCATGCCGAACGCCGCGAACGGGTTGCCGAAGAGCTGAGCGATCCCCTCGCCGCCGCTCATGGAGTAACCCCACAGAACCCAGACGACGGCGACCAAGCCAATGGAAATGAAGCTCATCATCATCATGTTCAGGGCGGCTTTTGCACGGGTCATGCCACCGTAGAAGAATGCAAGGCCTGGCGTCATGAGCAGCACCAGCGCCGCGGAAATCATCACCCAGACGTGACCTGCTGACAGATCCATTTTCGCGTCCTCTCGTCCGAGGCGGGCCCATCCCGCATCTGGTTTCCAGATTGCCGGTCGATTGTTTCCACCGGTCCGGCACTTCGTTTCAGGGGCGTTACAAGGAATGGGCCACCGTAAATCCGGTGTCACGGCCATGTTTCATTCATGTTTCGCCGCACGGATAGGCTTGATGCCATGCCCCTCTTCCGCCGCTCGGCCCGTTCCTCGGCCGAGCCCGCCCGCCCCCGGCCTGTACGCCAGCGCCCTACTCCCATCCCCCGCGACATCAAGGTACTGGTGGCAGCCGCCTTCGTGATCGCGCTGGGTTACGGCATCGTGGCTCCGGTACTGCCGCAGTTTGCTGCCAGTTTTGATGTCGGCGTCGCTGCCGCGTCCATCATTGTCAGCGTTTTCGCCTTCACCCGGTTGATCTTCGCCCCGGCGGGCGGGGCACTGGTGGGCCGCTGGGGTGAACGACGGGTCTACCTCACCGGACTGCTGATCGTCGCTGCCTCCACCGGTGCCTGTGCCCTGGCACAGGGCTACTGGCAGCTGCTGCTGTTCCGCGGACTCGGCGGTCTGGGCTCCACCATGTTCACCGTTTCCGCGACCGCGCTGATCCTCCGGCTCGCACCGCCCGACAGCCGAGGACGCGTTTCCGGCCTCTACGCTTCAACGTTCCTCATGGGCGGCATCCTCGGGCCGGTGGTGGGCGGCCTGTTGGCCGGTCTCGGCCTACGGGTTCCCTTCGTGGTGTACGCCGTCGCACTGCTGGTGGCTGCCGCCGTCGTCGCTGTCATGCTGAAGAAGCCCGAACGCAGTTCGGCAGACGGCCCGGACTCCCCTATCCAGCCGATGCCGCTGGGCGAAGCAATGAAGGATCCGGGGTATCGGGCGGCCATCGCATCCGCCTTTGCCAATGGCTGGGCCACGTTCGGTGTCCGCATGTCGTTGATTCCGCTCTTTGCAGGTGCTGTCCTGGGCGCAGGGCCCGAAACCGCCGGGCTGGCCCTGGCCGTTTTTGCCGTGGGCAACGCCCTGGCCCTGACATTTTCGGGCAGGCTCTCTGACACTTTGGGACGGCGGCCATTGGTCATTTCCGGCCTGGCAGTCGCAGGACTTGCGATTGCCGCCATCGGGTTTACCGACTCGGTCCCGGTGTTCGTCGCAGTGTCCGTGATCGCGGGTTTCGGATCAGGCCTGCTGGGACCTGCCCAGCAGGCAGCCGTGGCGGACATCATCGGCAATCAACGCAGCGGCGGAAAGGTTCTCGCTGTGTTCCAGATGTCCACAGACGCCGGTGCCATCGTCGGACCCGTGCTGGCGGGCGCATTGGCAGACAGGTTGGATTATGGCTGGGCCTTCGCAGTCACCGGCTGCGTGACCATCATCGCGGCTCTGTTTTGGCTCTTTTTCGGTCGGGAAACCCTCGTAGCCCAGCAATCGGAACCCTCTGCCGACGGCTCCCGCCCCTAATTCAGCTGCTGGAAGCAAGAAGGCCAGAACGACCTCTCGCTTCCGGTTTCTGCTTCTGCTTCTGCTTCTGCTTCTGCTTCTGCTTTTTGCCAGGATCATCTGTCCAAGAGCCGACCCGGACCCGTGACTTGAAGCTTCAAGTAAAAGCCGCTACGATGGATTTATGACACAAACGATGACCCAGCCTCCGGTCCTGTTCCTGAGCCATGGTGCTCCCCCGCTTGCCGACGACGAGCGCTGGACCACGCAGCTCGCCGAATGGTCGGGCACTTTTGAAAAGCCGAAGGACATCTTGATGGTGTCGGCGCATTGGGAGAACGCGCCGGTGACGCTGAGCGCCACTCGGCAAAAAACCGGATTGGTATACGACTTTTGGGGTTTCCCGCAGAAGTACTACGACGTCACGTACGACGCACCGCTAGCGCCCGAGCTCGCTGGAGAGGTGGCCAGGCTGGTTGGAGACCACGGTCATCACGTCGAACAGGATGAAACCCGCGGAATGGACCACGGCGCATATGTCCCGCTGGTGGAAATGTTCCCGGATGCCGATGTGCCGGTGGTTCAGATGTCCATGCCGACACTCGACCCGCAGGGACTCTTTGAGCTCGGCAAATCCTTGGCACCCTTACGCGATCGCGGCACTTTGATCGTCGGATCGGGCTTCACCACACACAATTTGCGCTGGTTCAATCCTGCCGCCGGCCCGGACACTACACCGCCGGCCGCCTCCAGTGAATTCGACCACTGGGCAGAAGAAGCAATGGCACGCGGCGATGTGGACTCGATTTTGGACTTCCTCAACAAGGCGCCTGCAGCCAAAGAAGCACACCCGCGCAGCGAGCACTGGGCGCCCCTATATGTAGCACTCGGCGCCGCTTACGGTTCGGGCGGAATTGAAGCGAAGACTGCTATCGACGGCTTCTGGTTTGGCCTGTCCAAGCGCTCCTGGACGCTGACCTAGCCCACTTCCGGAGGACGGGAAAGTGACAGGGCTTGTTTTTGCCGCATTGAGCTCGTTGTGCGGCACCGAATGAGGCTGCCGCGCATGAACGTCGAGCTAGGCAGTGGAGCCGCACAAGCCCATAGCCGCTCGACAAGACGGTAGTTTTCCACCGCCAACAGTATGTGTTGTGGTATCCATCACACTCCCGTAGAATCGAATGTATGTTCGAGTCAATCGTTCCAGCGGAGATGGGTCCGGTGAAACCGGTTCCCGGCGATCCGGGTGCGGTGCTGGTCCGCGGCTGGGCCGCCGGGCTCCCGGACCTGGACCAGGAGGTTTCCGAGGGGGTGCGGATTGACCGGATCACCGCGATGGAGGAACTCAAGGCAGCCCTGGCTGCCGCGCAGGCCCGGGAGACGGAAGCGTTTGTTGCCTCCCGCCGGGAGGCCCGGGCCGCGGCCGGGATCTCCGCGGAGAGACGGGGGCGGGGGCTGGCGAAGGAGGTCGGCCTGGCCCGGAAGGACTCCCCGAACCGGGGAGGTAAGCACCTGGGCCTGGCGACCACGTTGATCAGGGAAATGCCGTGCACCTATCAGGCGCTGGCCCAGGGCCGGCTGAATGAATGGCGGGCGACCATCCTGGTCCGCGAGACCGCCTGCCTGAGGGTGGAGGACCGGGCCGCGGTGGACCGGGAACTGTGTGCTGATCCGGCGACGCTGCAAGGGTGCGGGGATAAACGGATCGGGGCGCTGGCGAAGCAGGCCGCGCTGCGGCTGGATCCGCACGCGGTGGTCCGCCGGGCCGCGAAAGCCGAAACCGGACGCCATGTTTCCTGCCGTCCGGCGCCGGACACCATGGCCTACGTGAGCGCCCTGCTCCCGGTGGTGCAGGGCGTGGCCGTCACCGCCGCGCTGGTCAAGGCGGCCGACCGGTTGAAGGCGCAGGGCGATGAACGCGGCCGGGGCCAGCTGATGGCCGACATCCTCGTCGAACGCGTCACCGGCCAGCCCGCCCAGAGCCCGGCGAAAATCGAGGTGCAGCTGGTCATGACCGACCGTACCCTGTTCCAAGGCGATTCCGAGCCGGCCCACCTGGCCGGGTACGGCATCGTCCCCGCGCAATGGGCCCGCGACCTGCTCCGCACCGAGAACACCGACCACGAGAACGCGAACGGCGGCGAGGCCGGCCCCGCGGCCGCCGGAAACCCGATCAAAGGTGCCGCAAATGGGTCTGGCGGTCCCGTTGCCGGCTCCGCGGATGCCGGCAACGGGACCGGTGTTACGGGGTCCGGTCCGACAGGCGCAGGCGAACCGGTACCGGTCACCGATGCTGCTGGCGCGAACGGAGACACCCGAACCGCCGGAAACACAAGGGAAGCAGGTACGGCGCCCGGGCCTCCGGGCTCCAGACGTGACCCCGGCGATGCAGGCGATGCGGCCGAGGTGGAAGTGTGGGTGCGCCGGCTGTACACGGCGCCCGGTACCGGGCAGCTGCTCGGGATGGATTCGCGGGCACGGTTGATGCCGGCGGGGATGCAACGGGTGATCCAGGCACGTGACCAGCTCTGCCGCACCCCCTGGTGCGACGCGCCGATCCGCCACCACGACCACGTCGTGCCCTGGCGCGACGCCGGGGACACCAGCGAGGTCAACGGGCAAGGCCTATGCGAAGCATGCAACCTCGCGAAGGAAGCCGACGGCTGGCACGCACAAGCTGTGCCCGGCCCACGGCACACCGTGGAAACCACCACCCCCACCGGGCACACCTACCTATCAACCGCACCAGCGCTGCCCGGCACACCACCGGCACCGGCAACAGAGCAGCCGGACGAGCTGCCCGAGCCGCTGTCAACCTTCGAACAGGCGCTCGGCCGCATCGACTTCCTCTACCGCCCCGCCGCCTGAGGAGATTTTACGATTGGCCAAAGCAAGTGCCCTAGATACGACGCAGGGCGGACGTGCTTTCACGTCCGCCCTGCGGCTTTAGTCATCGAACCGCCCACAGCAACCGCCCGCGGGACGGTAGAACGTCCTTAATTCAGGAGGGCATCCACGAAGGCTTCAGCTTCGAACGGAGCTAGATCGTCCGCGCCTTCACCGAGGCCGATGAGCTTGACCGGAACGCCGAGGCTACGCTGAATAGCGACGACGATTCCGCCCTTGGCAGTTCCATCGAGTTTGGTCAGCACGATGCCCGTGATGTTGACGACTTCGGAGAAGACCTTGGCCTGGTTCAGTCCGTTCTGCCCGGTGGTGGCATCTAGAACCAACAGGACCTCGTCAACCATGGCCTGCTTCTCGATGACGCGTTTGACCTTGCCGAGCTCGTCCATCAGGCCCACCTTGTTCTGCAGGCGGCCGGCCGTATCAATCATGACGACGTCAACTTCCTGGTCAATGCCGGCCTTCACTGCTTCAAAAGCGACGGACGCCGGGTCCGCACCATCGATGTCGGACTTTACGGTAGGCACGCCCACGCGCTGGCCCCAGGTTGCCAACTGCTCGGCTGCGGCAGCGCGGAAGGTATCCGCCGCACCCAGCAGCACATCCTTGTCTTCGGCCACCAGCACTCGGGCCAGCTTGCCAACAGTGGTGGTCTTGCCCACGCCGTTGACGCCTACCACCATGACGATAGACGGACGATCCGCATGGCGCTCGACCGCCAGCGAACGGTCCATCCCTGGGTCAACGAGCTTGATGAGTTCTTCGCGCAGCATCGCCTTGACGTGCTCAGGGTCCTGGCTGCCAGCGACCTTTACCCGGTCGCGCAGGGCGTCGACCAGCTCCATCGTTGGCTCGGTACCGAGGTCCGCCATCAGGAGCGTTTCCTCGATTTCGTCCCAGACATCTTCGTCGATCTTGTCCCGGGAAAGCAGCGCCAGCAGGCCCTTGCCCAGGGCGTTGTTGGACTTGATCAGACGGGCACGCAGGCGGGCCAGCCGGCCCTCAACCGGAGCAGGGGTCTCGACCGGTACGGTCTCGATGCCCGCCGCATCATCGGCAACTTCGACATCGGTCTCGGGCAGTTCCTCTTCAGGAACCGCAACACGGGATCCGGCCGGCGCGGGCGGCGCTTCCAACGTATCGGTACCGCCGCCGCGCACCGGGTCGTTGGCGTCCCGAGTGGTGGTGTAGGTTCCCGGAGGGGTCTTGCGGCCCTTAACCAGGAGAATGGCAACCGTACCGATCACGGCGATCGCGATGACAGCATATATAAGGATCATGGTTACGTCGTTCACAATCCCTAGCTTCTCACAGCCCCTGCCTCCTTCGGACGCGCCGCCGATGGGGCAGGAACCGGAGGTGGGCGAATCCGGCGTGCGGGCTTATCATGGCGTCACCTCCCCCGCCGCGCTGGGCCGGTGGCCGTACCGTGCTCCGAGGCAGATTGCAGGGCTTATGCGAAAGGCCGGATATGGCCAGTGATTGCGGATACGGCACAAAGACTGGACGTGCCTTCGTCGTCGAAGAGTCGGCGCCGCTGCCCGCTCTGCACACTTTGCCGGGCGTGAACCGTGTGGAGCAAGGCGTGGAAGCCGAGTTCGAGGCGGTCTACTTCGATACGAATGACTTCGTGCTGGCCGCACGGGGCATCACGCTTGAACGTCGCACCGGCCCTCAAGCGTGTTGGCAACTGGAGCAGCCAGCCGACGACGGCGAGCGCCGGGTCAGCTCTTCACCCCCTGGCCGTGGCACAGACGGAGTGCCGAAGACCCTACTGCAGTTGGTGCGTGTGCATGTGCGGGACAAGCCGTTGGTTCCCGTTACCCGGGTCCTGACCAGACGGGTTTTGCACCGGCTCCGCGGCTCCGGGGATCAGGTGCTGGCCAACATACTGGATGACCATCTGCGGTCCGAGCAACAGGGAAGTTCGTCCGGGGACCGCCGGTGGCGGGAATGGGCGATTGAACTTGTCGAGGGCAACCAGGACTTGCTGGACGCTTGTAACGCCCTGTGCGCCGGCTCCGGTGCACAACGTGGATCCCGCGGATCCACCCGGCGGTCTGAATTGGCGCAACATTCCCGCCAGCCGGTGCAGGCTGCGCCCCCTCCGAAACGTAAAGGTGACGCGGCCGCCGTCGTACTCTTCTTTTTGGATCAGCAGGTCCGCAGCCTGAAGGAACAGGATCCGCCAGTGCGCTCGGGTGAGCCTGAAGGGGTACACAAAATGCGCGTGGCTTCCAGGCGCCTGCGCTCCTGCCTGGCTACTTACCGGAAACTGCTGGCCGGCGATACAGTCGGTGGGCTGCGGGGCGAGCTGAAGTGGCTCGCAGACCTGCTGGGCGAAGCCCGGGACGCCCAGGTAATCCAGGACCGGCTCCGGGATGTCCTTGCCCGGGAGCCCGCGGAACTGGTGCTGGGGCCAGTCGCCCGCAGGATAGATGAGCAGCTCACGGCCGACCTGAAGGCAGCGCGGACCAAGACATTGCGGGCGCTCGATACGAAACGGTACTTCCGCCTGCTCGATGCCCTGGATGCGTTGCTTGCCGATCCCCCGCTGACGGCGCTGGCCGCGGAGCCCGCGCGCGAGGTGATCGGCAGGCGCGTCAAACGGGAGGCCAAGCGGCTGCGCAGGGTGGTCACGGCGGTGGAGCAACTTCCCGGTGGCGCCACCGATGCACATGCCCTGCACGAGGTCCGCATCGGTGCCAAGCGGTTGCGGTATGCAGCGGAGGCTGCGATTCCGGTAGGCGGGAAGCGCGCACAGCGGCTCGCCGAGGCGGCGCAACGGGTGCAGCAGTCGCTCGGCGTACACCAGGACACCGTCCTGACGCGCGACCTGCTGCGCCGGTTGGGGGCCGGAGTTGTCCTACAGAATGAAAACGGCTTCAGCTACGGCCGTCTGCACGCCCTGGAACAGTTTGCGGCAGAGAACGCTGAAGCTGCCTTCCGCCGTGAGTGGAAACGGTTCCCTTCCACTAGCATCAACCCATGAAGCCGTTCCTGCTGCTGGCTACCCGGGCCCAAGACAAAGCAGCCGACGAAGAGTATGCGGCGTTCATGCGCTTCGGCGGCCTCGCGGAGGGGGAACTGCACCGGGTGCGGCTGGAGGCCAGCCCGCTTCCCAACATTGATCTGGATTCCTACAGCGGGATCATTCTGGGCGGCAGTCCGTTCAACTCCAGCGATGCGCCCGCGGATAAATCGGCGGTGCAGCACCGCGTTGAACGCGAGCTCGGCCGCCTGCTTGATCAGGTCATCGCCACGGATTTTCCGTTTTTCGGCGCCTGCTACGGTGTCGGCACGCTGGGCCTGCATCAGGGCGGTGTGGTGGACAGGACCCACGGCGAGCCGATCGGCGAAGTGGAGATAGTACTGACCGATGATGGCAGAAAGGATCCGTTGCTGGCAGGCGTGCCGGACCGGTTCCAGGCTTTTGTGGGACATAAGGAAGCGTGTTCGACGCTGCCCGCCGGCGCCGTGCGGCTGGCCGGCTCGGCTACCTGCCCGATACAGATGTTCCGGCTGAAATCGAACCTGTACGCCACACAGTTCCACCCCGAACTCGACATCGACGGGCTGCTGACACGGATCTCCATCTACCGTTTTGCCGGGTACTTCCCGCCGGCCGAAGCGGCAAGGGTCATGGAAAGTGTCCGTGGAAGCGTGGTCACCGAGCCCCAGCACGTGCTGCGCAACTTCGTGCGGCGCTATCGGCGGCATTAACACTGCCGATGGGACCGGCGCGGGTCTGTGCCCTCGTGCCTCCGCGCGTCAGGCCTCTGCCGTGGCAAGGCGCTGGGATATGACGGTGGAGACGCCGTCCCCCCGCATGGTCACGCCGTAGAGAGCGTCGGCGACTTCCATGGTGCGCTTCTGGTGGGTGATGACGATGAGCTGGCTGGATTCGCGCAGCTCTTCGAAAATGGTGATCAGCCGCCCCAGGTTCGTGTCATCCAGGGCCGCCTCAACCTCATCCATCACGTAAAAGGGCGATGGCCTCGCCTTGAAGATCGCCACCAGAAGGGCTACCGCAGTCAATGAGCGCTCGCCGCCGGAGAGCAGCGAGAGGCGTTTGATTTTCTTGCCGGCCGGGCGTGCCTCGACTTCGATACCCGTGGTGAGCATGTCGTCCGGGTCCGTGAGCACCAGGCGTCCTTCACCACCGGGAAACAGCCGGCCGAAGACGCGTTCGAACTGTGCCGCCGTGTCATGGTAAGCCTCGGTGAAGACGCGTTCCACCCGCTCATCGACTTCCTTAATGATGTCCAGCAAGTCCTTGCGCGTGGCCTTGAGATCCTCCAGCTGGCCGCTGAGGTACTGGTGGCGTTCCTCCAACGCCGCAAACTCCTCCAGTGCCAGCGGGTTCACCTTGCCTAGGGAGGACAAGTCCCGTTGGGCCTTCTTCAGCCGCTTCTCCTGTTCTGCCCGGACAAACGGCACTCCCTCGATCACCGGGTTACCGTCTTCGTCCACCTCCGCGCGCAGGGCCGCCCATTTGTCGTTCGACGCCGCCGTGGCCACCGGAACCGGTTGGTCCGGCCCGTATTCAGCCACAAGGTGATCCGGCGTCAAGCCCAGTTCGTCGATCGCTTTCGTTTCAAGTGCCTCGATGCGCAGCCGCTGCTGGGCCCGCGCCATCTCATCGCGGTGGACGGAATCCGTCAGCTCCCGCAGCTCATTGGCGAGCGTGTCGGTCGAGGTGCGGACGGTGGCCAGTTCGCGCTCCCACGCCGCCCGGACCTCCTCCGCAGCATCACGTTCGCGTTCGGCCAGATCCACCGACACGTCCAGCCACGCCAGCACCTGTTTGACGCCCCGCGCGACGGCGGCGGCTTTGGCCGCCTGCACCTGGCGCTTGCGGGCCCGCTCGGCTGCCTGCGCCCGGGCGTGACGTTCCGTTGCCGCTGCCCGTTCCAGCGATGCGGCGCGGTTGCCGATGGCGTTCAACTGCTCCTCGCCCGAGCGCAGGGCAAGTCTGGCTTCCATCTCGCTCTGACGTGCCCTGGTGGCGGCGGCTGCGAGCGCGTCGCGCTCTTCAGTTGAGGGCTCGGATTCTGCAGGTGCTTCCTGGGCGGCGCCAAGCCGCTGGGTGATCTCTGCCAGTTTCTGCTGTTCAGTGGCAACGTTGGCCTCGGCAGCTTCAACCAGCCTGGCAAGCCGTTCACTCTCCCCCACGGCCGAGCGCAGCGTGGAGCCGAGATGGCCCAGCCGTTCAGCCACGGCCGCCAGCCTGGCGTCCGATTCGTTCAGTTGTTCCAGCGCCGCCTCTGCCCGGGCGCCGGTTTCTGCACGCCGCGCCGTCGCGGCTGCGATCGCAAACTTGGCCCGTTCTGCCCTGGCTGTGGCCTGTGCCAACCGTTGGCCCGTCTCCTCCACCGCAGCCTGCACCTCCAGCAGACTCGGCCGGCCGGCCGAGCCGCCGCGAGCGCCATAAACACTGAAGACCTCGCCTGCCTTGGTGACCGCGGTCAGCTCCGGACGGGCGGAAACGGCTTCCGCAGCCCCGGCGAGATCCTCAACGACGACGACGGAAGCCAGAAAGGCGCGTACCGCTGCGGCTTCTTCCTTCAACGTGACTAGAGAGAGGGCACGGACCGCGTCGCCCGGCAGGGCCAGGTCACCCGGGGCCTGATCCGCGGAAGCCTGGTTGGCAGGGGCAGGATCCGCAGGGGCGAAATGACCCGTCCGGGCGAAGACAAGCTCAATCCGGCCCGCGTCCTCGCTCTTCATCAACTCCAGCGCTTGCACCCCGGCAACCCGGTCGGCAACGACAACCGCTTCGGCGCTGCTTCCCAGGGCCGCGGCTATCGCGGGTTCGTACCCGGGTTCCACCGAGATCAGTTCTGCCAGCGCGCCCAAGACTCCCTGTGAACCAGAGGCCAGCAGAGCCTCGCTGCCGTCCCGTCGGTCCAGGCCTACTTCCAGTGCTTCCTTTCGGGCTGACAGCGCATCACGCTCACGTTCGGCTTCCCGTTCCTCCGCGACAAGGGATTCGAGTTCTTCCTCGATGGCATCCAGCTCCTGCGATGCCTGCTCGTATTCGGCGTCGAGGCCCTCTTCCCCTTCCTCCACGCCGGCGACCTGTGATTCCAGCGCGCTGAACTCGGTCTGCGCCTTCCGACGTCGTTCCTCGCCCTCACCGATCGAGGCACGCAGGCGTCCCAGTTCAGCTTCCGCTGACTCCACCCGCGAGCGGGCCGCCGCCACCTGTCCGGCGAGCTTCGCGAGACCTTCCCTGCGGTCTGCTGCCGCCCGGAGGATGGCGGTCAGGCGTTGGTCTTCGGCGGCGGCGCTGGCTTCCGCGTCGGCGCGGGCCTGCACTGCGTCCTCCAGGGCTTCCCTGCGGTCCTCCAGTTCGAACTCAAGCTCCGCCTGCTCTTCGCGCACCTGTGCGGCTTGCTGTTCCAGCTGGTCCGGATCCCGTCCGGTTTCGGGTTCCGCATCCGCATTGCCGAGCAGCCGGCGTCGTTCATTGGCCAGGTTGCCGAGTGATCTGAACCGTTCGCGGACGGAAGAAAGCTGGTACCAGGCATCCCGGGCGGCATTCAGCGTCGGTGTAGTCTCTGCCGCCAGCCGTTCCAGTTCCGCGAGCCGCCGCCGTCCGGTCTCGAGGGTCCGTTCCACCTCGGCCTGCCTGGCTTTCATCGCGGCTTCGTCCGCCACTTCCTGAGCCAGGGCAGCGGTCAACTGGACCAAGTCATCTGCCAGCAGACGCGCCCGCGCATCCCGGACCTCGAACTGCACCTGCTGGGCGCGGCGGGCCACCTCG
This sequence comes from Arthrobacter crystallopoietes, assembly GCF_017603825.1. Lineage (NCBI taxonomy): Bacteria > Bacillati > Actinomycetota > Actinomycetes > Micrococcales > Micrococcaceae > Crystallibacter > Crystallibacter crystallopoietes. The sequence continues at coordinate 3,588,759 of NZ_CP072014.1, forward strand.
GCCTGTTTTCCCAGCGGGGTCAATTGCCGCCGGAGCTCCCCGGTGAGATCGGTCAGGCGCGCGAGATTGGCCTGCATCGACTCCAGCTTCCGGACCGTCTTTTCCTTACGCCTTCGGTGCTTGAGGATTCCCGCGGCTTCCTCGACGAACCCCCGGCGGTCATCCGGAGTGGCATGCAGGATGCGGTCCAGCTGGCCCTGGCCCACGATCACGTGCATCTCGCGACCAAGGCCGGAATCGCTGAGCAGTTCCTGGATGTCCAGCAGTCGACAGTTGCTGCCGTTGATGGCATATTCGGAGCCGCCGGTGCGGAAAAGCGTGCGCGAAATGGTGACTTCGGCGTATTCGATGGGCAAGGCGCCGTCGGCATTGTCTATGGTCAGGGAGACCTGGGCACGGCCCAGCGGCGAACGCCCAGAGGTCCCTGCGAAGATGACGTCTTCCATCTTGCCGCCGCGCAGAGTCTTGGCACCTTGTTCGCCCATGACCCAGGCCAGGGCGTCGACGACGTTGGATTTGCCGGACCCGTTGGGCCCGACGACGGCCGTGACACCGGGCTCGAAATCGAAGGTCGTGGCAGACGCAAAAGACTTGAAGCCGCGCACAGTCAGAGATTTCAGATGCAAATTGTGTCTCCCGCAGCACTTTTTCCTTGAAACAATCTATCGTGTTTCCTATGCAGACCGCGGCAAGAAGGGGCGGTAGTGTGCGCAAGCAGGCCTCCCGGGTCTGTTGTGGAGGAGCGGTTAATCACATATGCATGCCGGACGGTGCATGTGCGGGAACGGCCGCATTAGGTGCATAGTTAAGGTTTCGGGGTGCATCACAGGCGCGGACCGGTGCCGCGGACAGAAACACGAATAAAGGCTGGATATTGATCGGTAACGCGACGTTTCGACATGACAACACGGCACTGCTGGCCGTCACAAGTGTGGAGGCGCCGGTAGTCGTCAGTTCCGCGGAGTTCGACGAGCGCCTAGCCCCCAGCCTCAAGCGTCTGCGCCTTTCCAAGCGTCTGCTCGAGCGTGTCGCCGGAGTGTCCGAACGCCGCTGGTGGTCGCCGGGCACAAGTTTCGACGATGCCGCCATTGAAGCCGGCGCCAAAGCCATGGCCGAAGCCGGCATCGAGCCGGACGAAATCGGTCTCCTGATCAATACTTCGGTGACCCGCAAGAACCTCGAGCCTTCCGTGGCGGTCAAGATCCACCACAGCTTGGGTTTACCGTCGTCGGCCATCAACTTCGACCTTGCCAATGCCTGCCTCGGGTTCGTCAACGGGATCACCCTGGCGGCCAACATGATCGACTCCGGCCAGATCAAGTACGCCCTCATCGTCGCCGGGGAAGATGCACAGCAAACCCAGGAAACCACTTTCAGACGGCTGAACGACCCCGGGTCCTCCAGGGAAGACTACCTGCGCGAATTCGCCACCCTGACGCTTGGCTCCGGCGCCGCCGCAGCCGTGATCGGCCCGGCGGACCTGCACCCCGGCTCGCACCGGATCATCGGTGGCGTATCGCGCGCCGGGACCGAACACCACGGACTGTGCGTGGGCGGCCAGGACGGGATGTTCACCGATACCAAGGGGCTGCTGGAAGGCGGGCTTGAACTGGTGGTCACGGCGTGGCACGAGGCGCATGACAACGGCTGGAACTGGGGGTCCATGGACCGCTACGTCACCCACCAGGTCTCCAATTCCTACACCAACGCCATCATCAAAGCCGTCAACCTCGTGAAGGAGAGAGTACCGATCACCTTCCCGAAGTGGGGCAACGTGGGTCCGGCGTCGCTGCCGATGACCCTGGCCCAGGAAGCGCAGAGCCTCAACGCCGGCGACCGTGTCCTGTGCATGGGCGTAGGCTCCGGGCTGAACACGGCCATGATGGAGATTGCGTGGTAACTGAGCTGTGGCCCGGCGTCCGGGCTGTCTGGTCCCGCCGCATCAACGTACCCTCGACGGCGGCAGCGGACCCGGACGGCAGCACGCACACCTGGCATCTGCTCGACAACGGCCCCCAACTGGAAGAACGCGGGATCACGCCCGCCGGCACGTTGCTCTGCGTGCACGGCAACCCCACCTGGTCCTACCTCTGGCGCAGCTTGCTGGCGGCAGCAACCGCGGCGGACCGGCCCTGGCGTGTTGTCGCCGTCGACCAGTTGGACATGGGCTTCTCCGCCCGCACTGGTGCGTTCCGCCGACTTGAGGACCGCATCACGGATCTGGGCGACCTGACCCGGGAGCTGAACCTCACGGGCCCGGTCGTCACCGTTGGCCACGACTGGGGCGGCCTGATCTCCCTCGGCTGGGCAACACGCCACCGGCAGCAGCTTGCCGCGGTCGTCCTGACGAACACGGCCGTTCATCCGGCCGGCTATTCCGTCCCCGCCCCGCTGCAGCTCGCACTGCACCCGGCCGTGCACAGTTGGGGAACGACGACGTCGGCCGCCTTCCTCCGCGTGACACATGCGTTGGCGCATCCCCCGCTGGACAAGGACGTCCGCGACGCGTTCATGGCACCGTACCGCAGTGCCGGGCGCAGGTCCGGGGTGGGCAATTTCGTCGCCGACATCCCCGCGGACCCGTCTGCACCCAGCTGGGGCACGCTCACCGGGGTAGCCGATGGCATCCGTTCGCTGGATGTTCCGGCCCTGGTCCTGTGGGGGCCGAAGGATCCGGTCTTCTCCGATCGTTACCTGCGCGATCTGCTGCAGCGACTGCCGCAGGCCGACGTGCACCGGTTCGAAGGTGCCGGCCATCTGCTTCCCGAGGACGCAGACATCGCAAGCCCCGTCTTCAACTGGCTGGACACGTTGAAACCAGGCCTCGACCTGGACAGCGCGGGAAACGGACTGACCCATACAGTGGCGGCTGCCAGCACTCCGGAAAGCGGCACACTCGAAGCCGCAGCAACGGTGCCCGCAGCAGACACGGCCTCGTTCCGTCACATGCTGGCCGAACTGGCCGAGCGCGCCGGGGACAGTTGGCCGGCCGTGGTGGACATGGCCCCCCTCGACGCCGAGCCGGGAACGGGTCCACGGATATTGTCGTGGACCGAATTGGCCGCTGTCGTGGACCGTCTGGCAGCGGGTTTGTCGTCCATCGGTGTCAAGGCCGGAGACCGGGTCAATCTGCTGGTTCCGCCCGGCATCGAGCTGACGAGTCTGATCTACGCGTGCCTGAAGCTCGGCGCCGTCATCGTGGTGGCCGACGCCGGCCTGGGCGCCACCGGCCTCAGCCGTGCCATCAAGGGTGCCGGGCCGAAATTCATCATCGGAATCGAACGCGCCTTCGTTGCCGCACGGCTCTTCCAATGGCCTGGGGTAAGAATCAGCGCCACGGCCATGAGCGCGCCCAAACGCGCGCTATACGGCGTCAGCCACACAGTGGAGGACCTGCTGCAGTCGATTCCGGGCACGCCCGGTACCGAAGCCGCCACAACGAGTCCGGAACCGGACGCGGATGCCGCTATTCTCTTCACTTCCGGCTCCACCGGACCAGCGAAGGGCGTGGTCTACACGCACCGGCAGTTGGCCGCCATGCGGGATACCTTGAAGGATACGTACAAGCTGCAGGCCGGCACCGCGCTGGTTGCCGGTTTCGCCCCCTTTGCCCTGTTGGGGCCCGCGCTGGGAGCCACCTCGGTCACCCCGGACATGGACGTCACCGCGCCCAAGACCCTGACCGCGGCGGCACTGGCCGAAGCCGCGGCCGCCGTGCAGGCGACGGCCGTTTTCGCGTCCCCGGCGGCACTGAACAACGTCGTTGCTACCGCCGCCGAGCTGTCCGGTCCGCAGCGCGGCGCTTTGGGCGAGGTTGAACTGCTCCTCTCCGCCGGCGCGCCGATCCCGGAGCCGCTGCTGGCCAAAGTCCAGCGGCTCGTCCCCAACGCATCCCTGCACACGCCGTACGGGATGACCGAGGCCTTGCCCGTCACCGACATCAGCCTCGAGGAAATCCGCGCAGCAGGTAAGGGCAACGGCGTCTGCGTCGGCACTCCCGTATCCGGCACCAAGGTTGCCGTCACCGCTCTGAACCCGGATGGCAGCAGCACGGATGACCCGCTCACCCGGCCCGGTGTGACCGGCGAGATCCTGGTCAGCGCTCCGCACGTGAAGGACCGCTATGACCGGTTGTGGATCACCGAATCGCACAGCAGATCCGTTCCCGGCTGGCACCGCACCGGCGACGTTGGGCATCTTGACGACGCCGGACGCCTCTGGGTCGAGGGACGGCTGGCACACATCCTGACTACCGCCGACGGCGTCAGGACGCCCGTGGCCGCAGAGCAGGCAGCCGAATCGGTCTCCCAGGTGGCGCGGGCGGCCGTGGTGGGAGTAGGCCCCGATGGCGCCCAGGTTCCGGTCGCCGTCGTCGAAACCCAGCCGAAGGCACGGAAACCCGCTCCGGCTGCATGGAAGCTGAGTGCCAAGGTGCGCGAGAACGTAGCGGCAGAAACCGGCCTGGACCTAGCATCCGTCCTGCTGGTGCCCGAGCTGCCTACCGATATCCGGCACAATTCCAAGATCGACCGGGCCGCATTGGCACAGTGGGCCGCGAAGGCGCTGGCCGGAGGACGGATGGGCCAGCCATGAGCACCGGAAACGCCCGGAACATCCTGGTCACCGGCGCCAGCGGCATGCTTGGCAGTGCCGTCGCCCGGCTGCTGATGGAGCAAGGGCACAGCGTGCGCACCTTCCAGCGGCGTCCGGCTGCGTTGGGCCGTAATGCGGCACAGGCAGAGACGGTTCTGGGGTCGCTGACCGACGGGCTGGCCGTAGCCCGCGCAGTCACGGGCGTTGACGCCGTCGTGCATTTGGCGGCGAAGGTTTCCTTCACCGGCGAATGGAGCGACTTTGTCGCCACAAATATCGACGGTACCCGGGCTCTGCTCAAGGCCGCCCGCGGTGCCGGTGTGCGGGACTTTGTGCTCGTCTCTTCGCCGTCGGTCGCCCATTTCGGCACGGCCATTGCCGGCGCCGGCGCAGGAACTGCGGATCCGGATCGCGCACACGGAAACTATGCCAGATCCAAGGCTGCCGCCGAGCTGCTCGCCTTGGCAGAAGACTCCCCCGGTTTCCGGGTGGCCGCCGTACGTCCGCACGTCGTCTGGGGGCCCGGGGACACTCAGCTGGTGGAACGGGTCGTGGCACGGGCACGGGTTGGCCGGCTGCCCCTGCTTGACCATGGCACCGCGCTGATCGACAGCACCTACATCGACAACGCCGCCGCCGCCATAGTGCGGACGGTGGAGCGGATGGACCACGCCCACGGCCAGGCGCTGGTGGTCACCAACGGCCAGCCGCGGCCGGTAGGCGAACTGCTGGCCGGCATCTGCGCGGCCGCCGGTGTGAGACCCCCTGCCTGGAATGTGCCGGGTTGGCTCGCCCGGGGCGCCGGCAGCGTGATCGAGCGTGCGTGGACCGCAGCCGGTAAACGCGGACTGGTCCGCGACGAGCCACCGATGACAAGGTTCCTGGCCGAACAGCTCTCCACCGCGCACTGGTTTGACCAGCGCCGTACGCGCGAGGTGCTGGACTGGTCCCCCGCGGTCAGCATCGAAGAGGGCCTGGACCGGCTCGCGGAGCACTACCTCGGCCCGTCCGGCCGGCACGCCTAACTACCACCCGCAGGAGAATCAGCATGCAGAGTCTGAAACATGTCGCCGACTGGCCGGTCCCGAATGCCTCCACCGCGGTGATCGGAAAGGACGGCGGACTGCTGGGCTCCCACGGAGACCAGGACCGCCAGTACGCGCTGGCCTCCGTCACCAAACTGCTTAGCGCCTATGCCGTCTTGCTGGCGGTGGAGGAAGGCGCCTTGGAACTGGACCAGCCCGCAGGACCGGAGCGTTCGACCGTCCGGCATCTGCTGGCACACAGCGGCGGCTACGACTTCGGTGACCGCTCCGTGCGCTATACCCCTGGCGAACGCCGCCTGTACTCCAACGCTGGCTTCGAGGTCCTCGGCGAAACCGTGGAACAGGCAACCGGACTGGCCTTCGCCGACTATCTGCGCGACGGCGTCCTGCTGCCGCTGGGCATGCAGCGGACTTCGCTGGAGGGCTCCCCTGCCGCTGGAGCCACCTCCACCGTCGCCGATTTGTCGCGCTTCGCGGCGGAGCTGCAACAGCCCCGACTACTGCATTCCTCAACGCTGAGCGAAGCCACCTCCGTGGTTTTCCCCGGGTTGGCAGGCGTGCTGCCCGGCTTCGGGCGGCAGAAGGACAATGACTGGGGCCTGGGCTTCGAAATCCGCAACGGCAAGCAGCCGCACTGGACCGGCGCAAACAGTTCGCCGCGCACATTCGGCCATTTCGGTCAGTCGGGTACGTTCCTCTGGGTGGATCCGGAAGCCGGCGCCGCCTGTGTCACGCTCACGGACCGTGACTTCGGCCCCTGGGCGGCCGAGGCTTGGCCGGCTTTCACCGATGCGGCGCTGGCCGATCTGGCTGCCTGAGCAAAGTTCCTGGTCGCTGTGCGGTGCCGCGGACTGCGGTTTGTACACGCGTCCGCGGCACCGTTGCAGCCTCAGCTCAGCCAGCTGAAGCGCTGGGCGCGCCGATGCCGGGGTCTATCTGGAAGGGTCCGGACGCCGATGGCCGCACATCGAAATCGAAGATCGACGTCGGCAGGTACACCGTCGAGCATGAGTTGGGGATGTCCACCACTCCGGACAGCCGGCCCTCGATCGGCGCGGCGCCCAGGAGCAGGTAGGCCTGCTCGGGGCTGTAGCCAAACTTCGTCAGGTAATCGATAGCATGCAGGCAGGCGCGCTGGTAGGACAAGTGCGAGTCCAAATAGTGCTGCCTGCCATCCAAGGTGACCGACGTGCCGGAGAAAGCCAGCCACTCGGAGAACTGCGGGTCCACGGTTCCGGGCATGAAGATAGCGTTCTCACTGACGCCGTAGGTGTCCATTCCGCCCTTGATCACTTCGAAACGCAGGTCGATGAACCCGCCCATTTCGATAGCCCCGCAGAAGGTGATTTCGCCGTCGCCTTGGGAGAAATGCAGGTCTCCGAGCGAGAAGTTGGCGCCGTCCACGAACACCGGGTAGAAGACCCGCGACCCCTTGGTCAGGTTCTTGATGTCCTGGTTTCCGCCGTTCTCCCGCGGCGGCGCTGTGCGCGCGGCCTCGCCAGCAACCCGGTCGAAATCGGATTCCGGTACAGCACCCAGCAGCGCGGACTGCGGCTCCGGAGGCAGCGCCAGCGGCGGCACTCTGTCCGGATCAGTCGCGATCAGATCGCCCTCGCGCTTGTTCCACTTGGCCAGCAGCTCCGCCGAGGGGGCGGTTCCCATCAGCCCCGGATGGATGATGCCGTTGAAGGACACATTCGGCACGTGGCGTGAGGTCGCTTTCTGACCGGTGAAGTCCCATATGGCCTTGTATGCATCCGGAAACTGCTCCGTGAGGAATCCGCCACCGTTGGTCTTGGCGAAAATCCCGGTGTAGCCCCAGCCCTGGCCGGCCAGCGGCCCCGAATCCTCCTGCGGGATCGGTCCTACATCCAGAATGTCGACGACGAGCAGGTCGCCCGGTTGGGCTCCCTCGATGGCAAACGGACCGCTGAGTTTGTGCACGGTCAGCAGCGGGGCATTGAGGATGTCCTCCGCGGAGTCGTCATTGACGATAGCCCCGTCGAACCATTCACGGCAGTCTATCCGGACCGACACACCTTGTTTGACCGTCGCCACTGGCGGGATCTCCGGATGGTAGCGGTTGTGTCCGACCTTTTCCTGGTCTTCGAATTTCTTGCTCGAGTCGAGCGGGAAAATGACTTCTGGCATTAATCTCTACTCCCCTTATTGATGTTCTGCGTCCTGCGGATCAGGGCCGCGGAAGCTTCCGGTGCAGCGGATTGTGCGTATAACGTTGCTTGGGTGCCTTCCTGCCGGGCAGCCCGGAGACTACCTCCGGTTCGTGGGCACTCTTGGCCGTGCTGTCCAGCAGTTTGTAGGCGCTGGTCCCGGCGATGGACAATCTCGGTGGGCTGAAGACTCTGCGGACCTGACGTCCGCAGCCAGGACATTCGGCGCTCTGCGGTGCCTGTCCGATGGCGAAATTCAGCTCCACGGCATCGCACGCAGCACAGCGGTATTCGTAAAGGGTCATGAAGCCGCTCCTTGTGTTGTTGCCGGCCCAACCTGGTCTGCCTCGCTCTTTTGCCGCGACCGCCCCAGGAACAATGAGGCAGCAAAGGATGCGGCGAAAATCAGCGCACCGGTCCAGGCTGTGGTGGCCGTCGAGACAAAGCTGCCGCTGAGCAACAGCAGGGCGGGAATGGTACAGGTCAACCAGCCGCAGAAGATGGCAAACCATCCTGTGGCGGCCGTGATCGAGTTCTTGCCCAGGGCCATGAGGAGGAAGAACATGAACCACAGCACGGCCCAGGTAATCCAAATGACGCCGAACAGCGGATCCGAGATCAGGGTAAAACTGAGGACGCCGATGACTATCGCGACGACAGCCACGAAAAGACTGAACCAGCCGAGTCCTTCGGCGCTGATGCCGGTCAACTGCAGGATGCCGACGTACAGGTAGGTAAAGCCAAACAGGAACAGTCCGGCTGCCGCAAACGTCGGGGCCAGTTCGCCTTGTGCCTGGGCCAGCAGGACGAGCGGCACCACGGTCTGCAGGGCGCCCACGAAGAGATTGAGTATTGCGGCTGATTTTCCGGGAATCCGGCCGAGCAGCATCAGCCCGTTGATGAAAAGGATTGCTCCTACGTATAACAGTCCGGCACTAGCCATATTTGCCTCATCGCAAAGGAAGTGGAACTTCGAACGGGTATGGGCCGAACCTAACAACCCCTGGTTGCCCAGTCAATGGAAGACGTTGGGAAAACCCTATGGCATGGGCTTATTGCCGCTTTCGGGCAGGAAAGGCGGCGACCGCCGGGCTACCAGCGGCCGTTGCGCGGCCTCGGCTGGCACACCGGGCAGGTGTAGGAGGAGCGGTTCATGAAGACATCACGCCGAATCTTGGTCTCCAGTCCCAGCGCGGCGCAGCGGTTGCAGTTTTCCCGCTCGCGCCCGTAGGCGTTCAGCGACCGGGCGAAGTACCCTGAGGCACCATTGACGTTCACGTACAGGGAGTCAAAGCTGGTGCCCCCGGCGTCCAGTGCGCGGTTCATGACGCCGCGGCAGGCTTCGACCAGCCTTTCCGCTTCCTTGCGCCGCATCGTATCGGTGGGCCGGGCATAGTGCAGTTTTGCTGCCCAGAGGGCTTCATCGGCATAGATGTTGCCGATTCCTGAAACCAGACCCTGGTCCAGGAGGGCGCGTTTGATTCCAGTGCGGCGGGCACGCAGGCGGCGGTAAAAGGCATCGAACGAGAAGGCAGGATCCAGCGGATCACGGGCGATATGCGCGGCCTCCACCGGCACAAGCGGTAAGCCGGTTTCCGACAGTCCTCCCGCGTGCCCGTCCGCCGTCGGCACGAGGTCCGCCAGGAAAACTCCACCGAAGATCCGCTGGTCAACGAAGCGCAGTTCGGCCGGCATGGGCGTGCCGTCGGTATTCGCGGCAGGGCTCAGGGTGAGTCGGACCTTCAAGTGCTTTTCATCAGGCTGGACGGAATCCTCGACCAGCAATTGCCCGCTCATCCCGAGGTGTGCCATCAGCGCAAGTTGCGGCGTACCGCCGTCGTTGTTGGTTTCTTCGCGCAGTGGCAACCAAAGGAACTTGCCGCGGCGCACCACGTCTTCTACCTTGGTTCCTTCGAGGTTGCCGCGCAGGTCCTCGGCGCCGAGCGCATGGCGGCGGATGGAACGCTCGTCGAGGACCTCGACGCCGGTAATGGTGCGGCCGCGTACCCACTGGGCCAGGCCGCGGCGGACTACCTCGACTTCAGGCAGTTCAGGCATCTGCAGGTTCGACGGAACGCAGCTGGCGCCACGAGACGGCGGCAGCTTCCTGCTCGGCTTCCTTCTTGGAGTGGCCGGTGCCCTCGCCGTAAGCGGTGCCCCCGATGCGCAGCGTTGCCACGAACGTTCTGGCGTGGTCCGGTCCTGAGCCTTGGACGGCATATTCGACGCTGCCCATTTTGCGGGCGGCGGCCAGTTCCTGGATGCTCGTTTTCCAGTCAGTACCCGCGCCAAGGGCCTCGGCATCCGCCAGCAGTGGGGAAATGAGCCGCATGACCATCCCGCGCGCGGTTTCGATGCCGTTGACAAGGTAAGTAGCGCCGATCAGCGCTTCGACCGTGTCCGCCAGGATGGAAGACTTGTCTGCGCCGTTGGTCAGCTTTTCACCTTGGCCGAGCAGAATGTACTGGCCCAGATCCAGGTCGCGGGCAACCCCTGCCAGAGCACGGGTGCTGACGACGGCGGAACGGCGCTTGGCCAGCTCGCCCTCGGGCAGGTCCGGATTGTCGCGGTAGAGCGCATCAGTGACGGAGAAGCCGAGGATGGAGTCGCCCAGGAATTCGAGGCGCTCGTTGGTCGGCAGGCCGCCGTGTTCATACGCGTAGGAACGATGTGTCAGAGCAAGACGAAGCGTCTCGGCGTCGATTTCGACACCGAGACGCTTCAAAAGCTCTTCAGTTGAAGGCATGCGGACGCTATTAAACGTCGGCTACCTTGCGGCCCTTGTACTCAAGGAACAGCGCAGTGCCTGCCGAGTCGGTGACGACCTTGGCCTGGTGAGGCAGGCTGTAGGTGACACGGCCGTTCTCAACGGTCTTGACCAGGTTGGGCGCAGTTGCCTTCCACTGGGACCGGCGTGCGCGCGTATTCGAGCGGGACATTTTCCGCTTGGGAACAGCCACGACTAACTCTCTTCTCTCTCGTCTGACTCTGTACGTGTTGCTGCCTCATCGGCAGCTGTGCCAGCCAGCCCGGCGAGGGCTGCCCAGCGAGGATCCAAAACCTCATGTTGGTGGCCCGGATCCTCTTCAAGGCGCATCCCGCATTCAGGACAAAGGCCTTTACAGTCTTCCCGGCACACCGGCTGGAACGGCAGGGCGGTTACCACTGCGTCCCGCAACACCGGTTCGAGATCGATTGAATCGCGCTCTACCCGCCGCTGCTCTTCAGCCTCTTCATCATCCGGACCCTGATCCTGTGGATCGAAGCCCTCGTAGTAGAAGAGTTCCTGCACCCTGACGGAGAGATCATACTCGATAGCATCCAGACAGCGCCCGCACTCCCCCGTTACATCAACGGTGGCAGTGCCGGAAACCAGAATACCTTCGTGTACGGACTCAAGCCGCAGATCCAGCTCCATATCGGAGCCTTCCTGCACGCCAATGAGTGCTGCACCGAACTGCTCCGGTGCAGGTACATGCTCGTTCAGGGTCCGCATAGTACCCGGGCTGCGCCCGAGATCCTTGACCGAAATGGCCAGGGGCGAATTTTGATCATGATTCATGATCACAACGATGAGAACTCCTATAGAACATAGACCGACGTATTATCTTAGCGCGAAGATGCCCATACTCTCAAATGGACCCTCCGCCGGACTATTGTCCTTGTTCGTCCTGCTGGAAACGTTGCAGCACGGCCTTCGGAACAAAGTCCGCGATATCACCGCCGAGCGCCGCCACTTCCTTGATCAAAGTGGATGAGAGGTGTGTGTAATTGTTCTCCGCCGGCAGGAACACCGTTTCAACGCCAGTAAGATGACGGTTCATCCGGGCCATGGGCAGTTCGTACTGGTAATCCTGCGTGGAACGCAACCCTTTGATGATGACACCTGCACCATGGCTGCGGCAAAATTCCGCCAGCAGCCCGTCGCCCATCGGCTCCACGGTGATCCCGCGCAGGTAGGACAGGGTCTGGCGCGCCATGTCCAGGCGGACGTCCAGGGAGAACCTGTACTTCTTCGCATAGTTGGTGGAGACGGCGACGATCACTTCGTCGTACATGCTGGCGGCACGGGCAATAATTTCCACGTGCCCGTTGTGCAGCGGGTCATAGGATCCAGGGCAGACGGCTCGGCGCATATCTATGAATCTAATCCATTCACTGCACAAGTCACAGCACGTGAGCCCGCGGTTGTAGTGATATTACTGGGAGACATGAGCAGAACGGACGAAAACCTGGCCCAAGGATCCGCATCCGGGAACCGCGCACCGTGGCTACGCACGGCCGAAGGCGCCAACCTCCTGGGCGCGGACGGCCATTTGGGCGTGACCATCTTCGAGGAGATCACCACGTTGGCCGTCCGCACCGGTGCGATCAACCTTGGCCAGGGGTTTCCTGACGAGGACGGTCCGGAGCTGATGCGGGAGGCAGCCCGTGACGCCATCTCGGCTGGTGCGAACCAGTATGCGCCGGGCAAGGGAATCCCTGCGCTGCGCGAAGCGATCTCCGATCATCAGCGGCGCTTCTATGGATTGACGCCGGATCCGGAGACGGAAATCATCGTGACCACCGGGGCTACGGAAGCTCTGGCCGCGGCCCTGCTGGCCTTGACCGGCCCCGGCGATGAGGTCCTGACCTTCGAGCCGTTCTACGATTCCTACGGTGCCGTGATCGCGCTCAGCGGTGCAACCCACGTCACCGCACCGTTGCTGGCGCCACGGTTCCAGCCGGACCTGGCTGCGCTTGAGGCTGCTTTTTCCGACCGGACGCGCGTCATCCTGGTCAATAATCCGCACAATCCGATGGGCAGTGTCTTCACGCGGGAGGCGCTCACGCGCATTGTGGAGCTGGCCAACCGACACGACGCCATCATCATTACGGACGAAGTCTACGAACACCTCACCTTCGGTGTAGCCCATATTCCTGTGGCAACGCTGCCGGGAGCCTCGGAGCGCACCCTGACCATTTCCTCCGCGGGCAAGACGTTCTCGCTCACAGGATGGAAAATCGGCTGGATGAGCGGACCTGCCGAGCTGGTGGCGGCAGCGCGGACCGTCAAGCAATTCCTCAGTTATTCCTCCGGCACCCCCTTCCAGGCCGCTGTGGCGGCCGGTCTTGCGCTGGACGGGTCGTTCTACGAGGACATAGCGGACACGCTCCAGCGCAAGCGGGACATCCTGAGCGAGGGCCTGCGGGCGGCGGGTCTGGATGTCTTCACACCGCAGGGTACCTACTTCGTCAACGTGGACGCGGCGCCGCTGGGTATTACCGATGCAACAGGTCTGGCCCGCCGGCTCCCGGAGCTGGTCGGCGTGGCAGCCATACCGGTTCCGGTGTTCTGCCACCCCGCAGGTGCGGAACGGACCAAGTCGCTGCTGCGCTTCGCCTTCTGCAAACGTGTGGATGTGCTGGAAGAAGCGGCCTCGAGGCTTGCCACCTTGAAGGACAGGCTCTAGCGGTGACGAACCGTTTCCTGCGCGGCAGCGGCCTGCATGCCTCCATTGACCCGGACAGCAGGGTACCCGGAGCGTACATCCTGAGTATCGGCGGAGCCGAGCAGTCACATGTAGATCTGAAGCACCCGGAGCATGTCTTCTACGAGTACCTGCGCCGCATTGCCAACGTCGTGGATCTTGCCGGCGAACCGGGCCAGCCTCTGCGCTCGTTGCATCTCGGTGCCGGCGCACTCACGCTGGCGCGCTACCTCCAGGCCACCAGGCCGGGCTCCGAGCAACATGCCGTGGAGTTGGAACGTGAGCTGCTGGACTACGTCATCGACCAGCTGCCGCTGCCTGAGGGAACCGATCTGACGATATACATCGGGGATGCCCGCCAGGAACTGACCTTTGGCGATATCGACGGCGAGTTCGACGTCGTCGTACTCGATGTCTTCGCAGGAGAGGATGCCCCGGAGCATCTGGCCACTGGCAGTTTCTACAGCGAGTTGCTCGATCTGCTGTCGCCCGGCGGAGTGCTGCTGGTCAACGTTGGCGACGACCCTCCGCTGACCTTTGCCAAACGTCAGGTCTCGGAGCTGTCAGACTGCACGCCAGCGGTGGCCGTGCTGGGGGAAGCGGGCATGTTCACCAGCCGCTATGCCGGCAATTTGGTGCTTGCTGCGAGACGGGATTCGTGGCCGGAGGACTGGACGCAATCCTTGCTGGCCGCCGGTCCGCATCCGGCACGGGTGCTCACGGGCGCCGAGCTGGAATCATTCGTGCTGGCCTAGGCCGGCTCCGCGAACCACAACTGAGTCTCGCCGTACTTGCGGTCGGAAAAACATTCCAGCCCGGCCGGCCAACGTGGTTCCGGCGAACGCGAAGAGCGTTCAACGACGACCACCGACCCCTCGGCCAGGAACGGTTCCAGCAGGGCCAGGATCTCCGCCAACTTGTCTTCGGCGAGCGGGTACGGCGGATCGATCAGCACCAGGTTGTAATGTCTGCCCTCCTGCAGCCTGCCCAGGTATCCCTCGGCGCCGGTGCGGTGGACCTGCACCACCGCACGGCGCAGCACGGAGTTGACCATCTCGGCGTTGCGCCGGCACACGGCGGCGGCCTTTTCCGCCAGCTCGACCAGTTCAACGCGGGCCGCTCCCCTGCTGGCGCATTCCGCCCCCAAGGCGCCGGAACCCGCAAAGAGGTCCAGAACGACGGCGTCATGGATGACGTCGTACGACTCGAGCCGTGAGAACAAGGCTTCCTTGACCCGATCCGTCGTCGGCCTCGTTGCGGTGCCCGGCACGTTGGCCAGCGTCATGCCGCCGGCGGCCCCGGCCACCACCCGGCTCATTGCTTACCCCCGCTCAAGGAACGCCTCTTTCTCCGGGTTGAGATACAGCTCGATTGCCTCGGCCAATTCCGGGTAGTCCCCCAGCTGCGCGTCGTGTTCAATGATCGCCGCGGCGTCCTTACGGGCCTGTTCGATCACGGCTTCGTCCTTGATGACGCGCAGCAGCTTCAGCGTGGACTTGCCACCGGACTGGGAGGACCCCAGAATGTCGCCTTCGCGCCGCAGCTTCAGGTCATCCTGGGCCAGCCGGAATCCGTCAGTGGTCGCCTCCACCGCTTGCAGCCGCTCCCGGCTGGGGTGGCCCGGCTCCAGGCTTGTGACCAGCAGGCAGGTACCCAGCAGCGAGCCGCGTCCCACCCGTCCCCGCAGCTGGTGCAGCTGGGAGATACCGAACCGGTCCGCATCAAGGATTACCATCATCGTGGCATTCGGCACGTCCACGCCGACTTCGATGACGGTAGTGGACACGAGCAGGTCCAGTTGCCCCTCGGTAAAAGCGGCCATGGTGGCGTTCTTTTCCGTCGAGTCCAGCCTGCCGTGCAGCACACCGATGCGCACTCCGGACAAGACCGGCAGTTCCCCGAGAAACTCGGCAATCCGTTGGACGGAAGCCAGCGGGCGGCTTTCCTCTCCGGCATCGGCAGTCGGCTCAAAACTGGCCGGATCCTCGCCTTCGTCGTCGCCGATCTTCGGACACACCACGTACACCTGCCTGCCAGCGTCCACCTCCTCGCGCGCCCTGGCCCAGATCCGGTCCGCCCACCCGGGGTTCTCCACGAGTCCCACCAGATGAGTACGGATCGGGGCGCGTCCGGCCGGCAGTTCCCGCAGTACCGATGTTTCCAAGTCGCCGAAAACGGTCATGGCTACGGTGCGCGGGATCGGTGTGGCGGTCATGACCAGCAGGTGCGGCGGTTTGATGGCCTGGGCGCGCAACTGATCGCGCTGCTCGACGCCGAAGCGGTGCTGCTCATCCACGACGATCAGGCCGAGATCGCTGTACTCGACCTCTTTGGAGAGCAGGGCATGCGTGCCGATGACAATGCCCGCCTGACCGCTCCCGATATCCAGCAAAGCACGACGCCGGGCAGCGCCTACCACGGAACCGGTCAGCAGTACAACCTGGGTCCCGTTTTCATCGCCGCCAAGCATGCCGCCCTCGGCAAGGGGTCCTAGCATCCGCCGGATCGATTCGTGGTGCTGGCCGGCCAGCACCTCCGTTGGCGCCATCAGGACGGCCTGACCGCCGGCGTCGATGACCTGGAGCATGGCCCGCAGGGCAACGAGCGTTTTGCCGGACCCCACTTCCCCCTGCAGCAGCCGGTTCATCGGGTGGTTCTCCGCGAGCTCCGCGGCAATGGTGGCTCCGACTTCCTGCTGGCCGCCGGTGAGGGTGAAGGGCAGCGAGGCGTCGAAACGCTCCAGCAATCCAGCCCGGCGGTGCGGTCTGGCGGTTGCCTCCTCGGCGGCCGCTTGTGCCCTGCGCCGGGCCAGCGCGGTCTGCAGGATCAGCGCTTCCTGGTACCTGAACCTCTCGTGGGCTTTGGCCACCGATTCCATGTCCTGGGGACGATGGATCTGCTGGTAGGCGTCCTCCAACGAATACAGCCGGTCGCGGATGGCGATATCGGCCGGCACCGGATCCTCGATCCGGCTGAAGTCCACGACGTCGAGCAGAGCTTCGACGGCGGCCTTGATCCGCCAGCTGCTCAATTTGGCAGTGGCCGGATACAGCGGGACGGGCCGCCGGGCTTCCTCGGCGTCAAAGCCGCTCTCGTCCTCAAGCAGCACGTAGTCCGGATTGGTCAGCGTTAGCTGGCTTTGGTACGTGGTGACCTTGCCGGCAAACATGGCCAGCGTGCCCGGCAGCAGTTCCTTGTCCGCACGGTACGCATTGAAGAATGTCAGATGCACCTGGTTCAATCCGCGGACGGAATCATCGCTGACGACGACGTCGGTCAGCGTACCTTTCCGGGCACGCATCCGGCGTGTAGTGCAGCTGACAACGCGGGCCACCAAGGTCACGTTTTCATCCCGCGGGAGCTCGGCAATACTGGTCAGCTCACCGCGCTTGAGGTAGCGGCGCGGGAAATAATTCAGCAGTTCACCGACGGTGGTCAGGCCAAGGTGCTTCTCCAACGCCGAAGCGCTGCGTTGGCCGAGCCGCCGCTTCAGTTCGAATTCGACTTCTGCCGGCAGATGTTCAGTCATGGGCCTCGTACACCGGGGCGGAAAGATCGGTCACAGACAGATTCGACGGTTCAGCGAAGGCCCGGATCGCGGCCAAGGCTGGCTCCGCTTCCGGGACATGGGCGTGGACCCGCCAGCGGTAGCCGACCTCCGACTCGGTCACTGCACTCAGGATCACGGAATCGCCCAGTTCGTCCAGCTGCAGGCGCAGCGTGGCGGCATCCAGCGGACTCAAGTTGATGGTGCACATGACTTCCACTCCTTCGTGCGCCTGGCCGAGATGGATGTGCGGATCCTGCAGGTTGTAACCGTGCAGCCCGTCCAGCAGTTCCGGCTGCAGTTCCACCCCGAGGGCACTGGAGCGCAATGTGTCCATGATCAGCAGGAAGCCGACGGCTCCAGCGTCCACCACCTGCGCAGCAGCCAGCGCACCAAGCTGGTCTTCCGTCTGCACCACGGCTTCGACGGCGGCCTCCACCACTGCTTCAAGGGTGACGGCCAGACCGTGGTTCGAATCGTCACCGTTGTGGGCGGCTCCCTGGGAATTAGCGGCCCGTGATACTGCTTCCATGGTCGAGAGCATGGTCCCGGGTACCGGATCGCTCAACGCGGACCAGCAGCGGATTTCCGCCCGCTGGAGCGCCGCGGCCAGCAACGGCCCGGTCATCCTGGTGGTGCCTTTGAGCGGTTCCGCCATCGCCGAGAGGAAGACCGCGAACAATGTGCCGGAGTTCCCGCGCGCTTCCTCCATGGCCGCCTGCCCGCTGGCCGCCAACAGTTCGCCGACGTCCGCGGTATCCGTCTCGGCGGCGGCCAGGGACGCTGCTCTCACCGTCAGGTACAGGTTGGTGCCCGTGTCCCCGTCAGCAACGGGGAAGATGTTGATGGCATTGAGCCGGTCGCTGTGGTTCCCGAGCACCTCTTCCGCTTTCGCCAGCCAGCGCTTGAGCGCCTGTGTGTTCGCGGCTATCTTTGCGTGCAAGGTGTTCCAATCCCGCTGCCGCCGGCACAAAAAGGCCAACGGACTCTTTCAGTTCTCCGGCGTTAACCGAGCCTACCGTAGCCGGAGCCCGACAGTGCGTAACGTTTTGGGCATGGCTGCAAATCAGCTGCAGCTCTCCGAGCCTTCTAGCCGGCGGAAGCCAGATAATCGGCCATCGACCCATTGCTCATTGCCTCGGATACTTCGGCGATGGCCGCTTCATCCTTGAGCACAATGGACTGGCCGTCGGCAGACATGCCGGTACCCAGTGACGGAAGCGTAAACATCTCGATGTCGTTGCCGCGCACCTTCCACAGACTGGCGCCGAGGAAGGCTGCCGCCGGACCGCTGAATTCCGAATCAACGCTGATATAAGGCGAGAATTCGGAGACGACTCCGCTCATCCGCAGTGGATTGGCCAGCGTCGTCGGCGAAAGGATTTCGGACACCAGCGCTTTCACGAACAACTGCTGGTTGGCCACTCGCTGGTAGTCGCCGTCGGTGAACGACTTGCGCTCCCGGACGAAATTCAGGGCAGACTCGCCGTCGAGGGTCTGCACACCTTCCGGGAAGGATTCGCCGTTACCGCCGGTGATTTGGAAGGCGGCAGGATTATCGATCTCCACACCGCCAAGGGCGTCCGTCAGCGACCGGAAGCCGGCAAAATCAACGGAGGCCACATGGTCGATGCGCGCGTTGAACAATGTCTCCACCGTTTCCACCACCAACGGCGTGCCTCCGAACGCCATGGCGGAGTTAATTTTGTGCTCTCCGTAGCCGGGGATCGTGGTCCAGGTGTCTCGCATGATCGACATGACGTAGACCTTGTCGCGGTTTTCCGGAACATGCACGAGCATCATCGTGTCCGTCCGTCCGCCGTTGGGCACTCCGGCCAGGTTTTCATCCTCGCCGCTTCCGCCGTCGGCATCAGTTCCCATCAGCAGGATGTTCTGGGAGCCATCCCCGGCTGCCTTGCTGACACGGTTCTGCGGGAACGCATTCTCAATCTTCTGCGAATTGTTGTCGAAGACGTTTGCCAGGTAAAAGACATAGCTGCCGCCGATGACGATGGCCACGGCCAACAGTGCTGCCAGCACGGCGAGCACCTTGCGCACGGGCCGGCGCTTGGGGCGGCGGGGAGGGGCGTAGTCATAGTCGTAGTCAGACGTCATTCATTCACTTTCTTGAAACGGGCCACGGACGAGCATAGTGGCCGAAACTGGACGGTTCCTGCAAGGGTCGCCGCGCAGCGAGCACGAGGGCTGGAGGGCGTTCCGTTACTGTCCGTCGCGGCAAGCGGATAGGCTGGATTCATGTCCCGCATGAACGCCCTGAGCCGATACTTGCCTGCCTCGTTGCTGGGGGCAGGGATAGTGCTCGCGGCAACGGCCTGCTCTCCCATCGTGCAGGTTGATGCCGCCGAAGACGCCGCCAATCCCGCTTGTGCTCCGATGATGGTGATCCTGCCGGAGTTCGTTGCCGACGCTGAGCGCCGCGAGACTTCCAGCCAGGCAACGGCTGCCTGGGGCGATCCGTCCAAGGTCATCCTCCGCTGCGGCGTCACGGTGCCCGGACCGACCACGGACCGGTGTGTCACGGTCAACGGCATCGACTGGGTCCTGCACGAGGGCGAAGACACGTGGACAGCCACCACTTATGGCCGCGAACCGGCTACCGAGCTTATTTTCAACCCTGACGAGGTGGCCGAATCCACCATTCTGGTGGATCTGGCCGACGCCGCCGCCGAGGTTCCGCAGACGAGCAAATGCATCAACCCGTCGGACACGCTCGACGCCTCGTAGACACGGGACGCCGAGCGGCAAGCGCAGTTGCGGTTAGCGCAGTCCGGTCTTGCGGTTCAGGGCGAGGTAGATCAGTTCGTCGATGAGTTCGGTATAGGGCAGGCCCGACTTTGCCCACATCTGCGGGTACATGCTGATCGGGGTGAACCCGGGCATCGTATTGATCTCGTTGATGATCAGATGGCCCTCCGGCGTGTAAAAGAAGTCCACCCGGGACAGGCCCTCTCCCGCGACGGCGTCGAACGCCTTGCCGGCGAGTTCGCGGACACGGTCCGTGGCGTCCGAGGGTAGGTCCGCCGGGCAGCTGAGTGCCGCAGCCGCGCCGTCTACGTACTTGGCCTCGAAATCGTAGAAGTCGTGGACACCGGGCTGCACCGCAATCTCACCCGGGAGGCTGGTGCGCGGCTCGTCGCAGCTGCGCCCCTGCAGGACGGCCACTTCGATTTCCCGGCCGATAATCCCAGCTTCCACGACGATCTTCGGATCGTGCTCGCGTGCGGCTTCGATGGCGGCACGCAGTCCGGCTGCGTCGGAAACCTTGCTGATGCCCATTGACGAACCGGCGCGGGCCGGCTTCACGAAGACCGGGAAGCCCAGTCCCGCCACACGTGCCAAAGCCGAATCCGGATCCTGCTGCCACTGGCGGTCGGTAATGACTTCGTAAGGTCCGACTTCAAGCCCGGCGGCTTCGAAGACCACCTTCATGTAGTGCTTGTCCATCCCGACGGCGGATGCCAGGACCCCGGCGCCCACATAGCGCACGTCGGCCATTTCCAGCAGGCCCTGCAGGGTGCCGTCTTCGCCGAAAGGCCCGTGCAGCAGCGGCAGCACCACATCGACCCGTCCCAGGTTCCGGATGGCGTCGGAGGCAGAACGGACAACCAGTTCGGTGCCGGAATTCGCTGCGGCCAGCAGCACCGATTCCGCCGCGGGGGCGACCTCCGGCCGGGTCTCCGAGGTCAGGGACCACCGGGCGGAATCCTCGGAGACCAAGGTCCACTGGCCGTTGGGAGCAATGCCGATCGGAATGACGTCGTACTTTTCCTGGTCAATGGCCGCCAAAACGCCTGCAGCCGTCACGCAGCTGACCGAGTGCTCGCTGGAACGGCCGCCGAAGAGGACGGCGACACGCGGTTTCCGCTCACTTGCCGGGGCATTCGGGCTGTTCGGTTCTTTGTTCACTGTTCCTGTTCGCCTTCGGATTTGAGCTCACGTGTGAGCAGTCGCGGGGCCAGGTCTTCGACGGAGATTTCTCCTTCGAGGACGGCGACCACGCTTTCGGTAATCGGCATTTCCACGCCTACCTGGGTGGCCAGGTCGAGCACCGCGCGCCCGGACTTGATGCCCTCCGCGGTCTGGGTCATGCGCTGGTTGACTTCGTCCAGCGTCAGGCCTTCGCCCAGCAGACGGCCTGCCGTATGGTTGCGCGAGAGCGGGGACGAACATGTCGCCACCAGATCCCCCAGTCCGGCCAGCCCCGCCATGGTTTCCAGCTCGCCGCCCAGCGCCAGCGTGAGCCGCGTAGTCTCCGCCAGCCCGCGGGTGATCACGGAGGCCTTGGTGTTGTCGCCCATGTGCTTGCCGTCGCAGATGCCCACGCACAGGGCAATCACATTCTTGACGATCCCGCCGATCTCCACGCCCACAACGTCCGTGTTGGTATACGGGCGGAAGTAGCGGGCGGTGCACGTGTTGGCGATCCATTGCGCCACATCGCGGTCGGTACAGGCCACCACCGAGGCGGTCGGTTCCTTGCGCGCAATTTCCATGGCGAGGTTGGGGCCGGAAATCACCGCGATCCGCGAATCGGGCAGCGAGAGTTCTTCCTTGATGACTTCGCTCATTCGCGAATCAGTGCCGCGCTCCAGGCCCTTCATGAGGGAAACAACGACGGCGGTGTCCCCCAGCAACGGCTTCAAGGCCGCCAGTTGCGGACGCAGCGTCTGCGCCGGAACGGCAAGAACCACCAGTTCCGCCCCGTCCATGACCTCGGCCACCTCACCGGAGGCGGTCAGGTTGTCCGGCAGGCGGATGTCGTTGAGGTACTGGCTGTTAAGGTGGCGGTTGTTGATTTCATCCGCCACTTCCGGCCGCCGTGCCCATAGACGCACCTGGATGCCCGGATGGGCATCCGCAACGACTTTGGCAAACGTTGTACCCCAGCTGCCGGCGCCCAGAACAGCCACGACAGCGGGCAGATCCTGGTGGGGGCTCACGGCTTGTCCTCCGGTGATGTAGGTGGCAGGTCGGCAGGCGGGGAAACTTCGAAGTTGCGGCCGGTGGCGTTTTGGCCGCGTATAGCCGGGTCCCAGCGCTCCGCCGGCGGCTGCTCGCCGCGGAGTCCGGCCAGCAATTCCGTCACGCCGTCCAGAATCCTGTTCGTCGCCCCTTCGAGCACGGTTTTTGTCAGCGGCTGGCCGATGAATTCGCTCAGGTCCACCGGCGGTCCGGCCACCACTCTGGCCGTCTTGCGCGGAAAGATGTGGAGCTTCTTTGCGTAGCGCGGGAACAGTTCGTTGGCGCCCCAATGGGCAATCGGCACAACCGGGGCACCGGTCTGGAGCGCCAGCCGGGCCGCGCCGGTCCGGCCGCGCATGGGCCACAGGTCCGGATCCCGCGTCAGTGTGCCTTCGGGGTAGATGATCACGGCACCGCCCTGATCCATCACCTCCCGGGCCACGCTGAGCGAGCGGTTTGCGCCCGCGCTGCTGCGCTCCACGGGGATCTGCTTGGCGGCCGACAGGATGGCGCCGACCACGGGGATCTTGAACAGGGAGGCCTTGGCCAGGAAGTGCGGAAAGAAGCCCTGGTTGTAGACGAAGTGACCGACTACCAGGGGATCTATTTCCGTATTGTGGTTGGGGCAGACGATGATTCCCTTGCCTTGAGGCAGGTTCTCCATCCCGTCCCACTTACGCCTGAGGACCAGGTTCAGCACCGGGCGCACCAAGGCCGCCAAAGTGCCGATCGTGGCCCGTTCCTTCATGGCCGGCTTCATCCTTCGTCCTGCCGCTTCAGGCAATGTCGAAGTCCGCGCCGAGGTTTTCCAATTTGGACTGGAACCGCTCGTAACCCCGGTTGATCAGCTCGATACCGGTCACGCGTGACGTGCCGTTGGCTGCCAGCGCCGCAATCAAGTGGCTGAAGCCGCCCCGCAGATCCGGAATGTCGATGTCCGTGCCCTGCAGCTGGGTGGGTCCAGAGATGACTGCCGAATGCAGGAAATTACGCTGGCCGAAGCGGCAGGGGATGCTGCCCAGGCATTCGCGGTGCACCTGGATGCTGGCGCCCATCCGGATCAGGGCATGGGTGAAGCCGAAGCGGTTTTCATAGACCGTTTCGTGGACGATGGACACGCCGGCGGCCTGGGTCAAGGCAACCACAAGGGGCTGCTGCCAGTCCGTCATGAAGCCCGGGTGCACGTCCGTCTCGAGGACGAGCGGCGAGAGCTTCCCGCCGGTGTGGTAGAAGCGGATGCCCTCGTCGTCGATATCGAAGGCACCGCCGATTCTGCGGTAGGTATTCAGGAACGCGGTCAGATCAGGCTGCATCGCGCCCTCAACATAGATGTCACCTTGGGTGACCAGTGCGGCGGAAGCCCAGGATGCGGCCTCGTTGCGGTCCGGCAGTGCGCGGTGGTTGAACCCGCTGAGATGCGCAACGCCCTCGATCCGGATGACCCGGTCCGTCTGCACCGAAATGATGGCGCCCATTTTCTGCAGGACCGCGATCAGGTCCATGATTTCCGGCTCGATCGCAGCCCCGCTGAGCTCGGTGATGCCCTCGGCACGGGTAGCTGTCAGCAGCACCTGTTCGGTGGCGCCGACGCTGGGGTAAGGCAGCGAGAGCTTGGCGCCCTTCAGACCCTTGGGAGCGGAAATGGAGATACCGCCCTCAAGCTTTTCCACCACGGCGCCGAACTGGCGCAGCACATCCAGGTGGTAGTCGATGGGGCGGTCCCCGATCTTGCAGCCACCCAGGTCAGGAATGAACGCTTCCCCGATGGCATGGATCAGCGGCCCGCAGAAGAGGATCGGGATGCGGGAGTCACCGGCATGCGCGTCGATGTCCTTCATCTGTGCCGTCTTGACCTTGGTGGGGTCCAGCGACAGGTCACCGGTGACAGGATCCTTGGCGACCTCGACGCCGTGCAGGCGCAGCAGACTGGTCACTACCTCGACGTCCTTGATCTCCGGGACGTTGCGCAGCAGTGAAGGATCGTTGCCCAGCAGGGAGGCAACCATGGCTTTTGGTACGAGGTTCTTGGCTCCCCGGACGGATACCTTTCCCCTAAGAGGGACTCCTCCGCGGATGGTCAGAACGCTTGCCATATACACCTGTTTCCTCGATTAGCAACGCCTCCATACTTCGCGAAGGCCTCAGCTAAGCATAGAAGCTACCGTGATCATCCCGAAATAAAGTGCGATTAGCCACGCCGATGTTAGGACCGGGCCGGAAGCGTTTTGGGCTTCCAGGACTGACGGGTTGCCTCGTAGCTGGTGATGTCCTCTTCGTGCTGGAGCGTCAGCCCGATGTCATCCAGCCCTTCGAGCAGGCGCCAGCGCGTGTAGTCATCGATCTCGAACGGCGCCGTGAGGGTTCCGCAGACCACGGTCTTGGAGTTCAGGTCCACCGTGATTTCGGTGCCCGGATGGTTCTCCAGTTCCTTCCAGATCAACTCAATGTCGTCCTGGGCGACCTGTGCGGCCAGTAGGCCCTGCTTGCCCGAGTTGCCCCGGAAGATGTCCGCGAAGCGCGACGAGAGGACCACCCTGAAGCCGTAATCCTTCAGTGCCCATACCGCGTGCTCGCGGGAGGAGCCGGTGCCGAAATCGGAACCGGCCACTAGCACCGAGCCACGGTTGAACGGCTCCTGGTTCAGGATGAAGTCTTCCTTTTTGCGCCAGGCAGAAAAGAGCGCGTCTTCGAATCCGGTACGGGTGATGCGCTTGAGGTACACCGCAGGAATGATCTGGTCGGTGTCCACATTCGACTGGCGCAGCGGAACCCCGATGCCGGTGTGGGTGGTGAATTTTTCCATGGTCATTGTTTCCCCTAATCCGCGTTAAGCTGCGCTGGTTTGGCTCAGGCGGCGAGCCTGGCCCTCGTCAACAGGATCCAAGTCCGACGGCGAACTCAAGGTGCCGCGTACCGCAGTCGCCGCTGCCACCACAGGCGACACGAGGTGCGTGCGGCCGCCCTTGCCCTGGCGACCCTCGAAGTTGCGGTTGGACGTGGAGGCGCAACGTTCGCCCGGAGCCAGCTGGTCCGGGTTCATGCCCAGGCACATGGAGCAGCCGGCGAAGCGCCACTCGGCGCCGAAATCCTTGAAGACCTGGTCCAGGCCCTCGGCCTCGGCTTCCAGCCGGACGCGGGCAGAACCGGGCACCACCATCATGCGGACGTTCGGGTCCTTGCTACGGCCGCGGATGATGTCTGCAGCGATGCGCAGGTCCTCGATGCGGCTGTTCGTGCAGGAGCCGAGGAAAACGGTATCAACCCGGATGTCCTTCATCGGCGTGCCGGCTTTGAGGTCCATGTAAGTTAGGGCGCGCTCGGCCGAAGCCTTGGCATTCTCGTCCGCGAAGTCCTCCGGCGAGGGAACCGACTCGGAGAGGGACACGCCCTGTCCGGGGTTGGTGCCCCACGTGACGAACGGTTCCAGCGTGTCCGCGTCGAGGAACACCTCGGCGTCGAATTCGGCGTCGTCGTCGCTGCGCAGCGTCTGCCAGTAGTCAACTGCGGCGTCCCAGTCCGCACCCTCGGGGGCGTGCGGCCGGCCCTTCAGGTATTCAAAAGTGGTCTCGTCCGGTGCCACCATACCGGCGCGGGCACCGGCTTCGATGGACATGTTGCAGATGGTCATCCGCGCTTCCATCGACAGGTCCCGGATGGCCGATCCGCGGTATTCCAGCACGTAGCCCTGTCCCCCGCCGGTGCCGATCTTGGCGATGACGGCCAGGATGATGTCCTTCGAGGTCACGCCCGGACGCAGAGTGCCCTCGACATTGATCGCCATCGTTTTGAACGGCTTCAGCGACAAGGTCTGGGTCGCCATGACGTGCTCGACCTCGGACGTGCCGATGCCGAATGCCAGCGCGCCGAAGGCGCCGTGCGTGGACGTGTGCGAGTCGCCGCAGACCACGGTGAGGCCAGGCTGGGTCAGGCCCAGCTGGGGGCCGACAACATGCACAATGCCCTGCTCGGCGTCACCCAGGGAGTGCAGCCGGACGCCGAACTCCTTGCAGTTGGCGCGCAGCGTCTCGATCTGGGTCCGGCTGGTCGGATCCGCGATCGGCTTGTCGATATCCAGCGTCGGAGTGTTGTGGTCCTCCGTGGCGATGGTCAGATCCGGGCGGCGCAGCGGACGGCCGGCCAGGCGCAGCCCTTCGAACGCCTGCGGGGACGTGACTTCGTGAACAAGATGGAGATCGATGTAGAGCAGGTCAGGCTGCTGCGCGGCTCCTTCGCCGTCGCCCTTGCGCACCACGTGTGCATTCCACACCTTTTCGGCGAGCGTTTTGCCCGCAGTTGTACCGGCCATAGCCAGCTCCCTCCATCAGTGACAGCGCGGGCCGTTTCAACCGGTTTTCAGCTGCCATCGGCGCCCGCAGAAGTATGTACTTCAACTTTCCCAGCCCGCATCGCTGCCCGCTACTTTTTCAACTTGCATCTCAGATAATGAGACGGCAATATCATGTTATGGACAAATCAAGCGGCGTCGGAGTCATCGATAAGGCAGCCATGGTGCTGGACACGCTGGAGGCCGGGCCCACAACATTGGCCCAGCTGGTGGCCGCTACGGGGCTCGCGCGCCCCACTGTCCACCGCCTGGCACTGGCCCTGGTCCACCACCGTCTGGTCAGCCGAGACATCCAGGGCCGGTTCGTCTTGGGCAGCCGTCTGGTCGAGCTGGCTTCGGCCGCCGGCGAAGACCGCCTGATCGCCTCCGCCGGCCCGGTGCTGCTTGCCCTGCGCGATGCCACCGGCGAGAGCGCGCAGGTCTTCCGCCGACAGGGCGAATGGCGTGTGTGCGTGGCCTCGGCGGAGCGGCCGATCGGCCTGCGCGACACCATCCCGGTGGGCACCCAGCTCTCCATGAAGGCAGGCTCGGCCGCCCAAGTCCTGCTGGCGTGGGAGGACCATGAGCGCCTGCTGGAGGGGTTGAAGAACGCCCGCTTCACGCCTACGGTACTTGCCGGGGTCCGCCGCCGCGGTTGGGGCCAGAGCCTGGGCGAGCGCGAACCCGGCGTCGCGTCCGTTTCCGCCCCCGTGCGCGGGCCTTCCGGCCGGGTGATCGCGGCCGTCTCCATTTCCGGACCGATCGAGCGGCTCAGCCGCCAGCCCGGACGCATCCATGCAGAAGTGGTAGTCCAGGCCGCACAGCAGTTGACCGACGCGCTGCGCAAGACCACCGACTGAACGCGCCTGGATCAGCCCATGAAATGATCCCAGCCGAGCACGTCCGGTACCTCGCCGTCCACGGTTACCTCGGCGGCACCGGCCGCCGCTTCGACAACACTCCCGATGTGCACGAACCCCTCGGGCAGCCCAGCGCCGGGCGGGAAAACCGCCAGCAGCCCGTGGTCCTCTCCCCCGCCCAGCACCCAATGCCGCGGATCAGCGTCCAGCATACGGGCCGCCTGCCGAAGCGGGACCTCGAAAAGGTCCAGCCGCTGGTAGTCAAGGGCCAAGGAGGCGCCGCTCGCACGGGCCAGCCGTCCGGCGTCGCGGATCAGTCCGTCGGATATGTCCATCATGGCGTGTGCTCCGGCCCGCGCAGCCCGCGGCCCCAGTGCCAGCGGCGGCAGCGGCCGCGACTGGGCGGCGGCCAGAGCCTGCAGTTCGGGCGGCATGCCGCCGTAGCCCGAGGTTCCCTCGAGCAACGCCAGCCCGGCGGCCGCCCTGCCCAGCGATCCGCCGACCGCCACCAGGTCGCCCGGCCGCGCCCCGGACCGCAGGACCGGTGCCCGGCCCTGCAGATCCCCGGTCACCGCTGCCGTCACCACCAGGACGGCGCCCCGGCCCAGGTCGCCGCCCACCACGGCGCATCGCTCTGCGCCCAGTTCGTGCAGCGCCGTGCGGAGCCCGTCCGCCATGTCCTCCACCCAGCGCACCGGAGTGTCCGCGGGGAGGGTCAGGCTGATGACCAGCGACGTGGGCACAGCACCCATGGCGTTGATGTCTGATACGTTCTGCGCGGCGCATTTCCACCCGACGTCGAACCCTGAACTCTGGTAGCCGCTGGCCCATTCGAGCCGGAAGTCCTGGTCCTGGACCAGGGTGTCGATGGAAATCACGGTACGCCCGTCGGGAGCCTCGATCACCGCGGCATCGTCCCCGGGGCCGACCGGCACATCGGCCGCACCCAGCCGCGGGAAAATCCGTTCCAGCAGTGCCCGCTCGTCCAGTTGAGCCACCGTAAGATGTTCCGCCACTTCTGAGCTTCCCCGTTCCGGCCCCGGAAAATCCTGCGCGGCCTTGTTTGCGTTTGGTCCTGACTAGATCATTCACTACCGGCGCGCCAACGGGTAATCTGCCCCCATGACCACCTATGCCATCTTCCTGCGCGGGATCAACGTCGGCGGTATCAACATCAAGATGGCAGAGCTGAAGGCGGCCCTGGCCGAGCTGCCCCTCCACGATGTCAGGACCCTGCTGGCCAGCGGCAATATTGTGTGCGCCAGCGATGGCCCGGCCGAAGAGGTGAAGCAACTGGTCGAGGCGAAACTGCGCGAGCGCTTCGGTTACGACGCCTGGGTCGTGGTCCTCAGCGCTGAACGGCTGGACGAACTGGTGGCGGCGTGCCCCTACCCGGCCGACACTGCCGGCGTCCATGCCTACGTCACGGTCACGTCGGATCCGGCCGAGCTGCAGGAGCTGCATAAGGCAGCCGCGGCCGCCGACGGGGACGGCATTCTGCTGGGACCCGAAGCGATGGCTTGGACTGCGGCCAAGGGCGGCACGCTGGACAGCCCGGTGAACAAGCTGGTGGCGCACAAGAGATTCAAAAGTACGACGACGACACGCAACCTCCGTACGATGCTGAAGGTTCTGGCTGCCGCTGGCTAAGACGCCGCAATTGGCCTCGCTGATCCCTGCCCCCCGCTAGCCCGTGCCCCCGCGCGCGGCCGCCAGGGCCTCCCGGAAGCTGTTGTAGCGGCGGATCTCTTCCTCCACCGGAGCCACCACTTTCCTCTCCGCCACCTGCTCCACCGCCGACCGCAGCCGCCGTCGTGCTTTAGCTGCCCTGGAGGCCGCCGCTACCCGGGCGACCAATGCCGATGCCAACCCCAGCACGATGCCCAGCAGGACGCCGGCCACCAGCAGCAGCGTGGGAACCGGGAAGCCCTCGACCCGCGGCGCCGGAGGTACTTCGAACTGGAGGTAGCCCAGGACGGCCAGCCCCAGAAGCCAGAGGGCGCCAGCGGCCGCCGCGGCCAGGGCGATCCATTGGAGAGCGCCGATCACCGGCCACCACCACGACTTCCGGTTTGAGCCCAGGTCCGTCCCGGCCATAGCCTGGTCGAGGGCATCGGGCAGCTGGGGTGCGCTGGCACGGGCAGCTCTGCGGATGGAGCCGCGCCATACTTCCGGTGCCCGGCTGCCGGCCGTATCGGCGAAGGCCCGGACCGCGGAATCCGCTTGCGCCCGCTGCGCGGGGCCCGGCTCAGGCAGGGAAGACCGGTTCACCGCGGGATTGACATCCCTGCGGTCCAGGTTGAGCCGCTTCAAGGGATCACGGCGGAGTTTGCCCAGCCAACGGGTGACCGGCCAGCCAGTGTTGGCGTGCGACTGCCTGCGGTAGGACTTGCGCACCGCTTCCGCCACCACGTCCACGCTCGCAGACTGGGCCAGGTGCTCAGAGAGCTTCTGTTTGGCTTCCTTCGGCACGGCCGGAAGCGCCGGGCCGGACGAGCCGTTCGCCAATGCGGCGGCAGAAGCGTCGATATCGGCCAGCAGGCGTTCCGTGCTGGCGCGGCGTCGGTCGACCACGGTGCGGATGGCCGTGCGCAGTTCATCGACGCCCGCGCCGGTCATCGCGGAGGCCGGGTAGACCGCTACACCATCGAGTCCGTCCTGCGCCAGGATCTGCTTCAGCGAGTCCAGCACCGGCCGCACTTCGCGCGTAGCCAGCCGGTCGATCTGATTGAGCACCACCATGGTGACCGCTCCGTACGAGGCAAGCGGGCGCAGGAAACCCTGGTGCAGGGCGGCATCAGCGTATTTCTGCGGATCGAGCACCCAGACGAGGACGTCCACCTGACCCGCGAGCCGTTCCACGATCTCCCGGTGTTCGACGGCGGTGGAGTCGAAATCAGGAAGATCAAGCAGGATCAGTCCGCCGTAGCCATCTTCGTCGGCACCATGTTCCTGGCGGCCGCTCGCCGGCGGAGCATCCATCAGATGCCGCTGTTTGACCTGGAGCCAATCGAGCAGCGGCTCGCTTCCGACTGGATTCCAGACACCCGCCAACGGCTCGGAAGTCGTCGGGCGGCGGGCGGCAGCGGTCGCTACTTCCTGGCCAGCTACCGCGTTGAACAGGGATGACTTACCGCTGCCCGTGGCGCCGAAGAAACCGACAACGGTATGTTCGGCCGACAACGACCGTCTTGTGCTGGCCCGGTTCAGTACTTCCGTGACGGGTGTCAGCGTCTCATCCGGCAGTCGTTCTTGGGCAAGTTCGCGCGCAGTGTTCAGAGCCTCCAGCCGGCTGCGCAACGGCGAGCGTTCCTTCTCTCCCCGGTGCCGGCTCATGCCACGCCCTCCGCTCCGGTTCGCCGGGCCAGCGCGGACAGCTGCGCTGACTGGCCGCGCAGTCCGGCGGCAAGCGCCGCGGCGTCCTGGTCGTCGATCAGGGAGAGGAAACGTGTTGCTTCCTCCCGCATGAGGTTTTCCGTCCGAATTTTTAGCCCTTCCCGCGCTTTGCGGGCGAGGCGGCGGACCGCGTCCTCGCCGAAAACGGCCTCCAGCAGTTTTTGGCCGACCACAGCTGTTCCGCCGGCAACCCCGATCTCGATGCCGGTCAGCCCACCGGTGGCGGCGAAGACCACCACCATTAGCGCCACGCCGAGCCCGTTGACCCCAAAGGAAAGCATCCTGGCGGTAAGCCGCTTGCTGGCGCCCTCCGTCTGGATCATCTCCAGCAGGTCTCCCTGCCAGGCCCGGATTTCGGCCGAGGCCTTGTCGCTGAAACCGTCGCTGACGGTAGACAAATCCTTGTTGCCCAGCAACTGCCGCCCAGCCGGATCGTTGCGCCACCGCGCATCAGCGTCCTCGGCGCCCTTGGCTGCCTCGTCCACGATCACGGCCTGCAGCCCCGTTTCAATTGCGGCCTCGACGTTGACGGAGGGTGCGGGCTTACCGCTGAAGAAGGCGCCGATCCGGTCCCTCAGCTGACCGATCCCACTCTCGATCGAGCGGAAGAACTCTCCGGTTCCCACGAAGTCCTGCCAGCGGGCCAACACTTCACCGCGCAGCAGCGTGCCGTCCTGGGTGGAGTCGAGGGTCCGCCGGGCTGCACTGTTATAGGCGTCCAGCACGTCGTCACGCAGTCTGGCGGCAGCGACGGACTGGGCGTCCAGTGCATCCGCCACGGACGCGGTCGTGGCGGCCAGCGACGCGACCGCCCCACTCAGGGTCCGGCGCGCAATGGCGGCCCTTCCCGTCGCGTCCGCGGAAATCTCCAGCAGCCAGCCGCGGATATCCGTCACCGCGGCATACGGCAGCATGCCCAGCTCATCCAGGGGCGACTCGGGGACGACAAAGAGCCGCGCGTTGCCCAGTCCTTCGCGTTCCAGGAGCCCGGCGAGATCCGCCCGGACCTCGTCCTCAACGCCGACCGGAACGCGGTCCAGCACGACGGCGACGAGAATGTCCCGGCGGCCTGCTTCCAGCAGCAGCTTCCACGGCACGGCGTCCGCATACCGGTTGGCCGTGGTCACAAACAGCCACAGGTCGGCCGCCGACAGCAACTGCCCCGCCAGCTTGCGGTTATCGTCCGATATGGAGTCCACGTCGGGTGCATCCAGCAGGGCGATGCCGGGCGGGATCGTGGATTCAGGGACGAGGACCAGGGACGACATGGCGCGCGGATCCGGTTCGGCGCCTGCCCGCTCCGCCGGCAGTCCACCGGCGGGCTCCGCGGCCGAGGTGATGCGGTTCAGGGCGGGCAGGACGCGCTGGTCCGAAAACCAGGAACGGTCCCGCGGATTGTGCAGCAGGATAGGTTGGCGCGTCGTCGGCCTGATGGCGCCCGTGCGGGTGACCGGGCGGCCAGCGAGCGCGTTGACCAACGTGGATTTGCCGGCGCCGGTGGATCCGCCCACAACGGCCAGCAGCGGAGCGTCCAAGCTCCGGTAGCGCGGCAGGACATAGTCCTCCAGTTGGTCGAGCGCTGCGTGGATGTCGTGGCGGGTCTGCGCGGCTCCGGGCAGATGAAGCGGAAGCGTCAACTCGCCGAGCGCATCGCGGACCGCCTCCGCCAGTGCCAACCCGTCCGAGGCCGGTTCCGGGCGGTTGCCTGTTGTACCTGTCACAGATTCCATCATGCCAGCACCTCAAGGCATTCACCGTTGACTTGGGAATTCCGTCCGGAAGCGTTCCTGGAACAGGACCGGAACGTGCACACGAAAAAACCGGCCCCGGACAAAATGTCCGGGACCGGTTATCTGTGACCCCAGCGGGATTCGAACCCGCGTTACCGCCGTGAGAGGGCGGCGTACTAGGCCGCTATACGATGGGGCCTTGCACTTTTTTACCGGCTTTCGCCGATCGAGCTTCATGAGTATTTCACACACTTTGCCCGGCTGCCAAATTCATTATTTGGCCGGAACTACTCTGTAAACAGCGCAATTCCCAGCGCTGGGATACCAGGACTCGAACCTAGAATGACGGTACCAGAAACCGTTGTGTTGCCAATTACACCATATCCCAAAGGTGCTTTCGGGCCCTGCGGGAAGCTTCTTGCTTACTTCCTCAGCGCCTCAGCACGAGTAATTACTTTACCGGAGGTCTTCCGTTTACACAAAACGGTTGGCCGGTTACCCGCTGAGGCGTCCGTCACATCACCCGAAAGCGCCTGTTCTAGGCGTTTTGGAAAGCCTTGATGCGGGCCAGCGAAGAGTTCTTCCCGAGGATGACCATGGACTCGAATAGCGGCGGGGAGATCCGGCGGCCGGAGACAGCGGTCCGGACCGGGCCGAAGGCCAGCCGCGGCTTAAGCCTCAGTTCTTCCACCAGCGCGGTACGCAGAGCAGTCTGGATGTTTTCCGCGGTCCACTCCTCGATCGGTTCCAAGGCAACCAGCGCCGCGTCCAGGACTTCAGCCAGGTTTTCCGGCAGCCCCTTGCGCGCGTCGTCCGCGATGTCGATTTCGTCGTCTTTCTTGAACAGGAAGGCGATCATGTCCGGGGCTTCCCCCAGCAAGGTGATGCGTTCCTGGATCAGCGGGGCGGCCTCGGCCAGCACCATATGGTCCCGCTCCGTGAGGGTCTCCCCTACCAAGGAGGCATGCTGCAGGTACGGGACCAGGCGCAGCCTGAAGTCCCCCGGTTCCAGCAGCCGCACGTGGGTTCCATTGATGGCCTCGGCCTTCTTCAGATCGAAGCGCGCAGGGTTGGAGAGCACATCGTGGATATCGAAGTTCTCCACCAGCTGGTCCACCGTGAAGATGTCTTCGTCCGCGGACAGGCTCCAGCCCAGCAGCGACAGGTAGTTCAACAGCCCCTCGCGGATGAAGCCGCGTTCGCGGTGCAGGAAGAGGTTGGACTCCGGGTCCCGCTTGGACAGTTTCTTGTTGCCCTGGCCCATGACATAGGGCAGGTGGCCGAACAGCGGCATGTAGCGCGCCACACCGATGTCCACCAGCGCCCGGTACAGGGCGATCTGGCGCGGCGTGGAGGAGAGCAGATCCTCGCCGCGAAGGACATGGGTGATGCCCATCAGCGCATCGTCCACCGGGTTCACCAGCGTGTAGAGGGGCTTGCCGTTGGCGCGGACGACGGCGAAGTCCGGTACAGTCCCGGCCTTGAACGTGATTTCGCCCCGGACCAGATCGTTGAAGGTCAGGTCCTCGTCCGGCATCCGCACGCGCAGCACGGGCTCGCGTCCCTCTGACTTGAATGCGGCGATCTGTTCCCCGGTCAGGTCCCGGTCGAAGTTGTCGTAACCGAGTTTGGCGTCGCGGCCAGCTGCCTTGTGCCGGGCCTCGACCTCTTCCGGCGTCGAGTAGGACTCGTAGACGTGACCGGCTTCCTTCAGCTTGGTAATGACGTCCTGGTAGATGTCAGCGCGCTGGGACTGGCGATAGGGTCCGTGCGGACCGCCGACTTCGACGCCCTCGTCCCAGGTGATGCCGAGCCACTTCATCGCTTCCAGCAACTGCTGGTAGCTTTCCTCGCTGTCGCGGGCGGCATCCGTGTCTTCGATCCGGAAGACCATGGTCCCGCCGGTGTGCCGGGCGTAGGCCCAGTTGAACAGGGCAGTGCGGATGAGGCCGACGTGCGGGGTTCCGGTGGGCGACGGGCAGAACCGTACCCGGACAGGTGTTTCGGCATCGACAGTGGGCAGGTCAGCAGGAAGGGCAGATGCATTAGTCATGATGGAGTCCAGTTTAGCCCGTGCCGGAACTCTGCCCGCGGCTCAGCGGACGCTACCGCACTGCCTGCTCAAGGAGCGCATAGATTCCTCCGCACACCACGGCTCCGGCCAGCGCCGAAACCGCGAAACGCCCGGCCTGCGCAGGCTGCAGAAGCGTCTGTGCCCAGACACCGGCTGCCAGCAGCACTGCGCCGATCAATCCGGTCATTCCTGCCATCAAGACCAGGATGGCGGCGGCTCCGCCATAGGTCATGCAAGTCCAGTCCGGGCCGGCTCGGCGGAAGAGCAGCATCAAGGCAAAGCCACCGTAAATGGCGAAGATGACGGCCGCAAGTCCCAGCGGACCGTTCAGCCACTGGATGGCCCGCAAGGTCCCGTACATCAACACTCCGGTGCACACCATCAGCGGGCCGAAGCCGAGCCGTTCGATCCCGCGGCGCAGGTCACCCCGCTTGTCCAGCCACGTAACGATGGCCCACGGCACAAAGCACAGCAGGAAAGCCGCCCCGGTTCCCCACCACACCATCCGGCCGAGACCGTATTCGAGCACAGGGCTCAAGATCAGGACCACGGCCCAGACGACGGCGGGCGGCAGCACCGCTGCGATGGTGCGGGCCGCCGCCGGGCCGCGTGGCGCCGTCATCATCGTTCGTCCAGGCTAGCGGCGCGCAGTGTTGGACAGCCGTCCGATGCCTTCGATCTCAACCTCGTAGCGCTGCCCGGCCTCGATCGTCCCGACGCCGGCCGGGGTGCCGGTCATGATGATGTCACCGGGCAGCAGGGTGAAGGCCTGGGAGACATAGGCAACGAGCTCCTTGACACTCCAGGTCATCTGGGCCGTGTTGCCGTCCTGCTTCAATTCGCCGTCGAGCCAGCCCTTGACCGCAAGATCTTCGGTGTCCAGTTCCGTTTCGATCCAAGGTCCGATCGGTGCCGAGCCATCGAAGCCTTTGGCACGGGCCCACTGGTTGTCCGTACGCTGGGCATCGCGGGCGGTCAGGTCGTTGCCGCAGGTGTAGCCGAAGATCACTTCGTCGACCCGTTCGGCCGGGACGTCCTTGCAGATCCGGCCGATCACTACGCACAGCTCCGCCTCGTAGGACACCTCTTCCGAAAACTCGGGCAGCACCATCGGTTCGTTCGGACCGATGACGGAGGTGTTCGGCTTCAGGAACATCAGCGGTGCGGCCGGGGTTTCGTTACCCATTTCCTTGATGTGCTCGGCGTAGTTGCGGCCGATACCGACCACCTTGCTGCGGGGAATGATGGGGGCCAGCAGCCGCACGTCCTCAAGCTTGTGGCGGGCACCGGTGAGCTGGATTCCGGAGAAGAACGGGTCACCGGCGATGACCGCGACCTCTTCATTTCCTTCGTCACCTTCGACGATGCCGAAAGCAGGGTCAGAGTCAAGTACAAATCGGGCGATACGCATACGAACTACCCTAGCGGCTCCGGCGCTGGATTCCGGAGCGCAGGTAATCCAGCTGTGCCGCGACGGATGCTTCGGCCGCCCCGCGCACCGACGGATCGATGTCGTTGTAAACATAATCGGTGACGGCGTCGACGCCTGCGTGCTCGCCGAGCTCCTTCAGAGCGGCGCGAATCTGGTCCAGCCGCAGCTGGCGGTGCTCCGCATATTCGCGGCAGATGGCTGAAAGATCAGGCAGGAGGGGGCCGTGGGCCGGCAGGACTTTTGCCGGCCCGAGCGCGGCCAGTTTCTCCAGCGACTCCAGATAAGGGCCCAGCCGGCCGTCCGGGTAGGCGATGATGGTTGTCCCCCGGCCCAAAATGGTGTCG
Source organism: Arthrobacter crystallopoietes (assembly GCF_017603825.1). Lineage (NCBI taxonomy): Bacteria > Bacillati > Actinomycetota > Actinomycetes > Micrococcales > Micrococcaceae > Crystallibacter > Crystallibacter crystallopoietes. Next base: position 3,624,730 of record NZ_CP072014.1, read on the forward strand.
CCGGTGAGCACGGAGCCGTCCGGACCGTCGTCGGGAAGATGGAAAGACACGGAATCCGCCGTGTGCCCGGGAGTGGCGAGGACCGAGATATCCACGCCGGCGGTGCGAATGGTTTCGCCGTCGGTGAGCGGATCGCCGCCGTGGCACTGGGCCCGGTCCAAGGCACGCACGGGTGCTCCGGTCAGCTCGTGGAACCGCGCACTGGCCTCGGTGTGATCGATGTGGTGGTGCGTAATCAGCACCAGCTCGACGTTGCCCGCGGCGGCCAGTTCCTGCAGGTGCGCCTCATCCAGCGGCCCCGGATCCACGACTACGACGCCGGGCTCGCCGGGAGCGCTGATCAGGTAGGACTGGGTCCCCTCCAGGCTCATCGGCCCGGGATTCGGCGCCAGCCGGTAGCGGGTGAGCGTGCTGCTGCGGACCAGGTTCGGATTCGATGCTGCGTTCACGTCCCTATCCTTGCATCCCGGCACCGGTTCCGGGATGTCTGACGAATCCCGGAACGAGGAGCGGCGAAGGCGGTGACCGGCTCTCCCAAGCCGGGCACCGCCGTCGGACTTTATGATGTTGCCTACCGACCGGGGTTACTCGCTGCGGGTGTTCTGCTCGGCGAGCGTATCCCAGAAGGAGGTGTCGGCGTCGTCGATGGAGCGGTCCGAAATGGCCCGGACAGCAGCGTCGAGCGTGGTGACGGTTTGCTTGATCAGGTAGCCGTTAGATTTCTGGCCGAGCACGTAGTCATCACGGTAGTGGTCGCTCATACCGCGCATCTCGAACAGCAGTGTCGAGATGCCGTATTCGACGGCGATGCCGTTGCGGCTGATCGTTTCGGCGGTCCCGCCGACGTACTTGCCCAGGTGGCCCCAGCCCGTGGAGTCGACGGCGTTGAAGACGACGGCACCTAGCTGCTTCGAGCCTTCCAGCACATCCGCTTCCACGTTCTCTGTGGTCGGGTACAGGATGGAGCCCGAGACGAGCTGTCCGTCCCGTTCGCTTTGGGCGCCCTGGTGGTGCAGGTCAATCATGTAGTCGATGTTGTACTTGCCCAGGACATTGTCATGCAGCGCCCGGGTTTCCGGCTGGTTCCTGGTGATGTGATCCCGGTTGATGTCCACTTCATTGGCGTTGTACCGGGTCAGGTGCCGGTCACCGGCGGCAATGTAATCGTCCAGCGGAAAGTTGACGTCCCCCATGGCACCGTCCGCGTTGAGCATCGGCACGATCAGGACATTGACCCCGTCCAGCACGCCCTTGGTCTTGCCCGTGCCCAGGTGCTTGATGAATTCCAGGGCGCCTTCCGTGGTCAGCTGCTCGTTCCCATGCTGCTGCGTGAGGAAGAGGACCGTGGGGTTCTCCGGGTTGCTGATGTACTTCGCCAAGAAGATATCGCGGCCCTTCACGGTCTGCCCGATGACGTCAACGTCCAACCGCGGCTGTTTGGCGTCCTGCACGTCGAGCTCAGCCGCCAGTTCCTCATAGGTGTGGAGAATTGAGGTGTTGACGGTTTCATTGCCGCCGTAATTGGGGCCTTCGCCGGCTGCTACGGCGGCGGGTGCCGTGACGGCGGTCAGAGCGAGGGCTCCGGCCAAGACTGCTGCGGCAAGTGGTTTTCTCATGGACGAGGTTCCTCCTGGTGCGATCTGCGGGTGATGTTTGCAAGCTATCCGCCCACGCGCGGCAGCGATAGGTTAAACGATCAAATATGCGCTCCAGACCCCAAACTTTAATTCGAGGGAATTCCGCACCAACGGCAAAAGGCCCCGTCCGCACTGTGCGAACGGGGCCCTTGTAATCTGATCCGGGCTGGCTGCGCCTAGGCCAGGCGGGTCAGCCAGCCGTGTGTGTCCTCCACGGCGCCGGTCTGGATGCCCAGCAATTGCTTGCGGATGGACATCGACACTTCACCGGCGTTGCTGCCCGGAGAGCCGATAGAGCCGTCCTTGGTCTTCAGTTCTCCGATGGGCGTGATGACCGCTGCCGTGCCGCAGGCGAAGGCCTCCGTGATGTCGCCGGAAGCGACCCCGTCCCGCCACTCGTCAATGGTGATCTTGCGTTCCTGCACGTCGAGGCCGCGGTCCTTGGCCAGCTGGATGATGGAGGAGCGCGTGACGCCGTGCAGGATGTTTCCGTTCAGCTCGGGCGTGACCAGCGTGCCGTTCTTGAACACGAAGAAAATGTTCATTCCGCCGAGTTCTTCCACGGCATTGTCATTGAACGGGTCCAGGAACAGTACCTGCTTGCAGCCGTGCGCCTCGGCTTCCATCTGCGGGGCCAGCGAAGCCGCATAATTGCCGCCGCATTTGGCTTCCCCGGTACCGCCGCGGCCTGCCCGGGCATACTGTTCCGACAGCCAGATCGACACCGGCTTCAGCTCGCCGCCGAAGTAGTTGCCGACCGGCGAGGCGATGACGCGGAAGGAAACCTCCCGCGCCGGCCGCACGCCGAGGAACGCCTCCGTGGCGATCATGAACGGGCGCAGGTACAGCGCTTCGCCGTCGCCGTTGGGCACCCAGTCCTTGTCCACCTCCACCAGTTGCCGCAGGGACTCCAGGAACGTCTCCTCCGGAATTTCCGGCAGCGCCAGCCGGCGGGCGGAGCGGTTCATCCGTTTCGCGTTAGCCTCGGGACGGAAGGTCCAGACCGAACCGTCCGCGTGCTTGTACGCCTTCATCCCCTCGAAGATTTCCTGGCCGTAGTGGAGCACGGCTGCGGAGGGATCCAGGGCGATGGGACCGTAAGGCTCGATCCGCGCGCCGGACCAGCCGCCGTTCCCTTCTGCGTCGACTTTGTAATCGACGACGGCCGTGTGGTCCGTGAAGTAGTTGCCGAAACCCGGGTCGGCCAGTATGGCAGCACGTTCTTCGGCGCTCTTCGGATGGTCCGAGAGCTGCTGGGTGAATTCCAGCGTTTGGGTCATGGTTCCTCCACGGTCTTAGGGCACGCCGTTGTGATTCGAGTTAAGGGCTGCTAACTAGCCTACTGCCAAAAGTGAGGCAATAGCATCGCCGATCTCCGACGTCGTACGCGGTTCGGTGCCGCGGCCGGCGATGTCCTTCTCCACTGCATCCTGCACCCGGGCAGCGGCAGCGTCCAGGCCAAGATGCTCCAGCAGCAGGGCCACGGACAGAATGGCGGCGGTGGGATCGGCCTTCTGCTGGCCGGCAATGTCCGGGGCGGAGCCGTGGACCGGTTCGAACATGGACGGGGCGGTGCGGTCCATGTTGATGTTGCCCGAGGCTGCCAGGCCGATGCCGCCGGTGATAGCGGCGGCCAGATCGGTGATGATGTCGCCGAAGAGGTTGTCCGTGACGATAACGTCGAAGCGGCTCGGGTCGGTGACCATGAAGATGGTGGCCGCGTCGATATGCAGGTAGTCGACGGCGACATCGGGGAACTCGCGCCCCACTGCCTCGACCTGGCGGCGCCACAGGTGGCCCGCATGGACGAGTACATTGTGCTTGTGGACCAGGGTCAGCTTCTTGCGGCGGGCCGACGCACGGCGGAAGGCATCGCGGACCACACGCTCCACGCCGTGGGCGGTGTTGACCGAGACTTCGGTGGCGATCTCATGCGGCGTGCCGACGCGCAGCGCGCCGCCATTGCCGACGTAGGGGCCTTCGGTACCTTCACGCACGACGACGAAATCCACTTCGCCGGGGTTGGCCAGCGGGCTGGGCACGCCGGGAAAGAGCTTGGACGGACGCAGGTTGACGAAGTGGTCCAGGCTAAAGCGCAGCTTGAGCAACATCTCGCGTTCGATGATGCCGGAGGGAATGCGGGTGTCCCCGGGAGCCGCACCGACGGCGCCGAACAGAATGGCGTCGTGGCCGCGCAGCCTGTCGAGCGTGTCTTCCGGCAGGGTCTCCCCCGTGGCCAGCCAGTGCTCGGCACCGAGCTTGTACTCCGTCAGTTCAAAGGTGGCGTCTTCATTGGCGGTCGCCGCCTTGAGTACCTTGACTCCTTCTGCCACCACCTCGGGACCGATTCCGTCTCCGGGGATGACTGCCAGTGAAAATGCCTGTGACTCTGCTGCGTTCATGCCTCCAGTCTAGGGAACGATCCCACATCCTGAGCAAGCCATCTCACTTTGTGAACAGTTGAAAATCAGACCCGGGCATGATGTTGGGAGCGCAGACCGCGGCATAGAGTTCTGGATCATGCGCGGCAGGCTTGCCCTGGAGGCCGTCCTGATCGCGGGCGTGGCCGCGCTGCTCAGGTCCGGGCTGGGCATTCTGTACCGCTGGCACTCCTTGTCCGGCTGGTTCACCGGCGGGAAAGCCAGCTCCTGCGGATCGGACGCCGCGGACCCGAGACATGGCAGGGGCAGCGTGTTACGTTGACTGTGAAGTCTCTGACCGTAGGCACCGCGCTTGGACGGGAGTTCAACGATGAGCAGCACCACCGAAACCCATGAGCAACCGGAGCTCAAACGGGCCATAGGTCCGAAGCTCCTGTTGCTGTTCATAGTCGGGGACATCCTCGGCACAGGCGTTTACGCCCTGACCGGGCGGATTGCCGGCGAGGTGGGCGGCGCCGCCTGGGCACCGATCCTGCTGGCCTTCATTGTTGCCACCATCACCGCGTTCTCGTACCTGGAACTCGTGACGAAATATCCGCAAGCAGCCGGCGCCGCGCTCTACACACACAAGGCCTTCGGCATCCATTTCCTGACGTTCCTGGTCACCTTCGCGGTCCTCAGCTCCGGCATCACCTCCGCTTCCACCGCATCCAAGTTCCTGGCCGAGAACTTCATCGTGGGGTTCAACCTTGACTGGGACCAGGGCGGAGTCACGTGGGTCGCGGTGATCTTCATGCTCGTGCTGGCGATGATCAATTTGCGCGGTGTCGCCGAGAGCATCAAGTTCAATGTGGTCCTGACCCTGGTTGAGTTCACCGGCCTGATGATCGTGATCTTCATCGGTTTCTGGGCCATGTCCCAGGGCAACGTGGACTTCAGCAGGGTGTTGATCTTCGAAACGTCCGCCGACAAAGGCGCTTTCCTGTCCATTACGGCTGCCACGTCGCTCGCTTTCTTCTCGATGGTGGGGTTCGAGGACTCGGTCAACATGGCGGAGGAAACTAAGGATCCGGTCAAGATTTTTCCCAAAGTCATGCTGACCGGTCTGGGCATCACCGTCCTGATCTACATTCTCGTCTCCGTGGCCGCAGTGGCTATTGTCCCCATCGGTGTGCTGTCCGAAAGCCCCACACCGCTGCTCGAGGTGGTGCAGGCCGGGGCACCGGGCCTGCCGGTGGATGTCATTTATCCGTTCCTCTCCATGTTTGCGGTGGCCAATACCGCGCTGATCAACATGCTGATGGCCAGCCGCCTGCTCTATGGCATGGCCAAACAGGACGTGCTGCCCCGCTCGCTGGGCAAGGTGTTGCCGAACCGCCGTTCACCGTGGGCCTCCATCATTTTCACCACACTGATTGCCCTCGCCCTGATCATTACCGTCACCAACTTCATGGGCACCGACACCGTCAGTGCCCTGGGCGGGACCACGGCGCTGCTCCTGCTCTGCGTTTTCACCGTGGTGAACGTCGCCGTCCTCGTCCTGCGCCGCCGGCCGATAGACCGGCCGCATTTCCAGTCCCCCACGGTCCTTCCTTACCTAGGGGTGGCGACTTGCGCCTTCCTCGTCGGCCCCTGGGCGCAGGATCCCATCGAATACCAGATCGCCGGAGTGATGATTGGCCTGGGCATCGTGCTGTGGCTGCTGACCTGGTTGTGGAACCGTGGCGTGCGGGCAAAGAAGACCCGAATCAGGCACCCGGAGGACCTGGCCGGCTAAAGCCCTCCGCCCCCGGGTCAACGACAACCCGATCAGGATCTGCAAAAATAGCAAGCATGCTGATGACCGACGATCGGGAGGACCACACGATGGACCAGGACCACAAGCAGCCGGGCCGGCTGGACAACGACGAATTTGCTGCCTATCTGGACGATCATCTGCTGGGTGCCAAGACCGGAATCAGGCTCTTCGGTTCGGCCCGGGAGTCCTGGGCCGGAACCGAATTCGAGGCCGACCTCCAGCGCTTGCGCAACGAGGTCATCGCCGAACGCCGCGAGGTCAAGGAACTGATGGGGCAGTTCGGCTACCGGCGGAGCACCTTCAAGAAAGTCGCAGCCGCAGGCGGCGCTGTGGTGGGCAAGATCAATCCGCTCAACCCGCTGCGAATCGGCGGAGGCGCAGGAGCACAGTTGGAGCTGGAAATGCTTCAGTCCGCGCTCCGCGGCAAGGAATGCCTCTGGCGGACCCTGATCGTACTGGCAGAAGCGGAGCCGCGGCTCGATGCGTCGCGTTTCCGGCAACTGCTGGCCCAGACCAACCGCCAGCTGGATACGATGGCCCGCATCATGGAGCGCACGGCTAAGGACCGTTTCCTGGCCCGACCGGACGTCGCCTAAGCAGCCCTTAGCCGGCGGGCTCTTCGTACTTCGGGAAGATCGGTGTCGGCGCCGGCAAATCCGTACCCGGCACCATAGCCTTGGCGATGGCAGCGAAATCGCGGGCGCCGTCGTTGCTCTGTCCCAGCACATCGAGCAGTTTGGCAGCCGAACCGGGCATCACCGGCTGGACCAGGATAGAGACGATCCGCAGCACCTCCAGCGTGACATAGAGCACGGTGTTCATCCGCTCCACGTCCGTCTTGCGCAGCACCCAGGGAGCCTGCTCGGCGAAGTACGCGTTGGTATCGCCCAGGACGGTCCAGATCGCCTCCAGCGATGCGTGGAAATCCTGCAGTTCGTAGGCTGCGCGGGACTTTTCCAGCAGCCGCTCGGCCCGCGCCAGCAATTCATGGTCCTCGGCGGCGAGCGTGCCGGGCTGCGGAACCTTGCCCTCGCAATTCTTGGCCACCATGGACAGGGAGCGCTGGGCCAGGTTGCCCAGATTGTTGGCCAGATCCGCGTTCATCCGGCCGACAATGGCCTCGTGGCTGTAGGAGCCGTCTGCGCCGAAGGGGACTTCGCGCAGCAGGAAGAAGCGCATCTGGTCCAGACCGTACTGCGCCACCCAGTCCGACGGCGCAATCACGTTGCCCAGCGACTTGGACATTTTCACGCCCTGGTTGTACAGATGGCCGTGGATCATCACGCGCTTGGGCAGTTCCAGCCCGGCGGACATCAGGAACGCCGGCCAATAGATGGCGTGGAAGCGGGAGATGTCCTTGCCGATCACGTGGACATCGGCCGGCCACCACTTGCGGAACGCGTCCGCCTCGGTGTCCGGGAAGCCGACGCCGGTGAGGTAGTTGGTCAGCGCGTCCACCCACACGTACATCACGTGCTTGGGATTGCCCGGCACCGGAATACCCCAGTCGAAGGTGGTGCGGGAGATGGACAGGTCCATCAGGCCGTGCTTGACGAAGCTGATGACCTCGTTGAAGCGGGTGCGCGGGGCGGCGAATTCCGGCTGGTCTTCGTAAAGCTTAAGCAGCTTGTCCTGGTAGGCCGACAGGCGGAAGAAGTAGGACTCTTCTTCGGTCCAAGTGACTTCGGTGTCGGTCTGGATCGAGTAGCGCTTGCCGTCCTCGCGGACTTCAGTCTCGTCCTCGCCATAGTAGGCCTCGTCGCGGACGGAGTACCAGCCCTCGTACTTGTCGAGGTAGATGTCCCCGGCGTCTTCCATCCGCTTCCAGATGGCCTGCGCGGCGGCGTAGTGGTCTTCGTCCGTGGTACGGATGAAGCGGTCGTAGCTGATGCCCAGGCCGTCCTGGGTAGCCTGGAAGACATCCGAGTTACGCTTGGCCAAGGCCAGCGGGGTGATGCCTTCCTTCTCCGCGGTGTGCAGCATCTTCTGCCCGTGTTCGTCCGTTCCGGTCAGGAAGCAGACGTCGTAGCCGTCCAGCCGCTTGAACCGCGCCATAGCATCCGTGGCGATGAACTCGTAGGCATGTCCGATGTGGGGCACGCCGTTGGGGTACGAAATAGCCGTGGTGATGTAGTACGGGGGCTTATCAGCAGAAGAGGTCACCTATAGAAATTACCGTGTGTGCTCGGCGCTTGTCGAAAGCGGCCGGCCGCCGCCGTCTTCGTGACAACGACGGCGGCACCCGGATCCTCCGCTTACGGCGCCTTCGGCGGCAGTTGGCCGTCTCAGTACATGTGGGTGCGGCTGTCCGCCACCTTGATCAGTTCCTCGTCGTGGGACGCCACCAGGACCGCAATCCCGTCCTTGGTGGTGTCCTTGAGGATGCCGATGATCTGGTTGGCATGCTCGCGGTCCAGGCTGGCCGTCGGCTCATCCACCACAAGCACGCGCGTGCCCAGGATCAGCGCGCGCGCAATCGCCACCCGCTGCCGCTCGCCGCCGGACAGCTGCGCCGGGTAATGCCGCATCCGGCGTCCCAGCCCCACCAGGTCCAGCAGATCCTTGGCCATCTCGGTCTTCGCTTCAACCTGTTTGTCCGGCACCGCGGGCAGCAACACGTTCTCAAGCGCGCTCATCCCGTCGATCAGCGCCCCGCCCTGGTCCACATACCCGATGAGGGCGCGGCGGCGGTCGGAGATTTCGTCGTCGTCCATCTCATCGAGCGAATCGCCCTGCCAGAACACCTCGCCCGATGTCGGCAGCGTCAGGCCGGCCGCCACCGTCAGGATGCTGGTCTTGCCCGAGCCGCTTCGTCCGGCCAGGCAGTGCATGCTCCCCGCCTCCAGGCCAAGGTCGAAATCCTCTGCGACCACCAGCGGCTCGCCGCCGCCACCGTCATAGCGGATGGTGATGCCACGCAGCTCCAGCGGCATGGCATGGTCCGCGGTACGCCCGATCTTCTCGGCACGCGTCTGCGGTTGTTCAATCATTTCCGTGTCCTTGTCATCAGGATGAACCAGAGAATCACTGCCAGCACGCCGGCGGCCACCGCACGCAGCGCGGCATGCGGTGCCACGGCCAGGGAGACGCCGACGGCGCCGAGGACGGCCAGCGGCAGGGCCATCACCGCCAGCAGCCCCGCTTCGCTCCGCCGCAGCGAGAGCAGCAGCGTGGGAGTCCAGCCCATCGCCTCAAGAATGTCCCACTGCTCGCGTTTGCGGGCCAGATCGAAACGGCCGGTCATCAGGGTCAGCACCAATGCCGTCACCACGCCGAGCACCGCCAGCGCGATGTTCACGCCGCCGGTCTGGCTGAGCGCCAGCGAGCCGAGCGCCGTGCTGCCGGCTGCCCGCGGGAGGTCGAGGATAACCGCCGCCAGTGCGCCGGCCGCCGCACCGAGCACACCGACGCCCACAACAACCGCTCCGGCGTTGAACCGGTTGGTGTTCACCTGCCGCAGCGCGAATTTCAGCGGCGTATCAATCATGGGCGCGGTGCCTGACGAGGACGGCGCATCACCGGCCGGCGGAACCGGCTTCAGCATCGCGGCCGAGAGGAAGGAGGCCGCGACATAGACGATGAGTACGACGCCGGAAACCACCAGCGTGGTCAGCGTGCGGCTGAAGGCGTTGACCACTACCGCCACGGCCAGCAGCGCCGCGGCGCCGACGAGCAGTTCGGCCAGGAACCACGAACGGATCCGGGGCCGAGTCCAGCCCATGGCGCGCAGGGTCACAGCTTCGGTACGGCGCGAGCGGGTGAACGCAACTGTGCTCGCTGCAGTCAGCAGCGCGGCTCCGCCCAGTGTCAGGAAGAGCAACGCCGAGCTGGCCTGGCCCAGTGAGCTCTGGACCGCCGAGGCAGCGCCCTGGCGGACCCAGGACTGGCTGACCGTACCCAGGTCGGTCACCGTTCCGTCGGCTTCCTGGTGGTACTCGGGTACATAGATGGAAACGTCCTCACGGGCGGAGCCGGCAACAACCTGGACATCCAGGCCCAGGTCGCCGATGGCGGCCGCTACGGCATCGATGTTCGGTGCGGCATCGGCCCAACTGCCGCCGGCATCCACCCGGACGCGAACGGCGTCAATGACCGGATCGGTGTCCGAAGTTCCGCGCACGGCGGCCAGCCCGTTGAAGTCCGTGATGGCACCGGCGGACTGTACTGCCAGTCCCGCACCGCTAAGGCCCGGCTTGAGCTCGGTGTCGTCGACGCTGTTACCTTCGGCGTCTTCCGTCAGCGTCACCCGCGCCGGGTCGTAGCCGCCCAGCGGCAGGTAGTTCACGTCGCCGGCAGCATCGCGCACGGCATTGGCGTCGAAGGTGCCGTAGACAAACGGAAGGGGTGCGGCGGCGTCGGCCGGATCGTCCAGGCTGGTCCGGTAGGACTGCTCGTTGACCGGCTCGCGCTGGCTCTGGTCCGGCTCCAGTTGCCATTGCAGCGTCTTTTCCGGCAACTCGTTGACGGTGACCCAGCCCTGCGGGGTGACCGTCTGTTCCACGCTGCCGTCCGGGTTGGCTTCGCCGGCCACGTACTCGGGAGTGGAGAGGAAGTCGGTGGTCCACTCGGCCGGCTGGTGCAGACCAGCGACAACCTGGACCCCGCCGGAGCCCAGCAGGTAGTTGTAATCCTCGCCACCGGGCCAGCGCAGCTGGAAAGGCTTGGAAGAGGCAAACGGGAGGTATTCCTCCCCCAGTTCCTTGCTGACAGTACCCACCTCCGCAACGGTATTGCCGGCGTCGTCAATCTCTTCGATGTCAACGGAGTACGTCAGATCCAGATCGGTGCCGGAGCGGACCACCAGCGGGATCACCTTCGAATCCTCGGTCAGGGTTCCCGCTTCCACCGCCGCCCGGTACTGCGTCAGGAAGGGGCTCCAGAACCTGAACGGGTGCCCGTCGATTACGGCAGAGTCGGTGCCGTCGGCGAAGAGACCCGGCGTCATCTGCTGCGAGAACTTATCCCCCAGTTCCATGGCGCTGCGGCCCGACGGCGCTGGGGCCTTCGCCAGGGGCGCGAGGAAGCCGCCGGCCTCGCCCAGCAGTGCCTGCTCGGCGGCGGGGTCAACGGCTACAACGGTCTCGGTGATCTGGGGCAGCATCGGCAGTGCAACGGTGAGGTCAAAATCGCCGTGGGCACTGCCGCCGGCGGGGTCCGGGAACTTGATGCCCGTCTCCCCCTCCGGGGCCACCGTGCGCAGGCTGGTGCCGCCGGGAACCTTCAGTTCCTCGAGCTTGGCCTGACCCAGCGAACCTTCCGCCGCGGTTTCGAACAGGACAGTGTCGCTGACGCCGTTGGAGGTGACGGCCTTGGCCGTGATCCGGTAGTTCTTCGGTTCCTCGCTGAGCACGGAGTCCGGCTCAGGCCATTCCTCGGCCGGCACTGCATCGGTGATGTTCTGTTGTTCGAGGTAGCCTTCGATGTTTTCGTTGTAGCCCACGTAGTCCGTGGCCTTCAACTGGGGAAACTCGATGTCCTGCACAACCTTGGAGACCAGGCTTATCGGCGCCGCGACTCCAACATCGGCGAGGCCGCGGATCTGCCCGAGCTGTTCCTGGGTGATGCCGCCGGTACCGGAAACGTAGTCCGGCTGTTTCAGCGTGTCTGTATCCGGGCCCTTGCCTTCGGGGAGTACCAAGATGTCGTAGAGTCCCCGGGAGTTGGTATCCACTACCTGTCCCAGGGATGACTGGGCACGGTCCTGGATGAACACCGATAGCAGCATGGCCGCGACCAGGACCACTACCGTGACTACGAGCGAGCGGCTACGCAAGAATCGTGCTGCTGCGTTCAACTGTATTCCCCCACATAAGGACTTGACGGTACGAAAAAGAGAGGAGATAAGCGCAAAGGCCCGTTGAGCCGATGCGAAAGCCAACTGCTCAACGGGCCTGCACTACAGCTGGATCAGTCTTGCAGGTCGACTGCCCGGGCCAGGGTTGCGCCGATGGTCTGGCGCAGTTCCTCCAGCAGATCCTGCGGCACAGAGCTGTCCACAGCCAGCAGCGCCAAGGCCTGCTTTTTGTCTTCGTTGCGGGATACCTGCATGCCGGCGATGTTGATGTTGTGATTGCCCAGCAGCTGGCCGAGGGTGCCGATGACACCGGGGCGGTCATCGTAGGTGAAGACCAGCAGGTGCTCGCTGATCGGGATTTCAACTTCGTAGCCGTTGACGCACACGAGCTTCTGGATCTGCTTCGGGCCGGTCAGCGTGCCGGCAACGGAGATCTGGCTGCCGTCGGAGAGAGCACCGCGTACGGTCAGGACGTTCCGGTATTCCTCGGACTCGGAGGTGGTGATCAGCCGGGTGTTGATCCCGCGTTGTTCCGCCAGCACGGGCGCATTGACATAGGAGACCTGTTCCGAAACGACGTCCTTGAAGACACCCTTCAGCGCAGCCAGTTCCAAGGCCTTGACATCCAGCTCGGCGATTTCGCCGGCCACCTCGACGTCGATCTGGGTGACCGAGTCATGTGTCAGTGCAGTGAAGATGCGGCCGATCTTCTCGATCAGCGGGATGCCCGGGCGGACCTCGGGAGCAATGACGCCGCCGGCAACGTTGACCGCGTCGGGAACGAGTTCACCGGCGAGGGCCAGGCGCACGGACTTGGCCACGGAGACGCCTGCCTTTTCCTGTGCCTCCTCCGTGGAAGCGCCCAGGTGCGGGGTGACCACAACGTTATCGAGTGCGAAGAACGGAAGGTCGGTGCTGGGCTCCTTGACGAAAACGTCAATGGCAGCGCCGGCGATCTTGCCTTCCTTGAGGGCGGTGTAGAGCTCGTCCTCGTCGATCAGACCGCCGCGGGCGACGTTGACGATGTAGGCGGAAGGCTTCATCTTCTCGAAGGCCTCGGCGCCGATCATGCCGATGGTTTCGGGCGTCTTCGGCATGTGGATGGAGATGAAGTCCGACTGCTCAAGCAGCTCGTCCAGGCTCACCAGCTGGACGCCGAGCTGGGCGGCACGTGCGCTGGTGACGTACGGGTCGTAAGCGAGAATCTGGGTTTCGAAGGCCTGCAGGCGTGAAGCGATCAGGGCTCCGATCCGGCCGAGGCCGATGATGCCGACCTTCTTTTCGTAGAGCTCGGCACCCGTGTACTTCGAACGCTTCCATTCACCGTTCTTGAGTGCAGCATTGGCGGCCGGAATGTGGCGTGCCAGCGAGAGGATGTGCCCGACGGTCAGTTCAGCCGCGGAAACGATGTTCGACGTCGGCGCGTTGACCACCATGACGCCCGCCTGCGTCGCTGCTTTGATGTCCACGTTGTCCAAGCCGACGCCGGCACGGGCGATGACCTTCAGATTCTTGGCTGCAGCGATGGCTTCCTCGTCCACCTTGGTGGCGGAACGGACCAGGATGGCATCTACATCTGCAATAGCGGAGAGCAGCTGGGAGCGGTCCGCCCCGTCTGTCTGGCGGATCTCGAAGTCGGGACCCAGTGCCTCGACGGTTGCGGGCGACAGTTCTTCGGCAAGGAGAACTACAGGTTTTTCCACAGGGGTGTTCCTTCGCTGCGTTGCATGGTGGGGTGAGTACAGTCTAAGACCGACAAGGGGGCCGGACGCGCATTGTTAAGAATACCAATGTGCGTCCGGCCCCTATGCCGATTAATCCAGGTCTGCGTGCGGCGAGGAACGCCGCATGCGTTCCTTAGCGGGCTACGGAGCCCTCGGTGTAGTCATCGTTGGTCTTGATCCACGAGAAAAGCTTGCGCAGTTCGCGGCCCGTGGCCTCGATCGGGTGGTCCTCACCCTTCTTGCGCAGGGCGGCGAACTCCGGCGCGCCGGCATCCTGGTCGTCGATGAAGCGCTTGGCGAAGGCACCGGACTGGATGTCGGCCAGCACGGCCTTCATGTTTTCCTTCACGTGCTCGTCGATGACGCGCGGGCCGGAAACGTAGTCGCCGTACTCGGCGGTGTCCGACACGGACCAGCGCTGCTTGGCGATGCCGCCTTCGACCATCAGGTCAACGATGAGCTTGAGTTCGTGCAGCACTTCGAAGTACGCAACCTCCGGCTTGTAGCCTGCCTCGGTCAGGGTTTCAAAGCCGTACTGGATCAGCTGCGAAGCACCGCCGCAGAGAACAGCCTGCTCGCCGAACAGGTCGGTTTCGGTCTCTTCGGTGAAGGTGGTTTCGATGACGCCCGCACGGGTGCCGCCGATGGCCTTCGCGTAGGACAGCGCCAGTTCCTTGGCCTTGCCGGAGGCGTTCTGCTCCACGGCGATCAGGTCCGGCACGCCACGGCCTGCTTCGAATTCGCGGCGGACAATGTGGCCCGGACCCTTGGGGGCAACGAGGGCAACGTCGACGTCGGCCGGCGGCTTGATGTAGCCGTAGCGGATGTTGAACCCGTGGCCGAAGAACAGGGCATCGCCGGACTGCAGGTTCGGTGCGATGTCCTCGGCGTACACGTGGCGCTGCACCTGGTCCGGGGTCAGCACCATGATCAGGTCGGCTTCGGCAACTGCTTCGGCAACGCCGAGCACGCGCAGGCCCTCGGCCTCCGCCTTCTCGCGGGACTTGGAACCTTCCTTGAGTCCAACGCGGACGTCCACGCCCGAGTCGCGCAGGCTCAGCGCGTGGGCGTGGCCCTGGCTGCCGTAACCGATGACGGCAACGGTGCGCCCCTGGATGATCGAGAGGTCGGCGTCGTCGTCGTAGTAGAGCTCAGTCACTTGTATTTCTCCTGTTTGAGGTTTCTTGATAAGGGTCTAGGCGGAACGCAGGGCGCGGTCGCTCATGGACCGGGAGCCGCGGCCGATGGCCAGCGTTCCTGATTGAACAATTTCGCGGATGCCAAACGGCTCAAGCACGGACAGCAGTGCGTTGAGCTTTTCGGCGGTGCCAGTGGCTTCCAGGACCAACGAGTCGGTAGACACGTCGACCACGGAAGCGCGGAAGAGATCTGCTGCCTGGGTTACTTGCAGCCGAGTCGCGGCATCCGCACGAACCTTGACCAAGATGTGGTCGCGTTGCACGGAGGATTCGGGAACCAGCTCGACAATCTTGATGACATTGATGAGCTTGTTCAGTTGCTTGGTGACCTGTTCCAGCAGATCACCTTCAGCTTCAACCACCACGGTAATGCGGGAGAACCCGGAGGTTTCCGTGGGGCCTACGGCCAAAGAATGGATGTTGAACGCCCGGCGGGCAAAGAGGCTGGCGACACGGGTCAGGACACCCGGAACGTCTTCAACCAGCACTGAAAGGGTATGGCGTGCCATTGACTAGTCCTCTTCTTCCCATTCCGGGGTCATGTCGCGGGCGATCTGGATCAGGTCGTTGCTGACGCCCGAGGGCACCATCGGCCAGACCATGGAGTTGGGGCTGACGACGAAGTCGATCACCACCGGACGGTCGTTGATTTCCAGCGCCTGCTTGATCGTCGCGTCGATGTCCTCGGCGCGTTCGCAGCGCAGCCCGACACAACCGTAGGCATCGGCCATCTTGACGAAATCCGGGATCCGGACCGTCTCGTGGCCGGTGTGCAGGTCGGTGTTGGAGTAGCGGCCGTCGTAGAACAGCGTCTGCCACTGCCGCACCATGCCGAGCGAGGAGTTGTTGATGACAGCAACCTTGATCGGAATGTTGTTCAGCGCGCAGGTTGCCAGCTCCTGGTTGGTCATCTGGAAGCAGCCGTCGCCATCGATCGACCAGACCACCCGGTCCGGGTTGCCGACCTTGGCGCCCATGGCGGCAGGCACGGAATAACCCATGGTGCCCAGCCCGCCGGAGTTCAGCCAGGCCTGCGGCCGCTCGTACTTGATGAACTGGGCGCTCCACATCTGGTGCTGGCCCACGCCGGCGACGTAGACGCCCTCCGGACCGGTGAGTTCGCCGATGCGCTCGATGACCTGCTGGGGCGCCATCAGGCCGTCGTCGGGCTCCGTGAAGCCCAGCGGGTAGGTGTTCTTCAGCCGGTTCACCTGGGTCCACCACTCGGTCAGATCCGGGGCTCCAACGGCGGCAAACCGTTCCCGGCAGGCCTGGGCGAGCTCCGGAATGATCTCCTTGACCGAACCGACGATCGGCACATCTGCCGTGCGGTTCTTCGAGATTTCGGCCGGGTCGATGTCGGCGTGGATGACCTTGGCGTCCGGGGCAAAGGTGCTCAGGACACCGGTCACCCGGTCATCGAACCGGGCACCCAGGGTGATGAGCAGGTCCGACTGCTGCAGCGCCGTGACGGCCGAGACCGAGCCGTGCATGCCCGGCATGCCGACATGCTGCGGGTGGGAATCGGGGAACACGCCGCGGGCCATCAACGTTGTGGCCACCGGCGCGCCAACCAGCTCCGCAAGTTCGAGCAGTTCCGGGGACGCATTGCCCTTGAGCACGCCGCCGCCGACGTAGAAGACGGGACGTTCCGCGGCCGCAATCAGCTTGGCTGCCTCCCGGACCTGCTTGGAGTGTCCGCGGACCACCGTGCGGTAGCCGGGAATGTCGATCTTCGGTGGCCAGGAGAACGTCACCTTCGCCTGCTGGCAATCCTTCGGGATGTCCACCAGGACGGGGCCGGGACGGCCGGTGGTGGCGATGTGGAATGCCTCGGCCAGCACCCGCGGAATGTCTTCCGGGTTCGTGACCAGGTAGGAGTGCTTGGTGATCGGCATGGTGATGCCGACAATGTCCGCTTCCTGGAAGGCGTCCGAGCCGATAACGCTGGTGGCTACCTGGCCGGTAATCGCCACCATCGGAACGGAGTCCATGTGGGCGTCCGCGATGGCCGTCACCAGGTTGGTGGCGCCGGGGCCGGAGGTGGCGATGCAGACGCCTGCCTTGCCGGTGACCATGGCGTAGCCCTGGGCGGCATGGCCTGCTCCCTGTTCATGGCGGACCAGGATGTGGTTAATCTTGGTCGAGTCCATGAGCGGGTCGTAGGTGGGGAGGATGGCCCCGCCCGGCAACCCGAAGACGTCATCGACGCCCAGTTCTTCCAGTGAACGGACAACGGCTTGTGAGCCGGTCATTTCTGTGGGCGGCACGATGTTGTTGGGCCCCTGAACGGGGTTGACCGCATCCACGATGGAAGAGACAGAAGCAGCATCTTTGTTCTTGACAGCGTCGCTGGCCGCGGCCGGCGCTTTTTGGGCCATCAGCGAGGGGCTGATTGGCGATCCCTTACTCATCGGATTTCCTTTGCGGATCTTCTGTAATTTCGGATGTGCCTGCCGGTTCCCTGCAACGGGAGGGCCGGCTCTGTTCTCTTCTGCAAATAAAAAAACCCCGTCGAGCCGGTTGGCTCCGATGGGGTTTCGCGCGTGACGTGGTCTTACCAGCCGGGGCTTACGCCACGCGCTTGATAAGGACGACCACGGATACGTTCTGCATGACTTCAGTGTTCTACCACACAGATATCAGTGTCAACCGGAGACAACGTTGTCTCATTATACGGACGTTGCTGTCCAGTTAGTGGACTCTCACCGGGTCCACCGCAAGGACGACGACGGCGGGTGGCTCCCCGCCGTCGTCGTCCTGTGGTTAGCCGCAGTAAGCGCCGGTGGAGGCCGAGTGCACGAGCTTCGCGTACTTGGCCAGCACACCGGTGGTGAACTTGGCCGGGAGCGGCTCCCAGCCGATCTTGCGGCCTTCGAGCTCGGCCTCGTCGACCAGCAGGTCGAAGCTGCGGGCCGCAATGTCCACCCGGATGCGGTCGCCGTCCATGACGAAGGCGATCGGACCGCCGTCCACTGCTTCCGGCGCCACGTGGCCGATGCACAGGCCGGTGGTGCCGCCGGAGAAGCGGCCGTCGGTCAGCAGGAGGACGTCCTTGCCCAGGCCGGCACCCTTGATCGCGCCGGTGATGGCCAGCATTTCGCGCATGCCCGGACCGCCCTTGGGGCCCTCGTAGCGGATAACGACGACGTCGCCCGCCTTGATTTCGCCGCGGTCCAGCGCTTCGAGCGCACCCTGCTCGCGTTCGAAGACACGGGCGTTGCCTTCGAAGACGTCGGCGTCGAAGCCCGCGCTCTTGACGACGGCGCCTTCGGGAGCCAGCGTGCCGTGCAGCACGGTGATGCCGCCGGTCTTGTGGATCGGGTTGTCCAGGGCGCGCAGGATCTTGCCGTCCAGGTCCGGCGGATTGATCTCCGCGAGGTTCTCCGCAACGGTCTTTCCCGTGACAGTCAGGCAGTCGCCGTGCAGCAGGCCGGCGTCCAGCAGTGCCTTCATGATGACCGGCACGCCGCCCATCTTGTCCACGTCGAACATTACGTAGCGGCCGAACGGCTTCAGGTCGCCCAGGTGCGGGATCTTGTCGCCAATGCGGTTGAAGTCCTCGAGCGTCAGGTCCACCTGCGCTTCGCGGGCGATCGCCAGCAGGTGCAGCACCGCGTTGGTGGAGCCGCCGAAAGCCATGGTGACGGCGATGGCGTTCTCAAAGGCCTTCTTGGTCATGATGTCGCGCGCGGTGATCCCCAGGCGCAGCAGGTTGACCACGGCCTCGCCGGACTGCCGGGCGAACATGTCGCGGCGGCGGTCGGCCGAGGGCGGGGCGGCGGAGCCCGGCAGGGACATGCCGAGGGCTTCGCCGATGCAAGCCATGGTGTTGGCGGTGTACATGCCGCCGCAGGCGCCTTCGCCCGGGCAGATCGCCCGCTCGATGGCGTCCAGGTCCTTCAGGCTCATCTTGCCTGCAGCACAGGCTCCGACGGCCTCAAAGGCGTCGATCAGGGTGACTTCCTTCTCCGAGCCGTCCTCCAGCTTGGCGAACCCGGGCATGATTGAGCCCGCATAGAGGAAGACGCTGGCGAGGTCCAGGCGCGCGGCAGCCATCAGCATGCCCGGCAGGGACTTGTCGCAACCGGCCAGCAGCACCGAGCCGTCGATCCGTTCGGCCTGCATCACTGTCTCCACCGAGTCGGCGATGACCTCGCGGGAGACCAGCGAGAAGTGCATTCCCTCGTGCCCCATCGAAATGCCGTCCGAAACGGAGATGGTGCCGAACTGCATCGGGAACCCGCCGCCGGAGTGGACGCCTTCCTTGGCGCCCTGGGCCAGCCGGTTCAGCGATAGATTGCAGGGGGTGATTTCGTTCCAGGAACTGGCGACACCGATCTGCGGCTTGGCAAAATCGTCATCCCCCATTCCCACTGCTCGGAACATTCCGCGCGCCGGTGCTGCGTGAATGCCGTCGGTGACTACCCGGCTACGGGGCTTGATATCAGGAGTTACGTCCGCGCTCATGACTTCGATTCTATGGCCAGCCCCGCTGCGCTCATGACCATGTGACACGCAGGCGCAACACAATGGAGCGGTTCCCTAGGATGGAAACATGCACCCCACCACGCCCACCAGCGACGAACTCAAGGACATCCTGAGCGGCATTTTCGACGCCCAGATCCCCAACCACGGCGACTACAACCTGGTTTTCGGCAGTACAGGGGCAGACCGGACGGCCCAGTCACCGACGGGTTCGAGGAAGGGCCGGTATTACGTCATCGGTTATCGCTGGCGCCCGCAAGAGCTGATCGTCGCTCCGTTCAACGGGCCCACACTCACGGCCGGAAGCACCCCCGTGGCGATCAACATGACCAACCTCTCCCACGCCGTCCAGCTGGCCGAGGGTGACTACGAAGTCGGCACGAGCACGGGAAAAACCTTCCGGTTCACCGTCCAGAGCCGTGGCCTGCTGCCGATTCCCGGGTACGTTATCGAGCAGGAAGAGGACCAAGCGGACTTCCGCAGCTTCATGGCCGGCCTGCTCGAAGTCGCCTAAGTACTCAGGCGAAGGGCCCGGGCTGAACCAGGTTTTCCGGCAACTCCCCCTCGGACAGCCGCTGCAGCTGGCCCTGCAGCAGCTTGACGATCCGGGGCCAGAACGCGGTGGTGTTGCCGCCCACGTGCGGGGCGATGATGATGTTTTCGGACTGCCAGAGCGGGTGGTCGCGCGGGATCGGCTCCGGGTCGAAGACATCGACGGCGGCTTTGAGCCTGCCGCTGAGAACCTCCGCGGTCAGCGCGTCCGAATCGACCACCGCTCCCCGCGCAACGTTGACCAGTAGGGCGCCGTCGGGCATGGCGGCGAGGACTTCGGCGTCGATCAGTTGATGGGTGGAATCATTGAGCGGAGTGATGACGATCATCACGTCGCACTTTGCGGCCAGGGCGGTGAGTTCGTCGGCGCCGTGCACCTGGCCCTCGGCATCGACCCGGGCGGTATTTCCCACGCGTGTGAGTTCAACCTCGAAGGGCTGGAGCCGCCGGGCAATTTCCCTGCCGATACCGCCGACCCCAACCAGCAGGACCCGACTGTCGGCCAGGGACTGGCGCCGCACCGAATTCCACACTGCCTTGGGCTGGTCCCGGACCATCTGGTCCACGCCGCGCAGCGACGCCAGCGTCAGCCCTACCGCCAGTTCCGCCATGGCGGCTGCATGGACACCGGCCGCACTAACCACGGCGACATCCGGTCCCACCAGTTCCGGCAGGCCGTCATAACCCGTTGATTGGGTGTGGACAAGCTTCAGCCGAGGCAGGTCCTTCAACGCACCCCAATCGGTGCCTGCGGCGTACGGCAGGATCACTGCTTCGATGTCGGCGGCTGCAATCCCCCGCGGCGGCCCCTGCAGGTCCCACACTCCGGCTTGCAGTCCGGATGGCAGCGGCCCCACCGCCTCCAAGAGGGATGCATCCGGAAAGGTAACGGTGTTGATCAAGGTCTGCTGAGCCATGTTCGGCACTTTAGCCCGGCGGCAAGACAGACCCAAAGCAGCCGGCCCAGCCGGCCCGGTACATGGCTATGGACATGCTCTGGGGCGGGAACTAACGTACGGATCAGACGATCCACGCCGCCAACCGAAGAAGGTCCCGTCATGGAATGGTTCATCTGGGTACTGATTGTCGTCATTGTCGCTGCGGTTTTGTGGTGGCTTTTCACCCGGGGTTCCTCTGCCGGACAGGTGCCGGCCTCGAGCGGACCGCTGGGCCATGCACCGACCAACATGGCGCACGGGCCCTCCGATGCTGCCGCCCAGGCTCCCACCGTCGGCAGGATGGGCGTGACGGATGATGGCGCAAAGCCGAGGCAAGGCAACGTAGCCGATCGCTCCGAACCGGCGGCGGGCGGCGTCGCGGCCGGTGCGGCAACAGGCGGACTCATTGCCGGACATACCAACGAGACGGGCTCAAACGACAAAGGCCCCGAACCCATCGACGGCTGGACCGAGAGCGCAGCGGAAACAGCACACTCAGAACCCGCCGTCGAGGACAAATACATTGAAGACTCCGACGCTCCGACGCCTACTCACGGCAAACATGCGGCACCGGTGGAGCCGGATGCGCCCGCCGGTCCCTTCACCGGAGACCAGGCAAAGGATCAGGCTCCATCCCAGGCAAGCCCGGGCGCACCGGAGACCGGGGCCGAACCGAAGCCACAGGAAAGCGGCACCACCCCGGACAGCCCGGACCCGCTTTACGATGAAACGCAGTGGCCCGCGCACGACGGCGAAACCGTCATCGAACCGCGGGTGAACAAAGTTCAGGACGACGACGGCGGCCGCGGCACGAATGCGACCTAAGCCACTACCTCGTGCTGACACATCCGTTCCGGGCGACCGGCGCCGCAAGGACATTTTTCGGCGCGGCCAGCTCCCAGCTACGGCTGCGGTGCTGGCGCTGGGGCTGGCGGCTTGCACCGGTCCGTCCGAAAGCCCCGCCCCGAACACCGGCAGCACCCCGTCTTTAGGGGACCGCGTCACAACGGCAGCCACGGATCTGGAGTCGCCTTGGTCCATCGCCGTCCTGCCGGATGGGAGTGCGCTCATCTCGGAAAACGACACCGGGGTGATCAAACACGTCAGCGACGGTCGCACGGTGGCTTCAGTACCGATTGACTCCCCGCTTGAAACAACGGGAGAGGGCGGCCTGATGGGTCTCGCGGTAGGCCCGGACTACGCCGAAAACCAGCGCCTGTTTGTCTATCTGACGGCGCCTCAGGACAACCGGGTCATCAGCTACCGTTGGAACAACGGCCCCTTGTCGGACGCGCAGGAGGTAGTCACCGGGATCCCCAAATCGCGGATCCACAACGGCGGCCGGTTGGAGTTCGGCCCGGACGGCCACCTCTACGTGTCCACGGGCGACGCGAGCAATTCCCAAACGGCCCAGGACTTGGATTCTCTGGGCGGCAAGATTCTCCGGGTCACTACGGATGGGGAGCCCGCACCGGGGAATCCCTTCCCGGACAGCCCCGTGTACAGCTACGGGCACAGAAACGTCCAGGGCATGGATTGGGATTCGCTGGGCCGCCTGTGGGCAACCGAATTCGGCCCCACCGAGGACGACGAACTCAACCTCATCGAGCCGGGGCAGAACTACGGCTGGCCCGCCGTTACCGGCGCACCCGGAGACGAAAGGTATGTGGACGCCGTCGTTGTTTGGCCATCTACAGCCGAGGCCTCCCCCAGCGGCATGGCCATTGTGGAGGATGTGGCCTGGATAGCGGCCCTGCGGGGCGAGCGCCTGTGGCGTGTAGAACTGGCTGAGGAAGGCGCAGGCGAACCTACGGCGCTCCTGACGGACAAGTACGGCAGGCTCCGCGACGTGGCGCTGTCTCCGGAAGGCGACCTGTGGGTACTGACGAATGGGGGCAATCCGGACCGCATGCTGGCCGTTTCTGTGAAGTAGCCAACAATCGACCGCTGGATTTCGCATTCACCAAAAAGTCCTGCTAGAGTTACATGTCGTTGCGAGGGAGAAAACGGAAACGAAAAAGTCCGAAACGCTTCGAAACACATTGCACCTCTAGCTCAACTGGCAGAGCAATTGACTCTTAATCAATGGGTTCCGGGTTCGAGTCCCGGGGGGTGCACCAGAGCAGAAACCCCGTCTGACCAAGCCAACTGCTTGGACAGGCGGGGTTTCTTCTTGCCTCAATAGCCAGCGGGGGTTATTTACGGTCCATATAGAGCATGAGTGCGCTTACCGCGCGACGTATCGTTGCCTCTGTCGCCATTTGGTCAGCCGAAGGCAACCTCAAAGCAACCCTCAGGTCCCCTGACATGCATTATCCCGTTGAGCACCAGCAGCGGCGGCGTCGACTGCAGCCCGCATTCACGATATGTCACCGTCCCAGTCGCCAGCGACCCACATTGGGTGCGGTCGTCCCGGTCATCAGAAAAGCCCTTCTGCTGAAGATCGGAGGGCAGCGGTAGACGCCTGCTGGGTCAGGGCTTTTCCTCCGCCAGGTCGATTCCCCATAGCGGAATTGGATCGAGGACCTCGAAAAGCTCCAGTACGGCGAAACAACCTGACGTCAGATGAGTGGTCGGGATCCCGTCAGAATAGAGCCGCATCTCCCCTTCTGGCATCCTGCGTCCCACGCTGTCGCCCCTACCCGCACTGCAACCAAAGCATTTATATAGCGCCGAGCCGCGTCTCAAAGCTTGACACCAAACGTGGGATACGTCACGCTGTTGCACATCATGATTGTAGTTGCGTAATACGCAGTGCGAAGGGCTAAGCATGGAGACGTTTGCGGTGGTGGGACTGCCGATTATTTGTCATCTACGACAGGCCCCTCTTGCTCTTCGGTCCTCCCTAATCTCGTGACTACAACATCTCGACAACACCAGTTGCCCGCACTAACTCCGTAATCCCCACCAATCGCCCACTTCCAGTCCACCCGGGAGAAAAAAATGTCCGCTCCAGTGAACGTGGCCCTCAACTCACGCGGAAAACTCGCTTCATCATTGCCTGCCCATCAGCGGGCGGAAATCGCCGAGCTGTTTGAGTTCCGGCGCGCGGGCTATTCCCTCGATGCCCCCTTCTACACAGACCGGTCGATTTTCAACATCGACATGGAGGCCATTTTTGGCCAGCACTGGATCTATGCTGCCAGCGTCGCCGAACTGCCGGAGCCGGGCGACTACGTCACCGTCGACTACGGGCCCTACTCCCTGATCGTGCTGCGCAACGACGACGGCGATGTGAACGTCCTGCACAACGTGTGCCGCCACCGCGGCGCCCGCGTCCTGACCGAAGCTGCGGGATCAACGGGAAACCTGGTCTGCGGCTACCACTCCTGGACCTACTCGCCCAGCGGCGATCTGATCCACGCCTCGGCTCCCGGGGAAACGAAGTTCGACAAGGGCTGCTTCGGCCTCAAGCGAGCCCACAGCCGCATGGTCGCCGGGCTCATCTTCGTCTGCATTGCAGATGAGCCGCCGGCGGATTTCGACGAAACCTCTAAGATCTTCGAGCCTTACCTCGCACCCCACGATCTGTCGAAGACCAAAATCGCCTACCAGCAGAACATCATCGAAGAGGGCAACTGGAAGCTGGTCATGGAGAACAACCGTGAGTGCTACCACTGCGACGGCCACCCGGAACTGGCCTGTTCCCTCTTTCCCACCTGGGGCCTGACGGACGGCGTTATCCCGCCCCATCTCGAGGAGGTGTGGGACCGCAACAAGGAAGCGCAGTCCTCGCTTGAGGAGCGTTGCCGCCGCTATGGCCTTCCCTACGAGGTCGTCGAGGAGCTTGACACGCGCGTAGCGGGAATCCGCATCTCACGGGAATCACTGGACGGTGAAGGCGAATCGTTCTCCCCCGATGGGCGCAGGCTCTCCAAGAAGCTGCTCGGTGACTTGCGGGACTTCCGCCTTGGCCGCTGCTCTATGCATCTGCAGCCCAACAGCTGGTTCCATTTCCAAGGGGACCACGTCATCACGTTCGCCGTCTTCCCCGTCAACGAACACCAGACACTGGTACGCACCACCTGGCTGGTGGCTGACGACGCCGAGGAAGGTGTCGATTACGATCTGGAGAAACTCACCTACACGTGGAAGCAAACTAATCTTCAGGACAAGGCCTTCGTGGAGCTGTGCCAGAAGGGCGCTAGCAGCCCCGCCTACGAGCCCGGCCCGTACATGAAGAGCGAATACCAGGTAGAGGCGTTCATCAACTGGTACGTGCAGCGCGTGCAGGAGCACTTGGCATGATTGAGCTCCTCACCGAGACGGCGATCTCGGAACCATCGCGCATCCGTGGTCTTGAGATGCCGTGGAACAGGGTGATGGGCAGCACCGAGGGGCCCGCCGGCGCCGCCCGCGCGTTGGGCCCCTGGCATCCGCAGGAGTTCATGGCTGAGTGTGTCGAGACCGTTCCCGAGGCGGGCGGCATGATGACCTTCGTGTTCCGCCGCTGCGACGGTGCGCCCCTGGCGTTCCGTGCGGGCCAGTACGTGAACATCGCCTTTCCTGTGAACGGCGAGGACCAGGATCCGGTGGACCGCAGCTACTCGCTGTCCAGTTCGCCCACCCAGCCGTGGACCTTCAACATCACCGTTAAAAGCGACCCCGCGGGACTCGTCTCCCCGTGGGTCCATGAGAACGTCAAACCCGGCATGGTCCTGGACATGCTGGGCCCGGTCGGGGCTTTCCACCTGCCCGACGCCGACCGGCGGGCACGGTACCTCCTGCTGGCCGCCGGCGCCGGCATCACCCCCATCATGTCGATGGTGCGGACCATCCACTCCCTGCCCGGACAGGCGGATGTGGTGGTGCTGTACCACGGAGCGGAGGCCGGAGGATATGCCTTCCACCAGGAACTGGCCTACATTGCCTCCGTGGACTCCCGCGTCAAGGTCTTCTATTCCCTGGGCAACCGAAGCAAGCCCGAGGGGTGGGAATGGCTCAGCGGAAGGCTGACGGCGGCCATGATCGACCAGGTGGCACCCGACGCCAATGGCCGCCAGGTCTATGCCTGCGGTCCCGAGGGTTACCTGAACACCGCTGCCGAGCTCCTCAAGAAGGTCGGCGTCGACGACACCTCCATCAACATGGAATTCTTCTCGGGCGATCGCCAGACGCTCCTTGAATACCAAGAAGAGCTCGCGCTTGCAGCGGACATCGCAGAGGAAATCGCCGAGGAAATCGCCGATTCCGCCCAGGACTACTACGAAAGTCAGCCCACCGCGTTCGGGCTCTACGAGCCCGGCTACGACGCCGAGGGAACCCTGACGGCCACGGGGCTGCCGCTGGAAACCGTCGACCCGGACGCGCCCCGTTCCGAAGATGGCAGTTCGGGTGTGGGAGAGGAGCCCGGTTCCTCTGATGCCTCGAGTTTTGACACGGTGGGAACGGGAAGCCTGACCCTGTCCTTCATGCGTACCGGCATCAATGTGCGGGTTGACCCCGACGAGCACATTCTCGAGGTGGCCCAGCGTGCGGGCGTCAGGATCGGTGCAAACTGCAAGGAAGGCATGTGCGGCTCCTGCAAGGTCGTCAAGCTTTCAGGGGAGGTCGAGATGAACCACCAGGGTGGGATCCGGGCACGGGAGATCGATGCCGGCAAGTTCCTGCCCTGCTGCTCGACCGCGCGCACCGATATGGTGATCGATGCCTAGCCGCCCTTAACTGCTCTGGGTCAAACAGCTAAGGGATGGTTTTCACGGCAAGAAGACAGGGGCCTATTGGAATGCCACAGGTGGTATTTCCGTAGGCCCTTGTCGGTCCGTGGGCTCCCCGACCAGTCGTACCTTCCCGGAAAATGAACGCACCACCAGCTGGAGAGCATGTGCGATCGGATGTAAGGCCGCTGGTTCGGGTTGGTGTCTCTTTCGACCTGACGTCAGGCGGGTGTCGGAATGAACGTCAGAATAGGGTCACTTCCTAGTTATCCGACGCTCACGCTACGGTCCCAGAACTCAACCTGAAACATTCAGTCGCTTAGCCGGTCCTTCATCGCACCACTCCCCGACTAAAACCAAACGCTCAAAACGCCACGGTTCCGGGTTCTCAGATTCGCGATTACCCCGCCCGTAAAAATGCCTGTGTACCTCGAGTGCTGCGACTAGCTACTAACAGGTGTATGCGAGGCATCAGGGCTAAATGGCGGGATTTTAGACGAGTGCGGACATTAATGGGTATCAGCGCGGACCCCAGCCAGACTTTCGCTCTGCGTTTACGGGGACCCTTCATTGCGCGGCCCAGGCAGCTTCGGTAGTCGGGGCGACCGCCAGCCGATCTCAATGCTTACAGTTTCATCCGTTGAACGATGGTGGCAGAGATTTCTTCGACCGACATGGACGCAGAGTTTACGTACGGGATTCCGTTGATCACGTACATGTCTTCGGCGTTGCGCAGTTCCCAGCTGCACTGGGACAGCGAGGCGTAGGTGCTGTGCGGCCGGCGTTCCTGGCGGATCTGGCTCAGCCGGACCGGCAGGGAGGTAAGCCCGAAGCATTTGCGTACGAAGGGGCGCAGCGGCTCCGGCAGCGAGCGGCTGGTTAAGTCCTCCTCGACGAGCGGGAAGTTAGCGGCCAGGACACCGTGCTGCAGCGCCAGGTACATTGTCGTCGGGGTCTTGCCGCACCGTGAGGGGGCGATCAGGATCAGCTCCGCACGTTCCAATGCTCGAATGGACTGCCCGTCGTCGTGCTCGATGGCGTACTCGACGGCGGTCATGCGGGACTGGTAGCGGATGGCGTCGCCGAGGCCGTGGGCCTTGCCCGGTTCCGCGCTGGCCCGGGACTGCAGGACATCTTCCAGCTCGGCGATGTGGGCGCCGAGCAAATCCATGAAGTGCCCGTTGCCCTGCGAGAGGATCGCGCGGGTATCCGGATTCACCACGGTGGAAAAGACGATCGGCCGCGCGCCTACCGCGGCAACGGCGTCGATGGTCCGCACAACGCGCTCTGCCTCCTCCTCGGTGGTGATAAAGGGGATGATGCGGCGTTCGAATCGGTGACCGGGAAACTGGGTCAGCAAGGTGTTGCCCAGCGTCTCGGCGGTGATGCCGGTGCTGTCCGAGAGGAAGAACACCGCGGGGGCCGGGCGCTGCCCAATCCCCGCGGTGTTCCGCTGCTGTGGATCGGTCACTTAGACCGCGGAGCGGTTGCCGGTCCGGGCCAGGCGCAGCCAGGTATCCGTTACGGCGTCGGGGTTGAGAGAGATCGAGCTGATGCCCTGCTCCAGCAGCCACTCGGCGAAGTCCGGATGGTCACTGGGACCCTGGCCGCAGATGCCGACGTACTTCCCACGGGCGCGGCAGGCGGCGATCGCTATCTCCAGTAGCTTCTTCACCGCGGGGTTGCGTTCGTCGAAGCCTCCGGCGACGAGCGCAGAGTCCCGGTCCAGACCGAGGGTGAGCTGCGTCAGGTCATTGGAGCCGATGGAAAAACCGTCGAAGTAGTCCAGGAACTCATCGGCCAGCAGGGCATTGGCCGGCAGTTCGCACATCATGACGATCTGAAGCCCGTCCTCGCCGCGGCGCAGGCCGTTGGCGGCGAGCAGCTCGGTCACTCCCTGCGCTTCCTCGAGGGTGCGCACGAACGGGACCATGAGCTTGATGTTGGACAGGCCCATCTCGTTGCGCGCGAATTTCAGGGCCTCGCACTCAAGCTCGAACGCCTTGCGGAACGACGGCGAGAGGTACCGGGAGGCGCCGCGGTAGCCGATCATCGGGTTCTCTTCGACCGGTTCGAAGGCGGGGCCGCCGAGCAGGTTGGCGTACTCGTTGGACTTGAAGTCCGACAGCCGGATAATTACCGGTTCCGGTGCGAAGGCGGCGGCGATGGTGGAAATGCCCTCGGCCAGCCGCCGCACGTAGTAGTCCCGCGGCCCCTCGTAGGCGGCGGTCTTTTCCCGGATCTGCTGCACCGTGTAGTCGGACAGCGCGGCGGGCCGCTCGATCTCGCCTTCCAGGGCCAGCAGGGCGTTGGGGTGGATGCCGATCTGGCGGTTGATGATGAATTCCAGGCGGGCCAGGCCGACGCCGCTGTGCGGGAGCCGGGAGAAGCTGAAGGCCTGTTCAGGAGTACCAACGTTCATCATGATCTGAACCGGCGCCGGCGGCATCGTGTCCACCGTGGTTTCGTGCAGCGTGTAGTCCAGCAGTCCCTCGTAGACCCGTCCGGCCTCGCCTTCAGCGCAGGAGACGGTCACCGGCGCCCCGTCGGCCAGGACCCGGGACGCGTTTCCGGTGCCGACCACAGCCGGGATGCCCAGTTCCCGGGCGATGATCGCCGCGTGGCAGGTGCGGCCGCCGCGGTCGGTCACGATCGCGGCGGCCTTCTTCATGATCGGTTCCCAGTCCGGGTCGGTCATGTTCGCCACCAGGACGTCGCCGGGTTGGAACGAGGCCATCTGGTCGATCGAGGTCAGCACGCGCACCTGGCCGGCGCCGATGCGCTGGCCGATGGCCCGGCCCTCGGTCAGGACCTTGGAGTGCTCGTTGAGCTTGTACCGGGAAATGGTACCGGTGGCCTGGCGGGACTGGACGGTCTCCGGGCGGGCCTGCAGGATGTACAGTTCTCCGTCCACGCCGTCCTTGCCCCACTCAATGTCCATGGGGCGGCCGTAATGGGCTTCGATCGCCACCGCATGCCGGGCGAGCTGCTCGACTTCGGCGTCGCTGAGGCTGAACCTGCCGCGCTGCTCGCGGGGCACGGGTACGAAATCGACGGTCCGGCCGACCTCCCGGGACTCGGTGTAGGTCATCTGGATCGCTTTTTCGCCGAGTCCACGCTTGAGGACCGCCGGACGGCCGGCGGCCAGGGCAGGCTTATACACATAGAATTCGTCAGGATTCACCGCTCCCTGAACCACTGCTTCGCCCAGGCCGTAGGAGGAGGTGATGAACACGGCGTCGTTGAAGCCGGACTCGGTATCCATGGTGAACATCACGCCGGAGGTGCCGATGTCGGAGCGGACCATGCGCTGGATACCGGCTGAGAGGGCAACCTCGGAATGGGTAAAACCATGATGGACGCGGTAGGCAATGGCCCGGTCGTTGTAGAGCGAGGCGAAAACGTCCTTGACCGCGTGGAGGATGTTCTCCACGCCGCGGATATTCAGGAAGGTCTCCTGCTGGCCGGCAAAGGAAGCATCCGGCAGATCCTCGGCAGTGGCGCTGGAGCGAACCGCCCACGACACCTCCGTATCCCCTCCGTGGTTTTCAACCAGCTGGCTGTACGCGCCCCGGATCTGCTCCTCAAAACCGGCGGGGAACGGGGTGTGACGGATCAGGTCCCGGATCTGCGTGCCGGCGCGGGCCAGGGCAGTCACGTTGTCGCTGTCCAGGTTCTCGAGGATCGCGCCGATGCGCTCATCGAGGCCGGACTCGCGCAGGAAACGCCTGTAGGCGTCCGCCGTGGTGGCGAAACCGTCGGGAACCCGGACCCCGGCCGTTGCCAGGCCCCGGATCATCTCCCCGAGCGAGGCGTTTTTACCCCCGACCCGCTCAAGGTCGGACAGGCCAAGTTCAGAAAACCAAAGAACGTCGGTCATATGTGGTGCTCCTTGTGGGCACGCGCACAAAGCGCTGTACAAATGGTTGATGCCCAAGGCTGTCAATACGGCCACGGGGAGGCAAGTGATTGTGACGCACGCAACAAAATATCGAGGTCACCGAAAGAAATGGAAGGTACGCAGTCGCCGATAGAGATCCGGCCGGACCATTGCGGCTAGCGGAGCCTCAGCATTTGAGTTCGCCAGGAACTCGGAAACAGATCTGCCTTGAATGAATGGACACCGGTTGCGGCCAAGGCAACGGAAGGTGCGGTTGCAAGTGGGCTTGAAGGAACGTAAATGAGGCCCCCGCAGCTGGTTGCGTTGAGGACCGCAGCACATGTCGAGCGGAGGTTCCACCTGGTTTCGGCGGATAGGTTAGCCCTCCCACTTGTAATTGATCCATACCTCGTAGCCAGCCGTCCGGGTAAAGAGCTGTCGCGAATCATGGCCGCGATGATGCTGATCGTCATGAGCGGGGATACGAGCGGACTGGTCCGATGGTGATGGTTTCCGTTGTTGTCGGTACCAGCCTCGCAGCTACCGTAGCCTACGCGCACCGGCCCACCGGACCCCCTCAATCACCCGAACACCTTAATACGTAGGATAGGCGTCCAAGAGTGGCCGAGCCGCGCAGCACCAGAGCATCCACCCACAGCTGGTGCAGAGCGCACAACCTGCAGAACACACAGAAGTCCCGGTCACCAATAGAATCTTCGTATGATCGGCATCGTCGCGGCTGTTTAAGGCGGCGGTCTTCCTCCCGGAACTCCAGGCAAGCGGCCTTGTTGCTTGTGCTCTACCCTTAGGTTCTCACGGTCCAGGTCAGGTCTTTGCAGGTTTGCCCTTGGTTCTGGCTGTGGAGGTGTCGATGAACCGGGCCAGGAGAGGGCCCGTATCAGCACATATGCCGTGGCGATCGGACCGACCGCCGCATAGCCTGCGGTAACGGCCAGCCCGGCGATCACGATCGAAAACTCGCCACGGGTCACCAGCGCGGCACCGGCACGCAGCCTTCCGCGGGTCTGAACCCCCTCTTTCCTGGCCGCCCACCAGCCTGTGCCCAGCTTCGTCGCAGCGGTGACAGCGCACAACAGCAGCGCCGCCGGCAGGATGGGCAGCAAGTCTGCGGGCTGGATCGCCAGGCTGAAAGTGAAGAAGAAAATTGCCGCGAAAAGATCACGCAGCGGGCTGAGGATGCGCCGGGCACGGTCTGCGAAACTCTGCGGAATGGCGATGCCGACCAGGAAGGCGCCGACGGCGGCGCTGGCACCCACGCCTTCGGCGAGCCCTGCGACAACGAGGGTGATGCCAAGAAGGCGCAGCATGACCTGTTCATTCTGCGGGTGGGAGAGCAGACGGCCCATCCGGTGCCCGGCCTTGTGCGCGGCGAGCAGGACAAGGGACACCGCCCCCACCGCCAGGGCAACTCCCCCGGCCGCCTGCCAGGGCCCGCCGCCGGAGAGAATGACGACCAATATGGGCAGATACAACGCCATGGCGATGTCCTCGAGCACTAGCACCGACAGTACCGCCGGTGTTTCCCTCTTCGCGAGGCGGCCAAGGTCATCCAGCACAGCAG
Organism: Arthrobacter crystallopoietes; assembly: GCF_017603825.1. Classification (NCBI taxonomy): domain Bacteria; kingdom Bacillati; phylum Actinomycetota; class Actinomycetes; order Micrococcales; family Micrococcaceae; genus Crystallibacter; species Crystallibacter crystallopoietes. The sequence continues at coordinate 3,656,360 of NZ_CP072014.1, forward strand.
CCACCATTTGACCAGCACCAGTCCCCGGGATAGCCGCTCGGGGTATGCGATGTCCAGGTCCGCCGGGTAACCGGCCGCCGGGGCCAGGGTGAAGGGTGGGTACCGGTCGGTCCCGAGCGCCGCGTGGGAGTAGAAACCGACCCGCCAGTTCCAGCGCAGCACCCCGACACAGAAGGCGAACCAGGAACGGGGGTAACGGCCGGTGAACAGGATCATGATGCCGGCCGCGACCGTCGTCACCAAAAGGGCGAACCACAGCAACGCCAGGATAATGAAGTGCGGTATGGCCAGCAGCCATTTCATCAGCCACAGGCCGCGGGACAGTTGCGGGTCCAGGAATCCGCTGAACCGGACCGGGTAGCCCGGAGATCCGGGCGCTGTTGCTGCGGCGGCCGGTTCAGCAGCAGGCCCCAGGGCTGCACCCCGGCTGCTGGCGGAGGGGTCGATGTCGCGGCCCAGCCGTGCCGCGCCGAACAGTAACAGCGGCACCCCAACAATGAGCGCGATGATCCCGGCGGTCAGTTTGCCTGGCCGGCCGGGCCCAGCAGCTGGGATCTGTGGGGAGCCTAGAGATTTCGGACAGTGGACCCTCATAAAATTAGAGGGACTACTGAAATGAGGAACGTGCAGAATGTCTGCATCACAACGACGGTTCACCCAGGAATTCAAGGACGATCTGTGCCAGGAGGTCATCACAACCTCCAAGACAATCAAATCCGTTGCCGAGGAGAACGGCGTCGGGGCCGAGACTCTGCGGACCTGGCTGAAGAAATACCGTAACGCCGGAAACGTGCCCGATGAGGACGAGGCCCTGAGCGTCTCCGAACGAGCAAGGCTCAAGGAACTCGAGCGCGAAAACCGCGAGCTGAAAGCCGAGGCCGCGTTCCTAAAAAAAGCCGCAGCATACTTTGCACGGGAGCCACGGTAGTGGCGAAGTATGAATTCATCGACTCCCAGCGCAACGACCCTGCCGGCACCAGTCCGGTGGTGAAGATGTGCCGGTGGCTTGGCGTCTCCGCGTCCGGTTTCTATAACTGGCTCTCCCGCCCGCTCTCGGCCACCGCGGCCCGCCGGCAGGCGCTCACCGCCCGCGTGCGGCACTTCTTCACACGATCCGACGGCACCTACGGCTACCGGCGGATCCACGCCGATCTGGCCGACGAGGGCACCGGGTGTTCGCCGGAGCTGGTGCGCCAGATCATGCGCGATGAGAACCTCATCCCGTGCCAGCCGCGCCCGTTCAGGACCACGACCGAGGCCGATGCCGACGCTGCGGCAAAGATCCCGGATCTGATGAAGCGGGACTTCAGCGCGGACCGGCCCGGGACCAAGTTCGTCGGCGACATCACCTATATCCACACCTGGCAGGGCTTCGTCTATCTGGCCACCGTCATCGACTGCTACTCCAAGAAAGTCGTGGGCTGGGCCATCGCCGACCACATTCGTGCGGAACTGGTCGAGACTGCCTTGCGCAACGCCGCCGAGACGAGCGTGATCGAGCCCGGCGCGATCTGGCATTCGGACCGCGGCAGCCAATACACCTCCGCCTCGTTCCGGGCCCTGGTCGCGGGACTGGGCATGCGGTCCTCGATGGGCCGGACCGGGGTTTGCTGGGATAACGCGATGGCCGAATCCTTCTTTTCCGCTCTGAAAAACGAGCGTGTTTACCGCACGGTCTACGCGACGAAGACTCAGGCCCGCAGGGACGTCATCCGCTATATCGAGGGCTTTTACAACTCCCGCAGGAGGCATTCCGCACTCGATTACCGGTACCCCAACAACGTCCACTACAGTTACCAGCAGCCAGCCCTGGCAGCATAGGAAACCGCTAATTCCGCTGTCCGAAATTCGCTAAGCAGCCCACTGGCCCCGGCCTGAACGTCGGCCCATACCGGGCGACTGGCATCGGCGTTCATCACTACCAGGGACCAGCGGCCCGGCTGCAGGTCCCACGTGATTTCCTGGGTGCCCAAGCCCGATGCGGACGCGGCCCAGAAATCCTCCCCGGCCGGCTTGGCCGGTGCCCTCTCCCCTGCCGGGGAATCCGTTTCGCCTGGCGTCCCGGAAAAGGTCCCGGGCCGTTCCCCGTCGATGGGCCAGGAAAAGTCGCCCATCGAGTCGTGGGGCACCCCGTCAAGGTATGCCGAGACCGCTGAGGCCTCCCCGATGCCGACGAAGATGTCCTGGCCGGGGACCACGGAGGAGACCTGCACCCGGATGCTGGCGAGCTCGCTCAGTGGCGGCGCCCCGGGCAGTCCCGCCTGCCCGGGGTCGATCACCAGGGATGGTGCGGTCAAAGCGTAGCCGGTACTCTGGTTGCGTTCCACCGGTCCGCTCAGGTACCACCCGTCCTGCTGCGCCGCGTCCGCGCCTGCCAGGGCGGCCCCGCCGATGGTCAGCCCGATCCCCAGCATGGCCAGCAGCGCGCCGATGACCAGCAGGACCCAGTTGACGGGTCTGGCCCGCGGCGGTGGTGCTCCTGGAACCGGTTACGGGTGCGCCGGAAAAGCCTCGCTCATGACGATTCCCTTCAATGGTCCGGAAGCACCCGCTTCGGACGGGTGCCTGCGGGCTGCGGTTTAGTGTCCGGGAGCGTTCACCGGCCCGGTGCTGTGTGTTTGATGTCCTGTGCGATGTCGCGGGCCCAGGACTCGATGGACGGCCAGTCCCGGTAGTCGCCGAAACGGCCTCCCGCCGCACGGAACAGGATGCTGCCCGCCCGGGGCAGCTGCCATGGCTGGCAGACCCCGGAGAAGAGGCGGTGGCCCCGGGGCTGGACGTCGCCGCGCAGCGACTGCGCGATGCGTTTTTCCTGACCGGAACGGGCCATCGCGCGGATCGGTTTGGGCAGGCCGTCCGACATGCCCACGCTGAACAGCCATACCTTTTTCTTGGCGAGCACCGGGGCGTGGGTGTGCAGGAACGCGGCCGCTTCGGGCAGCCAGGCCTGGTTGTGGAGGGCGCTGCCCAGCACGGCAGCATCAAAGTCTCCGGGACGGTCGATCTCCTGCACCGGGCGTACGTCCACGGTGTTTCCCGAGTCCCGCAGGATTTCGGCTATCCGTTCCGCGATCTGCGCGGTGGATCCCTGGCTGCTGGCATAACCGATAATGACCCGCATCCGACACCTCCTGGGAGGTTCCCAGATTAAGAGGTTTGGGGAGCCTAGAGATTTCGGACAGTGGACCCTCATAAAATTAGAGGGACTACTGAAATGAGGAACGTGCAGAATGTCTGCATCACAACGACGGTTCACCCAGGAATTCAAGGACGATCTGTGCCAGGAGGTCATCACAACCTCCAAGACAATCAAATCCGTTGCCGAGGAGAACGGCGTCGGGGCCGAGACTCTGCGGACCTGGCTGAAGAAATACCGTAACGCCGGAAACGTGCCCGATGAGGACGAGGCCCTGAGCGTCTCCGAACGAGCAAGGCTCAAGGAACTCGAGCGCGAAAACCGCGAGCTGAAAGCCGAGGCCGCGTTCCTAAAAAAAGCCGCAGCATACTTTGCACGGGAGCCACGGTAGTGGCGAAGTATGAATTCATCGACTCCCAGCGCAACGACCCTGCCGGCACCAGTCCGGTGGTGAAGATGTGCCGGTGGCTTGGCGTCTCCGCGTCCGGTTTCTATAACTGGCTCTCCCGCCCGCTCTCGGCCACCGCGGCCCGCCGGCAGGCGCTCACCGCCCGCGTGCGGCACTTCTTCACACGATCCGACGGCACCTACGGCTACCGGCGGATCCACGCCGATCTGGCCGACGAGGGCACCGGGTGTTCGCCGGAGCTGGTGCGCCAGATCATGCGCGATGAGAACCTCATCCCGTGCCAGCCGCGCCCGTTCAGGACCACGACCGAGGCCGATGCCGACGCTGCGGCAAAGATCCCGGATCTGATGAAGCGGGACTTCAGCGCGGACCGGCCCGGGACCAAGTTCGTCGGCGACATCACCTATATCCACACCTGGCAGGGCTTCGTCTATCTGGCCACCGTCATCGACTGCTACTCCAAGAAAGTCGTGGGCTGGGCCATCGCCGACCACATTCGTGCGGAACTGGTCGAGACTGCCTTGCGCAACGCCGCCGAGACGAGCGTGATCGAGCCCGGCGCGATCTGGCATTCGGACCGCGGCAGCCAATACACCTCCGCCTCGTTCCGGGCCCTGGTCGCGGGACTGGGCATGCGGTCCTCGATGGGCCGGACCGGGGTTTGCTGGGATAACGCGATGGCCGAATCCTTCTTTTCCGCTCTGAAAAACGAGCGTGTTTACCGCACGGTCTACGCGACGAAGACTCAGGCCCGCAGGGACGTCATCCGCTATATCGAGGGCTTTTACAACTCCCGCAGGAGGCATTCCGCACTCGATTACCGGTACCCCAACAACGTCCACTACAGTTACCAGCAGCCAGCCCTGGCAGCATAGGAAACCGCTAATTCCGCTGTCCGAAATTCGCTAAGCAGCCCAGTTCACGGCGCCGCGGAAAGGGCCATTGCTACCCCATATCGCCCGCCTGGGTTAAGTGCTGCACCCCACCTGTCCGGCAACCGGGTGAAGTCACGGGCATGGTGCAGGACAACGGGGCCTTACACCACGAGGGCGGAGGCGGTAGCGAGGTAGATCGTCACGGTCAGCAGGTCCTGAATCACCGTCGCGAGGGGCCCGGAGCCAAAGGCAGGGTCCTTGCCAGCTTGCTGATTACCTAGGGCAGGGTCAGGGCGATGATGGTGGCGATCGATGCGGCGGCCAGCAGCGAGAGAGCGACCGCCAACGCGACGCGCCAGTCCTGCCAGATCGTTCCCACCATGAGCAGTGACACTCCTCCGAGGAGCAGGCCCAGAAGTACGCCGGTGGCGATCTCGCGCCCGACGATCCGCCGCACGCCGACACCGAGCGAAAGGCCCCGGATGACAAGCGCTTCCGTTTGCGTTCCGATCGCGTCGGCGAGGTAGACCACGCCCGGGACGAAAAGGCGATGAGGACATTAGCTGCCAGACCGGCCTCGAAGTTTCCCACGCCCCCGGCGGCCAGCAGCGCACTGATGAGTCCAACGCCCAGCCAGGGTAGGCGGTGTCAGAGGCGCCGGTGCACCGGCTCAAGGGTTGTTGTCTGGGCAGGTGATGCCGAGCGCAGGAACCCGCCCAGACGCACCATGTCCTCGTCGTGCTCGGCCAGCAGCACCTCGAGCAGGGCGGTAGCCGGTATGAGACCGGTGAAGCGGCCCTCGTCGATGACGGCAAGGGTGGGCTCGCTGTCGTGGACGGCTTTCCAGGCTGCCTGCTCCTGAACGGTTAAGGACCCGGATACAGCTGGGCTTTTTGGCCCCTGCCGATCACGGTTGGCTCAGGTCTGGCAGTCGCTCTTCACCCGGTGCTTGCCGATAGGAAAGTTGGTTCGCCGATGGGCTCCCATGGGGCGGATTCGGGCCTATCATCGAAGCAGACGTGCGGTGGAAGGGATTGAACCGATGATGAATTTCAATGGCGGATTCGGAATGGGTTTGATGTGGTTCTTCTGGATTCTGCTGATTATTGGTTTGGTCCTGCTCATCATCCTGTTGGTCAGGTTTTTGACCGGTGGCGTGGAAAGCCGGGGCAGCCGCCATCCCGGACGCGGCGAAGCGCGGAACATCCTCGCCGAACGCTTGGCGCGCGGTGAGCTGACTCCCGACGAATACCGTGAACGGCTCCGGGCCCTCGATGATGGCGGGGCATGAAACCCCTCAGCCGTCGCAGCGCCCTTGCCCTCGGCATCACCGGCACCGCCGCCGTGGGTGCCGGCGCCGCGGGACTCCGCTGGTCTCGTGCTGCCGGTCTTAGCGCCGGGGGCGGTGCAGCTTTGAAAGAACCGGCAACCCTGGCCAGCCAGCAAGGCCGCCTGGCGGTCCGCCTTGAGGCTGGACCGGCCCGAACCGGCATCGGAGGCAGAACGGCTTCCGTGGCCGCCTTTAACGGGTCCCTGCCCGGGCCGACCCTTCGTCTTGACCCGGGCGACCGACTCAACATCACCCTGGTAAACGCGTTGGAGGAACCCACGAATCTCCACGTGCACGGCCTGCATGTTTCCCCCGCCGGCAATGGTGATAACCCGTTCACCAGTGTGGCACCGGGGCAGTCGTACGAGTATGAGTTCGCCCTGCCGCCCGACCACCCGCCGGGAACGTTCTGGTACCACCCGCACCACCACGGGATGGCGGCAGAGCAGGTCGCTGCAGGCTTGTACGGCGCCATCATTGTGCAGGACCCGTCCCCGGTACCCGTCTCCCGGGAACGGATGCTCATCGTCTCCGATATCAGCCTGGACAGCGCCGGGCAGATCGAGCCGGTTTCCTTGCCCGAACGGATGATGGGACGTGAAGGCAGGACCGTACTCGTTAACGGGCAGGTCCGGCCGGCACTTCACGCCGCTCCGGGAGAACGCGAGCGTTGGCGGCTCATCAACGCCTGCCCCGCCCGTTATCTGAACCTGCGCCTGGAAGGACCCCGGTATCAATTGCTCGCCCTCGACGGCCGCCTGCTTGCCTCGGCCCGCGATACAGACAACCTCCTGCTGGCCCCGGGAAACCGCGCCGATTTTCTCGTCACACCGGGCGAAGGACGGTCTGCTCTGCGCACTGACACGTACGATCGCGGCACCATGGCAGGAATGATGATGGGCGGAAGAGCGTCCGCGGACACCCCGGCGGATCTCCTGACGTTGGATGCCCGGGGTGAACCGGCTCCGGAACCGCGTCCGGTTCCCCCGTTACCGGCTCTGCGGGACCTTCGTGAAGAACCTGTCACCGGCCGCCGCCGGCTCGACTTCTCGATGGGCCCAGGCCACGGAATGGGCCCTGCAGCCATGCGGTTCACGATCAACGGAAAGGAATTCGACGCCGGCCGCGTCGATGAAACAGTCAGCGTGGGAAGCGTCGAAGAGTGGACGCTGTCCAACAGTAGTCCCATGGATCATCCCGTGCACCTACATGTCTGGCCCATGCAGGTCATCCTGGACGGCGCACGTGGCCCCGCCCGGCCCCGGTGGCAGGATGTGGTGAATGTCCCGGCCAACAGTGAAGTGAAAGTACTCGTCGCTTTTGACAATTTTCCCGGCCGCACCGTCTTCCACTGCCACATTCTCGACCATGAAGATCTGGGCATGATGAGCGTTATCGAAGCCCGTTAGCGGTGAAAGTGAAAGCAGTAGCCTCGGCGGTCCGGGCGTGGAACTATGTCTTGGAGCCGGAGCATCCTACGCGGTCCGGCGTCAACGCGGCCGGCTAATCTTCTCCGGCCATAAGCGGTGAGAAGGAGCCTCCGGCCCGTGAGCGTCGCCGGTAAACGTTTAAAGCCGGACAACCGGCTCTTGCGGAAGTGCGTTCTGGCCGCTTGCCCCGTTGGCGCGGACGCCCCTGACGAGGTAAACGCCCTGCACGATGCTGATGAGCGTAGCGGCAACTAGCATCACGGCGTCGATTCCGGAGTGGCCCGAAAGCGTGAGGTCCCGCTGGTATTCGGCACGGCGTGGAAGGCAACCAGCGGCCAGTGGGTTCCGATAGTGGCGAACAGCAGGGCAAGGACGATGCCCAGCACGAGACCGAGCCGACCTGGACGACCTGTTCGATAGCCCCGGGCGGCGTTTACCGCGTGCCCGATCGCGAAGGTTACGCCCGTGACCACCACCGCCCGGGCCAGGGTTCCCCGGAACAGGAACCCACGGAACAATAGTTCCTCGAGGACACCGACGCACATTATCAGCACGATGAACAGCAGAGGCAGGCAGAGGAGTGTTCCCTTGGAGTCGGTCCGCCGGAGCGGCCGGTCCAGCCGTTGCGCTTCACGTGTACAGGAACAACCCGACTGAGAGGACAAGGAAGAACAGCGCGGTTAGCACGCACTCATTTCCATGGCTACTCCTCCCCCCAGACCGATGACGAGCGATGGTCCTTCTTCCCGGATTTGCCAGCCTGCCAACCCACTGCAGTAAAAGTGTTTACCCTTCCAGCCCGGTAACTGGAGAAGCTGCGTAGCCGGACCGGGCGTTATTCGAGGTCCAGCCTCCGCCGTCCGTTGCTGAGTCCCGGTCCCCGGCACGTTGCCGGGGTAACCCGGAACGTCTGCCGCTTATCTCGGCGGGAATGACCCGGATGAAGTTATCCTTTTCCCCGCCCTGTCAGGGAAACAGCGGCAGCATCGCCGAGGAAATGACATCGTCGATGCTGCCCAGACGCTCAACCGGCCCCTTGGCCACGGCACTCCAGGCGACCTTGGTCGAGGGATTATAGCCGTCGGTTTCCCTCGATACTCGCACCGGCCAGGGCCGCATCGAGCTTGGTACCTGGCGCGGTGCGGAACACGAGGCACCCATGGTCCACGACATAGTTGATCGGGAATATTTCGGGATGGCCGGCGGCAGTCACGGCCAGTCTGTCAAGGTCGGTGCTGCGGAACCGTTCCCAGCACTGGCTGGCGGAAAGATTTTCAATACCTTCTGGCCTCTCGGAGGCTGTCATGGTCGCAGTGTATGGATCACGGCGGCGGGCCGATAGGGCGGGCGTGGTGTCGGCTGGCACTGCCCCGGGTTGGAGGTACCGACGGAGTGAGCGGGCAGGACAGGGTTTATTCAGGGTACATACCCGATGCTTGCGATGGCGGGCCGTATTTCGCGTGACCCGCCGTCCGCGATTGGAGTCGGGTTCCAAAGTCACCACGGCAACCCAGGACCAGCATCTGACAAGGAGGGTGATAATGGGCCAGGACAGGTTCAGGGATCGGTTGCCCTGGGTAGTCATAGCCCTCCTGGTCCTGCCCACGGCAGCGGCAGGCCTGCTCGAGCCCGCTATCTATGACGGACTGGTCGAACCTGCCTATATTCCGGGCGCCTACTCCCAGGACGCTGTCTCCGTCGTAGCGGCGGCAGGGCTGCTCTGGCTGGCGGTGGTTGCACGGGCGGACCGACCAAAGCTGATGATCGTGGCACTCGGAGTCCTGGGATACTTCTTCTACGCCTACGGCATCTACACAATCGAACGCGTGTACAACAGCCTGTACCTGCTGTACATGGCCGTCTTCGCCCTCTCGTTCTGGGGAGCCGTGTACGGGGCAATTGGCTTGGTGCGTCGTTGGCCCCGGGCCAGCCTCCCCCGCGGTGTACGGCTGACTTCGGCGTCGGGAGCGATGCTCCAGCCCCTGCTGTTCTATCCGCTGTGGATCGCGATGCTGCTGCCGTTGATGTCTTCGAGGGAACAAATCCAGTCCGTCTACTCGGTGTTCATCCTGGATCTGTGCTTCATCATGCCCGCGTTCCTGCTGCTGTCTCTGGGCGTCTTCCGGGGAAGGACCCCGGGGCTCGTCCTGCTGCCGTCCGCCTATGTCCTGGGTTTTACGCTGATCTTTTCCCTCGCCGCGGCCGAACTGGCGAAAGGCCGGTTCGGAGCCGCGTTCGAACCGGTCCCATTCTGGCAGTCGCTGTTGCTCTCGGGATTGTTCCTGGTTCTAGGTCTGATGCATCTGACCCGGCTCGTAATCGGTACCCGGAACGCGGACAGGCAAGGATCCGGGCAGGATTGCAGGAAGTTGCGGCCCCAAGGACAGAAGGACAGCTGAATCCCCGGATAGTCTCCGGCTGCCCCGGTGACGTGTCCGTTCACGATTCCGCGGCCTGTCCGCCCGGGTCCGGGGGATGCCTGGTCATGGCCCGGAATTCGTTCTCCAATCCGTCCCGAAGTTTCCCCAGATCGGGGCAGGTGTCCGGGTCTGCGATGAGGGAAACCACCAAGGTGCCCGCATAGGAAAGCACGGCGAAGGCAACGGTTACGTTTCCGGTGACTGCGCCCAGCGGAATCATCCCGGTGACCGGCCAGCCGCAGAGTGTCAGTGGATGTTCGGGGCCGCGGACGTTCGTGACGAATGTGTGAACCATCCGTTGGTGGTCGATGAACGTCCGGTACACCCCGACGCGTGCGAGCAGGCGGAATAGGGGTCCAAGGAGTGCAGTCGAGGCACCGGGTGGGTTTTTCTTAGCCGCGGTGGTTATCGCGGCCACCGCCGCCAGGCGCCTGACGCGGTCACCAACCGCAGGAACCGTCACCGGGATCACTCCGCTCCGGTTTCCCAGCTCGCCGGCGTCCGCGTGCCGCCGGGAGGAAAAGGGTACGGAGATCACAAACTGTTCAACAGATTCGCCGCGTTCTTGCAGCAACCGGTGCAGGGACGCGGCGGCTGCGGTGAGGACGGCATCGTTGACCGTCGCCCCCTGCACGCGGGCGGCGGCCCTGATGCCTTCGAGATCGGCCCGTACCACGGCAACCTGTCGTCGTGGTCCCGTCGGGCGGTTAAGCGAGGACGGGGCCGGCCGGACCCCGCCGGAGGGCCGCAGTTCCGTACGGGCCGCTGCGAGCCGGCGCACCGCTGTCGGCAAACGTTTCAGACCCCTGATGCGCTCCCCCGCCGCATCGAGGGCCAGCGGCAATCGGGATGGCAGAGGGTGGGTCTCTCCCCTCCCGTCCTGCGTAGAGGCTTTTGCGGCCGCCAAGGCGGCAAGGATCGCCAGGCCGCCGATCCCGTCGGTCAGGACATGATGAAAAACGAACACGAGCGCTACCTGGTTCGGGGCTGTGTCCGTGACCAGTTTGGCCGTCCAGAGAGGCCGGTCATGGGGAAGGGGCGTGGTGAGCATCTCAGCCGCTATCTGCAGCACTGCTTCCTGGCCGCCGGGGGGCCGGCAAAGTGCGACGGACAGATGGCGGGCCGGATCGAAACCGGAATCATTGACCCAGACGGGCCGGCCGCAACCGAGTGGAACCTTCAGGAGCCGCTGGCGAAGCCGGGGGACGGCGTGCAGCCGGTGCGCGAGGGTATCGAACAGCGCGTGCGCATCAGGATCAGGCCCGGTTCGGAGCGTCAGGACGGCTCCGACCTGCATAGGTGCCGAACCGGTATCCCCGACCAGTGACATCAGGTCTTCACTACTGATCCGGTCAAACGGTGCCCTTCGCGTCATCTCAAGGCGCCTTCCAATAGTTCCCCGACAGGACAGCGGTGGAACCGGCCCGTCCCCTGGCTTTAAAGGTAGGCCGCAGAGCCCCGCCCACCGGGCCTCCTACAGGCTTCATCGAAGGACGATCATAATGGTGACCGTGCCGACCAGGCCTACACAGGTCTCGAAGGGTACGGCCAGGACTAACGTGGTTCCGGTTATTCGTGGCGAGGTCACAGCACAGCCAAAATGCGTTACCCGCTGTTCTCCTCGTGCCGATGCTCGTCCAGGTGCGTGACGAGGACGGAACAGTGTGCGTGTGCGGCGACGGCGGAGCTGACTGAGCCAAGGAGCAGTCCGGAGAACCCTCCTTTGCCGCGGCAGCCAACTACCAGCAGCTCGGCTCCGCGGCTGGCTTCCAGCAGGGCATGGGCTGGCTGGCCCTGGGCCACGGTTTTCCCGATGTCGGCGGGGCCGTCCTGCCCGAACGCCGTGGCCAGGGCATTGTCGAGAATTTCGGCGGCGTCCTGGCCGGGGTTCCATTCCATCACGGGATAGGCGCTGAGCATCAACGGATAGCCAGGCCGTGACGGCGTGCATCCGGGCGCCGACAGCTCCGCGTAGCGCCGTGCTTCCTTTAAGCCGTGGATGGAATGCTCGGATCCATCCACGGGCACCACAATCCGGCCGTTCTGGTCCGTGTGGTTCATGATGTTCCCTTCCGTTGTTCTGCCGCTGCGATGACGGGGATGGTTTTCAGGACGGTGTCGGGGTTCAGCGAGAGGGAGTCGATCCCTTGGCCGACCAGGAAGGCGGCGAAATCCGGGTGGTTGCTGGGGCCCTGGCCGCAGATGCCGATCTTGATGCCGCCGGCGTGGGCTTTGGTGATGACGTCGCTGATCATCCGTGTCACGGCTGCGTCGCGTTCGTCGAACAGGGATGCCAGCAGGGCGGAGTCCCGGTCGACGCCGAGCACCAGCTGGGTCAGGTCGTTGGAACCGATGGAGAACCCGTCGAAGCGGGCAGCGAATTCTTCTGCGAGGACAACGTTGGAGGGGATCTCGCACATCATGTAGACCTGCAGTCCGTTCTCCCCCCGCACCAGGCCGTTCCCGGCCATGGCTTCGAGCACCCGGTCAGCCTCGACAGGTGTGCGGCAGAAAGGAACCATGATGATGACGTTGGTGAAGCCGATGTGCTCACGCACCCGTTTGAGCGCGCGACATTCGAGTGCGAAGCCTTCACGGTAGCGGTCGCTGTAGTACCGGGAAGCTCCCCGGAACCCGAGCATGGGATTCTCTTCCGGTTCTTCGAAAGCCTCACCGCCGATCAGGTGGGCGTATTCGTTAGTTTTGAAGTCACTGAGCCGGACGATCACCGGGTGCGGATAGTAGGGGGCACTAAGTTTGGCCAGCCCCGCCGCGAGCGTGCGGACGAAGTACTCGCCCGGGTCTCGGAAACCCTGGGTTAGTTCGCGGATCTGTTGGGCTTGCTTCCGGTCGGTGACCCGTTCGGGATGGACGAGGGCCATGGGGTGGACACGGATCAGGTCGTTGATGATGAACTCCATACGGGCCAGGCCCACGCCGCTAACTGGCAGCCGCCACCACTTGAACGCGGCGGCAGGGCTGGCCACGTTGACCAGGATGCTCGTCCCGGTCGGGGGCAGGGCCTGAAGGTCGATGTCCTCGGTCTCGTATTCCAACGTCCCGTCGTAGACATGGCCTTCATCGCCTTCGGCGCAGGAGAGCGTCAGCATTTGTCCGTCGGTAATGGATTCCATGGCGTTGCCCGTGCCGACGATGGCCGGGACGCCCAGTTCACGGCTGACGATGGCTGCATGGCTGGTTGTGCCGCCGTGTTCGGTGATGATCCCGGCGGCCCGTTGCATCACCGGAACCCAGTCCGGGTCAGTCATCTCGGTCACCAGGATGGACCCGTCCCGGAACCGGTCGATGTCCGAGACATGGCGGATGACGCAGGCGGGGCCGATAGCAATCGAATCCCCTATCGCGGCCCCCGTGGCCAAGACGGGTCCCGTCCGCAGGAGGCGTTGGGTGGTGAACCGGGTTGCGCTCCTGCCGGCCTGGACGGTTTCGGGGCGGGCCTGGACGATGAACAGTTCGCTGCTGTGCCCGTCTTTGGCCCATTCCATATCCATCGGGCAGCCATAATGCTGCTCGATGGCCGCGGCCCACCGTCCCAACTGCAAGATTTCGCCCTCGTTCAGTACCAGCGCGCGCCGTTCGCGCCTGGTGGTGTCGACCAGTCTGGTACGTGCTGTGCCGCCTTGCCCGTAGATCAGTTTCCGTTCCTTGGCACCCCTTGTGGTTTCAATGACCGGGAAGCATCCCGGGATTTGCAGGAGCGGTTTGAAAACTAGGTACTTATCCGGATTCACGCTGCCCTGGACGACGGTTTCCCCCAAGCCCCATGCCGCGCTGATGACGACCGCGTCCGGGAACCCTGTCTCCGTTTCGAGCGAAAACATCACTCCGGAGGCTCCGAGGTCTGACCTGACCATCCGCTGCACACCGATGGACAGCGCAACGTCGAGGTCATCGAATCCCTTCATGGCACGGTAACTGATGGCCCTGTCCGTGAACAGCGACGCGAAGCAGCGCCGGCAGGCGTCCAGCAATGCCTGGTCGCCGGCAACGTTGAGAAAGGTTTCCTGCTGGCCGGCGAAACTTGCATCCGGAAGGTCCTCCGCCGTCGCGCTGCTGCGCACGGCAACCGGAAGGTCCCGTACTGCCGTCCGGGTGCAGAGAGAATGGTAGAACCGGACAATGGTTGCGGCCACTTCTTCGGGGAATTCTCCGGCCAGAAACGATTCCCGGACTGCATGTCCGGCCTCACTCAGCGGCATCCCGCCGGCCCGGTAGCTGCCGATCCGGTCACGGATCGTGTCGGTGATGGCGTTCGCTTCCACATAGTCACGGTAGGCCCGGGCGGTGGTGGCGAATCCCTCCGGAACCCGTATGCCTTCACCTGCCAGATTGCGGACCATTTCTCCGAGGGAGGCGTTCTTGCCGCCCACGAGCGGAACGTCCCCGAGCCCGGTTTCTTCGAACCACGCTGCATACTGTTCCATACTGCCTCCCGCTTCGTCCGGTGGCCTGTGATGCTACGTGCCCCTGCCGGTCCCGGCCATGGCCGAATGTTCGGTGAGGGATGGCCCGGTCAGGGCCGCGTGAGTTCCATCGTTGCCAGCAGGGCGGTGCAGGTCTGCCCGCACCGGGCGCAGGCTTCGTGGCTCAGACGGCTGTGGGGGTATGAGAGGTGGGGCTTGGACTGTTCCAAGCAGGCCGTGCAGGCTGACCGGCAGGCCTGGAGCAAAGTCTCAAGGAAGGCCTTGCCGCTGTCTGTGCCCGGTGAGCCCAGGCGTGGCAGGATCGAGGCGGTGGCAACGCAGATGGCCGCGCAGTTCTGCTGGGCGCGTTGGAGCGCGCGCATATCTGTCTCTCCCGGTTCATCCAGCCAGGCGTCCGCGCCGGACGTGCAGGCCTGCGCGCAGTCAAGACAGGCATCAATGCACTCGGCCCGGGCGACACGGTGGTCGGGAGCTGTCTCGGGGGCCGCCGGATGCACGGCAAGCACATGGTGAGTGGTGCTCATTGCGTTCTCCCACTGATAGTCGGATTCAGCGCGACCCGGGCGCCCAGCCACCCGTGTCAGGGCTGACCCTGTCAGGTTACGCCCGATCCGATCGTCCTGCACCTGCCCGGCCGGCTTCAACGCCGCTAGACTGGAGGGGGTTGAAGCCGGCGGTGCCGCCGACCCAGGGGGCAGCGGGCTGGCATCCGTCCGTCATCGGGATAGGGGTGGAGATGCGCGCCTGGTGGATTGATCATCCAGCCCCGCTGACCGGCCCGCAGAGCGGTCGACCCCTGGTTTATGGCACGCGCGCCGACCCCCTCCCAGGCGGAGGTGAGCTGCTGGTCAAAGTCCATGTCTGCGGTGTCTGTCGCACGGACTTGCATCTGTGCGAAGGCGACCTGCAGGCGAAGAGGCCGCGTGTCGTGCCCGGGCATGAAGTCGTGGGCGAAGTCATCGGCCGGGGACCGGGCTGCCGCGATTTCGCTCCCGGTGACAGGGTGGGCATCGCCTGGCTGCGCGGAACCTGTGGAGAGTGCCGTTTCTGCCGGAGGGGCGACGAAAACCTCTGCCTTTATCCGCGCTTCACCGGCTGGGACGACGATGGCGGCTACGCCGAACTGGCGACCGTGCCCGAAGCGTTCGCCTATGCCGTTCCGGAAGTATTCGCTGATGACGAGGCGGCTCCGCTGCTCTGCGCAGGCATCATCGGCTACCGGGCCCTGCGCCGGTCCCGGTTCAAGCGCGGGGGCAGGCTGGGCATCTATGGTTTCGGAGCCTCGGCCCACCTGGCGGCCCAGGTCGCGATGTACGAGGGTGGTGAAGTGTACGTCATGACCCGCTCGGAGGAGGCCCGGCGGCTGGCGTCGGACCTGGGGGCCGCGTTCGTCGGGGATGCCGCGGCAGAGCCCCCGGAACCGCTGGACTCGGCCATCCTTTTTGCCCCGGCGGGGACGCTGGTTCCGGCCGCGCTGCGGGCCTTGGACCGCGGCGGCACCCTGGCCATCGCCGGAATCCATCTCAGCGACATTCCGACGCTGCATTACGCCGCAGAACTGTTCCAGGAACGCCAGGTGCTCAGCGTGACCGCGAACACACGGCAGGACGGCCGGGAGCTCCTGGCCCTGGCGGCGCAAATCCCCATCCGCCCGACAACCACGGCGTACCCGTTCATGGAGGCCGACCGGGCGCTGGCGGATCTCGCAACGGACCGTGTCACAGGTGCTGCCGTTCTGCATGTCGCCGGCCCTGATGCCAACGCCTCCTGACCACCCCGGCGGCAGCCCGGGCCAAAGGCAGGACGCACGGTTGCCGGCGTCCGTCCCGCGGCAGTGGACCGGCTCCCCGACCGTTGCGGGCACCCTCTCGCCCTTCGACGCGGTGATCTTCGACCTCGACGGTGTCGTCACGGACACCGCTTCTGTTCACCGCACCGCATGGAAGAAACTGTTCGACACCGTTCTCGCCGATGCCCGGATACTGGAAACTTCCGCAGCTGATCCTTTCCAGGACAGCGACTACTTCACTTTCATCGAGTGGCATGTCGCCACCCCGCACATAAGCATCCTCCGATACCAATCGATTTAATCGGCCACCGCCTCCGGTGCCCTCTCGACCTACATACACCCATGGGTATTTTGCATTAGCCGGAGGATGTACTTGTCCTATACCCCCCGTGGTATTATTGTTGTATTCACGATACCCCCCGGGGTACATAAAAAGCGCGATGACAAGGAGACGACATGCTGCTCGAGCGAATTTATGACGAGGATCTGGCCCAGGCCGGCTATTTCATCGGCTGCCAGCGCAAGGGCGAGGCCGTGGTGGTCGACGCCCGCCGTGACACCGACGTGTATCTCGACCTGGCCAAGGCCAACGGGATGAAGATCGTCGCGGTGGCGGAGACGCACATCCACGCCGACTACCTCTCGGGCACCCGCGAACTGGCCGCGGCCACCGGCGCGGACATCTATGTTTCCGGTGAAGGCGGCACGGACTGGCAGTATGGCTTCGACGGCATGCGGCTCAGCGACGGCGATGGGATTTCGGTCGGAAACATTACCGTCCAGGCCCTGCACACCCCCGGGCACACCCCGGAGCACCTCTCCTTCCTGGTCACCGACGGCGCCTTCAGCGACCAGCCAGGCTACCTGCTCTCCGGCGATTTCGTGTTCGCCGGCGACCTGGGCCGTCCGGACCTGCTCGACGAGGCGGCCGGCGGCGTCGACACCCGCTTCGAAGGCGCGAAGCAGCTCTTCGTCAGCCTGCGCAACAAGTTCCTGGCGTTGCCGGACCACGTCCAGGTGTACCCGGGCCACGGATCAGGAAGCGCCTGCGGCAAGGCTTTGGGCGCGATCCCGTCGACCACGGTCGGCTACGAGCGCCTCTACTCCTGGTGGGGCAAGTACCTGGAGGCCAACGACGAACAGGGCTTCATCGACGAACTGCTCGACGGCCAACCCGACGCGCACGCGTACTTCGGGCGGATGAAGCGCCAGAACCGCCTCGGCCCCGAGATCATGGGCGAACGCGCACCTCTGCCCGAACTGGACAACCAAGCGATCGCCGCGGACCTGGCCGCGGACAAGGTGACCTTCGTCGATACCCGTCCCAACGGGCAGGTCCATGAAGGGACCGTGGCCGGCGCGCTGAACATCCCGGCCGGCAACAAAGCCGCCAGTTTCGGCGCCTGGGCCTATGACCCGGAGACGGACAACCGCCCGCTGGTCCTGCTCGCGCCGGACCAGAACGCCGCACAAAAGATGTGGGACCACCTTGTGCGCGTCGGCATCGACAATGTGACCGGATACACCACGGGCCTGGACGGGCTGCCGATCACGGTTCCGGCACTGCTTCGTCCCGAGGACCTCGAAAGCTTCGATGCCGCCCTGGTGCTGGACGTGCGGAACAAAACCGAACACACTGCCGGGCACATCCCCGGCTCCGAACAGCTCAGCGCCGGCCGGGTGCTCTGGCACCGGGACAAGCTTCCGGCCGAGGGAACCATCGTGACGTACTGCCAGAGCGGGGTGCGTAACTCTGTGGCCGCCACCGCCCTGCGCCGTGCAGGGTACGACGTTGTCGAGCTCGACGGCAGCTACGCCGGGTGGGAAGCCTGGAAGAACGCCGGAGCGGACACCCCGGTCCGCTAGCCACTACCCACACAATTCGTGATGGGTCCGCACGAACGTGCGGGCCCAATCAGGACCTGACCGACCGGCAAATCCTGCTGCAGACCAGCCTGCGGGAACCGGCCCTGTCATCTGCCAGCCTGGCCGGCCTGGTCAACAACCTCAACTTCGGCCTCTCCTGGGGCCTGTTCCCGCTCCTCTTCGCCACCGCCGGCCTGCCGGCGGCACAGATCGGACTGCTGTTCGCGCTCTACCCCGGCGTCTGGGGAGCGGGCCAACTGGTCACCGGAGCCTTGTCAGACAGGATCGGCAGGAAACACCTGATCACGGCGGGCATGGCACTGCAGGCCGCAGCCCTGGCGGTCATCGCGGCCTCCGATGCGTTCACCGGCTGGGCCGCAGGAACGGGGCTGCTGGGAGCCGGCACGGCGATGGTTTACCCGACGCTGCTGGCCGTGGTCGGAGACGTCGCCCACCCGGCGTGGCGCGGCCGGGCGGTCGGGATCTACCGGGTCTGGCGCGACCTCGGCTACGCCGTCGGCGCCGTCCTGGGCGGAATCATCGCGGACCTCATGGGCCTGCACGCCGCCGTCTGGGCAGCGGCGGCCCTCAGCGCAGGCACCGCGGCCGTCGTGGCCGCCAGGATGTACGAAACGCTCCCGCCCCGGACCCGGTAGGCCCGTCACACCAACACCACGGACCCCCACCCCGCGCAAAGGCGACCCCGCGCAATACACCGCGCGGGGTCGCCTTGTCCGGTCCTGCCGATGTATCCGCTCAGGCCAGAGAGAGGAACAGCTTTTCCAGCTCCTTCTTGTCGAGGGAGTTGTCCTGCTTGGCCAGGCACTGCTCGAGACCGGTGGAGATGATGGCGAAGCCCGCCCGGTCCAGCGCTTTGGATACGGCGGCGAGCTGGGTGACGACGTCCTTGCAGTCGCGGCCCTCCTCCAGCATGCGCGTTACGGCGGCAAGCTGGCCCTGCGCGCGCTTGAGCCGGTTGATGACCGGGGTGAGTTCGGTGGTGTCGAGCTGCATGGTGTTCTCCTCGGATTGAAAGCCTTCCGCCATTGTATACCCCCTAGGGTGTCTTGCATACCCCATGGGGTATGTGCCAGACTGTTTGCGGAACACCTACACCTTTGGAAAGGACACTCCCCCTTTGGCTTCCAAAACTTCCACCGTGACCGCCCTCGACGCGCAGACCCTGCGTGAGTGGCTGGATCAGCACGAGGACCTGATCGTGATCGATGTGCGCTCCGCCGCCGAGTTCGAAACCATGCACATCCGCGGTTCCTACAACGTGCCGCTGCCGCTGCTCTCCGAGCACACGGACGAGCTCGCCGAACGACTCGGCGCCCGGGTGGTTCTGGTCTGCCAGTCCGGCGTCCGCGCCGAGCAGGCCCGCCAGCGCCTGGGCACCGTAGGGATCGGCTCGGCCCGTGTGCTCACCGGCGGCGTCCCCGGTTTCGCTGCCGCCGGCGGCGACGTTGTCCGCAGCGCCCAGCACTGGGACCTCGAACGCCAGGTCCGCATGGCGGCCGGCACCCTCGTGGTCGGCGGACTGCTCGCGGGCAAGTTCGTTTCCCCCAAGCTGCGCCTCCTCGCCGGCGCCATCGGCACCGGCCTGACCTTCTCCGCGGCCACCAACACCTGCGCCATGGGCAAAGCCCTGTCCAAGATGCCGTGGAACAAGACTGCAGCCGAGCCCACCGCCAAGAGTGCCATCGGCCAACTACCCGCCGCTTCCGCCTGACCCCCCTACCCCCTAAGCCGGTTCCCGCCCGGGCCCCACACCGGGCGGGAACCACCTTTTCCGATGCATCAGAAGGAGCCGTCATGGCCGAAACCACCGTCCAGGACACCAATGACCGCCGCACCCGCGACCAAATCATCGATGTCCGCGAAGATTTCGAAACCGCCGAGGGCATGATCCCCGAAGCCCTGCACATCCCCATGGGTGACCTCAACGCCCGCATCACGGAGCTCGACCGCACCCGCCCCGTTATCGCGGTCTGCCGCAGCGGAAACCGCAGCGCCCGGGTCGCGGACGCGCTCAACGCCGCCGGCTACACCGCCGACACCATGACCGGGGGCATGACGGACTGGCAGGCCGCCGGCCTGCCGGTCCGCTAACCAGCCCGCCGACAGGCAAAAGACAAGGACAGATCACATGAGCCTCGCCCTTGCGGCCACCCTGCTCCTCTCCGTCGTCATCGGGCTCTCCCTCGGCCTGCTCGGCGGCGGGGGTTCCATCCTCACCGTCCCCATCCTGACGTATGTGGCCGGCCTTGACCCTAAGGAAGCCATCGCGGCTTCCCTGTTCGTGGTCGGCGCGACGTCGGCCGCCAGCTCCATCGCCCACGCCAGGAAAGGCCGTGTGAAGTGGCGCACCGGTCTGGTCTTCGGCGCCGCCGGCATGGGCGGAGCCTTCGCCGGCGGCCTGCTCGGCGGTCACATCCCCGGCACAATCCTGATGATCGCCTTCGCCCTGATGATGGTCGCCACCTCTCTGGCCATGATCCGCGGCCGCAAAAACAAGACCGCAGCCACCCACAACAGCGAGTTGCCCGTCTTCAAGGTGATTATCGAAGGCCTCATCGTGGGGCTCGTCACCGGGCTCGTCGGCGCCGGCGGCGGGTTCCTGGTCGTCCCGGCACTGGCCCTCCTCGGCGGCCTTTCCATGCCCGTCGCCGTCGGTACCTCCCTGGTCGTCATCGCGATGAAATCCTTCGCCGGACTCGGCGGCTACCTCACCATCGTCAGCCTCGACTGGGGCCTCGTCGCCGGGGTTACCGCGACCGCCATCGTCGGATCGGTCATCGGTTCCCGCCTCGCCGGCCACATCCCCGAAGCGGCCCTGCGCAAAGCCTTCGGCATCTTCGTCCTGGCCATGGGTGTCTTCGTCCTCGTCCAGGAACTCCCCGCACCCGCGAACACCATCGTCGTCATCACCGCCGCGGTGCTGGCCGCCGCTGCCATCACCTGCCGCTACGCGGTTCCGGCCTGCCCCCTCCGCAGAGTCCCGGCAACGGCCCTGTAGGAGCGGGCGAACACCCGACACCGCAAGGACAAACCGGTCTCGATCCTGGGGTCATGAAGTCGTTTACTACGGCGTTCATCGCCCTGCAGGTGGCGCTTCGCGTCACCGCAGCCACCGTCCTGATCCTGCGGCCAACCGCCCGGGCACAGCTGAGCCCGGCACCGCCGTCAACACCCCTACGGGTACCGCAAGGGAGGCCCGAGCGGTAACGTGGCGATCAGATGACCGCCGTCAAGGATGAATCCGGCATGGAGGTAATCACGATCGAAACGCCCCAGCTGGGCGACCGCACTTATCTGGTCCACGACGGCGAAGTAGGCCTGGTCATTGACCCCCAGCGGGACACCGACCGGATAGACAAGGCCGTCTCCGATGCGGGTGTGCGGATCACGCATGTCGCCGAGACCCACATCCATAACGACTACGTCACCGGCGGACTGCAGCTTGCCAAAGACCATGGCGCGGCGTACCTGGTCAACGCAGCAGATGACGTCCCGTACAGCCGGCAGCCGATCTCAGACGGCGAAACGGTGCACGCCGGGAAACTGACCCTCAAAGCCGTCGCCACTCCCGGTCATACCCACCACCACCTGTCCTACATCGTCACGGACGGCGACCAGCAGGCGGTCTTCTCCGGCGGCAGCCTGCTCTACGGCTCGGTGGGCCGCACCGACCTGGTCAGCGAGGAAGACACCGTCCCGCTCACCCACCCCCAGTACGCCTCCGTGCGGCGGCTCGCGCAGGAGGCGGACAAGGACGCGGGACTCTATCCGACACACGGCTTCGGCTCCTTCTGCTCCTCAGGTCCTGCCAGCGGAGCCGAATCCTCCACCATCGGCGAGCAGCTGCGGGACAACCACGCCCTGACCGATCCCGACGAGGACCACTTCGTCCGCGAACTCATCCACAATCTCACGGCCTACCCCTCCTACTACGCGCACATGGCGCCCATCAACATGGCCGGCCCCACACCACCAAACCTGGAGGTGCCAGGTTCCTTGGCAGCGGACGAGCTGCAGTCGCGACTGGAGCAGGGAGAGTGGGTCGTGGACCTGCGGAACCGGGTCGCCTTTGCCAACACCCACCTCAGCGGCAGCGTCAGCTTCGAGTACGGCGACGGCACCAAATTCACCGCCTTCCTCGGCTGGGGCCTGCCCTGGAACGAACAGCTGACGCTCGTGGGTGAACGCCGGGACGTCGAAAACGCCATCCGGGACCTCTCCCGCATCGGTATCGACAACCCGGACGCGGCCATCGGCGCCGCACCGGAAGAACTCGCACCCGAGGCACCCGTCTCGTCCTATGACAGCGTCAGTTGGAAGGAAGTACAAGGAAAACCGGAGAGCGACACCATCCTGGACGTCAGGCGCAGCGACGAATTCGAACAATCCCACATCGAAGGGGCGGTCAACGTCCCGCTGCACGATCTACTCCGGCGCATGGATGAAGTGCCCGCCGGACGGCTGTGGGTGCACTGCGGCTCGGGCTACCGCGCCTCTGTCGCGGCAAGTCTCCTGCAGCGCGACGGCTGCAACGTCGTCCACATCGACGCCAAGTTCAACGACGCGGAAAAATCCGGACTCAAACTCGCAGAAAACCAGCACTGACCCTCAACCGCAGACAAGGAAAACCATCGCCTACACGCACTCCATCACGGTCCCGCTCGCCTGGGACGACGCCGTCCCACGCACCTGCGAAGCCCTCGACTCCCCCAATGCGGCATTTCCGCCGAGCCACAGCTCGGCGCCCTTCTGCCGTGCAACGTCGTCGTCCGCGGCGCTCCCAAAGCCTCGGAGACCACGGTGGAATCCATCGATCCCCCAGACCATGGTCCAGCTAGCCGGCACCGCGGCCATCCGCGAGGTGGCCGACGACGCCGACAATCGGCTAAAAGCCGCCCTGGTGACGCTCTCCCGGTAGACCGTCACCAGTCCCCGGCTTCGACGGACGGCAAAACCTCAAGCTCCCCGGATAAGCATTGAGGATCTGGCGTTCGCCTAGCCGTGAGATCGTGCGGCTGCCGCTTCACCGTCTGCTGTGGTCCACCCAACGGCTAGGGCTTCGCCGATTTCCTGCACGATCATATGCCCCGTGGCTGCGGCCCCCAGAGCGAGTAGTGCCAGCGCGGCATAGCCGAACCTGAAAGCTGTTTTCCCCATGTTGTTCATTGTGCCGCCGTTCCATTCCTCCAGCCTGCAACGATGCAGCGCGTCGGACCGGTTTCTTCAGAACAGCAGATCTTGGACAGGAACTCAACGGCGGACGGATCCTGTTCCAGTGGGGCCTCTCAGAACGAGCCATGATAGGACGGGAGCACCACCAATACGGTGCGTACGTTAGCGTGGGTCCGCACGTTTTTGCCGTCTCTCCGGCTCAGGCACATGGGGATCCTCCGGGTTTGGATCCGTGACCGTTCCTGATGTCTTGGCTGATTCTTCGCCTGCGGATGGATGCTGGCGCCCTGGACTTTTTCGGTTCGGTGGTGCGGCCTTACACTTACAGGGCTTCGAAGCAGCCCGGCTCCCCCAACAGCCCTGGACACCGGGCAACAGCCCGCATATGCAGGTTATGGCGTCCCTTGACCGGGAATAGCCGGGCGGTGCTGTACGTTGTACGGCGTTCATCCAACTTTGAAAGAAAAGAGAACAAACCAAGTGGCAACCGATTACGACGAGGTTCGTGCCGACGTCAAGGAGTCCCAGGAAAAGTCCTTGGAGGCACTGCAGTCCGCAAATGCACCGAGCGCCCGCAGTGTCACCCTGGAACTGGATGAGGCAGACGGCCTGGACGGGGCCGGCGTTCCCGGCGGCGAATTCATCGCCGAGGAGCTCAACGTCCAGGTCATCCCGCAGGCCGACGACGAATTCACCTGCTACTCCTGCTTCCTCGTCAGGCACCGCTCCCAGATCGCCCGGCAGCAGGGCACCCATGCTTACTGCAAAGACTGCGAAGCCT
This sequence comes from Arthrobacter crystallopoietes, assembly GCF_017603825.1. Lineage (NCBI taxonomy): Bacteria > Bacillati > Actinomycetota > Actinomycetes > Micrococcales > Micrococcaceae > Crystallibacter > Crystallibacter crystallopoietes. Next base: position 3,680,034 of record NZ_CP072014.1, read on the forward strand.
AAGCCCTCAAGCTGTGCTCAGGCGTGGGGCAGCGCGGTTCCGGCACCGAAGCCTGACCGGAGGTATTCGAGTGCCGGGGCCGGCAGGCCTCCCCAAAGTCCTGCCGTGCCCCGCACCCGATGAGCCGAGACGAGCCGGCCGCTGACAGTCCTTGCACTCCCCAGTAGCACGGGCTCCAGCTTCAACTCTCGCCATCTGCTGATCCAAGACTGACCGAACCAGCTCAAGTGGTCTAGGGATATGAACGTCTCCTCTCTCGGTGGGGAGGAACCATCCTAGACCCGCATGGGCAAGGTGTGGCCCGGGCCTTCCCACACCCAGCCGCCCCTCCACAGGGTGTCCACACCGACTGCCGCGTATAGAGGCACGGGCCCCCGACTGTGGACGACCCCTCCACAGAAAGCGCCCGGCGATTCCTGTCTTCCGGGAGAGTCGTTCTGAGAACCTCCAGGGATCAAGCAGCCTACTAGGTAACGGGGGGCACGAGGTGGAATGGGCAGCACAGTATGCTCGCCATGTGAAAAGCGTGAAGACATTGAAGGACGTGCTGCGCGGCGAAGGTGCGTGCCATTGAGCATCCGAATCGGCACCTCCGGTTGGAGCTATGCCCACTGGGACCACGTCCTGTACCCGGGCGGCACCTTATCCCGGGACCGCCTGGGCCATTACGTGCGCCGGTTCGACACCGTTGAGCTGAACGCCAGCTTCTACCGTTGGCCGCGCGATGGCACGTTCGCCGGTTGGCGGCGCCGGCTCCCCAACGGATTCGCCCTTTCGGTCAAAGCACCCCGTGGGCTCACCCACGCCAAGAAGCTCTACGCGCCGGAGCTTTGGATCCAGCGGATCAAGTCCTCCTGGCACGAGCTGGCCGACAAGCGCGCCGTCCTGCTGGTGCAGCTGCCGCCGGGCATGGAACGAGACGATGCCCGTCTCGGCTACTTCCTGGACCGGCTACCGGGATGGATCCGGGTCACTGTCGAGTTCCGGCACGCCAGCTGGCACCACCCGGACATATACGCGCTGCTGGCACACCACGGCGCCGCTTACTGCATCATGAGTGGTGCCAACCTACCGTGCGTCCTGGAAGCCACGGCGCCTTTCGTCTACGTGCGCTTACACGGCCCCGACCACAACCATCTCTATGCCGGGTCCTACTCCGATCAGGACCTAGGCTGGTGGGCGGGGAGGATCCGCGAATGGGACGCCGGCGGGAAAGACATCTTCGTGTATTTCAACAACGACGGCCATGGGCACGCCGTCCACAACGCAGCCACGCTGCGCCACTTCCTCGGCCAAGACTGAGACGACGCGGGCAATCCCTGCGAATCCTTCATGACACGAAGCCCTTCGCCAGGCCCATTGCGGCGCAGAAACGGGAACGTCCCGCGGCCGGAACCTGATCCGGCTCGGTGCGTTCCCGCCTCGAAAAATCCTGCAGCTACAACTCCCCTGGGGGTTCAGCTCTTGTCTGGCAGACGCTCGTCAGCCGCCATCGGCATGGTGTCCGGAATGTCCCCGCCCCAACGCGTGGAACCGAGCCGTCGAATCACTGCCGCCAGCCGGTCGCGCAGTTCCTCTACTCCGACTTCCCCGCCGGGAGTCAGGTTCCGTTCAAGCTCCCGAGCCTGTTGAAGCGCCGTCTGGCCCAATTCGGAAACAGCTACCTGCTGCGACCGCCTGTCAGCTTGGTTGCGAACGCGCGTAATGTGCCCATGCGCCTCCAGCCTGGACAGGGTCTTCCCCATTGTCTGCGCCTGCACACGTACTTTGGCAGCGAGTTGGGCCTGCGCCAGAGGCCCTTCACCGTCGAGGACTTCCAGCGCGATGACGCCCGCATGGGTCAGCCCCAGGGAGGCGAGCTTTTCATTCCAAGCATGCTCGACCAATCGCGCGGCAGTTGACAGCAACCGTGGCGTCGGCCAGTTGTTTAAATCCGGCATTATCCGATTATAGCCAGCATGCTTCTCTCATGAGGGCCGATGTGCACAATTGGCTAAGCTAGGTGCGACGTACCAACCTACAAAGGAGCTGCCGGAATGGCCGAACGATTGACTTCAGGCGACGACGCCCCCGCTTTTACACTGCAGGATTCCACCGGGAACAATGTCTCCCTGACTGATTTCCGCGGCCGCAACGTCGTCGTCTATTTCTACCCTGCGGCATCCACGCCAGGCTGCACCAAGGAAGCCTGCGATTTCCGCGACAACATCGCTTCGCTGCAGGGAGCCGGTTACGACGTGGTCGGGATCTCGCCCGATCCGCTTCCGAAACTCGTAAAGTTCACAGAAAAGGAAGAACTGAACTTCCCGCTACTCTCCGACGAGGACCACTCGGTTGCCGAGTCTTACGGCGCCTGGGGTGAGAAGAAGAACTACGGGAAGACCTACGAGGGGCTGATCCGCTCCACTATCGTCGTGGGCCCTGAGGGCAAGATCTCGTTGGCACAGTACAACGTTCGGGCTACGGGACACGTAGCGAAACTGCGCCGGGACCTTGGGCTCGACTAACCCTGTTTGTATCACCCAGGCTTCCGGCCTTAACAGTCTGGGACCAGACTGCACCAGCCGGAGGCCGGGAGCAGGTACAATTGATGCTGGCTTGCGGCTACGCCGTAGAGCACTGCGCGAGTGGCGAAATTGGCAGACGCGCTGGATTTAGGTTCCAGTGTCTTCGGACGTGCGGGTTCAAGTCCCGCCTTGCGCACCATGTAAAGAAAACGGTTCCCGTTCTCACGGGAACCGTTTCGTCGTTAAGCGGCGTCCCGGCGTCGTCGTTCGCCACGCCTGCGCCCGGCTCAACGTCGGCACACCATCCGGGCCGCGTGACCAAATTGTGATGGTATTTGCACCGAACCAAGTGTGAAAGCGATGCTTTCCTTTGAACTTGTGACTAGGCTCTCAACAAGCAGACCCGTGTACAACACGGGAGGCCCGGGCGCGCAGACCTCCGCGCTGTCCAGACATCACTCGTTGGCGAGGAGAAATTCATGTCGTTCAGGGGCACAACACCGGGCAGATGGCGACGCGCACGCCGGCGTACGGCCGCGATAACAGCAGGGCTTGCCGCCGGCGCCCTCATACTGACCGGCTGCGCCGAAAGCGAGCGCGGCGCTACAGGAGGGAACGGAGAGGACACGGGCGTCAACTCCACCTTCATCTTTGCTGCCTCCTCCGACCCGAAGTCCCTCGACCCGGCCTTCGCCAGTGACGGTGAGTCATTCCGTGTCAGCCGCCAAATCTTCGAAGGGCTCGTGGGAGTGGAACCGGGCACCGCTGATCCGGCTCCCTTGCTGGCCGAATCGTGGGAAAATTCCGATGACGGCCTGTCCTACACTTTCCAGCTGAAGGAAGGCGTTAAGTTCCACGACGACACCGCCTTCAACGCCGAAGCAGTCTGTTTCAACTTTGACCGTTGGTACAACTTCGAGGGGCTGCAGCAGTCCGAATCGGTGAGCTACTACTACAACTCGCTGTTCCGGGGGTTTTCGGACAGCCCGGACACTGCCGTTTATGATTCCTGCGAAGCAGTGAGCGAGACGGAAGTGACCGTCAATCTGGCACAGCCATTCGCCGGGTTCATCGCAGCCCTGTCCCTCCCGGCCTTCGCGATGCAGAGTCCGACGGCCCTCAAGGAATTCAACGCCGATGACATCGGCGGGTCAGCCGAAGCCCCGGTCCTGAGCGAGTATGCCAAGGCCCACCCCGTGGGCACAGGGCCGTTCAAGTTCGACAGCTGGGATGTAGGCCAGCAGGTCGAGGTCTCCGCGTTCGACGGCTACTGGGGAGAACAGGGCCAGGTCCAGAAGGTCATCTTCCGGGTCCTGGACGATCCGCAGGCCCGCCGCCAGTCCCTCGAAGCCGGGACCATTGACGGCTATGACCTCGTGGCTCCTGCCGACACTAAAGCGCTGGCAGATGCCGGTTTCAAGATCATCAACCGCGACCCCTTCACAATTCTCTACCTTGGCATCAACCAGGAAGTCGAGGCGCTGGCAGATCCTTTGGTCCGCCAGGCACTGTCGCACGCCATCGACAAGGAAGCCCTGGTGCGGCAGACCCTGCCCGAAGGGACGCAGGTTGCCAGCCAGTTCATCCCGCCGATCGTCAACGGTTACAACGAAGACGTGCCCACGTACGAATACGACCCGGAACGGGCCAAGGAGCTTTTGGCAGAAGCAGGTTATGGCGACGGCTTGACCCTGGAGTTCAACTACCCCACGGGCGTCTCCCGGCCGTACATGCCGACTCCGGAACAGGTCTTCACCAACCTGAGCGCCCAGCTTGAAGAAGTGGGAATCACCATCGAAGCGGCGCCGGACAAGTGGTCTCCCGATTATCTCGACCGGGTCCAGGGCAGCTCTGACCATGGCATCCATCTGCTGGGCTGGACCGGGGACTACAACGACACAGACAATTTTGTCGGTGTCTTCTTCGGCCGGGAGAAGCCAGAGTTCGGTTTCAACAATCCTGACCTATTCAAGGCCTTGGACGAAGCGCGTCAGGTCAGCAAACTGGAAGAGCAGACTCCGCTGTACGAAGAGATCAATGCGGACATCGCGGAGTACATTCCGGCGATCCCGCTGGCACACCCTGCCCCGTCCCTGGGCTTCGCTCCGCGCGTAGAGTCCTACCCGGCCAGCCCGGTCAACGACGAGGTCTTCAACATGATCAAGCTCAGCGAATAGCGCCGGCGCAACCAGCTAGAAGCGTGCTGCTCCGTAGTCGTCCGGTCCGGGCCTTATTGCGCCCGGGCCGGACGAGCGGGCCTATTTAGAGTCCACACCGTAGACAGCCGGGCGAAAGGACACAGTGTTAAGAGTCATCGGCAAACGCCTGGCGTTGCTCGTTCCGACCCTGCTGGGGTTATCGATCCTGTTGTTCCTCTGGGTGCGGAGCCTCCCAGGCGGACCCGCCACCGCTCTGCTCGGGGACCGTGCAACACCGGAGGCGGTCGAAAGAATCAACGAGCTGTACGGCTTCAACCGTCCGCTCATCGAGCAGTACTTCATTTACATGGGCAAGCTCCTTCAGGGAGACTTCGGTACGTCGCTGCTGACCGGCCGTCCGGTACTGGAAGAATTCGCCACGCGTTTTCCCGCGACTTTGGAACTGACGATCGTAGCGCTCATCTTCGCCATCGGGATCGGTATTCCGCTCGGCTACCTTGCCGCGAAGCACTACGGCCGCTGGCCGGACCACGGCTCCGTTGTCCTGAGCCTGATCGGCATCACGATTCCGGTCTTCTTCCTGGCCTTCATCTTGAAATGGCTCTTCGCAATCAAGATCCCGGTCTTCCCTACAGATGGCCGGCAGAACCCCCGGATCAACGCCACCCATGTGACGGACTTCTACGTACTCGACGGTCTCCTGACGCGGGAATGGGATGCCTCCTGGGACGCCTTCATGCACCTGGTCCTGCCCGGCATTGCCTTGGGAACCATCCCCCTGGCCATCATCGTGCGGATCACCCGCGCCTCGGTTCTGGAAGTCCAGAACGCTGATTACGTGCGAACTGCAAAGGCCAAAGGATTGCTCGAAAGAACCATCCGCAACCGCTTTATCCTGCGCAACGCCATGCTTCCGGTAACCACCACCATCGGCCTGCAGCTGGGTTTGCTGATATCCGGTGCCGTTCTGACCGAGACAGTCTTTGCTTTCAGCGGCATCGGCCGTTTCCTGCGCGATGCGATCTTTAATCTCGATTACCCGGTTCTCCAGGGGTTCATCATCTTCATCGCGATCCTCTATTCCCTGATCAACCTCATCGTCGATATTTCCTACAGCGTCATTGACCCGAGGGTGCGTGTCCAATGAGCACAACTCTTCCCCCCGCTCCGGGCGGGAACGACTCCGCCAGCAAAGATCCCGTGTTACCTGACTCCGGCGGAACCAGTCTCTGGAAGGACGCGTTCTACCGGCTGCGCCGCAACCCGCAGGCCATTGCCGGGGCCATCATCGTCATGGCGTTCCTGCTCGTCGCTGCGCTGGCACCGGTGCTGGCCCCCTACGGCGGCGAGGACTTGCCGGGACGCACCCACATCACGCCGACCCATATCCCGGGACCGGGTGAAGTTCCCGGATTTGTCCTCGGCTTGGACCGCTTCGGCGGAGATCTGCTCAGCAAGCTCATTTGGGGTGCGCAGTCGTCGCTGCTGATCGGTGTCGTCTCTACGGCACTGGGCCTCGCCGGGGGAATGCTGTTGGGCGTGCTCGCGGGCGGCTTCGGCGGCTGGGTGGACAACGTGATCATGCGGCTGGTGGATATCCTGCTGTCGGTCCCGAACCTGCTGCTGGCCGTGTCCATTGCCGCTGCCCTCGGACAGGGAGCCTACGCGATCATGATCGCCATCGGGGTGTCCCAGGTTCCGATTTTCGCCAGGCTGCTGCGATCTTCCATGATTTCCCAGCGTGGTGCGGACTACATCCTGGCCGCGCAGACCCTTGGCCTGAGCCGGGGCACCATCACCATGAGCCATCTGCTGCCCAACAGCGTCGGCCCCGTAATTGTCCAGGCAACCCTGACCTTGGCCACCGCGGTCATCGACGCGGCTGCGCTGTCCTTTCTCGGTTTGGGCGGCGGCCGGCCGCAGACCGCCGAGTGGGGCCGCATGCTGACCTATGCCCAGGACGAGCTCGGCATTGCACCTCAGCTGGCCTTCCTGCCGGGTCTCTGCATAGCCATCACGGCCTTGGGCTTCACTCTCCTCGGCGAGTCCTTGCGGGAAGCGCTGGATCCCAAGTCCCGCCAGAAATAAATAGCCGACCGGTCAGTCGGGGCGCGGCCGGTGGCGTTGCCTGGCCATGTGCATCATCGCAACGAATCCGGCGATAAACAGCAGCTCCAAGACCGCCAGTCCGAGTACAAAGCCCCACTGCCCTTCCGCGGCAAAAATCACGGCGCCGATGATTAGCAGAACCGTGCCGAGGACGAGGACGAACACCGCACACCCGACTGCAACAGCCTCGCTGCGGACTCCGGTCCTGAAACCAAAGCCCTCCGGACGGTGTTCGTCGTCAGGAGGCAATGCCGGCGTCGTCATCGTAGATCTCCAACTCATTGCCCGGGATGGAGGCAAGCAGCTGCCGGGTGTAAGGATGGCGGGGATTCGTAAAGACCTCCTCCGAAGTGTCGGACTCGACGATTTCACCGTCCTTCATGACGCAGACATAGTCCGAGATTAAACGGACGACGGCCAGATCGTGAGAAATGAAGAGGTAGCTGAGGCCCATTTCGGCTTGCAGGTCACCCAGCAGTTTCAGGATCTGTGCCTGAACCAGAACATCAAGGGCCGACACGGGTTCATCGCAAATCAACAGTTCCGGCTTCAGCGCCAAGGCACGGGCAATGGCCACACGCTGGCGCTGGCCGCCGGAGAGTTCGGACGGGTAGCGGCGAAGCATGCTGTGAGGCAGGGCCACCTGGTCCATCAGCTCACGCACACGCGCCGCACGCTGTTGGGCGTTACCTCTTTTATAGGTACTCAAAGGTTCCTCGACGATCCGTCCAACGGTGAACATCGGGTTCAGCGAAGAATAGGGATCCTGGAACACCGGCTGGACGCGCTGCCGGAAATCACGCAGCTGTACCTTGGTCAGCCTGGCCACGTCCATTCCGTCGAACGTCATGGTGCCGCTTGAGGGCTCGATCAGTTTCAGCAGCATCCGCGCCGTGGTCGTCTTCCCGGATCCTGACTCCCCCACGATGGCCACTGTCCGTCCCCGCGGCACATCCAGAGTGACATTCCTGGCGGCGTAGAAGTCTTCCGATTTTCCCCTGATCTTGTAGATCTTGGTGAGGTCCCGCAACTGCACGATGTTGTCGGTCCGCTGCGGCTCAGCGGCGGTTCCCGCATGTTCGGAGAACGTTTCTTCCGCATGCCGGATCCGTTCGTCGGCACTTGCCGTGTAGGCGCCCGGCTGTAGCCGCACAGCCGCCACACTCGGTGCAGCTTTGACCAGGGACTGGGTGTACGGGTGCTGCGGGTCATTGAGCAGCTGTTCGGCGGGCCCGGTCTCCACAACTCTGCCGCGGTGCATCACCACCAGCTCCGAAGCCCGTTCCGCCGCGAGGCCCAAATCATGGGTGATCAACAGGACGGATGTATCCAGTTCTTCTGTCATTCGGTCGATCTGGTCCAGGATGGTCCGTTGCACCGTGACATCCAGCGCCGAGGTAGGCTCGTCGGCAATCAGCAGCCGCGGCCGGCAGGCCAGCCCGATGGCGATCAGGGCCCGCTGCCGCATGCCGCCGGAGAATTCGTGCGGATACTGCTTGGCGCGTTCGGCCGCGTCCGGTAATCCGGCGGCCTGCAGCGCTTCCACCACCCGTACATCGACGTTCCTGGCCGTGGCCATTCCGTGAACCAGCAGGGTTTCGGCCACCTGAGAGCCGATTTTCGTGACCGGATTAAGGTTGGACATCGGATCCTGCGGTACCAATCCGATCTGGCGGCCCCTGATCCTGCGCATTTTATCCTCGGGCAGGTCCACAAGTTCCTGGCCGTCAAAGACGATGCTTCCTGCCGTGATGCGGCCGTTTTTCGGCAACAGCCCGATGACGGCCATCGCCGTGGTCGATTTGCCGGAACCGGACTCGCCGACAATGGCCAGCGTCCTGCCCGCATGCAAGCGCAGACTGGCATCCTGCACGGCGGGCACATCGCCGTAAGTGGTCCGGAAATTGACGGCCAGATTTCTGACTTCGAGCAGCGGCGCAGCGTCGGCAGATTCGCTCATTGCTCTATCGTGCCCCATCAACGCTGGGTGTGGCCTGCATCTCGCCAAGGTTTTACGGCTTCTTTATCTCCCCTGATGTCAATTAGACTGGAAATTCCGCAAATTCGGCCCACGAGGAGCTCACGAGTGTCACACCTGCCCGCGCGCCGCAGCTTTCTAAAGGCTGGCGCGGCGGCAGCTGTTGTCATCCTCACCGGCTGCACGAGCGAGCCCGGTTCGCCAACGACGGGAACGGCGGCGCCCACGGGGACGTCCGTACCGGCCGCTAACCTGACTTTCACCATGGGTACGGCGGCCAATCCCGCCGGCCTCGATCCCGCGCTGCTCCTGGACTCCGAGTCGTTCCGGGTGACACGGCAGATCATGGAAACGCTGATCGGCGTCGATCCCGACACGGGAGTCCCCAAGCCCCAGCTCGCTACCGAATGGGAAGAGCTCGACGACGGCCGCGCCTACCTCTTCAGGCTGCGCGAAGGCGTCGTGTTCCACGACGGCACGCCGTTCGATGCCGAAGCTGTGAAAGCCAATTTTGAACGCTGGTACAGGCTGCCCCGGGATGCCCGGCCGGCTGAAGCCGCCTTGTCCTTCGCTTCAGTGTTCGAAGCCTTCGCCGATGAAGGTGAGACTTCTCTGTACAAGGACTGCGAGGTCCTGGCACCGAACGAACTGCGGCTGAACCTCAACCGCAGGTTCTCCGGGCTGGTTGCAGCCCTGTCCACGCCGGCCTTCGCCATAGCGTCGCCGGCTGCGCTCGCGGATGGCAATGCCGATGAGCTGAATCAGGAGCGCGGCGGAATCAGGCTCTCCGCGTTCGCGCAGCACCCCGTCGGGACCGGTCCGTTCCGGTTCGAGGCCTGGTCCGAAGAGCAGGTCAAGCTCACCGCCTTCGAGAACTACTGGGGCCCGGCGGCGCAGGCCGGCTCGGTTGTCTTCCAGACACTGCCCCATCCGGCTGCCCGGTTGCGCGCGCTGCAGTCCGGCAGGATTGACGGCTATGACCTGGTCACTCCGGAAACGTATGCGGGGCTGGCCCGCAGCGGGATGCAGATTCTGCAGCGGGATCCCTTCTCCGTGTCCTACCTGGGCATGAACCAGCAATTCGGCCTGCTGGCGGATCTGCGGATGCGTCAGGCGATCGCCCACGCCATTGACCGCTCCGTGCTGATCGAGGACTTCTTCCTGCAGGGGACTACCGAGGCCAAGCAGTTTGTACCCCGAAGCCTGGGCGTGACCGGTGAAGACATCCCTTACTTCGAGTACAACCCCGAGCGCGCCCGGGAACTGTTGGAAGAAGCCGGTTACGACGGCGAGGAGATCCCTTTCTACTACCCGCTGAACGTAACGCGGGCCTATCTGCCGACACCGGAGAAAATCTATGCCGAGCTCAGCCGTCAGCTAACCGCCGTCGGCGTCAATATCCAGCCCAAGCCCCTGGCATGGGAGGACGGCTATCTGGACCGGGTGCAGACGTCCTCGGACCACGCTCTCCATCTCGGCGGGTGGAGTGGCAGTTACCGGGATCCGGACAACTTCCTGGGACCACTGTTCGGTGCGCCCAGCCCCGAGTTCGGTTTCAAGAATATGCAGCTGTTCAACCGGATTGCCCGTGCCCGGACCCTCCCCGCCGGTGAGGAACGCAACCAGGCGTACCTGACCATCAATAACCAGGTAGCCCGGCTGGTACCGGCGGTCCCGCTGGCGTTCCCGGTTTCCGCCCTTGCCATGGGGGCCAGGGTGGCCAGCTATCCGGCCAGTCCGATGCTGGACGAGGTCTACAATCTGGTCAGGCTGCGGACGGACGCCTAAGAGCGGTGCGGCGTATATTAACGGCACTGCGCCGAAACGTCTGTCTAATGGGTCACAATGAGCTCGGGCAATTTTAGTCTCACCACAGGGGCGCGGTAGTCTTCTAAGCGCTGGCAAAGCTGCTATGGGAGATGGAAGTTGACTGCTAATACCCCTTCGGGATCATCCAAGAACATCGACGTTGCCCTGATCGGCGGCGGCATCATGAGCACCACGCTCGGCTCCTTGATCAAGCAGCTGCAGCCCGAGTGGAGCATCAATCTTTACGAGAACCTGGCGCAGGCCGGGCTGGAGAGCTCCGACCCGTGGAACAACGCGGGAACAGGACACGCCGCACTCTGCGAGTTGAACTACACCCCGGCCGCTGCGGACGGCTCCGTGGCTACGGCCAAAGCGGTGGGCATCAACGAGCAGTTCCACGTTTCGCGCCAGTTCTGGTCGCACATGGTTTCCCAGGGACACATCGGGTCCCCGAAGGGATTCATCAATCCCCTGCCGCACATGAGCTTCGTTTGGGGCAACGACCACGCGGACTACCTCAAGCGCCGCTACGAAGCGCTCCGCGCCGAACCGCTGTTCCAGGACATTGAGTTCTCCGAAGACCATGCCGAGCTGGAAAAGTGGGTGCCGCTGGTCATGCAGGGCCGCGATCCGCAGCAGCGTGTGGCCGGCTCCCGCGTAGCAGGCGGCACTGATGTCGACTTCGGCGCGCTGACCCGCGAACTGGCTGGCTTCATGGACGCCCAGGGCGCTGAACTGCACTACGGACACAAGGTGCTCGACGTCTCCCGGGCCACCGACGGCCGCTGGGACGTGAAGGTCAAGAACAACACCACCGGCGAGGTCTCAACCGTCTCCGCCCGTTTCGTCTTCGTCGGCGCCGGCGGCGGGGCGCTACACCTGCTGCAGCGCTCCGGCATTCCCGAGGCCAAGGGCTTCGGCGGCTTCCCGGTCTCCGGGCAGTTTCTGCGCTCCACTGATGACGCGGTCATCGCCCAGCACAACGCCAAGGTCTATGGCCAGGCGTCCGTGGGTGCCCCGCCCATGTCCGTCCCGCACCTCGACACCCGTTTCGTCAACGGCAAGCGCTCCCTCTTGTTCGGCCCGTACGGCGGCTTCTCCCCGAACTTCCTGAAGTCCGGCTCGTTCCTGGACCTGCCGCTGTCCGTGCGCCCCCACAACCTCATTCCCATGCTGGCCGTCGGCAAGGACAACCTGGGCCTGGTCAAGTACCTGATCACCGAGGTCCTCAAGAGCCGGCCGAAGAAGGTCGCCGCCCTGCGCGATTTCTACCCGGAGGCCAACGGCGATTCGTGGGAGCTCATTACGGCCGGCCAGCGCGTGCAGGTCATCAAGAAGGACCCCAAGAAGGGCGGTGTCCTGCAGTTCGGCACGGAAGTCATTACTTCCGCCGACGGCAGCATCAGCGGCCTGCTCGGCGCTTCGCCGGGCGCATCCACGGCAGCACCGATCATGATCCAGGTTCTCCAGCGCTGCTTCCCCAGCGAGTTCAAGGGCTGGGAGCCGAAGCTCAAGGAAATGATTCCGGGCTACGGCGCCAAGCTGAACGAGAACCCGTCCCTGCTGGCGGATATCACCGCGGATACCAACCAGGTCCTCGAACTCGGTTAAGCTTCAGCCATGCATAAGCTGGCCACGCTGTCCCTGGCCAACAGGGCCCTGATCGCTCTGATCACGGTGTTTGTGGCCGTCTTCGGTGTAATCACCATGGGTTCGCTCAAGCAGGAGCTGATCCCGTCGCTGGAGTTCCCCCGGGTTACGGTAGTCACCGCCATGCCCGGGGCGTCTCCGGAGGTAGTGGACAAACAGGTCAGCGAACCACTGGAAAACGCGCTGAACGCGGTCGAGGGGCTTGAATCCTCGACCGCAACGTCGCGGACCGGTCTCTCCACAGTGAACTTGACGTTTGTCTATGGCACCAATCTGGACCGGGCCCGCAGCCAGGTGGACCGGGCCATCTCCAACGCGCAACAGCTGCTGCCCGAGGACGTTTCCCCGCAGTCCGTGGCCGGCAGCATCAATGACTTCCCGATCGTCTTCATGGCGGTTTCGTCCGACCTGCCGCTGAGCGAACTCAATACCGAGCTGCAACGGCTCACGGTCCCCAGGCTGCAGAAGCTGGAGGGCGTCCGCAGCGCCGAAGTCACAGGCGGTGCCGGCCAGCACATCGCCATCCTTCCCGACGATGGCGCCTTGGCCGATCGCAACGTGAGCGTGTCATCCATCGTCGACAGCCTGCAGAACAGCGGCGGCCTCGTGCCCGCCGGCACGGTCCAGCAGGATGAGAAGACCCTTTCCGTCCAGATCGGCAGCCCGCTGGACAGCCTGGAAACCATCGAAAACCTGCCGCTGGCCCCCACTCAAACAACGACGGCGGAGCCCGCGCCGCCGTCGTCGGTTTCCGAAATACCGGGACGGGTTCCCGGTCAGTTCCCCGGCGAATCACAGCCCGCACCGCCGGCCCCGGTGAATCCAGCTCCGGCAGATCCAGCTCCGGTGGATTCCGGCCCGGAAGGTTCCGGCGCCGAGAGGCCCGGGGCCGAGGCTGCAACCGGAGATCCGGTGACCATTGGCGAGGTTGCGGCGGTCCGGATTGTCGACGACGAGCGGACCTCGATTACCCGCACGAACGGCGAAGAAACGCTGGCCCTGGCCGTGACGAAGACGCCGGACGGGGACACGGTGGCAATTTCCCATGCGATCAACGACCTGCTCCCCGAGCTTGAAGCGCAGCTGGGCAACGGGGCCGCTTTCACCACCATCTTTGACCAGGCGCCCTTCATCGAGGAGTCCATCAAGAACCTGACCACCGAGGGGCTGCTGGGTCTCGGCTTCGCCGTGCTGGTCATCCTGGTCTTCCTGCTCTCGGCCCGCTCCACCCTGATCACGGCCATCTCCATTCCGCTGTCCCTGCTGGTCACGTTCATCGGCCTCAGCTCACTCGGCTATTCGCTGAACATCCTGACGCTGGGCGCACTAACCATCGCCATCGGCCGGGTTGTCGACGACTCGATCGTCGTCGTCGAAAACATCAAACGGCATCTGGGTTACGGCGAGGATAAGCGCACCGCCATCGTGACGGCTGTGCGGGAAGTGGCCGGTGCCGTTACCGCCTCCACCCTCACTACCGTCGCGGTGTTCCTGCCGATCGCGTTTGTCGCCGACCTGGCCGGCGAGCTGTTCCGGCCCTTTGCCATCACCACCGCCCTGGCACTGCTGGCGTCCCTGGCGGTGTCCCTGACCATAGTCCCGGTGCTGGCCTACTGGTTCGTCAAGTCCCCCTCGCAGCGGCAGGATCCAGCCGAGGTGCGTGCAACCGCGGATGCCAAGGAACGGGCCTCGCGGCTCCAGCGCGGGTACCTGCCGGTGCTCTCCTCCACGCAGCGGCACCCCGTCATCACGCTGGGTGCGGCGGCCCTGGTCTTGCTGGGCACGGTGGCCATGGTGCCGCTGATGCAGACCAATCTGCTCGGCGATACCGGGCAGAACAGCTTCAGCCTGCGGCAGGAACTGCCCGCGGGCACCAGCCTGGAAGTCACCGACGAGGCAGCGTCCCAGGTCGAGGAACTGCTGGCCGGCACCGAAGGTATCGCCGACGTCCAGGTCACCATGGGCAATTCCACGTCGGGGCTCGGCACGTTCCTTTCCGCCGGCGCCTCCGTCGCCCAGTTCACGGTCATTACCGAAGAGGGCGCCGACCAGGTGGCCTTGCGCGAACGCGTACGCAACGACGTCGAGAAGCTGCCGGATGCCGGGACCATCACGCTCAGTACCCGGGGCGGCGGATTCGGCACCTCCAGCTCGGTGGACATCGACATTTCCGCCAGCAACTCCGGGGAACTGCAGTCGACTTCCGACACACTGGTGGCCGAGCTGCAGGATCTCCCGGGGGCAGCCGAGGTGTCCAGCAACCTTGCCGCCGCCGAACCGGTGGTCCAGGTCTCCATCGACCGGGCCAAGGCCGTAGCGGCAGGGCTCAACGAAGAAGAAATTGCCGGCCTGCTGGCCTCCACCATCAGCCCGCTCCCCGGCGGCACGGTGAGGATCGACACCACGGACTATCCGGTGTTCATCGGCGAAGGAACGGACTTCGCCAGTGTGGAGGAACTGCGCGACGTCGAAGTGCCCACGGCTTCCGGACCGGTGCCGCTGACCGAGGTGGCCACGGTGGAGGAAACCGAAATTCCGACGTCGATCACCAGTTCCGGCGGCGAGCGGACCGCCGTCGTCTCCATTACTCCTGCCGGGGACAATCTCGGCGCGCTGAGCAGCGAGGTCCAGACGGTGCTGGACTCCGTCGAACTTCCGGCCGGTGTCACGGCATCCCTGGGCGGCGCGGCGACCCAGCAGGCCGAGTCCTTCGAGCAGCTCGGCCTGGCGCTGCTCGCCGCGGTGGCGATCGTGTACGTCATCATGGTGGCCACGTTCAAGAGCCTCGTCCAGCCGCTGATCCTGCTGGTCTCCATCCCCTTCGCCGCCACCGGCGCCATCGCGTTGCTGGTCATCACCGGGATTCCGCTGGGACTGCCCTCCCTGATCGGCATGCTGATGCTGGTGGGCATCGTCGTGACCAATGCGATTGTCCTGATCGACCTGATCAACCAGTACCGGCGGCCCCGCGGCGACCGCCCCGGGATGAACGTTGCGGATGCTATCCGGCACGGCGCGCGCCAACGGCTCCGGCCCATCCTGATGACTGCATTGGCGACAGTCTTCGCGCTGACGCCGATGGCGCTGGGACTCACCGGTGAAGGCGGCTTCATCTCGCAGCCGCTCGCCGTCGTCGTTGTTGGGGGTCTGATTTCGTCAACGGCGCTAACGCTGGTTCTGGTGCCCGTGCTCTACCGGTTGGTCGAGGGCCGCCGCGAACGCCGCGCCCTGACCAAAGCCGAGCAGCTTCAGATCCGTGAGCCGGCCACCGTGGGAAGCTAACGTCCCGGTCCTGCCTGCGTGTGGTGGGCCCCACGCTGCCGCCACGGAATGATTTCCGCAGGCCGCGGGTTGTGTCAGTAGATGCAAAAGCATGTAAACTGGTTCTAGACTTCGCAGCAGAGAAAGAGGCACAGCATGGAAATTGGCGTATTCAGCGTTTCTGATATCACCCAGGACCCGACCACCGGCCGGACTCCGACCGAACGCGAACGCATCAAGGCAGCGGTCAGCATTGCCAAGAAGGTCGAAGAGATCGGGATGGATGTCTACGCCACCGGCGAGCACCATAACCCGCCGTTCTACGCCAGTTCGCCGACAACCCTGCTCGGCTACATCGCTGCCCAGACGGAGCGGATCACCCTCTCCACCGCGACCACGCTGATCACCACCAACGATCCGGTCAAGCTCGCCGAAGACTATGCCATGCTGCAGCAGCTGGCGGACGGCCGCGTGGACCTGGTGCTGGGCCGCGGCAACACCGCTCCGGTCTACCCGTGGTTCGGACGCAACATCCAGGATTCGCTGGAGCTGACGGTGGAGAACTATGCCCTGCTGCGCAAGCTCTGGGACGAAGACGTAGTGAACTGGCAGGGCAAGCACCGTACCCCACTGCAGAACTTCACCGCCACGCCCCGCCCGCTGGACGGCGTGGCGCCCTTCGTGTGGCACGGCTCCATCCGCACCCCGCAGATTGCGGAGCTGGCCGCGTACTACGGTGACGGGTTCTTTGCCAACAACATTTTCTGGCCGAAGGAGCACTACATGCAGCTCATCGGCCTTTACCGTGAACGCTATGAGCACTACGGCCACGGCACTGCAGACCAGGCGATCGTGGGCCTTGGCGGACAGTTCTTCATGCGCAAGAACTCGCAGGACGCGGTGAACGAGTTCCGCCCGTACTTCGACAACGCCCCGGTCTACGGCCACGGCCCGTCGATGGAGGACTTCACCGCGCAGACCCCGCTGACCGTGGGCAGCCCGCAAGAGGTCATCGAGAAGACCCTCAGTTTCGCCGACGCCTTCGGCGACTACCAGCGGCAGCTGTTCCTGATCGACCACGCCGGCCTGCCGCTGAAGACCGTGCTCGAACAGCTGGACCTCTTCGGCGAGGAGGTCCTGCCGGTGCTCAAGCGGGAGTTCGCCGCCCGCAAGCCCGCCCACGTACCCGAGGCGCCCACCCACGCCAGCCGCAAGGCAGCCCGGGATGCGGCCTTGGCCGGGGAGACCGTGTCCAATGGCTGATGAGCAATCCCCGCCGCAAATCAGGACGACGTCGGAAGCCTGGGAGTCGCTCTTCCGCACCCAGGTGGCTGTGATGCGCCGGATGCAGCAGCTGCCGGAGTTCAAGAAGCTGGCCATGCGCGAATACGATGTGCTGTTCAACCTCAGCCACTGCCCCACCGGGTGGACCAGGCTCAATGAGCTCAACGAGGCCCTGCTGATCAGCCAGCCGAGCCTGAGCCGGATGGTCGAGCGGCTGGAAGCCAAGGGCCTGGTGCAGCGCCGAACGGCTGAGCGGGACCAGCGTGGCATCGAGATCGCCCTGACCGAGGAAGGCCGTACCCTGCAGCAGGAGATCGGCCGCGTGCACGTGCGACATCTGCATGAGATGCTCGCGCCGGCCCTCAGCGAGGAGGAGTTCAAGCAGCTCCAGTTCCTCACGGACAAGCTCCGCACCGGGCTCAAAGACCGCTGAACTTCGGCGGCGGCCGGCTCTCAGCGCAGTTGCACGGCCGCCGCGGGGTCCGTTTCGGGCACGAAGTCATCCACCACGGCGGTAACTTTCAGCTCCTTCAGGGAGAGGCTGCCGCCCACGGTGGACAGGAAGGCCGTGTCCGAGGCATCCCGCCCGGTGGCAATACGCAGCAAGGTCTGCCGCGGTGCCATGCCGGTGGCATCCACCACGTGCCAGGCGCCGTCGATATAGGCTTCGGCAACCGCGTGGAAGTCCATCGGGTCCAGTCCCGGGGCGTACACGGCGGCGAGCCGCGCCGGCACGTCCTTGGCCCGCAGCAGCGATACCACCAGGTGGGCGAAGTCGCGGCAGACCCCCCTGCGTTCCAGCAGGGTTTCCACTGCTCCATCCGTGGGCCGGGAGGAGCCGCTGACGTAGCGCAGCTCCCGCCCCACCCACGTACGCACGGCGTTGAGCAGTTCCATCCCGTGCAGCGACCCGAATTCGGCGTACGACGTCGGCAGCAACTTGTCGGACTCGCAGTAGCGGCTGGGGCGCACGTACCTGATCAGTTCGGTCCGGTCGATGCGTTCCGGCCCCGCCAGGCCTTCCACCGTCACCGAGTAATCCACTTCAACCGTGGACGGTTCATCCACGTGCAGGGTGTGCAGCCGGCCGGAATGGTTGTCCGCCAGTTCCTCCAGCTGTACCTCAACGCCGTCCACTGTCACGGTGAAGGTCTCGTCGAAGGCTGTGTAGCCGGAGTTCCGGGCGGCCGCAATGGCAAACACCATGGACGTGTTGGCTGTGGTCCTGGCGACGAGACGGGCCGAGGCGGCTCGTTTCATGAACGCTCCCTTTGGCTGGATGGTGCGGAGGCCTGCTCTGCGATCCGCAGGGAGGTGATCATCTCCCGCAGCTGCGCAAAGCGGTCCGTCTCCAGATACTCCAGCGCTTCCTGCACGCTGTTGTAGCTCTTCAGCTCCCCGGCCGGCTCGTCCGCCGACGGGACGCCGTGCACAGGGGTATCCGAAAACGAGTAAAGGCCCACCTTATCCGGTCCCGCGACCGCATTCTGAATGGCGCAGGCCTTGTTGTCCACACCGCCAACCTTATTCGTGATGCCCATCGAGGCAAAGAACTTATAGCCGCGCAGCATGCGGAACACGAACCGCGGTTCAATGTTGCCGGCTCCGTCCACCGCTGCCACATCGAAGGGCTCACTGGCCAGCACCACATAGTCGGTCACGTTACCGGGAGTGCACTGGGCTTCCTCCAGGATCAACCGGGTGTGCAGCTGGGCCACCGGCCTGCCCCCGCCGTCGCGGATTTCCAGATGGATGCCGCCGTCGGATGGTTGCGTCGGCTCGCGCTGCTGCTGCACGGTCCAGTCCTCGGGCAGGTCGAAGCCCAGGGTGCCGGCCGGGTCCGTGTAGGTCTTCCAGCCTTCCCGGGTTGTCCCGTAAGGTTCGGGAGAAGGGCGCGGCATGGTCATTGACGACGGCGGCGCGGCCTGCGCCGGTGGAGCGGCTGCTCCTGCGTCCGGGGCAAGGTCCAGCAGGCCGCAGCCGGAGAGTGTTACGCCGACGACGGCCAGGGCGGCAACTGACCGCAGGCGCCGGTTGCGTCGCGCTGCAGGCAAGGGATCACGTTCCTTCGGTCGCGGCAAGGGGTTTCCTTCCACGGTACCGATCCCCCGCCGCCAAACTGCCGCACGCCGGGGCGTGTCTGCGAAGTCCGGCGGGCCGGCTAGGGCGCCAGCTTCCGGACGTCTCTCACCGCACTGGCCACCGCCCGTGCCGCCAGCGCGATCTCGGCCTCCTTGACTGCTGCGGTGAAGGTCAGCCGCACCGCGGTCTGGGCCACCGCCGGATCAATGCCCATGGCCAGCAGCACCCCGGACGGCTCATCCGAACCGGCCGAGCAGGCAGACCCGCTGGAACACACCACGCCCCGCCGCTCGAGCTCGAGGAGGACGGCTTCTCCCGAAGTCCCCGGAAAACAGAAGGAAGCACTGGCCGGCAGGCGCTCCGTCCGATGCCCGGTCAGCTGCGCCTCCGGCAGCGCCTTCAGCACCTGCTCGATCAGGTAGTCGCGGTAACCGGTGACCCGCGGCACTGTCTCGGCCCGCTCCTTCTCGGCCAGGGACAAGGCGGTGGCGATGGCGACAGCACCGGCAACGTTTTCCGTGCCGGACCGGCGCCCGTTTTCCTGTCCGCCGCCATGGACCAGCGGTTCCAGCGGCCGCCGGCCGGAGACGTACAGCAGCCCGCAGCCCTTGGGCGCACCGAGTTTGTGTCCCGAAATACTCAGCGCGTCGACACCAAGGCGGCCAACGTCCAGGTCCAGCCAGCCGGCGGCCTGCACCGCATCCGTATGGAAAGGAACCTTCGCCTCGCGGCACAGCCTGGCGATCTCTTCGACCGGCTGGATGGTGCCCACCTCATTATTGGCGTACATCACCGTGCACAACGTGGTCTCCGGCGTGAGCTCGGCAGCCAGGGCTTTAAGATCGACGACGCCGTCCGGGTGCACCGGGACGCGGACGAGCGTAAAACCGTGCAACCGTTCCAGGTACTCCACGGTCTCCAGAACAGAGGGATGCTCCACTGCACTCACCACGATGCGCTTGCCGCGGGGCGTGGCCAGCGCCAGCCCCTTGATGGCGAGGTTGTTGGCTTCGGTGCCCCCCGAGGTGAAGATGATCTCCCCGGGCCGGCAGCCGAGTACCTGTGCCGCGGTTCTGCGTGCATAGTCCAAGGCCCGCCCGGCTGCTTCGCCGACCGTGTGGTGGCTGGAGGGGTTGCCGAAATCCTGCGTCAAGGCCGGCCACATCGCTTCCAGTACCTCCCGCCGTACGGGAGCTGTGGCGGCGGCGTCCAGGTAAATCATGGGATCAGCTACTGCTTTCGTCAGGAGATGTGGATGTCCAGCCCCAGGTCCAGAGACCTGACGCTGTGGGTGAGCGCGCCGGAAGAAATCACATCAACTCCGGTGCGGGCGATCTCCCCCACCGTTTCCAACCGGACATTGCCGCTGGCTTCCACCAAGGCACGTCCCGCCACCTGGGCCACACCGGCGCGGAGCCCCTCGAGCGAGAAGTTATCCAGCATGATCGTGTCCACCCCGGCTGCCAGTACGGGTTCGATCTGCTCAGCCCGGTCCACTTCGACTTCAAAATGGACCGTGTGCGGCAACCGCGACTTCGCCTCCCGCAAGGCCTCGGTCAGATCCTTCCGGCCGCCGTCGGTAATCACGGCGAGGTGATTGTCTTTGGCCATCACAGCATCGGAGAGCGAATAGCGGTGGTTGTGCCCGCCGCCGCACCTCACGGCATAGCGCTCCAGCGCGCGCAGCCCGGGGGTTGTCTTGCGGGTATCAACCACCCGGGCCGCCGTTCCGGCCACCGCCCCGACGAAGGCAGCCGTCTGGGTGGCAATGCCGCTCAGACGCTGCAGCAGGTTCAGTCCCACGCGTTCAGCCAGCAGGATGGAGCGAGCGTTGCCGCTGATCACCGCCAGTACCTGGCCGGCGTCGAACGTGTCCCCGTCCTGCACCTTGAACTGTACGGACACGGAGGCGTCGACCTGGTGCAGGACTGTTTCCAGCACGGGAATGCCGGCGAACACGCCTGGCTCGCGCGCCGCAAGCTCTGCCGTCGCCGTAGCATCAGCTGGGATCAAGGCGTTCGAGGTGATGTCGCCCCACGGGGCGTCTTCGGCGAGCGCGGCGGCGACAATACGCTCAAGCGTCGGCTGGTCGGGCGGAAGAAT
Source organism: Arthrobacter crystallopoietes (assembly GCF_017603825.1). Classification (NCBI taxonomy): domain Bacteria; kingdom Bacillati; phylum Actinomycetota; class Actinomycetes; order Micrococcales; family Micrococcaceae; genus Crystallibacter; species Crystallibacter crystallopoietes. The sequence goes on from NZ_CP072014.1 coordinate 3,700,976, forward strand.
GTGGTTCATGGCTGCTCCTGGCTGGCGCTGCGGCCGGGGGCGCCGGCACGGGGATTGACAAAACTGAGGCGGCCGCCGCCCACCGGACGGTTTTCGAAATCGGTACGGTAATGGGCTCCGATGGAGTTCTCGCGTGCGCTGGCCGCGGCAACCACCAGACGGGCGGTGGTGAGCAGGTTTGCGTCTTCGGCGCCCGCCTGGTCCGTCGGTTCCACGGCCCACTCTCCCAGCTGCTTGGCGGCGAGCTCCAGGGTTGCTCCGTCCCGTGCCACGCCCGCTGCCGAGGACATCAGCCGCTGCAGGTCGGCACGGGTGCAGGGCCCGGTGCCTTCCGAAAGCTCCAGCGGGTGCGCCTCGAACACCGGGGTCGGCTCCCCGCCGGCGAGCGCCCGGACAGCCCGGCGGGCGAAGACCAGCCCTTCCAGCAGCGAGTTCGACGCCAGCCGGTTGGCTCCGTGCACTCCCGTGCACGCGGCCTCCCCCACGGCAAACAGGCCCGGCACCGAGGTCCGCCCGGCGAGGTCCGTACGGATCCCGCCCATCCAGTAATGCGAGGCGGGCACCACCGGCAGCGGCTGCCAGTTCCAGTCCAGGCCCAGCGCTGTCACAGTGTTATGGATGGTGGGGAAACGCCGTGCCAGGAACCCCGGCCCCTTGGCGCGGCTGATACCGGTGGCGTCCAGATAGACCTGGGCCGCTTCGCCGCGCGACTCAAGCAGCAGCCGCTGCCGGCAGATTGCGCGCGAGACAACGTCCCGGGGCGCGAGCTCGGCATCCGGATGATAATCCGGCATAAAGCGGTGCCCGGTGGAATCCACCAGCAGGGCACCCTCCCCGCGAACGGCCTCGGAGATCATGAAGGCTGTTCCGTTGGCCGCGGCCGGATCCAGCAACGTGGGATGGAACTGGATGAATTCCAGGTCCGTCAGGACCGCTCCGGCCGCCCAGGCGAGCGCGACACCGTCGCCGGTGGCGGTCTCCGGATTGGTGGTTGCATCGTAAAGCTGCCCGGCCCCGCCAGTGGCGAGAACAACGACGTCGGCCTGCAGCTGCGTGCGCACCTCGCCTTCGGGCGCTCCGAAGAGTTCGACGCCGGTAACCCGGCCGTCGGTTTCCAGCAGACGGGTCACGAAGCTGTGCTCGCGGAGCTCCAGCCGTCCGGCGCCGGCCAGGGACCTAACCCGGCGGATCAGCACCTCGGCAATGGCAGCACCGGTCCGGTCGCCGCCGGCATGCAGGATCCGCGCCGCCGAATGGGCACCCTCGAGTCCCAGCGCCAGCCGTGTCCCCTTCCGGTCGAAGGGGACTCCCCACCGGAGCAAGGTGTCGATCTCGGCGCCGGCGGCTTCGCAAAGCAGCCGCACCGCGGCGTCGTCGTTTAATTCCGCACCCGCGGAAAGCGTGTCCGCCACGTGCGCATCGACCGAATCGCCCGCGGCCTCGCCCTGTCCGGTCACGGCGGTGATCCCGCCCTGCGCGAACCAGGTGTTGCTCTGCGCGAGCGCCCCCTTGGTCACCAGCGTCACCTGATGCCCGTCAGATTCCCCGGCGGCGAGCGCCGCCGCGTACAGTCCGGCTATGCCGGAACCGACGACGAGGATCCGGCGGCCGCCTGTCCGGCGCCGCGTGTTCATGGCTTGGCTGCCAGCATCCGCTCGAGGGCCACGCGCGCCGGTACCGCCACACTGTCCTCAACGGTGATCTGGTTCAGGACTTCGCCGCGCTCGGCGTAGGCCTCCAGGACCCAGGCCAGGTAGCCGGGGTGGATCCGGTACATGGTGGAGCACGGGCAGACCACCGGATCGAGGCAGAAAATGGTGTGCTGCGGATACTCCGCGGCCAGCCTGTTCACCATGTTGATCTCGGTGCCGACGGCGAAGACGGTCGGCTCGGTGGCGGCGGCGATGGCCTTGCGGATGTAGTCGGTCGATCCGGCCTCGTCCGCTGCATCCACGACCGGCATCGGGCACTCGGGGTGCACAATCACCCGCACGCCGAGGTAGTCCGAGCGTGCCTTCTCGATCTGGTCCACGGTGAAGCGCTTGTGCACCGAGCAGAAGCCGTGCCAGAGGATGACGCGGGAATCCTGCAGGGTCTGCTCGTCGTTGCCGCCCAGCGGTTTGCGCGGGTTCCACATCGGCATCTGCTCCAGCCCTACGCCCATGGCCTTGGCGGTGTTGCGGCCCAGGTGCTGGTCCGGGAAGAACAGCACCCGCTGGCCCCGCTCGAAGGCCCATTCCAGTACGGTCGCGGCGTTCGATGAGGTGCAGACGATGCCGCCGTTTTCGCCGCAGAAGCCCTTCAGCGCGGCGGAGGAGTTCATATAGGTCACCGGGATGACCGGCAGTCTGCCGTCCGCATCCGGTTCCGAGCCGAGCACGTCCGTGAGCTGGTCCCAGCAGGCCTGCACGGAGTCGATGTCCGCCATGTCCGCCATGGAGCAGCCGGCTGCCAGGTTCGGCAGGATAACGGACTGGTCCGCACCGGAGAGCAGATCCGCGGTTTCGGCCATAAAGTGCACGCCGCAAAAGACGATGATTTCCGCCTCCGGCTTTTCCTTCGCGGCCCGCGCCAGCTGGAACGAATCCCCCACGAAATCCGCATACCTGACAACTTCGTCCCGCTGGTAGAAGTGGCCCAGCACCACCAGCTTTTCGCCCAGCTTTTCCTTGGCCGCCATGATCCTGGCGTGCAGCTCGTCGTCGCTGGCCAGCCGGTATTCCTCCGGGATCTGGCCCTGCCGCGGGGTTGCGGCCGGGGCAATATCGGCCATGGAGGCACCAGGTCCGTACGCAGGCGTGGCGCCGCCGTCGAAATTCCACGGGGCCTTGACTAGGTCAGGGCTGCAGCTGCCGGCGGCCGCCGGGCGCGTCTCGGCTTGCTCGCGGGTGATGAGCTCGATCGTGCTGTTGGTTGATCCCATGGTCTTCTCCGGTTTCTGGCGGTTGGCAAAAGTTCCGGCTGTTTAGCCGAGGGGTCCGTTCCCGGGGCTGGTGCTCCCGGTGTAGCGGTAGAGCCGGGGCGGCCGGTGCCGGCCGCCCTGCAGGTATTCGTCGGTGGCCTCAATGTCCGTGGCGGCACGCAGCTGGCGGCGGAAGTTGGCCGGGTCCAGTTCCTTGCCCAGAACGGCCTCGTAGACCTCGCGGACCTGGGCAAGGGTGAACTTTTCGCCCAGGAAGGCGTAGGCGATGGAGCTGTACTCCACCTTGTTCCGCAGCCGCCACAGCGCATAGTCCACAATCTGGTTGTGGTCGAAGGCGAGCTGGCCAAGGTGGTCGGCGCGGAACCACCGCACGTTTTCCGTTTCGCGCGCCAGCGCCGCGACGTCGGGCTTTACCAGCGCCCAGTAGACAATCGAAACGACGCGTTGGACCGGCGACCTGTCCAGCCCGCCGAAAGCGTACAGCTGTTCCAGATAGCTCGGCTGCAGCGATGTGGTGTCCTGCAGGTTCCGCCGGGCCGCGTCCGGCAACGACTCATCTGGACTTAGCGGTCCGCCGGGCAGAGCCCAGAGATCGCGGTAGGGCTGCCGCGTGCGGCGGACCAGCGGGAGCCAGATCGTGGGGCGCGCCGAATCCTCATCCGGACGCAGCGCAAAGATGACGGTGGAAATGGCAAGCTCGGGCGGCTGCTGCCTGCGTTCCGAAACGTTCGCCGAGTAGACCATTGCACACCTCCGCACCCTCAACAGTAATGGTCATTGTGACAAGAACACATTCTAGCCTGTAAAAGTCAAAGTGACATAATCACCGTTGGCGGCCCTGGAATTATGAAGTTACAGAAGCTTATGACTTCGCAGAGTTAGTGGGCACTCACCACAAACCCCGGTCAGTGACGGGGCCCCCTTCCGCCACCGGTCCCGCCTCAGAGGCGGGCGGGGAGGATCGACGTCGTGACGGCCACGGCTTGCGGCGTGCGGGGGACGGAACTGAAGCCGAAGCGCACGGGCGGATACACCGGCGCGAGGGGTCCGAGGCCGGCCCCGTTCCAGCTCGCCGCGGCGCGCTCGACGCTACGGATGGAGCGCACGCCATAGTATTCCCGACGTCCGCCTCCGGCGGAGCCGGCGGTGGCCACCCCCGGGAGCAGGATCCCCGCGGCGCGGTTCACGGCTGTCAGCCACGCCGGGTGGACGGCGATCCGGGCGGGGACCAGTTGCAGCATCCTGCCCGGCGGCGTAACGGGGCCCAGGTCGGCGCGCAGCTCCAGCGGGCCGCCGGAAACGCGGAGGACCAGTGCGGCGGTCCCGGGTTCGTTCCCCGGTTCCGCGCTCCGTTCCCCGGCGGGGCTCAGGCTGGAGTCCAGCGGCGCCACCACCACGTCGTCGAAGCGGTAGGTCGCGGACACATAGTCGGCGACCGCCCGGTTGGGGGCCAGCAGCGTCCGCAGCCCGTCGCGGTCTTCGGTCATGACGTCAGTGAAGGCACCGAGCGGCGAGTCCATCCAGTGCCCGACCACCAGTCGGCGACCCGCGCCGGTGCCCAGACCCGCAATGAACCCTGTAAAGCGTTCCATCCGGCTACCGTACGGCTCCGGCGGGCCCGCCGCACGCCGTTGCGTAGAATCGTCGTCGCCGCTGTCGAAAGGACCACCTTGGCCAAGCTGTATTTCCGCTACAACGCCATGAACTCTGGGTCGGTCCCGAGCGCTACTGGGACCAGCTCGCAGACGGGACGGAGGGCGGGAACCTCGGGACCGTTCTGTACCATCCGCCAACGGGCACGTATCCCGGCTCAGGCAGGCTCGATCGTAAACATGTCGCCTTTGCGCTTCACTTTCCATAAGCGCACGTTGCCTTCCTCGGTAACGACGGCGATCGTGCGCTTGACCTGCAGGACGTCAATATTGTCGGGGTAGGGCGGGTAGCCGGTACGCAGCATGAATTCGACAGCGAATCTCTCATTGACTGCCGGGGACCAGTTTCTTCTGCCGGGATGAGGCTGTCAGCGACAGGATAATTCCCAGGCCGTATAGGGTCATCAGCACGGTGGAGTGCCAGTCGTCGCCGACCCGGTCCTGTCCCATGGTGAGCCACGCAAAAGCCAGAAGCATCAGCATCAGTGCCAGTTGGACCAGGTTTTGCCGTACGCCCAGAAGCCAATAGGCATGGATCTCCGGAAAGGAGAAGGTCATCGCTCCTGTGCCGCTCATTGGCCTCCGATCTGGAAGCGCGTCCCCCTGTGCACCTTCTGGCTATCAGTCTCGCAGTCAAAGCAGCGACCATCAAAGATGCCGGAGGCAGCGTCCATCCCAGAGGTTCCCGAGGTCATCCGCGAGATTCGGATCAGCTTGCGGGAATGACTAACCGGCTTCCGGGCGCAGTGATCAATTGGGAATCCGAAATTATTCATGGGTCTGGTCGTCGCCGTGTAATCGGTCCCATTCGGCCTTGGCCTCCAGGGCTTCCTCTTCCCGGCTGCGCCGGAGCAGCCGGATGTCCCACGGAGAACAGCGAAAAGCATATGACGCCGGCGGCAAAGCCCCAGATCATCTGGTCCTTGACGAACAGCGCTACGGCCGCGATACCAAGGAGCCCGGCAAAGAAATCGATCAGCTGGTACTGAACTTCGGCCCTGCTCCTGTTCGTTTTCTTACCGGGAGGCTGAGGGACCCCGATTGTTGACTCTTCTTCTTGTCCGAGACCGTAGCTGTTTTTGATCCGCCTGTGTTTTAGCGCGCGGTGCCCGACGATGACTATCAGGAGAAACACCGAAGCGGCCACGAGGCTGAGGACGACTTGATTCCGGACGAAGAGGAACACGGCCATCGTGGCTATTACCGCGCCCAGGATTTTAACCAGCAAAGGAGCCAGTTCAAGTCTGCGCACAGTCTCCACCGCCGGTCCCATCGTCGGCTTCACGAAAAGCAAAGCACACTCTGAGGGGTATTTGTCCCCGCCGCTCGTTGACGTCCATCCGATAAGCCGCGCTCGGAACGGCGGCAGCGAACACCACATGATTGCTGTCTCGAAGAGGGCGTGCCATGGTCCCGGTTCGACCCGTCACCGGTTGATACCAGCGATCGGCCTTGAGAGCTGCCGGGCGTGATGGGTCATTTGCTTTGAGCCAGGGCGTCGTTAACGAGTTTGATGAGTTCGTCCTGTGCTTTTTCCTGGACGTCCGGGCCGATTTTGACCGCGGTGGCCGCGAGGGTTCCCTGCGTTCCGGCTACGGACATGACCTGCTGGCTCTGCCCGTTCGGCAGCTCCTGGGTAGTGATTGAGCCGAGCGACTGCTCACCGTCGGTGGTAACCTCCAGCGGGGTGATCTTGCTGCTGATCTTCTGTCCCTGGGCTTCGATCTCGAATTCGGCGCATTCTCGCATGGATTCCTGTGCTTGTTCGAGCTGGTCGGCGATGACCTTCGGGTCTTTGACAGCTGTGAGGGTGATGATGGTCTGGGACTTTTCCTCCGCCGATTGGCTGGCTCCCGCAGCGTAGGTGCTGCCCTCGGGTATCTGGGTTTGTTCCGTGGCGAACATGGAACAGGCCTCCGGGGTGATGGTCGCGTCCGCCAGAAGCTCCTTCCCGGCGGCGAGTCCCTGATCGATCTGGGCCGCCGGAAGGACAGAGAGCTGCTGTCCCTGCGCGTCTTCCAGGCCCGAGATCACCTCTTTCAGATCATCGTTGGTATATGTTTTGGGCTCCCCGGTGGCCTGTGTCGATTCCACGGCAGGGGAAGCGGCAGGCTCGCCGGTCTCTTCCGGCGCTGCTTCACCTCCGCAGGCTGCGAGCATCAGCATTGCGGACAGAAACACTGCGTAAATCCCGGTATTGCGTGCCATTTCTTCCCGTCTCCCTCGATTCGCCGGTCACCGGTCGCGAATGAGCCGGCACAATGCACGGCTACATGGCACATGCTTCACGGGTCCTCTTGGAAAAAGCTGGTTTCAGCATTCACCCGGTCCTGGAAGCTTGCAGCGGGCAAGCAGGTTTACCCCCCCCTGTGAACGGCATATGGCCACGGCTATCGCGTAGGGGGACGTGGCCTTATCTGGTTGATCGGCAACGATGCCAATGCGGCGAATTGAGGCTTCGACTCTAGGGCTCAGTTGCCGTTGAAGAAGCCGAGTATTTGCGGCGGACAACGACAGGATTAAACGGCCCGTTGAAGGATCACTCAGCGTGCTTAAGGCTCATCGCGACGCTTGCGTTCATTCTCGAAGAAGACCGTAGCTGCAGCGGTGAGAGCCAGAATCCCCAGTACAAGCAGGAGCCATTCGCCTCTGGCTATGGCCAAAAAGATCCCAATGACCACCAACCCGAGGCTAGGTAGGCCCATCATCATGATGGAGAAGAATCTGCCTCTTTCACGGTAGGTCCAAACCTGACCCTTTTTCGGAAACATCGAGCATCCAATTCAGTCGGCGTGCCTACGAAGTCATACAGTAAATCTCTGCACCACCTTTCGAGTGTGCCTGTTATCACTTATTAAAACCCTAGAGACCTTTCGTTTTCTTGAGTTCGTAACACCAGGTTCGTCCCAAGGTGAACCGTCCCGTAAGCCGGTCGGTCTCGGTGCTATGCGAGCCCGCTGACAGGTCGGCGCAATTGGAGGTCGGAGTCATGTACGTAAGACCCGCACGATCGTGATGCACGACGGTGGGGGGATTACTGCAACCATGTTTCGTATGACTGGAATCAAGATCGGCTATGCCCGCGTCTCAACGAACGACCAGGACCTGACCGCACAGCGAAACGCTCTCCTTGCCCTAGGCGTTGAAGAGGAGCAGATCTTCGTTGACCACGGGCTGACGGGAGCGAACAGGATGCGCCCTGGGCTCCGTGAAGCGATGGCAGCATGTCGAAGCGGCGATACGCTCGTGGTAACCAAACTCGACCGTTTGGCGCGGTCACTTTCCGATGCCAGAGATATAGCCGACGAGCTGACGGCAAAGGGGGTGGCGCTCAGCCTCGGCGGCAACACTCACGATCCAACTGATCCGGTAGGCCGTCTGCTGTTCAACGTCCTAGGAATGGTGGCCGAGTTTGAAGCAGACCTGATTCGGATGCGCACACGTGAGGGAATGGCGGTCGCCAAAGCTAAGGGGCGGTTGAAAGGCAAACAGCCAAAATTATCCAAGACGCAACGGAAACTTCTCCTGAAGCTGCACGACGAAGGGGAGCATACGCAGGCTGAATTGGCGGAGCTGTTCCGGGTATCGCGCACCACGGTGTACCGCGAGCTCCAACGGCGCTCCCAATGAAGGCCGATGTGGCGCCTACTGTCAAGACCTCCGCTTAGCGCTGCGAAAAACCGCCACGTGGCACCGCAATTCACATCTGAAGCTGGACCGAGGCCACGCTCGCAGGTCCGTGCTATTCCGAAGGAGCTGGCTCCGCAACAGCGCCGGCCGCCTGGACCAACGGCAAAGTGCGGCCTTCAAAATGGCTGTTCAAGACAATCACCGACGACGACCGCAGCACGGTATTGGTAGCCGTCATTTCGTCCAGCACGCGTTGCAGATCGGCATTCGACCTCGCCACCACGCAGGCGAGCAGGTCGCTCTCCCCCGATACGGTGTGCAGCTCCAGCACTTCGGGAATCCTGGACAACGCTTCGGCTACCCCGTCGTGCCCGGATTCCTGCCGGATAACCAGCGAACAATAAGCCTTCACCACATAGCCCAGCTCGGCTGGCGAAAGCCGCGGCCCCCAGCCGGCGATGACCCCGTGGCGTTGCATTTTATCCAGCCTCGCCTGTATTGTGGCACGGGCCACTTTCAGCACCCGCGATGCTTCCAGCACGGACATCCGGGGGTCCTCCGTGAAGAGCGTGACGATCCGGGAATCCAGTGAGTCAATGTTCACGGCGCTGCTTTCCCTTCCAATCTGAGACACCCACGGCTGCAGGAGTATACAAATTGTCAGCCGGGGCGGCGTATTCACCAAATGCTGCCGCCGCTGGCCCTCAGATCTACAGTTATAAGGCCACAGCCGATGACAGGAATCCGCATGACTCGCATGAGCCCGCACCACTCCACCGCCGACGGCGGACAGATGCAGTCCAGCATCGATGAAGCAGGCACAGCCCGCCAAGGTCTTGGCCAGTCCATGACCTCGCGCCAGCTGACCATGATGGGGCTGGGCAGCGCAATCGGTGCCGGACTCTTCCTCGGCTCCGGTGCGGGCATCCAGGCTGCGGGACCGGCAGTGCTGATCTCCTACCTGCTTGCCGGAACGCTGGTCATCATCGTGATGTGGGCGCTCGGCGAAATGGCCGCGGCACATCCGAGCAGCGGCGCATTCTCCACCTATGCCGAAAAAGCCATGGGCCGGACGGCCGGGGCAACCATCGGCTGGTTGTGGTGGCTTCAGCTGGTCACCGTCATTGCGGCCGAGGCCGTCGGCGCGGCGGCACTGCTCGCCTCGGTCTGGCCCGTCCTGCCGTCATGGCTGCTGGCTTTGGCTTTCATGGTCGTCTTCACCGCCATCAATCTGATGGGCGTCAAGAATTACGGTGAGTTCGAATTCTGGTTTGCCATCATCAAGGTCGTCGCGATCGTGGCGTTCCTGGCCCTCGGTGCAGCCCTGATCTTCGGCTGGCTCCCCCACGCTCCCTCGCCCGGACTGTCCAATCTGTTTGGCAGCGACGGTTTTGCCCCCGCAGGCCTGGCCGGCATAGCCGCAGGCCTGCTGGTAGTGATCTTTGCCTTTGGCGGGACCGAAATCGTCGCGGTAGCAGCGGCGGAAACGAAGGATCCGCAGCACAGCGTCTCCCGGGCCATCAAGACTGTGGTGTGGCGGATTCTGGTCTTCTACTTCGGCTCGGTACTGGTCATCGCCACCGTGGTCCCGTGGGATTCGGAAGCGCTCGCCTCCCCCTTCGCCGCGGTGCTGTCCGTCGCCGCCATACCGGGCGCGGATGTCGCCATCACGATCATCGCCGCCTTTGCCCTGCTCTCGGCCCTGAACGCGAACCTGTACGGCGCCTCCCGGATGATCTTCTCCCTTTCCCAGCGCGGCGAGGCCCCGGCCCTGCTCCAGCGGATAGGCCTGCATCGCGTCCCTATCGCGGCGGTCCTGTCCTCGGTTGCCTTCGGCTTCGTGGCGACGGTCATGGAGCTCCTGTTCCCGGAGAAGGTTCTGCCCGTGCTGTTGAGCTTTGTCGGATCAACCTGCTTGGTTGTTTGGGGCATGGTCCTGACGTCGCAGCTGATCCTCCGCCGCCGTGCGGACCGCGAGGGCCAGGACCTGCCGATGAGAATGCGGGGCTTTCCTGCCATCACCTACCTGGGCCTCGGCCTGCTGGCCGCAATCCTGGCCGTCGGGTTCTTCTCCCCCGGCACCAGCGCGCAACTTGTTTCAACGGCAGTGCTCATCACGGGCATCGCGATCCTGAACAAACTCTTTGCCCACCGGCGGTCGGCAATCCGCTAACCCGCACCCGGCCACGACCTAGCAAAATGCCAGGCTAAAACCCTGCAAGTCCACATTATCTGTGCACAGTGCACGGTACTTCTCTTCCATATTGCACACCCGATTGTCCGTGACTATGGTCACTTACAGGACGGCCGCCGCGCCCCCTGCGGCTTCCGGCTGCGGGCATGGCACGGCGGCCACGCAGACGATATGGAGGAAACAGCATGGCTGATGTTCTTGCTCTGGATGGGACAGGCCGGGCCGAGCTGGCCGATGAGGAACTCAGGGAGCTGTACCGGCTGATGCTGGCGGTCCGCCACCTGGACGAATCGGCGATCCGCTGGCAGCGCCAGGGGCTGATCCCCGGATACGCTCCACAGCTAGGCCAGGAAGCGGCACAGGTCGGCAGCGGCTACGCACTGGACATGAGCCGTGACTTTGTCTTCCCCACGTACCGCGAAATGGGCGTCGCCCGCACCGTCGGGGTGGACATGGTGGAATACATGTCCACCCACAAGGCGACCTGGCACGGCGGCCTGTACGACCCCAAGGCCTCCCGTTTCGCCCCGATCCAGGCCGTTGTGGGCGGTTCTGTACTGCACGCTGTCGGCTGGGCGCACGGCCAAACCCTGGATGGAACACCGGCGGGAGAACTCGGCGTAGCGATCACCTACTTTGGCGACGGCGCCAGCTCGCAGGGCGACGTCCATGAGGCCATGAACTTTGCCGCCGTGATGAAGGCGCCCGTCGTCTTCTTCATCCAGAACAACGGCTGGGCCATTTCGGTCCCGACCGAGCGCCAGGTAGCCGGCGGCTCGGTGGCCGGACGGGCCGCGGGATACGGCATGCCCTCCATCCAGGTGGACGGGAACGACGTCGTTGCCGTCACCCAGGCGACTGCCACCGCGCTGGCGCACGCCCGTGCTGGCAACGGACCTGCGGTAGTCGAGGCCATGACCTACCGACGCGGGCCGCACTCTACCAGTGATGATCCGGGCCGCTACCGCACTCTCGAAGAAGAACGTACCGACGGCGGCGAAGACCCCTTGGCGCGGATGCGCACCCGGCTGCTGGCCGACGGGATCGCCGATGAAGCATTCTTCGAAGAAGCCCTGGCTGCGGCCAGGGCGGAGGAAGAGCAGATCCGCGCAGGCATCAACGCGCTCGGCCCACGTCCCGGCACCGAGATGTTCGACTTCGTCTACCAGGAACCTACACAAGCACTGAAGGCACAGGCGAGCGCCTGGCGGGAGGAATCGGAACATGTCTGAGCACACAACCCTGAGCGACCTCGAAGCCGCCCAGGACAACACCGCTGCCGCCGATGTCCAGCAGGAATCCGTGCAGAACTTCCCGGAGGCCGCTGACGCCGGAGCCACCGATACCATGTCCATGCAGCAGGCCCTGAACCGGGCTCTGGCTGAAGTCATGACGGAGAATCCGCGGGCCCTCATCCTGGGTGAGGACGTCGGCCAGCTTGGCGGCGTCTTCCGCATCACCGACGGCCTGCAGAAAAAGTTCGGCGAGGCGCGGGTATTCGACACGCCGTTGGCCGAGTCCGGCATCCTGGGCATGTCCGTGGGGTTGGCCATGGCCGGCTACCACCCCATCCCGGAGGTACAGTTCGACGGCTTTGCCTACCCTGCGGTGAACCAGATCATCTGCCAGGTCGGCCGGATGAATTACCGCAGCCGCGGCAAACTGCCGATGCCCATTACCCTGCGCGTGCCGAGCTTCGGCGGCATCCGGGCACCGGAACACCACGGCGAATCGCTGGAAGCAATGTTCGCGCACGTGCCCGGACTCAAGGTTGTTTCCCCATCGGGACCGAACGAGGCGTACCACCTGCTCAAGTACGCGGCCACGCGCCAGGACCCGGTCATCTTCATGGAGCCGAAGTCCCGGTACTGGCAGAAGGGCCCGGTCAACACCGGCGCCGACGCAGCAGGATACCGCCCGACCGGCTCCCGGGTGGTTCGCGAGGGCAAGCACCTGACCCTGGTCGCCTGGGGCGCCATGGTGGCCCGCTGCCTGCAGGTTGCCGAGCTGGCGGCCGAGGACGGCATCGAGATCGAGGTACTGGACCTGCGCTGGCTCAAGCCGATCGACGCCGAGGGCCTCGCGGCTTCCGTGGCCAAGACGCGCCGCGCCGTCGTCGTTCATGAAGCGCCTCGGACCTCCGGTCTGGGCGCCGAAGTCGCCTCGATCATTTCCGAGCGTTGCTTCGGCACCCTGAAGGCACCCGTTGAGCGGGTGACCGGTTTCGACGTACCGTATCCCTCAGGAGACCTCGAGGACGAGTACATCCCCAACATTGACCGCATCCTGTACGGGATCCAGCGAGTATTGGAGTATCGCCGTGGCTGAAATTTCCTTCCCCCTCCCGGACCTGGGCGAGGGCCTGATCGAGGCCACCGTGCTTGAATGGCTGGTCACCGAGGGCGAAATGATCGAACGCAACCACCCGCTGGTGGAAGTGGAGACGACCAAATCGGCGGTGGAGCTGCCCTCGCCGCAGGCCGGCAAGGTGGTCAGGACCTATGGTGAACCCGGCGAGACCATCAAGGTGGGCGACCCGCTGATCGTCTTCGAAGTTCCGGACGACACGGCAGGCATCGTCGGCACCGTGCCGAAGGAGGAGGCGCCCAAGCGACGCGTCCGCCTCAGCGCCAACCTGGACGAGGACTAGTCCGGTGGGCAGGCACCGGGAACAGACCGTCGAAGGCGTGGATCCGCACCTGAACGTGCGGATCCACGAGGCCGCCGAGGGCACCACAGGTCCGCGCCGGCCGGTGGTACTGCTGCACGGGTTCGCGTCCTCAGCCAAGCTCAACTGGGAGGACGCCGGCTGGATCACCGCCTTGACGCAGGCGGGCCGGCGGGTGGTCACGGTGGACCTGCCCGGCCATGGCGGCAGCCCTTCCCCGGAGGAAATGGATGCCTACTCCCCCAGCCGGATCCGCGCGGATCTGCTGCAGTTGATCTACAACGCCCACGTCCGGCCGCTGAAGGACAACGACGATTCCACCGGCGTGGATCTGGTCGGCTACTCGCTGGGCGCCCGCCTAGCTTGGGAGTTCGGGGCCACGCAGCCGGAAATGGTGCGCCGGATGGTCCTGGGCGGACCTGGGGTCGGGGATCCGCTGGCGGACTTCGATCTGCGTGCTGCCCAGCAGTACCTGGCCGACGGGTCGGAGATCGCCGACCCGACGACCGCCGAACTGCTCCGGATGGCAACCTTGGTGCCCAGCAACGACGTCTTCGCGCTGCTGACCATGATCGAGGCCATTAAGATGGAGCCTTTCGTCCCGGCCGAGGCAGTGCCGCGGATGCCGGTGCTGCTGGTGGCGGGCGAGAAGGACGAACTGGCCGCCACGGCGCCGGAGCTGGCCAAGCTCAGCGGCAACGCGGAGCTGCTGTGGCTGCCGGCCCGCACCCATGCCAACGCGGTCACCAGCCGCGCGTTCAAGAATGCGGCCATCGAATTCCTCGCTGGCTGAACCGTCCCGCCGCGATCCGGCGTGGATGGCAGGCACGTCGCAATGTGGCGTGCCTGCCATTTTGCCAATATGGCGTCTACTGCTCCACGCGGGAAGGTAGACTACTTACTAAATAAAACACCTTTTTTACCCGGGCCTGGAGGCTTAGTGGACTTACTCCTCGGGGGACGCTACAGGACCGGTGACCTTATTGGTACCGGTGGTGCGGCCTCGGTATACCGTGCGACGGATGAATCACTCGGACGTGAAGTTGCCGTCAAATTGTTCTCTCCCACCACCCCGGACGACGACGAATACCGGCGCCAGCATACCGAGACGCTGCTGCTGGCGACGCTGAGCCATCCTGTGCTCGTCACGCTTTTCGACGCTGGTCTCTACCAGGCGGAAGACGGGGCCACCACGAGTTATCTGGTGATGGAGCTGATTGACGGCCGGGATCTACGCAAAACCCTGGCAGCAGTCGGACAACTGGATCAGACGACGACTGCCCAGATCGGTGCGGACCTCGCGGATGCGTTGAACTACATCCACGAGAACGGTGTAGTCCACCGCGACGTCAAGCCGGCCAACATCCTGATCGCCGACACCGGTAGCCAGGACACGCGTCTGCATCCAAAACTCTCCGACTTCGGCATCGCCCGCGTGGTGGACGCTTCCGTCTCCACCGTTCATGGCGCGACCATCGGAACGGCGAATTACCTCAGTCCGGAGCAGGCACTGAGCCATCCGGTGACGCCTGCTTCAGACATCTATTCCCTCGGTCTGGTGCTGCTGGAATGCCTCACCGGCGAAAAGGCCTTTCCCGGCCCGATTGTCGAAGCCGCAGTTGCCCGGTTGCTGCGTGATCCTGAAATCCCCGAGGACCTCGGGGCCGAATGGGGACAGCTGCTTCGAGCCATGACTGCGCGCGAGGCAGCGGCACGACCCACCGCGCACGATGTCGCCTTGACTTTGCGGTCCTGGACAGAGACTCCCATCCCGCTGCACCCGGTACGGGAGCTGGCAGGGGAACCGGCCGGGCATTCCGGCGTTGACACGGGCAATGTCACCACGGGCAACGTCATCATTCCGGCTCCGCCGAACCGGGCACCCAGCGTCGGTTAGCTTCGGCTGGCTTCACCGCGCAGTGAGTCGCCCCGCGGGCTACGCCCGCCGGGCCATCCGGCGTAGAATCCGGGGTACAAACACTGACGGGCAACAGTTTGGGCACGGCAATGAGTCGAGCTTTGAAGCACTGCACCGTGTTTGCCGCTGCCATTTCCCTTGCGCCCTGCGCGGGCGGGGCGGGCGGGCCCACCGAAGGGCTCCCGGCAACCCCGACGGCACCCCAGGCCAGCGACGCCCCGTCCGACGGCTACCCCCGCGGCGGGATTACTACGGGACGCGCCCTGCTCAATACCTTGGTGAAGCGGGCCCCTGCGGGTCCGCAATTCCGCGAAGCAGCTTTCGATTACCCGGTGGTGGGAGCGGACGGCTGCACTCCGGACGGACCCGATTCTGTCATTACGCTGCCGGCTGGCGGTATTGCCAGCGGAATCAAGGCCGGGATGACCGCCCCTCGTCTCCCTCTGACCGTCGGCGATTCCGCGGTTTACTGCACGAACGGGAAAAACCCGTCCGGCGGGGCTTGACGTGACGATCGGCACAGGCCATGATGGATCGTATACGATTTCATACATAAGCAGGAGGATGTCTTGTCTGAAGCACATGTCGCTCAGGAAACCGAAGCGGTCACGCTGCAGCCCGTCGATTCCGCCACGCTGAAAAACACCGGCAAGGTGCTCGCAGTGCACCTCTCTTACTCTTCCCGGGCGGCCCAGCGCGGACGCGTTCCGGCCAACCCGTCTTACTTCATGAAGGCCTCGTCCTCGCTGAGCCTCAGCGGCGGCACAGTGGAACGTCCAGCCGGCACCGAACTGCTCGCGTTCGAAGGCGAAGTTGCGTTGGTCATCGGCAAGCCCGCCCGCCGCGTCAGTGTCGAAGACGCCTGGAGCTACGTCGGCGCCGTCACCGCCAGCAATGACCTCGGCGTTTACGACATCAAGTATGCGGACAAGGGTTCAAACATTCGGTCCAAGTCCGGCGACGGCTTCACGCCGGTGGGCCCCGCCCTCATTCCGGCCGACAAGGTAGACCCGGCGGCGCTGCGCGTCCGCACCTGGGTCAACGGCGACCTGGTCCAGGATGACACCACCGAGGCACTGATTTTCCCCTTTGCCCAGATCGTCGCCGACCTGTCCCAGCTGATGACGCTGGAACCGGGCGACATGATTCTCACCGGCACCCCGGCCGGTTCCTCGGTCATCGTCCCGGGCGACGTCGTCGAGGTTGAGGTCGATTCACCCTCCACGTCGCTGAGCAGCGGCCGCCTGGTAACCACCGTCACCCAGGGCGACGTACCGTTCGCGGAATTCGGCAACACCCCCAAGATCACTGACAAGGACCGCGAGGATGCCTTCGGTTCGGCCGAAGCCGCCGGACTGGCAGCCAAGAAGCCGGTCTTGACAGAGGAACTGAAGGCCAAACTGGCTTCCGTCGCCACCGCCACCATCTCCGCCGCGCTGCGCAAGCGCGGGCTAAACAATGTCAGCATCGATGGCCTGCAGCCGACCAAGACGGACCGCAAGGTCATCGGTACTGCCCGCACACTGCGCTACGTGCCCAACCGCGAGGATCTGTTCAAGAGCCACGGCGGCGGATTCAACGCCCAGAAGCGCATCATCGATGATCTGAACGAAGGCGATGTGCTGGTCATGGAGGCCCGCGGCGAAAAGGGCGCCGGCACGCTGGGCGACATCCTTGCCCTGCGCGCCCACAAGCGCGGCGCCGCCGGTGTGATTACCGACGGCGGCGTGCGCGACCTCACCGCCGTCGCAGGCCTGGACATCCCGGCTTTCTATGCCTCGGCGCATCCGGCCGTGCTCGGACGCAAGCACGTTCCGTGGGACACCGACATCACCGTGGCCTGCGGCGGAACCACCGTGCAGCCGGGCGACATCATCGTGGCAGATGCCGACGGCATCCTGGTGCTGCCGCCGTCGCTTGCCGAGGAAGTCGCCGACGAGGCCGTCGAGCAAGAGCGCCGCGATGTCTTTGTCTTCCAGATGGTTCAGGAGGGACACAAGGTTGATGGACTGTTCCCGATGAACGAAGACTGGTTGGCCAAGTACAACGAATGGGTCGCCGCCGGCGGCGGGCAGTAACGGCAAGACGATGTCCATGGCCGCCATCCCCGCGCGCACCGACGCCCGATCGAAATCGGAACAGGCCTATGAGGTGCTCAAAGACCGGATTACCAGCGGTGCACTCGTGGCCGGTTACCGCTTGGTACTGAGCAGCATCGCCGAAGAACTAGGCTTCAGTGTGGTGCCGGTGCGCGAGGCCATCCGGCGGCTGGAAGCCGAGGGACTAGTCACGTTCGAACGCAATGTCGGGGCCACGGTCGCCGGCGTCGACGCCACGCTCTACCTGCACACCATGCAGACTCTGAGCGTGATCGAAGGAGCCGCGACTGCCCTGGCCGCCCCGCTCATCACCGCGGCGGACATCGACAACGCCCGCCGGCTCAATGTTGAACTGCGCCGGTGCCTGGAAGACTTCGAACCGCAACGCTTCACACGGATCAACAACGAACTCCATGCCATCCTCTACGGCCATTGCCCCAACCCGCACATCCTGGACCTGGTCCACCGCGGCTGGAACCGGTTGAACGCCATGCGGGCATCCAGCTTCGACCTGGTACCGGGACGTGCACGCAAGTCAGTTGAAGAACACGACCAGCTCATCGCCCTGATCGAATCGCGGGCCGACGTCCACGAGATCGAGATGGCCGCCCGGGCACACCGGACGGCCACGCTGAACGCGTACATGGCCCAGCACAACCAGCCAGCGTCAGCCATCTAGCCGAACAAGCGCAAGAACAACCCAGGAAAGAAAGGTGCATCGTGGCCGAACACTACGTTCCCGAGAACCTGCCCACCCACATCCAGCACTTCATCAACGGTAAGTTCGTCGACTCGGTCGGCGGCCAGACCTTCGATGTGCTGGATCCGGTGACCAACAAGACCTACGCCACAGCTGCAGCCGGCCAGAAGGCAGACATCAACGCCGCTGTCGCCGCCGCCCGCGAGGCATTCGTCAACGGCCCCTGGCCGAAAATGAAGCCGCGCGAACGCGCCCGGGTCCTTAACAAGATCGCCGATGCCGTGGAAGCCCAGGAATCACGCCTGGCCGAAATGGAGACCTTCGACACCGGTCTGCCGATCACCCAGGCCAAGGGCCAGGCGCTCCGTGCCGCCGAGAACTTCCGCTTCTTCGCAGACCTGATTGTCGCCCAGTTCGACGACGCCATGAAGGTCCCTGGCGCGCAGATCAACTATGTCAACCGCAAGCCGATCGGTGTCGCGGGCCTGATCACGCCGTGGAACACCCCGTTCATGCTTGAGTCCTGGAAGCTTGCCCCGGCCCTGGCCACCGGCAACACCGTGGTGCTCAAGCCGGCTGAGTTCACGCCTCTGTCCGCTTCGCTCTGGGCCGACATCTTCACCGCTGCCGGAGTACCGGCCGGTGTCTTCAACCTGGTCAACGGCCTCGGCGAAGAAGCAGGCGACGCACTGGTCAAGCACCCGGAGGTCCCGCTGATCTCGTTCACCGGCGAGACCACCACCGGACAGACCATCTTCCGCAACGCGGCCGAGAACCTTAAGGGCTTGTCCATGGAGCTCGGCGGCAAGAGCCCCTGCGTCGTCTTCGCCGACGCGGACATCGACGCGGCCATCGACTCGGCGCTGTTCGGCGTCTTCTCGCTGAACGGCGAACGCTGCACCGCCGGTTCGCGCATCCTCGTGGAGCGCCCGGTCTACGACGAGTTCCTCGAGAAGTACGCCGCCCGGGCAAAGAACATTGTGGTTGGCGATCCGCATGACCCGAAGACCCAGGTAGGTGCCTTGGTCCACCCCGAGCACTACAAGAAGGTCATGAGCTACGTGGAGATCGGCAAATCCGAAGGCCGCCTCATCGCCGGCGGCGGCCGTCCCGAAGGCCTGGAGGAGGGCAACTACGTCTCCCCCACCGTCTTTGCCGACGTCAAGCCGGACGCCCGGATCTTCCAGGAAGAAATCTTTGGCCCGGTTGTCGCCATCACGCCATTCGAGACCGATGAGGAAGCCCTGGAACTGGCCAACGGTGTCAAGTACGGTCTGGCTGCCTACATCTGGACCCAAAACCTGACCCGCGCACACAACTTCTCCCAGAACGTTGAAGCCGGCATGGTCTGGCTTAACAGCCACAACGTCCGCGACCTGCGCACGCCGTTCGGTGGGGTGAAGGCATCCGGCCTCGGCCACGAGGGCGGCTACCGCTCCATCGATTTCTACACCGACCAGCAGGCCGTGCACATCACGCTCGGCAGCGTCCACACCCCGAAGTTCGGCGCCCAGGCGGCGTCCGAGATCGACTACTAAACCGCTTCAGCGACGAAGGAATCATCATGAGCAACGAAATTCCCAAGCCCAGCGTCCCTGCTCCGGACATTGTCCGCTGCGCGTACATGGATCTGGTCGTCACCGATCTGGCCAAGTCCCGCGAGTTCTACGTGGACGTCCTCGGCCTGCACGTGACCGAAGAGGACGAGAACACCATCTACCTGCGCTCCCTGGAGGAGTTCATCCACCACAACCTGGTGCTGCGCAAGGGCCCGGTCGCCGCCGTGGCGTCGTTTGCCTACCGGGTGAAGTCCCCGGCCGAAGTGGACGCCGCCGAGGCGTACTACAAGGAACTCGGCTGCCGCACCGAACGCCGCAAAGACGGCTTCTCCAAGGGCATCGGCGACTCCGTCCGCGTGGAGGACCCGCTGGGCTTCCCGTACGAGTTCTTCTACGACGTCGAGCACGTCGAGCGCCTCACCCAGCGCTACGACCTCTACAGCGCCGGCGAACTGGTCCGCCTGGACCACTTCAACCAGGTCACCCCGGACGTGCCCCGCGGCCGCAAATACCTCGAGGACCTGGGCTTCCGAGTCTCCGAAGACATCAAGGATTCCGACGGCGTCACCTACGCCGCCTGGATGCACCGCAAGCAGACCGTGCACGACACCGCCCTCACCGGCGGCGACGGCCCGCGCATGCACCACGTTGCCTTCGCCACGCACGAAAAGCACAACATCATCCAGATCTGCGACAAGATGGGCGCCCTGCGCATCTCGGACCGGATCGAACGCGGCCCCGGCCGCCACGGCGTCTCCAACGCGTTCTACCTGTACATCCTCGATCCGGACGGCCACCGCATCGAGATCTACACCCAGGACTACTACACCGGCGACCCGGACAACCCCACCGTCACCTGGGACGTCCACGACAACCAGCGCCGCGACTGGTGGGGCAACCCGGTAGTCCCCTCCTGGTACACCGAGGCCTCCCTGGTCCTGGACCTGGACGGCAACCCCCAGCAGGTCATCAAGCGGACCGACGCGTCCGAAATGGCCGTCACCATCGGGGCCGACGGATTCTCCTACACCCGCGAGCCGGGCGAAGAACGCGGCTTCAAGGTCGGCGCCCAGCTGTAACAAAGCTGTAGCACGGTCCGGCGGCGGGATGCGGCACACAGCCGCACCCCGCCGTCGTGCGCTTGAATGCCTTAGTCGCTGTGCGTTCCGGCGAACCTTCAAGACACAGCATTGGCTCTTCCATGCGATACCGGTATCTACGCGGTACCGGCTACTTCGACCAACCGACGCCGGTGGTCTTTGACCGCAACACCCAGCGCTACCAGGACGACGCAGGCGATGGCACCGAACCCCGCGGTGATGGCCGTTTGCCAATCAGTATGGGCCAGCGTGGCGAAGGCGATGGCCATCATCATTGCGATCCCCACGGAGGTGCCGATCCGCTGTCCGGTCTGCTGTACTCCTCCGGCGCTGCCCGCGTAATCCAGGGGAACGTCGGCAAGTGTCAACGTCTGGTTCGGGCTGATCACCAGCCCTTGCGCCGTACCCACAAACGACAGCGTAAAGAGCAGCCACCAAAAGTTCAGGCCGAACGCCGTCTGCCAGTGGATGACCAGTACGCTCGACCCGAGCCCGAAGAGGGCGCATAAGATTCCCCAGATGACTACCCGCCGCCCGTACTCCATCACCTTTCCGCCGGACCAGTGGGACCCTAGGGCCGCCATGATGGCAGCGGGCAAACTGACGAGGCCCGCCTCCAACGCAGTGCGCCCCAACCCGTTCTGGACATAGAGCGCAACGAGAACCCAGACACTGGTCATGCCGAGCATGTAGAGCCCGGAAATGATGGTGCCGTTGGTGAAGCCTGCGCTCCGGAACAAGTCCAGATCCACCATCGGACTGCGGCCGCGAAGTTTGTAACGGTGCTCCCACCACGCCCACAGGGCCAGAACAGCCAGGCCAGCGGGGAGCATGGCCCAGGTCCAGGCGGAGCCGCGCGACTCGACGAAGGGTAACAACACCATAAGGACGGCCAGACCCAGAAGGAACGCCCCGACAGGGTCCAGGTCCCGTGGTTGATAGCCGGGGTGCCGTGTTTTGGCAAACGGCAACCATGACGGGCCCAGCGGGATGGACTCCGGATCGGCGACCTCCACGGGTGCGGCACGTGCCGGAGGTGAGCCGTTAAGCATGGGCTTCGGGAACCAGAGGAAGGCCAGGACCAAGGCCAGAACACCCACGGGAACGTTGACCAGGAACGTCCAGCGCCAACCGTTCTCCACGCCGAATATCTGGACCAGCAAACCGCCCAGCAACGGCCCGATAGCAACCGAAACACCAATGGCCGTGCCCATCAGGCCGAAAGCACGGGCCCGCTCGCCATCCCGGAAGTACTGCTGGATCATTCCGATTGCCTGCGGGTTAAGCAGGCCGGAGCCTATGCCCTGGATGAACCGGGCAATGTTCAGGGTGAAAGCATCGGGGGCCAGGCCTGCGGCGATCGACGAGAGGGTAAAGATCACCAATCCGGCTATGAAAATCGGGCCCCGGCCGAAGATATCCCCGGCGCGCCCGGCGGCCACCAGCACGATACCGAAGGTCAGCGCATATCCGGAGAGCACCCACTGGATATCGGATTGGCTGGCACCCAGCCCGGTCTGGATCGAGGGCAGCACGACGTTGACGATGCTGACGCCCACGAGCGCCATGAAGACGGTGACCAGCAGGACCCCGAGAATGCGCCAACGGCCAGGATCCGGAACATAGTCCGGATCCTGGGTCGGATTCAGCGGTGCGGTCACCCTCCATTCATACGCCCGCACCTGTCGGGGTCAAAACTTCGGCGGTTATGTCGGCAAGGCTGCGCACCGGTCTACCATTGGAGCTTCTGCCGAGCTATAGTTGAGCGTTTCCCTTCGGCGCCGGAGCCAGGTTGCCGCCAGCATCCCGGTTACGATCTCCCAACTGATCAGCACCAGCATTCCGCCCGATCCTGCGCCGCCTGCCGTAGCGGCGGGAGCCAAGGCCGCGGCTGCGGCATGATGACTGTGGCTTACCCCGCCGTTCGGCGCCAGCAGGAGCACGGCGTGGAACGCCGCCATCGACAGGGCTGCAAGCATCAGCATCTTGGCCGGTCCCACGCCGGCCGCGCGCCAGAGGACGAGGGCGCAGGGCAGGCAGGCTACAGCCATCGCCAGCATCACTCCGGCCTGCCACCAGCTGTCCCGGTGCGTCCAGGCCATCCAAAAGTGGGCCGCGATCGCGACGAAGGCGGCGAGGGAACAAAGACGGGCGTGCCATCCGTTCACAGCCACCGCCTTCGGCCTCATCAGCTGCAACATCATGACCCGCTACCGGTGGCAGTGCCCGCCGGAGGGCTTGCTCGGCGGCACGTCCAGGACGGGACTGCGGTCGAAGAAACCGTCGGGGCGGAGCTTGAAGCCCGCCGTATCGACCGGCATGATCGGCCAGTCCTCAACCCGGGGGTAGTGCGTCAGTCCGAAAGTATGCCACACGACAATGTCCTCGCCGTCGATATTCCGGTCCTGGGCAACATAGGCCGGCAGGCCTGCCCCGCCCGCATGCTGGTTGACGAAGTCTCCGGTAGGGTACCGCTCGGCCTCGTCATAACGCGTAACCCAAAGGTCCTTGGTGGCGAAAGCCGCGCGCCTGGCTACCGACGAACCTGGATCCGCCAGCAGGCTCGGCTGGCCCTCCGGGTACAGCTTGTACGCCACCGGCTCGCCGAGCCGGTTCAGCGATTCGGGATTGGAAATGTGCCAGGTACGCCCCGCCGCCATGTTCGTTTCCCTCGCCGCCTCCGACTCCCTGGCCAGCAACGTACGACGCCGGGTGAAGGCATTGCCGCGTTCGTTGCCTTCGCCGGTGGGTACCCTTACCGCTTCTTCTTCCTCTACCCGGTTAGTAAAACCGTCCAGAGCCATGTCCAGCCGTGCGCTGAAGAGGTGCTGGTGGTAAGGCGCACCGAGTCCTGGCGCCATCTCCGACGCGTATTCGTACCCCTTGCCTGGGTACGCACTGGTGAACACAATGCCGGTGGCCTTGGCCTCGAACTCGATGGTTCCATCCAGGTACAAGTACCAGTAGAAGCCGTAGTCGTAGTTGCCGATGGTGGTGAAGAAGGAGATTACCATGCGGCGGTTGCGGCGGGTGTAGTTGATACCCGTCCACAGGTCGGAGTGCTTGGCGAGAATGCCTGAGTCCTCTTCATGCATGCAGATGCCGTTGCGGATCTCGCGTGGGTTGCCGAAGCCATCGGCGATGACCGGCGAGAGGTAGGTGATGTCGCCCAGGCAGTCGCAGCCCAGTTCCAAGGAGTTGGCGTACTGACCTACCTGGTATTCGCCTGTGTCGAAATAGTTCTGCCAGGAGCGCACAGGCGACGGATCACCGTAAGGAACGACCATCTCGGCAATGGAAGCGCGCTTAATGATGGAGCGGTGGCGTTCTCCGTCCCGGAACGCGATATTGTGCAGCACCACGCCTTCACGGGCGTCGAAACCGACGTCGAAGCTCCACTTTTCCCATTCGATGTGGTTGCCACCGGTCACGGTGAAGCTCGGCCCCTCCGGCTGGGTAATCTCGATCGGCTTCTGGGTGGTACGCAGTTCCCCGGTCAGCTCCGGGTCCGTGTAGTTGCCGTGCTCGGCGGGGACCGGCACCGCGCCGAAATCCAGCACTTGGTCCACGCTCTTATCGACTACGTCGACGTAGGCCACCAGACCATCGATCGGGTGGGCCCAGGCGCTGTCCTCCGGGAACTCCTGGTAGAAGGCCAGCCCACGCAGGATCCGGCGGCCCTTCTCCTCCGGATACTCGAACACCCCCGCGGATAGCGGGGCAACGCGCACTTTGTCGACGTCGAGCCCCCGCTCCGCGAGCGCTTTCTTCCAGCGTTCGTCTTGAGCAAGAATCTGCTCAACAACTTCGAATTCTTCCTCCAGCACGGGTAGTTCACCGGTGAGCGAAGTATCCAGTTCAGCCACGGACAGCACCCGGCCCTCAGTGACCGAGACTGTGACATCCCGGGGCGCCGCACCCGAGACATCATGCAGAAAGGCGCGAAACGTCCGGTCTTCCGCGCCCTGCGGCCCACGTGAAGGATCACTCAGTCCGAGGTAGGCGAATCTCGTCGCGTCGCCTACCAGACCCTGGTCGGCAAGGATTTCGCGGACCCGGATGATTTCATCGGCCGTAGCCAAAGCATAGGCAGTGTTGGTGACTCCCGGTGTGGTGGTCATGGCTACCCTTTCAAATAGGATTTTCCTGGCCGTACCGATGCCCTCATTACAAGCCTCGGCTACGAACTTGTTTTTCTATATCTGTAGAGAATAACGGTCAGTAAGATGCATCACAAGGGATGAGACCCAAAAATTTCCGAGGGAGCAAGAAGTGCCGAAGATCGTCGACCACGACCAACGCAGGCTGGAACTGGTGAGCGCCACCTGGCGAATCATCGCCCGTCTTGGCATGGATGCCGCCACCATGCGTGAGATCGCAGCCGAAGCAGGCTTTGCCAATGGGGCACTCAAGCCCTACTTCCCAACAAAAGACGATCTGCTCGCGTTTGCGTTTGAGCACGTCTTCAATCAGACGAACCGGCGCATGGCCGCTGCCACCACAGGCAAGACCGGCTTGGCCGCGCTTCGCGCGTACTGCAGGGAAATTCTTCCGCTGGACGAAGACCGGCTCAACGAGGCCCGCATCGTGATTCCGTTTTGGCAAAAAGCATTGACAGACCAGTCCAAGGCGGAGCTTCACGATTCCTCAATGGAACAGTGGCGGACAAGCCTCGTCGGGCAATTGCAGCAGGCTCGCGCCCACGGCGAGGTTTCCACCGCAGTCAGCGATGAGGCAATCGCGGGGCATGTCATGAATATGGTACTGGGCGCCCAGATAACTGCGGTCCTGGATCCGGACCACTACTCCCCGACCCATCTGGCGGCCCAGTTGGATGGCTACCTGGAGCTACTAGCGACTTGCCCCTGATCGTTAGTTTTTCGCCAGCTGTCGAAAAACGTGGCGGCGGTCGATAAAAGCCGCTAGATTAGACGGAGTGTGCTTTACCACACACCCCCGCAGCAAAGGGCGGGTAGGAGTAAAGGGGACGTCGTGCCAGCAACTACAGTCCGCGGTGTGCGGGCAAAGCAGTCCGGTGATGTGCAGACGGCAGTCGCCAACAACTTCAGTCAGTGGCACCACCTCGTGTCCGAATCCTTCGTGCCCTTGGAAGTCCGCTCGGACAAAATCCAAGATTTCAGTGGCGTGCTGCGTTCGCGGGTGCTGGACGAACTTTCCATCGTAGAGGTGACCGCACAAGGCCACCAGGTACTGCGCACTCCCGCGCTGATCGAACGGTCCGAGCGGCTATTCTTCAAGTTGAACCTGCAACTCTCCGGCCACGGCATCCTCATCCAAGACAACCGGGAAGCCGCGTTGCGTCCGGGTGACATTGCAGTGTACGACACCCACCGGCCTTACACCCTGGCGTTTGAGGAGGACTTCCGGACACTGGTGGTCATGTTTCCCCATGACATCCTGGACCTCTCCCCCGACGAGGTAGGTCAGTTGACAGCCGTACGGATGGCTGGAGACCAAGGTCTGGGCCGAATGATCAGCCCATTCATGATGCAACTGGCGGAAAACCTGGAAGTGCTCACCGGACCGAGCGGCCACAGACTGGCGCACAATGCCGTCGATCTGATCGCCACCATGTTCGACAATGAACTCAGCACCAGACGAAGCACCGAGGAAGGACGCCACAGCGAACTGCTGGTCCGCATCCGGCAGTACATCGAAGCCCACCTTGGCGATCCAGGCCTCGCTCCGTCGAACATCGCGGCTGCCCACTACATTTCCACCCGCCAGTTGCACAACATCTTCCACAATGCCGATGCCACTGTCGCCACCTGGATCAGGGCACGGAGGCTGGAACACTGCCGGCGGGACCTCCGCGATCCGATTCTTGCCGACCGGTCCGTCGGAACCATTGCCAACCGGTGGGGCTTTGTCGATGCCGCGCACTTCAGCCGAATCTTCCGCAGTGCCTACGGACAAACGCCCAGCGCCTACCGTCTGGGTTGAATAACAGGCATCCGAGCGCCACTCTCCTAGCATCACCTAGAGCCCGTACATCACCGCAAGCAGCACCGTAATGCAAGCTGTGCACGCTTAGACAAGACCGCTGCCCGCGACGACAACCCCTCGTCGAGTGATTGATGCCACAATTGAGAGATCTTTTATTCTCCCGTTGGAGGTTTTAATGGCACAGCAACGAGCACTTCAAACTCCACCCAGCACAGAGATTCAAGGCCTAAGCCGCCGGACTTTGGGCGTGCCTGCCCTTGTTTTCATGATCATTGCCGCGTCAGCGCCGCTGACTGTTATCGCCGGCGGCACACCCAGCAACTTCGCCGTTACCGGTGTGGTGGGAATTCCTGCGTCCTTTCTGGTCCTTGGGATCTGTTTGGCGGTCTTTGCGGTGGGCTACTCGGCAATGAGCGCCCATATCCGCAATGCCGGGGCCTTCTACGCATACATTGCCCAGGGGTTGGGACGGGCGGCCGGAGTCGGCGCGGCGTGGGTGGCGCTGGTCGCCTACAACGCCATGCAGATCGGCATCTACGGCCTGTTCGGCTTCGCGTCGGCCTCGTTCATTGGCAGCAAGATCGGCGCAGAAGTTCCATGGTGGCTGACCGCCGCCGTCGGATTCTTGATAGTCGGCTGGCTCGGCATCAATAAAGTAGATCTGTCGGTCAAAGTGATCGCCGTTCTGGTAGGTCTGGAATTCCTGGCTGTCATTGTGTTCGACATTGTCGCCTTGGCCGTGCAGCCGGAGGGTGTCTCGGCAGCGGGCCTGGCCCCATCGAACCTGTTCACTGCAGGAGTGGGGGCAGCTTTGGCGTTCAGCATTGCCGGATTCATGGGCTTCGAGTCGGCCGCCATCTACAGTGAGGAGGCCAAGGATCCCAAGCGTTCGATCGGGCGGGCCACGTTCATCGCCATTGCCGTCATCTCACTCTTCTACGCATTTTCGGCCTGGGCGACAACCATCGCGACAGGGCCTAGCCAGGTTGTCGCTCAATCCCAGGAATTCGGCCCCGACCTGCTCTTCGTCTTTCTGAGCGCGCATGCGGGTACTGTCGCAGCGGACATCACGCAGATCCTGTTCATCACTAGTCTTCTGGCAGCACTCATTGCCTTTCACAACGCCGTAGCGCGGTATGTCTTCTCGCTGGGACGGGAAGGCGTCCTCCCGAGACGGCTGGGTTACGTCAGTCCGAAAAGCCACGCTCCCGTTGCCGGCTCGCTCGTCCAATCCGCGCTTGCCCTGGTGATGCTGTTCATTTTCGCCGTCGCTGGCATCGGCTCCGAGCTCGGCCCGCTGTATCCTGTCCTGACCTTCTTTACATGGTTGACGAACACCGGGGCATTCGGTCTTGTCCTGCTGCTCGTCCTGATTTCGCTGGCCGTCATCGGATACTTCCGCAGGCACGGTGAAGGATATTCAGTCTGGACGCGTATTTTGGCTCCAGCACTCGCTGTCGCGCTCCTGGGCGCCGTATTCATCATGATCGTCGTCAACTTCGATGTACTCATAGGCACCGAGGGAACGTCACCGCTTTCATGGATCCTTCCCGCGGTTGCGTTGGTGCCCGGGGTACTCGGAGTGCTCTGGGGACTGTACCTGAAAAGTGCCAGGCCTCAGATCTACAGCGGCATTGGTGGCGGCGGAAACGGGGATGACTAAGACGGTGTGAGTGCGAGTTGGAGTCAAGACAATCACGCGTTAAACAGAAGAACCGGGGCTGCAGAGGTTGGGGGGCTGTGCAGCGCCGGTTTTTCCGTCTCAGGCCTCTCGTTCAACGACCTGGGATCAGACGAAGCGGGCTTCTTCCCAAGCCCGGCTTCCTCCCCCAGCCTATGGACTGGCGCAGAAACCTGCGATGGGGAGAACTACCCATCGTGCTGGCTTGACCTCTGACAGGAATGCTGACAGTACGGAGAGCACACCGGATCCAGCACTTCGGTAAGGAAATCGATGCCACCGGAACCTATGTCTCGGCAGCCGGGCTCTTCGGATCCGGGTACTACATCGTGCGGTACAACAGGAGGGCGCCTGACGGCACTGATGCTGTGAATGCTTCCCGATGGCCCGTGGTGGTGCTTCAGGTGCGGGACTTGGATGTTTCGCCACGTACCTCTGCTGAGAGCTGCTACTCGGCTCTAATTGCCAAAGTCCACGCCCACCGGACTCTGCCAGCATCAGGTTCTGGACGGGCCGGCAGTCCTTGGAACGGGTCAGAGTCGCCTACCAGGACTCCTGGACGATAAAACTATCCGCATGAACCCGGCTTCACCTTCAGCCCGCACAATATTCTGGTCCGCCAACGCGACATGCCGTTGGACCCCGGCCGTCGGATCGATCGATTACATCATGCACCGGTGCGGCGTCCATGGACCGTCCCTGGCCGTAGCTCGGTGCTGGCGGATAGCGGAGCCTGACGCCGCAAGGCAGCCAAGTGACCACTACGGTCAATGCACGGATTATCAGATTCCCGAGCGGCCCGCTGGCTCTCCACCTGTCTCTAGCAGGCGGACGCAGGTCTGCAGTGACACCGCCAGGGACGCGACCATCCGGTGCAAAACAAAAAGGCGGGCCGGCTGGTACGTGGAGATCCGCAACAGCCCGCCCGCCTTCTTGACCCGAGGAATCCTAGTTCTGGCGGGCCTCAGGATGCTTCTGCAGGTACTCCCGGTGCGCTTCTTCCACGCGCAGATTGGCACCCCGGGTTTCCTTGACCACGGACACGGCGACCAGGGAAATCACAGACAGCACCGCGATGTAGATTCCGATGGAAATGGTGGTTCCCGTCCATCCCAGCAGCAACTCCGCGATCATCGGAGCGAAAGCGCCACCCAGGATCGCGCCGATCGCGTAACCGATTGAGACACCGGAGTAACGGACGTTGGCGGGGAACATCTCCGCGTACAACGCCGACTGGGGACCGTAGGAGAGGCCGAGCCCGATGGTCAGCACAAAGGCTGCCACCGTGAACCAGATGATACTGGCGGTGTCGATAAGCAAGAACATCGGAACGGCCCACAGCAGGACCCAAACGTAGCCGATCTGGAAGGTGCGGATTCGTCCGATCTTGTCGGAAAGGATACCGCCATACATGGTGAAAGCGAGCCAGCCGAACGCTGCCAGCGTACTCGCCAGCAGCACGGCGGAGCGGTCCATGCCCAGCCCGCCGTCGGGGATTTCTTTGGTTGCATAGGAGGCGAAGAAGGCGATCAGCAGGTAGCCGGCAGCATTGTTCGCAATGAAGATCAATGCTGTCAGGATGACTTCTTTCCAGTTGTGCTTGAACAACTGGCCCAAAGGAGCAGCAGACTCTTTCTTGCGCTCTTGCATCTCCTTGAAGACCGGGCTCTCGTCGACTGTCCGGCGGATCAAGTAGCCGACAACAATCAGTACCACGGAGAACAGGAATGGAATACGCCAGCCCCAAGTCAGGAAGGCCTCTTCTGTCATGAACGTGGTCAAGAGCCACATGACTCCGGTAGCCAGGATCATTCCGCAGGGAACACCGATCTGTGGGAACGCCCCAAAGAAACCACGCTTGTTGCGCGGAGCATGCTCCACGGACATCAGGGCGGCACCGCCCCATTCACCACCGGCGGAGAAGCCCTGGAGGATCCGGAGGAAGACCAGGAGGATCGGAGCCCAAACGCCAATTTCCGCGTAGGTCGGCAGGACACCGATGAGGGTAGTCGCCAGACCCATCAGGAGCAGGGTAAATACCAGCATCAGCTTGCGTCCAAGGCGGTCCCCCAGATGGCCGGCAACAATGGCACCCAGCGGGCGGAAGAGGAAACTGATGCCCAGCGAGGCCCAGGCCACAATCTGGGCTAGACCCGCGCTCTCCTGCGACAGCGGCGCGAAGTACAGACCAGCCAGCACCATGCCGGCTGCCTGGGCATAGATAAAGAAGTCGTACCACTCAATGGTGGTGCCGACCAGCGTTCCGGCAAGAACCTTCCGTTCCTCGTGCCGCGTAGCGGGAGGAAGGTTGTCTGCCAGTTCTTCTGACGTTGACATAAGAAACTCCGATTGTCCGAACGGGAACATTACTTACAGAACGGTCGGTAATGTGACTCTGGCAATATTACACGAAGGTGACCTGGGGCACAGGCCGAAGCCTAACGATTGGGCAACGGCACACCTCCGCCTGCAGCAGCGAAACGGCGCTACACCATCTCCTCGAAGCACGCGCCCGGCTGCTCATCTTGCGCGGCGCCCGCATTGCACGCCGAGGCGCCGCGAGACCTCCTCGAACCTAGCGATCGCGTTCTATAGTTGAACATCACGTCCCGATATAGAACAATGTAGGAATGTGAGTGCAGACACAATTCCTTGTGTGCTGGTTCTCCCCGACGGAAATTAGGATGGTCTGATGAGTGAGGCTCGTATTTCGGCTCCAGCGGCTCCCGCTGGTGCCCCGGCGCGCGCGGAGGCGTCCGCCAAAACGCCCGCCCATTCGCAGACTCTGTCCCGCGGGATCCGGGCCCTCGAGATACTGGCCGAGGCACAGTCGCCGATGACTATCACAGAACTTTCGGAGGCTCTGGGCGTGCACCGGTCGATCGCCTACAGGATTCTACGGACGCTGGAGGATCATTCGTTGCTGTTGCGTGACTCAGCAGGCCGGGTACAGGCCGGGCCGGGTCTGGCCGCGCTGGCACGCGGTGTCTCCCGTGATCTGCAATCAGCGGCACTTCCCGAGCTAACCGCGCTGGCGAACGGACTGGCCATGACGGCGTTCCTTGCCGTGTGGGACCAGCACGACTGCGTTACCCTGGTCACGGTGGAGCCCCGCCATGCTTCAGCCACGTTGGCCCCACGACCGGGCACGCGACACTCCTTCACCGCAGGCGGTCCCGGCATCGCCATCCAATCCGCCTTGACGGAGGAGCAATGGGAGCAGATCGCCCCGGGACAGCCCTACCGTACCGAGGCCAGAAAGGCCCGCGAAGCTGGTTACAGCGTCAGCCATGAGGAAGTTATTCCGGGAACGTCCTCCGTGGCGGCGCCCATCCGGATTCCTGGACAGTTGCCGGCTGCGATCGCCGTCGTTTATGTCTGGACGGACAAGCCGGAGGATGAATTGGGAGCACAATTGGTCCGGGCGGCTGCCGTGATAGAGGACGAACTTCGCTGACTAGCTCCGCTTGCGAACCAGGATTGCACCGAGAATGCTTACGGCCAGCATCGCTACGGACGCAGCGGCCGCGACCGCGAAGGCACCCCGGTAGCCGGATGTTTCGGCAATCGCCCCGGCAATTCCCGAACCAAGGGCCGAGCCGAGCACTACGCCGCTAGCCAGCAGGGTCATGACAGTGCCCAGCCGCTCGTCCGGAGCGACCTTTCCCCCGATGGTAAAGATGGTGACCATCGTGGGTCCGACCGGCAGGCCCACGAGCAGCAGTACTACCAGCATCGGCACAACTTCAGTTGGCAGGAACAGCAGAAGGCTGAGGACGGCCATCGCTGCGGCACTGGCGATCCAGCGTGAGGCATGGGAAAACGTCTCCGACCAGTAGGCGACAGACAACGCCGTGACTGCGGAACTCAGTCCAAGCACGGCATAGAGCAATCCTGCCGTGTCCGCCGCACCAAAGCTACCGCCAAACGCATTGAGAGCATTCTGGGTGGCACCGAAGAACGTCCCCATGGCAATCATCCCGGCAACAGGAATAATGACCACGCCCCAGTTCACCGGAGTCTTCCGTGCCGCCGCCGCTGCCTGCGGGTGCCGTTCAACGAGCTTCGGGGTCAGTGGTTGGACGCTGCGGTAGGTCGGGTGGACAGCGAAGGCCGAAACCATGACGAGGGTCAGGGTAGCCGCCAGCGCAAACGGCAGCCAGGCTGCTACCAAGGCCGCAAGCAGCCCCACCAGTGCCGGCCCCAGCACGAAGGTCAGCTCGTCGGCAGTACTTTCGTAGGACAGGGCCGTATCGAGGTCCTGCTTGTTGTTCCTCGTCATCGCCATCCACCGCACGCGCGCCAGCGGACCCACTTGCGGGCAAGTGGCTCCCATGAGCAGCGCAGCGCCGAGGGCGAAAAGGATGTCCGGCCCGGCGAAATTGGCGGTGAGGTAGGCGGCGGCAAGGACGAGGCCAATGCTCAGTGTGTGGGCAACAGCCGAAATCAGCAGGACCGGGCGTTGGCCTGCCCGGTCGGCGAAATAGCCGATCGCGGGAGCGCCAATGGCGGATCCGATGCCAACTGCGCCGGCGGCGAAGCCACCGATTGCGTAGGAACCGCTAACGGCAGTCAGCAGAGTCAGCGCTCCCACCGTGAGCATGGCCAAGGGAAGCCGTGCGAGGAAGGCAATAGGCAGGAAACTTGGTCCCGCCAAGGCTGGCAAGCGTGCGTAACGCCCGAAAATGCTGCCTGACGGTGATGCTTCCGATACGTCGCCCGTGGCCTCAGCCGCTGGGGCGTTGGGAGTTGGAGTGGAGTCCGCACTTCGTGTCATGTCGTTTTCCGATAGCAAGAACCGCGCATCGTCCCGCCTCCCGATGCGCCCAACCCGGATAACGGCATAATCCTACACCGGTTGCAAGATGGGTGATTCCGCCGTCATCATCCGCACGGTGGATCCATCTCGACCTTTGCTGATCAGCAGCTGCGCTCCGATTCGCTGCTTCATTTCGGCCACATGGCTGACCAGTCCTACGACCCTGCCGCCGTCGCGGAGGCCTTCGAGGGCGTCCATCACCTGTTCGAGCGCCTGTTCGTCCAGACTGCCGAATCCTTCGTCCACAAAGAGAGTTTCGATATCGACTCCGCCGGCCTCCGCCTGGACCACATCTGCAAGCCCCAAGGCAAGGGCAAGCGATGCCATGAAGGATTCACCGCCAGAGAGCGTCGAGGTATCGCGGCGTTGTCCGGTCCATTCGTCACTGACATGGAGCCCGAGACCCGACTTCTTGTTGCCAGACTTCGAGTCGTCATGGACGAGCCGGTAACGTCCGTCCGTCATGGCATGCAGGCGTTCCGAGGCCGCCGCGGCGATCTGCTCGAGCCGGGCAGCAAGGACATAGGTGGTGAGAGTCATTTTCCGTTCATTTTCGCCCAGGCCGCGGACCGTATCGCCAACGGACTGCACCAGTTCAAAACGTGCCCGGACCGGCTCCAGCGATGCTGCCGCTGCCTCCAGCCGCCGGGAATAGCCGAGCAGCTGTTCCGCGGACTCCTGCAGCACCCCGTGCCGCACGGCCACGGTTTGCAGCTCCGTTTCCATAGCCAGCGCCTTGTGCCGTAGTTGCTCCAACTCCGCCTCGTCCGGCAGCGGTTCCCCATCCGTTTGGGCTTGCCGAGCACGGGCAACGCGGTCTGAGGCCTGCAGCAGTTCGATCCGCTGGCCAAGGGAGGCATATTCACGGTCCTGCAGCTGGGCCTGTTCCAGCTCGCGCGCCGAGAGGAGCGCGGACAGGACATCGGCTTCCGAGCCAAAATCGGAACCCGCTATGGCGTCCTCTAGCTCACTGCTGCACCGTTCCAGCGTTGCCAGCGCGTACGTGTACTCCCCCAGCAACTGACGGCATCGCTTGAGCAGGCCGTCCAGTGCAGTCAAGCTCTCCGCCAGCTCCTGCAGTGTGCCGCCCGGCGGCAGAACCGAAGCAATCTTCTGCTCCAGTTGGTCGGCATGCCGCGCCGCCGCCTCGGCATCCGAGCGGGCACCGGCCGCAGCGACCGCCAGTTCCGACCCCTGGCTCAGCAGCGCTGCGAGCTCGTCCCGGCTCTTTTCGATCAGGCCGCGCAGACGCTCGCGGTTCTGTGCGGCCTCCTGTGCCTTGCCAAGGAGCTCCTGCAGGTCGCGGACACCGGCAGCGGCCGCTTCCGGTTCGGTTTCCCCGCCTTGGGCCGCCAGGGCCGCCAACTTATTCTCGAGGGCAGCAAAGCTTTCCTGCGATTTCGCGTAGGCGGTCTCGGCCTGGGCATGCTCCCGCCGGGCTGCGGCTTCTTCTTCCCGGCTGACCATGCTGTCGCTGTCTGCTGTTGCCAGCCGCGGATGTTCGTCAGATCCGCAGACCGGGCACGGTTCACCCTGTTCGAGTGTGTGGGCGAGCTCAGCGGCTGATTGCTCCAGCCGCCGCTCCAGAAGGTCCAGCCAGTGCTGTTTCAACTGCAATTGCACGGCATTGGCTTCATCGCGCATCCGCCTGGCAGAGTCAGTCCGGGCGCGGCATGCGCCGTAGGCGGACACCGTTTCCGCGACCGCCTCTGCCTCTTTCAACCGCTGCCCGAGCCGTTCGACGTCCGAGTCTGCGCCGTCGGCGGCGGCCAGGTCGGCGGCGAATTGTTCGCCGGCAGCGCGGGTAGCTTCTGCCTCCGCATCTACCTTTTCGTAGCGGCGGTCAAGCTGATCCGCAGTCTGCAGCAGCCTCTCTGCCTGGGCCCTTGCCTCTTTCAGGCGGGCTTCCTCAGGTAAGAGGGCGCGGATCCTGCCCAGTTCGTGGCCAATGCTGCCTGCAACAGTTTCGATCAACTCTTGTGCCCGGCCGGCTCCCGTAGCCCGCAGTTCCAGCTTCCCGGATACGAAATCGGGCGCGTAAATGCCGCATAGCGGATGGCGCGCTGCGCGTTCGAATGCTGTCTGTGCCGCGTGGAGGCTGTCCTCGGTCCTGGACGAAGCCTGGTCCCGGTGCCGGATGCTGGATTGCAGCAGTTCCGCGGCCCGGTGGGCCATAAGTACGTGGGCGCGCCGGCTGGATTCGTTCGCCCCTGCCGTCTGCTCCGCCTCCAGCCTCTGCAGGAGAAGCAAGTCCGTGTGGTCGGCCAGGCGCATTTCCTGCCGCGCAATGCCGCTCCTGAGTTCTTCGAGTTTCCTACGGCCACTCACGACGGCATCCTCTGCCTCCTTCGCAAGCCGCTCGACGGACGAGTGCAGATGCCGCAGCTTCTCGGTGGCCGGGGCACTGTCCTCCGGCAGTTGTTCCGGCGCCAGGTGGCGGTTCGCTTCTTCCTCCGCACGACGCAGCAGGTGTCCCAGCTCCGATTCGGCGGTTGAAAAAGCCGCCCGTGCCGCGGCGGCATCGGCCGCCAGGGATTCCTCGATCAGCTCATAGCGGTCCGTATCGAACAAACGCTGCAGCAGCGGACGCCGCTCTTTGGCGTCCGCCCTGAGAAAGGCCGCGAATTCGCCCTGCGGCAGCATGACCACTTTGGTGAACTGGTCAAGGCTCATGCCCAGCACATCGCCAAGTTCGACGGCGGCTTCGTCATTCCTGGCCGACTTCTCGATCCAACTACCGTCGACGAGTTCGCGCAGGAGGGTGCGCGCCTGCTCGGTAACACTGCCCTTGCTTGACCTGGTGGAGGGCCGGTCCCACTGCGGCGAGCGCGTCACTTCAAAGCGCCGGCCCCGGGCGCTGAACTCACACACTACTTCCGGTGCCAAGGCCGGGTCCGCGTGGTCGCTGCGCAACCGCTTGCCGCCCTGCCGGGCACCGGGAACGGATCCATACAGGGCGAAACATACCGCATCCAAAATGCTGGTCTTGCCTGCGCCGGTCTTGCCGTTGAGCAGAAACAGGCCGTGGGCACTGAGCTCATCAAAGTCCACGCTCTGGCGTTGCGCGAACGGGCCGAAGGCCTGGATCTCCAGCCGGTGCAGTCTCATGCGGACACCTCCGCGGATTGCACTTTGGCCAGGGTTTCCATCAGCAATCCTCGTTCCGCATCGCCCGCCGACCGGGACCGTACATGGTCAAGAAAACCGCAGCAGACCTCCAGGTCATCCTGTGCTTTGGCGATACGTTCGCTGTAGGTCAGGCGGTCCGTACGTGGGCCGCCTTCCGGATCGAAAGCGAGGACAAGTGTATGGGCGAAACGGGCGCGGAGCCGTTCCATGGCTTTCAGCGGCCGCTCGACATCCGTAACAGTGATCTGGCAGTAGGAGTCTTCTGCAGCGGCATGTTTGTCGGATTCCAGCAGGTCCGCCATGCTGCCGCGCAGCACGGCGAGCCGGCGCCCGGTGTCCCAAGTGACGTTCTCCGCGCCCACAAGGCCGTCCCGGTTAAATTCAAGCAGGATCCCGCCCTTGTGGTGGCCGGCTTCGGAAAACGAATACGGCAGAGGCGAACCGGAATACCGCACCGATACGCTCAGCTCCTGGCGCCCATGCAGGTGCCCCAGCGCCACATAGTCGAGGCCATCGAAGAGATCCAACGGGACTGCCCCTACTCCCCCGATGCTCAGGTCCCGCTCGCTGTCCGAGGTCAATCCGCCGCTGGCGAAGGTGTGGGCCATGACCAGCGAACGGACCGGCCCGTGTGCCCTGCGGCTCTCCAGATCCTGGTGGATGCGTTCCAGTGCGGCACGCATCACGGCAGTGTGCGTAGGCGCGGCTGCCTCCAGTTCCTCTGCCGTCAGCCGCGGCTCCAAGTATGGGATGCCGTAAACGGCCAGGGTGGCGCCGTCAAGCTCAAGTTCCACCGGGGTGGCCAGTTCGGCAATCCGGGTCCTCAGGTGGACGCCGCCGTGGGCCAGAATGGCGCTGCCGAAACCCAGGCGCGAGGCTGAGTCATGGTTGCCGCTGGTCAGGATGATCCGGGCGCCGGCCGACCGGATCCTGGACAGCGCGTCCGAAAACATCGTCACGACGTCCACCCCCGGCAGGGCACGGTCATACACATCCCCGGCAATGAGCACGACATCCACGCCCTGTTCCCGGACCGTATCCACCAGCTGGTCGAGGAAGTGCTGTTGCGCTCCAAGCATGCCGACGCCGTGGAAAGACCGGCCAAGGTGCCAGTCCGATGTGTGCAAAAGCTTCATGACTTCAAAGCTACCTGCCGGCTCTGACAGTTTTTCGCAGACCTGCCGTCATCCACAGGTGTCCTTTTACACAGCAGTGTCCCGCCCCTGCTGCAGGGACGGGACACAGCTGGGTAAAGCAGGCAGCGGTAGCGCCTTACTCGGCGGAGTCCTTGCGGCCGGTGTCCTTGGGAGCCGGTTTCTGGTCAAAGAAGTCACGGGCCTCGGCGGCACCGAGATCGTCCCGGCCAGGCTTGCCGTCAGTAATGCTCTTGTCGTCTTCGACGGTGTCTACCACCGCATTGCCCCCGGCGACGCCTTCGCCGGCCGTGGTGCCCGTCCCCGTACCGGTAACGGAAGCGGTAGTGGAGGTATCGGCGGCAGCCGAAGCCCGCCGTCCGGCGTCGTCCGCTGTTTTCGTCTTGGCGGGAACGGTTTCAGCGCTGCGGTACAGCAGCCCGGCAATGAGCGCACCGAGCACCGGAGCGGCCCAGAACAGCCACAGCTCCCCCAGGGCGGCCGGCTCGGCGAAGTAGACCGCCGCGGTGGAGCGTGCCGGGTTCATGCCTGCATTGGAGATCGGCAGCAGGGCGGCGGTCAGCACGGCGAAGGCCAGACCCACGGCGTAGGGAGCGCTGCGCAGGCGGTCGCGCGAAGACGTGGCACCGAGGTAAATCGCCACGAGCATCGCGGTGCCGATGGTTTCCGCGAGGAAGACGCCGGCCATCGTGAAGCCGAGGTCTTCGCCGGAAGCATACCCATTGGCGACGGAGGAGAATACCTGGGCGGCCTGGGATCCCACCGGGTGACTGCGCATAATGACCCACAGCACGACGGCGGCCAGCGATGTCCCGACCAGCTGGGCGATGATGTACGGCAGAACGTTCTTCCAACTGGTCCTGCCCGCGAGCGCACTGCCCAGCGTGATCGCCGGGTTGAACTGTCCGCCGGAGATGTGGCCGAACGCCAGCATGCCGGCGATCACGGCCAGGCCGAACCCGAACGGTACGGCGAATCCGCCCTGCGGGTTGAACATGCCGATGCCCAAGGCACCGAAGAACAACAGAAAGGCACCCGCAATCTCGGCGGCAATCCGCGCCGACATCCCATAGCCCTCCCCGAGCCGGGGAGGCAGCTCCCTCACGGCTGGCGGTGCGGGACGTGGCTGGGGGTTCTCAGCCTGCTCTGTCGACATCTGGTTATTACCTCCTTGGGCCGGTGCTGGACCGGCGTCCGATCACAAAACGACTACAGCGTTTCACCTAATACTGGGAAAAAGCTGAACGTTCGCTGAACAGCTTGCGACGACGCTTGATGAAGCTCGCTCTGCCCGGCCCAACAGTGATGGGGCACGGATAAGGTGGAGGGGTGACTACTGACTTCGCTTCCCGCGTCCGCGGCTGCCTGCTGGGCGGTGCCCTCGGCGACCAACTGGGCTCTGCCGTTGAGTTTTCCCGCTGGGACCAGATCCAGGAGCTTTTCGGCCCCGACGGGCTGCGGGATTTCTCCCAGCTGGATTTCCCGGGCCATATCTCGGACGACACACAGCTCACCCTTTATACAGTAGACGCCCTGGTGGAAGCGCTGGAATGGGCCAACGGTGGCACTGCCGCCGACGAGACAGCACTCCTGTGGCTGGCCTATCTACGCTGGTACGCCGGTCAGGAAGGCGGTTTTCCCGAGTCGGCCCCGGAACCGGCCCCGCGCTGGATCGACGCCCAACCGGTTCTCAAGCAGCGCCGCGCTCCGGGCAAAGCATGTTTGTCGGCGCTTGCCACGGGCGACATGGGGACTTTGGCCCGGCCGCTGAATCCACGGTCCAAAGGCTGCGGATCCGTGATTCGCTCCGCCCCGTTCGGGCTGCTGCCGTTCGTCCCGCCGGAGACGGTGTACACGTTCGCGGTCAACGGCTCGGCACTGACCCACGGGCACCCGGCAGCACACCACAGCGCCGCAGCCTTTGCCTCCCTCATCCGGCTGCTGACCCACGAGAACGTCGAACTCGCCGGCGCCGCGTCTGCCGTACTCGCCCGTGCCGAGCAGGAAACATCCGCCCCCGAGCTCGCCGCCAGTCTCCGCGCAGCCATCGCGTTGGCGGAGCAAGGTGCGGTGGCACCGACGGAACTCACCGCAGCACTGGGTGAGGGCTGGGTCGCCGAGGAGGCACTCGCCGTCGCGCTTTATTCAGTCCTGGCTACCGCAGGGAATACGACGCCGGAAGAGCACTTCCGCAGTGCCCTCGCCATAGCCATTAATCACGACGGCGACAGCGACTCCACCGGGAGCATCGCGGGGAACATCCTCGGGGCTTTCTATGGCGAGGCGGCGCTGCCCCCGTCTTGGATCGATGCGGCAGAAGCGCCGGAGGTGGTCCTCGGCATGGCGGGCCGTTTCCTGGCCCAGACCGAAGCCCCGGCGTAAGCAGCCGGACCGGCCGATACGCTGGTTCCATGACTCAGGACTGGATCCCCAACGCATTGCCGCCCTTGCACGGAAAAACGGTGGTCGTCACCGGCGGAAACGCCGGCCTGGGCTATTTCACCTCGGAGCAACTGGCCGAGGCGGGCGCCAAGGTCGTCATCGCAGCTCGGAATCCGCAGAAGGCCAAAGCCGCCATCACCGCGATCAAGGCCCGCTGTCCGGATGCAGCTGTAACCTACCAGCATCTGGATCTGGCGAGCCTGGCTTCGGTGCGGCACGCGGCCGCGAAACTCTCGGAGCTGGAGCATATCGACAGTCTGGTGGCGAACGCCGGCGTCATCGGATCCCCGCTCCGGCAAAGCACCGCGGATGGCTTCGAGCTCCAGTTCGGCACGAACCACCTGGGCCATTTTGCACTGGTCGCCGAACTGATGCCCGCGCTGGCCGCCCACGGCAGCCGGATTGTTCATTTGGGCAGCGTCAGCCACCGCTGGGTGAGGCCGGACTTCACCACGGCGGCGCATCCCCGCAAGTACTCGAGCTACCACTCCTATGCCCTGTCCAAGCTGGCAGTCATGAGTTTCGGTTTTGAACTGGCACACCGGCTGGAATTGCTGGGCTCCCCGGCCACCTCGGTGGTGGCTCATCCCGGCTACGCGCGCAGCATGTTCACCCCGCGCCGGCCCGGCGTGGCTACCTATCGGCCCGCCCCGGGTATGCAGCGGCGGTTCAGCCGCCCCTTCGCCCAGGGCAAGGACGCCGGCGCCTGGCCACTGGTGCGCGCCGCCGTGGACAACGAGGTCCGCAACGGGGACTATTGGGGGCCGGACGGGCCGTTCCAGCTCCGTGGCCGGCCCGCGCTGGTGCAGCCGCAGCCCCATGCCTTGGAGCGGAACGCCGCGTCACGACTGATCGATCTGTCCCAGGAACTGACCGGGTTCCGGCTGGACCTTTAAGGCGCGGGTTTAGTAGTACGCAGGTTTAGTAGGACGCGGCTTAGGCTACCCGGGTCAGGCACTGGTGGACGGCCATTCGCCGCCGAGCATCTGCAGGAACTCCCCCTCGGAGAGGACCTCGACCTGCTGGCCGCGGCCGTGCAGCGCCAGGACCTTCTGGGCCTTGGTAGTGATCCGGCCCCGCGTGAGGTCCGCCGCGACGAAGCCGTCCCCCACCACCAGGACACTCGTCTTGCGCGTTACGGTGCTGGCTGGCTGGGCGCCGAGGGCGGCCGCACGGATCTTGGCCTGCTGGCGTTCGATTCCGAGGTTGCCGGTGAACACGATGGTTTGGCCGAACAGTGGATGCGTCTCGTCCGCCTCGGGATTGGCCGGCGGATTGGTGCCTTCCTGCGGCCAGTAAGTCCAGGCGGTACTCGGCGCCGCTCCCCCGGCTGTGCCGGCCAGTTCCTGGCGGTTGCGGGCGTTCACTGTTGGTTTTGAGAGACCGTCGCGGCCCGGAACGTATTCCTGCAGCCGCGATGCCGGCAGCTGCATGGCAACCAGAAGTTCGGCAATGCTGGCCGCCGAGTTCCGGGCTGCAATGTCGACCATGATGCCCGCGCAGGCCCGGGCATCGGCGACCGCATCGTGGTGGTTCAGTAGCGGAACGCCGGCGGCTTCGGCGACGAACGGCAAAGAATAGGACACGAGCGAGTAGCTGCGCCGCGAAAGAATGACAGTGCAGGCGTAGTCATAGGCGGGCCCGGAGAGCTCAGAAACCTCCAGCGCCGAGCGGATCACGCCCATATCGAACGCCGCATTGTGTGCCACCAGGACATCCGCACCGATAAAGCCGGCCATCTCGGGGAAGATCTCCCCGAACCGCGAGCTGCCGGCGACCATGTCAGCGGTGATGCCATGGATCTGGACGTTGCGCGGATCGAAGTGGTCGAAGCCTTCCGGCGGACGCATCAGCCAGGAAGCTTCTTCCACCACCTGCCCGTCACGCACCTTGGTCAGACCCACAGAACACGGAGAGCCCCTGAACCCGTTTGCTGTCTCAAAGTCTATGGCCGTGAACTCAATTCCCACGCCCTCAAGAGTACCGGCCCGCCAGGACAGTTCCTGCCATAAACACGACGCAGCTGCGGGCACCAAGGCCGGCAGCCGCCGTCGTTATTGCGTGTTCCTGGAGCGTGGCTTTGCCCCCTACGGCTCGGCCCGGCGCAGGGTGAGGTAGTAGCCCGCGGCGAGGACGGCGCAGAAGAGCGCAACCCAGCCCGAGACGCTCAGCGGCGTCTGCGCAACGAACTACGCGACGACCGCGGGCCACCAGCCCTGCCATGTGGTCAACGCCACCAAGCCCAGCAGCGCCAAGGCAATCGCGATCCACACGATCCGAAGGTCAAGAGGTATGCCTTGGAGCAATGCGGCGGACAAGCTTCACGAACTGTTTACACAGGAGCTCTTAGAAGCCGGCGGGCGCAGCGCTACCCTTGAGACATGGCTACTCTCACCCCCGGGCCGCAGTGGTATTTGTTCGACTACGGCATGGTGATTTCCACCGCCCCGGAAGAAGCGGACTGGCAGGTACTGGAAGAGGCGGCAGGCCTGAATCTGCGGCAGACGGACAGCGCTTACTGGCTTCACCGGCTGCAGTACGACGAGGGCCGGCTCTCCTCAAGAGACTACTGGACACGGGTAGTCGGCTCGGCAGTCTCCGAGGGCAGGGCAATGGAACTGGATTCACTGGACGCTATCCAGTGGTCGCATCTGAATCTGGACACACTCGATGTCCTGGATTTGCTCAGTTCGCGGACCGCGGAGCTGGCGGTGCTGTCCAATATGCCGCTGGCCATGGCGGACGAATTTTCCTCTGCGGCATGGACGAGATATTTTTCGCAGTGCTTTTATAGTTCCCGAATCGGCAAGGTCAAGCCCGACCCCGGCGCTTTCCAGCACGTGCTCTCAGCACTGAACGCGGATCCGGCCGCGATCGTCTTCATCGACGACAAGGCCGAAAACATTGCGGCCGCCAAGGCGCTTGGGATGACCACGGTCCATCACATCCCGGGCACGGACCTGCTGCGCGAGCTCGGACTTTAGCCGCCCGGAGCCTGAGTCAGGAGGCTGAATTCCGGCTGTTGCGGATCTTCACGATCTTGGAAATGAGCCAGTAGGCCGCAAAGATAATCACTGCGGCGATGACGATCTTCTGGAAGATGTCCGCGTACTGCTCCACGAAGTGCCAGTTTTCGCCCAGGTAGAACCCGGCGAAAACAAAAATGGTGTTCCAGATCAGGCTGCCGGCCGTGGACAGCAGCAGGAACTTCCACACGGGCATTCGTTCGATACCCGCCGGAATGGAAATCAGGGACCGGAAGATCGGGATCATCCTGCCAAAGAAGACCGCCTTGTAACCGTGCCGGTTGAACCAGGCTTCTACTTTTTCGACGTCCTCGACGTCGACCAGCGGAAGTTTGTCAGCAATGGCGTACATCCGCCGGCGTCCCAGCCAGGCACCAAGCCCGTAGAGCAGCCAGGCGCCGAGTACCGAACCCAGCGTGGTCCACAGCAGCGCCTCGATGAGCGTGAAATTTCCCCGGCTGGCCGTGAAGCCTGCCAGCGGCAGGATAACTTCGCTGGGAAGAGGCGGGAAGAGGTTTTCCAACGCGATGGCCAGGCCGGCGCCGGGAGCCCCGATGGTCTCCATCATGTCCACGGCCCACTGGGCCACGCCCGTAAGGTTCGCGGCGGAGTCAGTGGACTGGGCGGAAACGGCAGCGTGGAATTGGATGCTCATGATGCCTTCAAGTGTGCCTTACGCTCCTCCGCTTCGCCGAACGGCACGTCTGCACAGTGACGAAGCCCACTGCCTCAACTCAGGGCTTTGACCAGATGCGGCAGCAGCGCCCGGAAGGCCTGCCCGCGGTGGCTGATGGCGTTCTTTTCCTCCGGGGACAGTTCGGCACAGCTGCGGTCCATGCCCTCAGGCTGAAGGATCGGGTCATAGCCGAAGCCGCCGGCGCCGCGCGGCTCGGGCAGGAGCGTTCCCCGAAGCCTGCCCTCCACCACTGCGTCCATATTCGCCGAAACAACGCTGGCCGCGCAGACGAAGGAAGCCGCACGGTGTTCCGGTCCGATGTCTTCAAGCTGGGCCAGCAATAGCTTCAGGTTGGCGGCGTCGTCACCGTGCGAACCAGACCAACGGGCCGAAAAGATGCCCGGGGCCCCGCCGAGGACATCGACTTCCAGGCCGGAATCATCGGCGACGGCGACAAGCCCGGTCGCTTCCGCCACGGCCCGTGCCTTGAGCAGGGAGTTCTCTTCGAAGGTGACCCCGGTTTCCTTCACGTCGGGCACGCCGGCGGTGGCTGCGTCGATAACCTGGGTATCGACGTCGAGACCCGGAACCTGGCCCCGCAGTAGCTCGCGCAGTTCACGTAGCTTGCCGGGATTCCTGGTGGCCAAAACCAGGCGGGCCCCACCGGCCTGCTCGGGCGAGCCGCTCATGCGCTCTCCCCCAGCGTCTCGCGCTGGATCTGTGCGAGCTCGACGGTGCCGGCGAGGGCGAGATCCAGCAGGGCGTTCAGTTCGTCCCGGTCAAACGGCGCGCCCTCGGCGGTGCCCTGGACCTCGACGAACTTTCCGGATCCGGTAACGACGACGTTCATGTCCGTCTCGGCACGCACGTCTTCCACGTAGGGCAGATCGAGCATAGGCACGCCGTCGATGATCCCCACGCTGACTGCTGCCACCGTGTCGATCAGCGGCTGGGCATTGCGGGCCACCAGCTTGTTTT
This sequence comes from Arthrobacter crystallopoietes, assembly GCF_017603825.1. Taxonomy (NCBI): domain Bacteria; kingdom Bacillati; phylum Actinomycetota; class Actinomycetes; order Micrococcales; family Micrococcaceae; genus Crystallibacter; species Crystallibacter crystallopoietes. The sequence continues at coordinate 3,745,291 of NZ_CP072014.1, forward strand.
CCTTGGCCCAGCGCAGGGCGTCGGCCAGCGCCACATACGCCCCGGTGATCGCCGCGGTGCGGGTTCCGCCGTCAGCCTGCAGGACATCGCAGTCCAGCACAATCGTATTTTCGCCCAGGGCCTTGAGGTCGATGATGGAGCGCAGCGAACGGCCGATGAGCCGTGAAATCTCGTGGGTGCGGCCGCCAATCTTGCCCTTGACGGATTCGCGGTCGGAGCGGGTGTTTGTGGCCCGGGGCAGCATGGCGTATTCGGCGGTGACCCAGCCGCGGCCCTCGCCCTTGAGCCAACGCGGCACCCCTTGGGTCAGGGATGCGGTGCACAGTACGCGGGTGTTGCCGAATTCGATCAGCGCCGAGCCTTCGGCCTGGTTGGACCATCCCCGGGTAATGCTGATGGGCCGCAACTGGTCCGGTGCGCGCCCATCGGCACGAACGATGGTTGCAGGCAGGGCGGAGCTCGAATCAACTGAAGTCATGAATCCAGCTTATCCGCACGGCCACGGCTCAGACGACGTAGCTGACTCCGGCCACGGCTACGGCCAAACCGCCGGAGTAGGTCTCACGTGCTTCTTCGACCGTACGCACGGAGTCGTTCCACACCGGCAGATGGGTCAGCAGCAGCCGGCTGACATTGGCTTTGGTCGCTGCGGCACCGGCCCGCTTTCCCGTCAGGTGGATTCCTTCAATGGCGTCATCGCGGCCCTCATGGTAGGCCGCCTCGCAGAGAAACATATCCGAATCCTGCGCAGCTTCGATCAGTGCGTCGCAGCTGTCCGTGTCGCCGGAATAGGTCAGGATCTTTGTGACCGAACCTCTTGGGCCCGGCTCGGTGGCTTCGACGCGCATGGCGTACGCCTCGTCCACGGGGTGGCGTACCGCGTACGGGGTGATGGTAAAGGGCCCCAGCTTGACGGTTTCCCTATCCGTCCAGTTGTGGAAGTCGAACTCTTCGTGCATGCCGGGGTCCAGCTCGAGTCCGTAGGCGGTTGCCATGCGATCCGCGGTGGCGGCCGGCCCCCAAACCGGGATGCGGCCCTTTGACCAGCCGTCCGGATGCCACCGGACGGCAACATGCAGCCCGCACAGATCCATGCAGTGGTCCGGATGCAGGTGGCTGAGGAAGACTGCATCGATGTCTTCCAGGTCCATATAACGCTGGGCCGTTCCGAGCGCACCGTTGCCCAGGTCCAGCAGGATCCGCCAGGTCCTTTCGCCGTCATGTGCCGACACCAGATAGCAGGACGCAGGTGACAGCGGCCCCGGGAACGAACCGGTACAGCCGATAATGGTCAGGTTCATATCCCCGCGTCCTCACGTCCGGCACCGACGAAATGCGACAGCCGCGAGCTCTCGTTCCCGCCGTTCCCGGACTTCGCCGCGGCGATCATCTCGTCAGTAATCCGCGCCATGGCTCCGGTGGGGTACTGCGCCGCCACGCGGTCCACGTGCTCCACGGTGCGGACCTCGGGCCCCAGGAAGCGTCTGGCCAGCACCTCGAACGCGGCCGCGTCGCCGGTAGCAATGAAGTGGTGCTGCGGCGGCAAGCCGTCCTGGCGCAGGAGACCATGGCGCACCAGGGCACGGTAGACATCCTTCGCCGTTTCTTCGGCGCTGGAGACCAGGGTGACATTGTCCCCCATCACGTAGGAGATGACGCCGGTCAGCAGCGGATAGTGGGTGCAGCCGAGCACCAGGGTGTCGATCTCCGCGGTCTTCAGCGGCGCAAGATACTCCTCGGCCGTGGACAAGAGCTGGTCCCCCGCCGTCACGCCGGCTTCCACATATTCAACGAACCGCGGGCAGGCAACCGATGTGACGTCCAGGTGCGGCGCGGCGGCAAACGTGTCTTCGTAGGCGCGGGAGCCGACGGTTGCGGATGTACCGATGACGCCGATCCGGCCGCTGCGGGTCGAGGCGACGGCACGGCGTACTGCCGGCTGGATGACTTCGATCACCGGAATTCCGTAGCGGGCGGTATAGCGTTCCCGCGCATCGCGCAGCACGGCCGCGGAGGCCGAGTTGCAGGCGATGACCAATAGTTTGACGCCCGAGTCCACCAGTTCATCCATGACGCCCAAGGCGTTGGCCCGCACTTCGGCGATCGGCAAGGGTCCGTAGGGGCCGTTCGCGGTATCCCCGACGTACAGCACGGACTCCTGCGGCAACTGGTCAATGACAGCACGCGCAACGGTCAGCCCACCGACGCCCGAATCGAAAATGCCGATGGGGGCAGAGGGTTGGCTGTTCTTCAAGGTCGCACTCACGTCCGGGCTCATGATCTAACGAGGATAAGTCCTGGCCGTGCTATTGCAGAACTTCCGTGCAGCAGCTGTAAGCCATCTCACAGTCTGATGACGCTGCCCGACGCCCACCGGCGGGCATCAACTGTTCGATTCCGGCCTGCCCAACCCGTCCAGCAACGCCTGCATCAAGGTCTCCTGCAGCCAGGTCATGAAGTTGTAGACCAGGGCGAGGTAGGTGTCCAGATCCTCGGCCTGGGACCAGTCGTCAATGCCGTGCAGGGCCTGGGCGTCTTCATCCGTTTCGATCTTGAGCCGGTCCGCCAGCACCAGCCTCACATCATTGACCGCGCGGGCGAAGAGCCGGGCCTGCTCGGCGGTCAGCTGGACCTGGCTCTGCTCCAGCAGCAACGAGCTGGCGCGCAGCGCCGCCACCTTGTCTTCGCGCAGGGAACGTTCGGTGAGCCGGCGGAACTCGAGCGCCTCGCCGTCGTCGTTCTTCACCGCATCCGGCAGCAGGCGAAGCAGGGCGCTGTCCCCGGGTTTGACGGCCTTGCTGTCGAGCCCGACCATGGCCGCCAAGGGGTCCTCGTCGGCGATCCCCTCGCGCTCGAGCATGCTGATGATGTCCTCGAAGAGCCGGCGGATGAGGTCCCGCTCCGCCGCTTCCAGCTCGCCGGTAATGCCCTTGCGTGTGTTCCTGAATGCCTTGGCCATACTTACGCCTGGTCCGCCTTCTGGTACGTGGCCCACAGGCCGAATGAATGCATTGCCACGGTGTCCTGCTCTGCCTTTTCCCGCGTGCCGCTGGCCACCGCCGACTTGCCTTGCCGGTGCACCTCGAGCATCAGTTTGTTGGCCTTGGCTTCCGAGTAGCCGAAGTAGCTTTGGAAGACGTAGCTGACATAGCTCATGAGGTTGACCGGATCATTCCAGACAATGACAACCCAAGGCACGTCCGTTGCGGAGAGCTCCTCGACTTCTGCGTCCCGGGCCGTTTCTGCTTCGGCGTCGACGATGGTGTTGACCACCACCGCGGGCAGGGCGAAATCAGGGTAAATGCTCGACATCATGGATTCCATTGTAGGCTTCAGGACTCCCCGCGCCGCTTTGACCGTGCCGGGTACTCAGACGGCGAACACCGGATTAGAGTTTGTGGTGTGAGTACCGAATCCGGCTGGGTTCCTCCCAGCACGTCCTTGTATATCGACCACTACGAGCTGACCATGCTGCAGGCCGCCCTGCGCTCCGGAGCTGCCCACCGGCGCTCCGTCTTCGAAGCGTTCGCCCGCAGACTGCCGGACGGCCGCCGCTACGGCGTGGTTGCCGGCACCGGCCGGATCCTTGAGGGCGTGCAGAACTTCACTTTCCCCGAAGCCCAGCTCGATTTCCTGGCCCGCACCAAAGTAGTCGACTCCCCCACCCTCGACTGGCTGGCGGATTTCAAGTTCAGCGGGGACATTTACGGCTATGCGGAAGGCGAAGCCTACTTCCCGTACTCGCCCATCCTCATCGTCGAAGCTTCCTTCGCCGAAGCATGTGTGCTCGAAACGTTCATCCTCTCCGCCCTGAACCATGACAGCGCCATCGCATCGGCAGCCTCCCGGATGACCAGTGCAGCCGGCGCCCGCCCCTGCATCGAGATGGGTTCGCGGCGCACGCAGGAAGAATCCGCCGTGGCCGCCGCGCGCGCGGCGGTGATCGCGGGGTTTACCAGCACCTCCAACCTGGAGGCGGGCTTCCGGTACGGCATCAAGACGGTGGGCACAGCTGCCCACTCCTTCACCCTGCTCCACGACAGCGAGCGGGCTGCCTTCGAGGCCCAACTGGCTTCCCTCGGCAAGGGCACCACGCTGCTGGTGGATACGTACGACGTCGAAAATGCCGTCCGAACCGCCGTTGAGCTGGCGGGTCCCGAACTTGGCGGCGTGCGGCTGGACTCGGGTGATCTGGTCACGCAGGCCCAGTGGGTCCGCAAGCTGCTGGACGATTTGGGCAACCACAATACGCACATCACCGTCACGTCGGACCTGGACGAATTCGCTATCGCGGCCCTGGCCTCCGCCCCGGTTGACTCCTACGGCGTAGGCACGGAACTAGTCACCGGTTCCGGTGCCCCCACGGCGAGCATGGTGTACAAGCTGGTCAGCCGCGAAGACGACAATGGAAATCCGGTGCCGGTGGCGAAGGCGGCCAAGAACAAAGTCTCCGTCGGCGGCCGCAAATACGCCCTGCGCCGGCTGAATGAACGCGGCACAGCTACCGCCGAAATCATCGGCATCGGGCACCGGCCGAAGGACGATGGCAATGACCGCCCGCTAATCGAACAGTTCATGAAGAACGGCGAACTGCTGCCGGGATGGACGGGCGCCGAAGGCGTCGATCGTGCGGCCGAGCGGCACCACAAGTCAATGGCCGAGCTGCCCGGCACCATCCGCCGCCTGCAGCGCGGCGAAGCGGTAATTCCCACTGAGTTCGAGGAGTTTGAGGAGGAATCATGACCCGTGCACTGGTAATCGTGGATGTGCAGAACGATTTCTGCGAAGGTGGCTCGCTGGGCGTCGACGGCGGCGCCCGGGTTGCCGCAGACCTGAGCGAGCATCTGGAGGCCCACGGCATCAACTACGACTTCGTGGTGGCGACCCAGGACTGGCACATCGATCCGGGGACCCATTTCTCCGAGGCGCCGGACTTCGTCGATAGCTGGCCCCCGCACTGCGTGGCCGGCACCAAGGGCGCGCAGCTGCACCCGGATCTGGACACCGACGAAATCGATGCCTACTTCCGCAAAGGTGCCTATGCGGCTGCGTACTCCGGCTTCGAGGGCCTGCTTGCCCCTGAAGACGAGGTGGCCACCGGCGACCTTGAGGACGACGGCGACGAGGACGATGCGGAGCTACTCAGCCTGGATGACTGGCTGCGCCAGAACGAGGTGGACGAAGTGGTGGTCGCAGGCATCGCCACGGACTATTGCGTCCGTGCCACTGCCCTGGACGCCGTGCAGGCCGGCTACTCGACGTCCGTCCTTCTGGATCTGACCGCGGGCATCAACGAGGGGCGGGTGGCCGAAACCATCGCGGAGCTCGAAGACAACGGCATCGAGGTAGTGCAGGAACAAGTCCGAAACTAACCGCCGGACGGACAGTTGCTACAGGGCCTACTTGCGGCCGATAAACCAGTCCTGGAGCTTCTTCAGCCGCTTGTTGAGCTGTTCCTCATTGGCTTGGGCAACTGCGGGACCCCCGCAGATCCGGCGCAGTTCGGAATGCACCATACCGTGCGGCATGCCGGAGCGAGCGGACCAGGCTGAAACGTTCTTGGCCAGCTGCCCGCGCAGTTCCGTCAGCTGCCGGTGGTCCACCACCTGCGGCTCGGGTTCCGGGGCAGCGCCGCTGCGCAGGCGTTTGCGGGACTGCTGCTCCTGCTGGCGCTGGCGCAGCAGCGTGCCTACCTGCTCCGCATCCAGCAGGCCGGGAATGCCGAGGAAGTCCAGTTCGTCCTCGGACCCGATTTCGCCGCCGGTGCCGAATTCGCCGCCGTCGAAAAGCACCCGGTCGAACGAAGCCTGGGATTCCAGCGCCTCGTACTTGCCCTTGGTCAGCGAGTCCGAAGCCTTGTCCTCCCGGTTGGCGGCCTCCATCAGGCCTTCTTCGGGGATGAAGCCCTCGTCGTTGTCTTTGTCCGGGCGGTCCAGCGCATGGTCGCGCTCCAGCTCCAACTGGTTGGCCAGGGCCATCAGGTTGGGCACGGAGGGCAGGAACACCGAGGCGGTCTCTCCACGCGTCCTGGCACGCACAAAGCGTCCGACAGCCTGGGCGAAAAACAGCGGCGTCGCGGTGGAGGTGGCGTACACTCCCACGGAGAGGCGCGGCACGTCGACGCCTTCGGACACCATGCGCACGGCCACCATCCAGCGGGTGTCCGAGGCTGAGAACTCTTCGATCTTCTCGGAGGCGCCCGCATCGTCGGACAGGATCACCGTGGGCGATTCGCCGGTGATCCGGCTGAGCTGTCCGGCGTAGGCGCGGGCATCCTCGTGGTCCGTGGCGATCACGAGTCCGCCGGCATCCGGGACGGCACGGCGGACCTCGGTCAGACGCTTGTCGGCCGCCGCCAGCACTGACGGAATCCACTGCCCCTGCGGGTTCAGCGCGGTCCGCCAGGCCTGCGCAGTGATGTCTTTGGTGACTGCCGCTTCACCCAGGGAGGCGGCATACTCCTCGCCCGCGCTGGTGCGCCAGCGCATCTGCCCCGAATACGCCATGAAGATCACCGGGCGGACCACATGGTCGCGCAGCGCATTGCCGTAGCCGTAGGTGTAGTCGGACTTGGAGCGGCGGATGCCGTCCTTGTCCTCGGCGTATTCGACGAAAGGGATGGCCGCCGTATCCGAGCGGAAGGGTGTACCGGTCAGGGCCAGGCGGCGGGTAGCCGGTTCGAATGCCTCGCGGATGCCGTCGCCCCAGCTGAGTGCGTCGCCGCCGTGGTGGATTTCGTCCAGGATCACCAGCGTCTTGGCGACCTCCGTCTTGGCCCGGTGCAGCATCGGCTTCATGGCCACCTGCGCATAGGTCACGGCCACCCCGATGAAGTCGCGGCCATGGGCGCCGTCGGAATTCTTGAAGTTCGGATCGATGGACAGTCCCACCCGCGCCGCGGCGTCGGCCCACTGGCGCTTCAGGTGGTCGGTCGGGGCGACGACGACGATGCGGTTGATCGTCCCGCGCTCGACAAGCTCTGTCGCGACCCGGAGCGCAAACGTGGTTTTACCGGCGCCGGGAGTAGCAACCGCCAGAAAGTCCTGCGGCGCCATCGAGAAGTACTTCTCCAGCGCTTCGGCCTGCCACTGACGCAGCTTGGGCGCGGTACCCCAGGCAGCCCGTTCGGGGTAGGCGGGGGGTAGCGCCGGTCCGGAACCGAAGAGAGTGTCCTGACTCATACTTTGCGAAACTCCTTGCGGTTTGCAGCTAATGGATCCTGTTCAGCACTGCGCCAGCCAGTGTACATGGAGGCTGCGGCGAAGACGGCCAGTGCGAGCCAGATCACCACGTACACGCCGGTATCCGCAGGGTTGTCCGGGTTCCGCAGCAGCGCGAACAAACTCCCGGCTCCCGCGGTGCCGACCACGCCGCCGAGCTGGTCCGCCAGCTGCAGCGACGCCGAGTTCCGGCCCCGCTCGGCCGGAGCGGACATCTTCAGAATCATGACCGACGTCGTGGACAAAGCCATGCCCATGGAGAAACCGGCGATTCCCCACACGAGGATCAGCAGCCAGAACGGCGCCGCCGGGTTGGTCAGCAGCGACATCAGTCCCATGGCGGCGGCGAGCACACCGGAACCGATGACCAGCAGCCAATGCCGGTCTGTCCGCACCCGCGCCTGCACGAACGAGCCGATGCTCCAGCCCACCGCTCCCGAAGTCAGCGCCAGGCCTGCGGTCGCCGGCGAGATGCCGTGCGAAGCAACAAGCATCAGCGGGATGAAAGCCTCGGCGCCGAAAAACGCGAGGTTGATGCAGCCGCGGGTGGCGACGACGCTGGGCAGCCCGCGCTTCAGACGCAGCGTGCCCGCAGGCATCAGACCCGGCAACGCCAGCAACCCCAGTACGGCACCAACGCCCGCCACGGCATAAAGTGCCGCGGCCGTTCCTGCCTCGGGCATCTGGACTGCCTGGTACACCGCCCATTGGGCCAGGAACACGCCGCCGGCCAGAACCAGTCCGCGGACAACCTGCTGCTTGCCCAGGCGCCGGTCCATGGTCGGCTCTTCCGGCGCACCGAGATGGCGCACCGAGGGCCAGATCACCAGCACCGCCAGCAGCACGATTGGTGCCACGCCGTAGAAGACCAGCCGCCAGGACAAGTACTGCGCCAGCAGTCCGGCCACGTAGGGGCCGATCAGCGACGGCACCACCCAGGCCGCCGCGAGCCAGCCGAAAACGACCGGCTGCACCTGCTGGGGATACGCCTGCCCGATGATCACGTAGACCGCCACGATCAGGAAACCGCCGCCGAGCCCGGCAATGGCCCGGCCGGCGGTGAAGAGCCAGAAACTATCCGCCACGCCGGAGAGCACCAGGCCCACCACCATCAGCGCCAGGCCGAGACCAAGCGAGGGCGTCGGGCCCCTGACGTCGCACCAGATGCCGGCGACAACGGTGGCCAGCAGCGAGGCGGTCAGGAACATGGAAAACGCCAGCCCGTAGCTGGACTGGCCGTGCAGCTCCTGAGCGACCACCGGCATCGCAGTGGCGACGGCCATCGCTTCGAACGCGGTCAGCGTGATGATGGCCAGCAGCCCGATGGTCAGCGACCGATAGGCAACCGACAACGCTCCCTCTGCGGCGGCTGGTGGTTCGGTCATCTGGTAATCAGTACATACTTTCAGGCAGCGGGCAGCGGCCGCCGGATGGAACCTCCGACGGCCACAGGTGAAGGGAAGAGCGGTTTACTTCTTTCCGGAATCGTCGTTTCCGGGACGCAGGCCCTCGTAGATTTCCTTGCACTCGGGGCAAACCGGGAACTTCTTGGGATCGCGGCCCGGCGTCCAGACCTTGCCGCAGAGGGCAATCACCGGCTCGCCGGAGAGCGCGGACTCCATGATCTTCTCTTTGCGCACATAGTGGGCAAAGCGCTCCCGGTCTCCGGGCTCGAGTTCCTCGCGCTGCTCTTCGCGTTCAATGGTCGCGGTGGAACCGCCCGGCCCCGAGGGATCGCGGTACGGGTCGTTTTCGAAGGGATCAGGAGGCAAAGTCATGTGTCCATCTTACCCGCCGCTTCCCCCCACCCGAGGTAGGGACGACGGCGGAGCCCAAGGCCGCGCCGTCGTTATTGGGACTTTTCCGTGCAGCTGAGGCTACTTGTTGACGGCCACGGCCTGCAGCAGTTCGGGGGCCCGGCGGTCGTACCACTTCCCGCCGGCCCGCAACCCGACAAAGAGCAGCACAGCGCCCAGCACCAAACCGACAGCCAGCGCGGCCCAGCTCCAGATCGCGTTGCCGGTGAGCATCGCGGCAAGCAGCAAACCTGCTTCCGGGAGCACCAGCAGCAGTTGGACCGCCATGCCGCCCATCTGCACAATCATCATCCGGGTGGTTGAGCCGGGCGGAGTCTTGAAGGGGCTCTCCCCTGGCAACGGCACGTTGTAGGTATAGCGGGCCGACACCACGCTGGAGAGCCCGAAGCCGGTCAGCAGGGTGCCCAGCGACAGGCCCAGCACGCCGGGCAGCAGCTCCCAGCTACCCAGCCAGAAGAAGGGTACGACGGCGAAAACCAGTGTCACCGGCAGCGCGAAGACCGCGCAGGCCAGCACGCGCCCGGCCCGGTCCGCCAGACCGCTGACGCCGGTGGTCAGGTGCAGGGCGAAGGCGGTGTTGTCGTAGGAGATGTCAGCCGAGATGCCGAAGGCGAGCAGGAACGCCATGATCGGGCCAAGCCACATCATGAAACTGAAATCGCCGCCCTGCGAGAAGGCGAAGACCATCACCACCGGAATCAGCGGAACGGAAATCAGCGAAGCACCGTACCGCGGGTCCTTGAACCAATAAGTGAGGGCCCGGGCCGCGACGGCGCCGGCGGGCGTGGCCGGAAAGCGGGAGAAGAAGCCCAGGCGGCCGCCGGCCCGGCGGGTTACCGAATTGTACGGCGGCGTCACCAGTGCACGGGCCAGGCTGATTTTCCACAACCAGGCGATCAGGGCCAGGAACGCCACACCGATGGCGAAACGGGCCGCCGCCACGACCCAGTTTCCCAGCGCCAAATCGCCGGGCACTGCCCAGATGCTCCCCAGCGGGGTCCACGCGAGGGTGTCGGCCAGCGAGGGGAGGAAGTCGCGCGAGCTCTGCAGCCCCTCGGTGACGCCAATGATGATCGGGCCCAGGAGCATCAGCGGAATGATGCCGATAATCCCGCTGAGGTCCTTGAACCGGCGGGAGCTTGCCAGCGTGGTCGACGCTGACGTTGTAAGCCGGGAGAGCGCGATGCAGGTCAGAACAGCGACGGCGGCACAGGGTATGGCGGCAACCATCGCCACGGGCTGGCGCCACCACATGGCCGCCTGGCCCAACGCCGCCA